>NZ_BAABHC010000002.1:0-532899 GCF_039541895.1 Pontibacter saemangeumensis
AAGCCATAAGTCTGCAAACTTTTCTTACCCAACAGCCGGCACCTGCTTTTTTATCCAGCTAAATCAAAACAGCCTCTTATATGCTTTGATGGAGTTGCTTCAGCCTTGAGTTATCCGCCACCATGACAGGCTTGCTTCTGATAGGCCCTTGTGATGTGTGGCGCAGCTCTGCCACTGAAAAACCCGGCAGAAGGAGCTTGACTAACCTACGCAATCTTAGCCACCGATCGTAGCCATAGAGGCGCTTAAGGAGGCCAGGCCGGAATTATTTTTCTCGGCTTCCCAACCGTTTAAATCTTTCATGCTTACGGCCTTGTATAAAGCTGCCTGAATTTCCTCTTCACTTGCCCCCGCTCGCATGAGGTCTTTAAAATTAAGCACGCTACCTCCGTACAGGCAGGTTTTCAGGTCGCCCAGCGGCGTAAGCCGGATCCGGTTACAGGTGCCGCAGAAAGAGCGCGTGTAGGCGGCAATGATGCCCACATTCCCTTTGTGCCCCGGAATCTGGTAGTTAAAAGAGGTAGAGAATGCCGGGTCCGGCAGCTTATATAGGTTGGGATATTTGGCTTTGATCGAATCCAGAATCTGCACATGGTCCCAACTAAGGAGCTTAGGCGCCGCATCGCCGCCGTTGAATGGCATTTCCTCAATAAAACGCACGCTGATGGGCAGTTCCTTGGTGAGTTCCACAAGCGGTAGGATATCGTCAGTGTTCTTCCCCTCCATCACCACGGCATTCAGTTTCACGTCTACATCGTGCTGCAACAGCTGCTCCAGTGTTTCAAGCACGTTTGGCAATTCATCCCGGCGCGTGATGGCGAAGAAGCGGTTCCGGTCTAGCGTGTCGAGGCTGAGATTGACGGAGCGGACGCCGATCCTTTTTAGCTCCGGCACGAAAGGGGCCGTCAGCACACCGTTGGTAGTGATGGTAAGCTGCTGCAGGCCATCAAGTCGGGATAGTTTTGTCAGGAAGGGCATGAAGCCTTTCCGCACGAACGGCTCGCCGCCTGTGATCCGGATCTTCTCGATTCCCATTTTCAAGAACACGGAACAGAGGCGCAGCATTTCTTCGTAGCTCATCAGCTCTTCCCGGCCAAGCCAGTCGATTCCCTCCTCGGGCATGCAGTAAAAGCACCGCAGGTTGCACCTGTCGGTTACGGCAAGCCTTAAGTAGTTGATCGTCCGTCCGTGTCTGTCCTTTAACATAAATATTTCATTTCGATATATGGCGGCTATATCTCAAACAGCGCCATCGGCAACAGCCTGCTGCCTATATAAACCAACCTCGCGCTGCTAATAGTTTAAACCTCAGCCGAAATTCTGTTAATGCTGTTCCCAGAAACTTTCGGAAGTTGTGAATCCGGAAGAAGCCAAAAACTTAAACATGCCGCCCGGCGATGGCATGAACCTTCGACCGGCGGCATGTTTATATATAAATCCCCTCCTGAACAGAAAACCCAGACATCACAAAACGCAAATGCTGTAAAGCCTCCTGCACTAAAACAGCAGTGAGATTTACATATGAGTTTGTTTGTCAGGCTTCTTTAGGGCGCTTGCTAAACCGTTTTCAGTTCTTCCTGCTCCGCGAATGGCTGGTTGCGCAGCCGCTTGCCCGTTGCCTTGAAAATAGCATTCGCCACTGCGCCGCCTGTCGGTGGTAGCGCCGGCTCGCCCAACCCGGTGGGATCAATGCCGTTGTGTACGAAATGCACGTCCACCTCCGGTATCTCCTTCATCCGGATCAGGCGGTAGGAATTGAAATTTTCCTGCTCCGGCGCGCCGTTTTTGAAGGTGAGGTTGCTGTACATCGCATGCCCGAGCCCGTCCACGATCCCGCCGCGCACCTGCTGGTTCGCCCCGCTCAAGTTCACCACCATCCCACAATCGGCGGCGGCATATATCTTCTTGATCACGGGTTTGTTATCTTTCAATTCTACCTCCCCGACCTGCGCCACATACGAGCGGTGCGAGAAGTAAACGCTGAATCCCTGTGCCACCCCTTTTTTCTTGCCCCAACCCGATTTCTCCGCAGCCAGGTTTATTACGCCTCTCATGCGGTCGATGTCGTACTTGATTTCGCCTACTGGCGATTTCTTGGCTTTGTCCAGCAGCTCCAGGCGGAACTGCACCGGGTCTTTGCCTGCGGCATGCGCCACCTCGTCTATAAAGGACTGCTCCGCAAAGGCCAGGAAATTGGTAATCGGTGCGCGCCAGGGGCCAGTGGTGATCGGCGATTTATGCTCTACTGAATCGATCAGCAGGTTATCAACGGCTCCCGAAGGGAAGTTGTCTTCGCGTGTCGGGTTACCGGAGTTCATGCCCACGCCACGCAGCTTGTAGCCGATCATATTGCCTTTGGCATCCAGGGCGGCCTCAAAACGGTAACGCACGGCAGGCCGGTAGGTGCCGCCGGTCATATCGTCTTCACGCGACCAGATTACCTTCACAGGAGCCTTGATGATGCTGGACAGTTCTGCGGCCTCCAGTGCGAAATCGGCGCTCAGCCTGCGGCCAAAGCCGCCACCGAGCCGTGTCAGCTGCACCGTTACCTTTTCAGGGGCGATTTTCAGCAGCTCGGCCACCTGGTCGCGTGCGCGCTCCGGCGTTTGCGTCGGGCCAACCAGTTCCACGCCATCCGGGCGCACATGTGCAAAAAAGTTCATCGGCTCCATCGGGCTATGCGACAGGAACGGGCACTGGTATTCGCTTTTGATGACCTTCGCAGCCGATTTGAACGCAGCCTCCACATCGCCGTCTTTCCTTCGGACAGTGGCATCGGTGCTATTAAGGAGCTCCTTAAAGATGCGGTCGTGGTCGGCGCTGCTTTCCAGCGCTGCCTCTGCCTCATATTGCACCTTTAATGCTTTGCGGGCCTTGCTGACCTGCCACGTCGATTTGCCCACGACGGCCACATTGTTTTTGAACGTCACGACGTCCACGATGCCGGGCATAGCCTTGGCGGCCGTGGCGTCCACTGATTTCAGCTTCAGGCCAAACGCCGTCGGCCGCTGGATCATGGCGAACAGCATACCGTCTTTATAGAAATCAAGGCCATATAGCGGTTTGCCGGTGATCATTTCGTGGTTGTCCACGTTGCGTACGGCCGTTCCGATCAGCTTGAAATCCTTTGGGTCCTTCAGCTTCACATTTTCCGGCACCGGCACCTTAGATGCTTCTGTGGCCAGCTCACCATAGCTTAGCTTCTTGCCATTGGCTGGGTTCAGCACAAATCCGTTTTCTGTTCTGAGCGTGCCGGCAGACACTTTCCAGCGTTTAGCGGCGGCCTCTAGCAGCATATGGCGCGCGGTGGCACCCGCTTTCCGAAGCCGCTCCCAGGAATGCGGCACGGCGCCGCTGCCACCAGTCACCTGGCGTTCAAATTTATTCGTGTCCAGCGGCGCCTGCACCACCTTCACCTTCGTCCAGTCGGCGTCCAGCTCCTCGGCCACGATCATCGGGAAGGAGGTTTTGATGTTCTGCCCCAACTCCGGGTTAGGGGAAAGGATGGTCACAATGCCATCCGGGGAAAGCGCCAGGTAGCTGTTGAAGTTGATCTCGCCTGCGGCAATCGCGGTGTCGCTCACCACCTCGAGGGCCGAAGCCAGCGAACCGGTCCAGCTAAAGCCTAAGAAAAGTCCGCCGCCCGCTGTGGCAGCCAGCTTCATGAAATTGCGTCTGCTTGGTTTGGATAGAGTCGACATGGCTATTTGGTTTTAGTGGCGGCTAAGGCAACAGCTTCGCGGATCCGGTGATAGGTACCGCAGCGGCAGATATTACCGTTCATGGTGTTTTCTATTTCCGCAGTGCTCGGGTTCGGGTTCTTGTTAAGCAAGGCCACGGCCGTCATGATCTGTCCTGCCTGGCAGTAGCCGCACTGGGCCACATCTACCTCGTCCCAGGCCTGCTGCATCGGGTGGTCGCCATTGGCCGACAGCCCTTCAATAGTGGTGATGCTCGCATCTCCCACGGCAGAAACGGGTAAAACGCAGGAGCGGAGGGCTTCGCCGTTCATATGCACTGTGCAGGCACCGCACTGCGCAATGCCGCAACCGTACTTTGTTCCCACCAACCCGAGATTGTCGCGCAGCACCCACAGCAAAGGGGTGTCTGATTCAACGTCGGCCTCGTAGCGTCGGCCGTTGATTTTCAGCTTATATATGGCCATAAGAATAAGGTAGTTTGATTTTTAACCTAAGTTAAGGATATAATCTCAAACCAAGAAAAAATGTTCCGCCATTCCTGTTCAATCCTCTGACTCTGATCTTTTTAGAGCTGCATAATCCTCCGGCGTGTCCACATCGATTGCACCCAAAGGGAAAGAGACAGAGGCAACATGCTCGCTGTGGCGGAACAACAGCTTTTTGGCCCCCTCTTTCCCCCGCAGATACAGCAGCTCGTCGAAATAGGCTTTATCGAATAATACAGGAGTGCCGAAAGTATCCTTGTACTGGCAGGCTACAATGCCTTTTCTGCCTGCAGACTTTGTGTGTAGGAGACTCTCCAGTAAAGCCGCTTCCACAAAAGGCTGGTCGCATACCATAAAGAGCACGCTCTCGGCCTGAGGCGCGGCCGCAAGCAAGGCGGAAAGGCCGCAGCGTATGGAGGAACTCAGCCCCTCCTGCCATTTCGGGTTGATGGCGGTTAACACCGTTTTGCCATCTGAGGCCGGGAGCCGCACTTCAGTGTTAGCCCCTAAAACCACCACCACCGGTTCGCAGGAAGTGGACACTGCGGCCTTTACGGCATGTTGCAGCAGGGTCTCACCTTTATAAAGGAGTTCCTGTTTCGGCTTTCCCATCCGCGAAGAGGCGCCTGCGGCCAGAATAACGATCCCTATCATCGGCAGTTTGTTTAAGTGAAGGCACAAGCCCCAGGAGATAAAGCTCAAGATAGTAAATCTTTAGGATCACTGCATACAAGCACCGCCTATTGTGTAACAGGAAATACTATATGCTGCTTTGCCGAAATCCGCTCAGAAATATGCTTAGTTGTCAGACAAAGGGGAAGTAGGTCCAGCTATCCGGCCGCACCCCGACCTGCTTTATTTTGAGGCAAAGCGTATATAGCTTGCTATATAGTTTTTAAGTATCTTGAACCGGTTTTTCAGGGCATCCGTTCTTAGGGGCATTTAAGCTCCTGAATCAAGCGGTGCCGCTGCCAAGAAATCTAAGCAACCAAAAAGTACTCTAACCACTGAAAAAATGTAGCCGGGCAGGTCCCCGGCAGCATGTACGGGAGCACGGCAAGACCTAACGTTATACTTTGTTATTATATAGTTGATGAGCAAACTAATTATCCGGAGCCTGAAAGAGCTCGAGCAGTACGAAGGGGCTGAAATGGGGGTGTCAGATTTTCACACGATCACGCAGGAGCAAATAAACAAATTTGCGGATGCCACGCTCGACCACCAGTGGATACACCTCGATGCCGACCGGGCTAAAGCAGAGACTCCTTTCGGCAGCACCATTGCCCACGGCTACCTGACCGTATCGCTCCTGCCCTACCTGTGGACGCAAATCGCCGGCATAGAGAACCTGAAGATGCAGGTAAACTATGAAATTGAAAGCCTGCGTTTTAACCAGGCCGTGACGGTAAACAGTGCTGTGCGTCTCCGGGCAAAGCTGCTCTCGGTGAAAGACCTTCGCGGTATCGCGAAGGCACGGCTGGAGGTAACGATGGAAATCCAGGACAGCAAAAAGCCCGCGTTCACCGGCATCATCACCTTCCTTTACCACTTCAACAGCTAAACGGAATACGCTTATATATAAACCTCCTAAGGGTTTAAATAGCGCCCGATAAACTCCTGCATCCGTTCATAATGGGACCCTTTCCAGTAAACGCGGCCGCAGCAGTTGCATTGGTAAAATTCATCAAAATATAGCTTTGTTTTAGGAGGAAGCTGTGTCACTACGCTTTCTTTCTGAACTTCCACGATAGGGCCGTTACAGGCGATGCATCGGGTAAAGGGGCGAAACTTCTTTTTCAGGTGGAAGCAGGAAATCACTTCCCCCAGTTGCTCCGTTAGGAGCTGCGAGCGCAGCCAGTAGCCCCACCGGATGGACTTCTGCTTCAAAAGCCCGACATCCCGTGTCAGGGCAATCCGATTCTCAGACTGGGCGATGTGCGAGATGTCTTTGTCGGTGTAGTCGTTGCGGTAGCAACTGTCGAAGCCCAGCATCCGCAGTGCCCGCACCAGCTTGCCCAGGTGCACATCCAGCACAAATGCATCAGGCGGCAGTAAGCCGGCGCGCACAGAATAACTTTCGGGGTGCTGGGCTCTGCTCGCCGCGGGATATATGGCCACCTGGTCACCGGCCTGCAACGGACGGTAAAAATCCACAGGCTGCCCGTTTATCAGGATCACCTCTACCTCCGGGTGCGGCACGCCCAGGGCTTCAATGGCGTCTTTCACGGCCGGGGCCCCGGCAAAGCAATACGGCAGCGGCTGCCCCCGCTTTGACACGGGAATAAAATCGTTTAAGCTACCGAAGAAAGAGAATGTAGCGGAGTGGTCCATAGCACGTGCCGCGCTGGCGGATGTTCAGGGAGCGAAGGACTCCGGTTTACATAAGCCCGGTACCGCTTTAAAAAGGCGCAGCGGCACCGGACATGCTCCTTTGATATATCGATTTATATATCGATGGCGTCATACACCACCACTTTAGACCAGAGCGAGGAGCACTTCTCCACGAATGCCTTGTGCTCCGGGTGCACCTGGTAAATTTCCTGGTCATCCGGGTTATCGAAAATCAGCAGCCACGACAGATCATAGCCCCGCTCGATCACCTCCCTGTTTGTGTTTGCGGGCACCCCGATATGGGATGTTTTAATAACATCAATGGAAGTCATGCCTTTTAGGCCTTCCAGCAGCTTCGCTTTATCTTCTTCCGATCCGGCGTTTTTCAGCCAGAAAAATACGTGGTGTACGAACATGTTTTTCGATTAGGTTATATAGATGATCTTAGAACCGACCAGTTGCGTTGATGGTCTTTCGCTTGAAAATTAAACGTAATCCTAAACAATAGCAATTCTTTCTTACAGCCAGCGCCTGCCACCGTTCCGTTTTGCCCAACCTCCCCGCCGCCCTTCCCTTGCTCCTCCCGCCAAAAAAGCTGTTTTACCTGATTTAGTAATTTAGCACCTGTGCAAGTGGCGCTTCCGGCGGCTTTGCTTAATTTTATATACCAATCCCCCGGTTTTTATTAATTTTAACTTTCTATGCCGGGTCACGCCCGGAAGGAGAACTCGTGTTAAACGCAGATACAGCATGCAGGACTACTTTGAACTGAAGAAAAACAAAACCTCGGTACAGACCGAGATCATTGCCGGGGTCTCTTCTTTTCTGGCTACCGCTTATATCATTGTCGTCAACCCCAGCGTCCTCAGTCAGGCCGGGATGCCCTTTGCCGGAGTGCTGACGGCCACTGTTCTGGTCTGCTTCTTCAGTAGCCTGATGATGGGGCTCTATGCGAAGAATCCCATCATTGTTGCACCCGGCATGGGCCTGAATGCTTTTTTTACTTATTCTGCCGTGTTAGGGCTTGGGGTGGAGTGGCCTGTTGCGCTCGGGGCCGTGTTCTGGTCGGGCGTCGTTTTCCTGTTGTTGTCGGCGTTCAATATCCGCACTTTCATCCTGCTGGCTATCCCGCGGCCGCTGCGTTATGCCATCGCGGCGGGCATTGGCCTGTTTATTACGTTGATCGGCTTTGCCAACGCCAAATTCATCGTGCCCAACCCGGCCACCATCCTGAGCATCGGCGACCTGACTCCCTCTGTAGTAACCTTTCTGGCCGGGCTGCTGCTGACGGCAATCCTGCTAACCCGGCAGGTGAAGGGAGCCATCCTGTTTGGGATTCTGTTCACAACGCTGGCGGCTTACCCCCTGGGCCGCTGGTGGGGCCTGGATGCGGTATCCGGTGCTGGCACGCTGGTGAATTTTCAGGGCGTTTTTGCCGCTCCCGATTTCAGCCTACTGCTCCGGTTAGACTTTGTAAACTCCCTGCAATGGGCCGTGGTGCCCGTCATCTTTGCGTTTGTGTTCACTGATATGTTTGACAGTATCTCCACCTTCGTGGGGCTGGCCGAAGCGGCCAACCTGACGGATGCGCAGGGCGAGCCTAGAAATGTGAAACGCTCGCTGCTGACAGATGCTTTTGCCACCACCCTGGCCGGTCTGGTCGGCTCAAGCCCCGGTACAGCCTATATAGAATCCGCGGTGGGCATTGAGGCCGGCGGGCGCACGGGGCTCACTGCCGTGGTGGCCGCGCTGCTGTTCCTGCCCTTCCTTTTCCTGGCGCCGCTGCTCTCTGTTATCCCAGCCATCGCCACAGCGCCGGCCCTGGTGCTGGTGGGCGTGTTTATGGTGCGGCCCGTCACCCGGATAGACTGGATGCAGCTCGACGAGGCGATCCCCGCCTTTCTGGCGATGGTGCTGATCCCCTTCTCATATTCCATCACCCAGGGCATTATCTGGGGTTTCCTGAGTTGGACCGCCATGAAGCTCGTAAGCGGAAAGACAAAAGATATCACGCTGGCTTTGCTAGTTATAGATGCATTTTGTATTCTTGCGCTGATAGTATCCTAAACAACCTCCTTAACCCCTGCGCATCATGGACTTAGGTTCTGCTGCTGCAGCGCTTACTATCATAAAAAACAGACCACTCCGACACCTACTTTTAGGGGCTTGAACAATAAAAGGTACATTTGTAAAGTTAATTTTTAGTAGTCTTGCAATTCATCTAAACCGCAACACACTTTTACTAACGCTATACCGCAATACATTTTGTTTAACCCAGGCTACTTCGCCCGGATTTTATCATCGAAACCATGAAGCCATTCTTTTTACTTTTATTCTTTGCGTCGTCTTTCACCGTTGCCAGCGCACAGGGAACAGCTAAAAAAGGAGCTCCTGCCAACAACACCCTCGCCAGGCAGTTTAACAACCTGAAAGATAATGCCAACTCCTACGTCGAAAACAACAGAACCTACAAGGTGGTGGGAGTTACCTCCCTCGACGCGTTCTGGAAAAGCGTACAGGACACCATAGAGGCAAGGGAGAAAAAACTGATCGAAGCCGGCAAAGAAAGAGACCAGGAACTGGCCGAGGCAAAAGAGAGCATCCAAAAGCAGAACAGCCAGTTGGAGGCCATAAAGAAAGAGTTTGCTGCCAAAGAGCAGGAAGTGCAGCAAAGCGCTTATAACGTAGCTAACCTTTCGGTGCTGGGCATCGACATGGAGAAGCAGAATTATGTGATCCTCAGCTTTGCCGTTATCATCACCCTGCTCGTGCTGCTGGGCATTTTCCTGATGCAGTACAGGAGCAGCAAACTGGTAGCTGTTGAAAAGCAGAAGGCTTTCGACGAGATAGACCAGGAATACAACGAATACAAGAAGAACGCCCGGGAGAAGGAGCTAAAGGTAAAGCGCGAACTACAGACCGAGATGAACCGCATCGAAGAGCTGAACCAGCAGATCGCGTCCCTCAAGAAACAGTCGCACGTCTAGTAGCGGATTTCATGTTTCGGCCATAGAGGGTATATAGACCTGTAGCCATTAGCATGGAGGGAACTGGAGGAAGATGCACTGGAGACAGTTAGCGCTTTGAATTATAAATGCGCTTATACTGACCAATAAAAAAGATTATATATGAAAAATGCCGCCGACCTGATTGGTCGGCGGCATTTTTCATATATGGCATATTTGACGCTAACTAAGCGGGCACCGCAATAGCACCATAGACCGTCCCTCCACTTTCAGCGTTTTCCGGAAGGCATAGATGTCATGTTTCACGTTGAAGCTGTCGTTGCTTGTGTCGAGGATCTTCGTCCATTTCTCACCATACTTCTTTGGCGGTAGCTTATACGTGATCGGCTCATGGTGTGCATTGAAGATCATGTAAAAGCTATCGTCCTTCACCGCCTCCCCTTTCGGGCCCACCGAGTGAATGCCATGCCCGTTCATAAACACGGCCAGCGACTTCGCATAGTCATGGTTCCAGTGCTCATCGTCCATTTCATTGCCCTCTGGCAGGAACCAGGCGATATCATATACCCCCGTTCCTTTGATGGGTTGCCCCTGAAACCACCGGCGCCTGCAGAAGACCGGGTGGTTCTTCTTCAGCTCAATCAGCTTACGCGTGAACTCAAGCAAATCCGTATCCGCTTTGTCCCAGTCAAGCCAGGATATCGCATTGTCCTGGCAATACGCATTGTTATTACCGAGCTGGGTGCGGCTGAACTCATCCCCTGCCACGATCATGGGCACGCCCTGAGACAGCAGCAGGGTAGTAAGGAAGTTGCGTTTCTGCTTTTGCCTGAGCGCGAGCACCTCCGGGTCGTCTGTGGGACCTTCCACCCCACAGTTCCAGGAGCGGTTGTGGCTCTCGCCGTCCTTGTTGTCCTCTCCGTTCGCTAAGTTGTGTTTTTCGTTATATGACACCATGTCGTGCAAAGTGAAGCCATCGTGTGCCGTGATGAAATTAATACTTGCAGTCGGCCGGCGGTAGTCATCGCGGTACAGGTCTGAACTGCCCGTGAAGCGCTCAGCGAACTCCGCGAGCATGCTGTGCTCCCCACGCCAGTAGTCGCGCATGCAATCCCGGTATTTCCCGTTCCACTCAGTCCAGCCAGCGGGGAAGTTTCCGACCTGGTAGCCGCCCTCCCCTACATCCCAGGGCTCGGCGATCAACTTTACCTGCGAAATGATAGGGTCCTGGTGAATGATATCGAAAAAGGATCCCAGTTTGTCCACGCCATGGAGTTCGCGGGCAAGCGTGGAGGCCAGGTCAAAGCGGAAGCCGTCGATGTGCATCTCCGTTATCCAGTAACGCAGGCTGTCCATGATTAGCCGGAGCACACTGGGCAGGCTGGAGTTCAGGGTGTTGCCGGTGCCGGTATAATCCATGTAGAAACGCGGATCTTTGTCGACCAACCGGTAATAGGACGCGTTGTCAATCCCTTTAAAGGAAAGCGTGGGGCCCATATGGTTACCTTCGCCGGTGTGGTTGTACACCACATCCAGGATCACCTCGATCCCTTCTCTGTGCAGGGCCTTCACCATGTCCTTAAACTCCACCACCTGCTCCCCGAGGGTGCCGTTGCTGGAGTAGCGCACATCGGGGGCAAAGAACCCGATGGAGTTGTAGCCCCAGTAGTTCGTCAGTCCTTTCTCCGCCAGGTACCTGTCCGTGATAAAATGGTGCACGGGCATCAGTTCTACCGCCGTTATACCTAATTCCTTGAGGTATTTCAGGGTTTCCGGGTGCGCCATGCCTTTGTAGGTGCCCCTTATATCCTCCGGAATATTGGGATGGAGTTTTGTGAAACCCTTCACATGCGTCTCATATATAATGGACTTGTGGTACGGAATCTTCGGGGCTTTGTCCCCACCCCAGTCATAGTTGTGGTCTACCACGACAGCTTTGGGCATATAGGGGGCACTGTCGCTTTTGCTGAAACTGAAGTCTTCATCCGGGTGCCCTACCTCGTACCCGAAGAGCGAGTCATGCCACTCTACCGTTCCGGAGATGGCTTTCGCATAAGGGTCTAACAAGAGCTTATTGGCGTTGTAGCGGTTGCCACGATGCGGCTCATATGGGCCATGCACCCGGTATCCATATAGCTGCCCCGGCTGTAAGCCAGGCAAGTAAACATGCCATATCTGATGCGTGTGTTCAGTCAGCTTGATTTTTGCAATTTCCTTTTTATGGTCTGTCGGGTCGTATAAGCAAAGGTCGACGGCTGTGGAATTACCGCCGTAAAGGGCGAAATTGACTCCTTCCCCATCCCAGGTGGCTCCCAGCGGATAAGGAGAGCCGGGGTAAACGGATATCTTCATATAATGTTAAGATTTATATATACCGCCCGCTACATCAGCTAAAGCGGCTTTAAGAGGTGACATTCGAACGTAATCCGATTTTTCGGCTTGGTTTGTTTACAAATGCCTCCCTATTATACTTCTTTCTTGCTAAATAGTTAGTACAAGGATTGCGACGGCTCACGGCAGGATAGGAAACCGATATACCGTTGCATTTTACTTTGATCGGACGGCATCAGTGACTTCATAGCTCCCGTTCTGGCTTCGCAAGCCCATTCCTTTCTCCTACTGTAGTTTGCCTTCTGCTGTTACATAATAGCTTCAGGGGCATGAAAACCCGTAAAGCTATAGGGTTGGCTGCCGGAGCTCGGCAAGCCCTGTGCAACAAATGGCTGCAACACACTCTTTCACAGAAGAGTACAACCTAACAGATTTATCAGGAATTACCGTGCCTATATGCCCCGCTACTACAACAGAAACCGAAATGCAGGAAGCCCCTCAGCGCAGTCAGGCGCCTTACCCCAGCGCGCGAGCGGCATACGGGTCGGCAACCGGCTCAAAAAAACCACACCTGCCAGCGGAAGAGTCAGGGAAAGGCGCCTGGCGGGGCCCACCAGGGTGAAAGGCGCAGCAGAAAACAGGCTCAAGAATTTCCGGCAGGCTTCTATCCTCGCTGTTGCGATCACAGGTTTTATCATCATGCTGGCTTCTCCGGGCGAGGCGGGGCTGGCGGCCCAGGATGTGCCGCAGCAGGAGGCGGCGGCGGACACTGCCATTTCGGACTCCGGGGCGGTTGCCGAGCTGTCAGACACCACAGCAGACACTGCCCGTTCGGTGATACGCGAGACGGGTTCCAGCAAGGAGTCTGCCGACGAGGCCATCGGCGCGTTGCAAAACCTCTGGGACAGCTTTTATTTTAACCTGCCAAAAATGCTGATCGCCTTCAGCATTCTGGTGCTGGCCTGGCTCCTGACGCGGTTCCTGCGCATGGTGCTGCAGAAAACCCTTGGGCGCTGGCAGAGCACCAGCGCTATCACCACCTTGGTACTCATTTCGGTCTGGCTGCTGGCCATCGGCATTGCGGTGAGTGTTGTGGCCGGCGACATCCGTGCGCTCGTGGGCTCCTTCGGACTGATCGGCCTGGCCCTCTCCTGGTCGCTGCAGACGCCGATCGAAAGCTTCACGGGCTGGTTGTTAAACTCTTTTCAAGGCTATTACAAAGTCGGCGACCGCATTCGGGTGGGGGAAGTTTTCGGGGACGTGTACCGCATTGATTTCCTCACCACCACTGTTTGGGAGATCGGGGCCCCGTACCAGCCTGGCTTTGTGCAGGCGGAGCAGCCGACAGGCAGAATGGTCACCTTCCCGAACAACGAGATACTGACCGGCACCGTCACCAACCTGACCGGCGACTTCCCCTATGTGTGGGATGAGCTTAGCGTGGCCATAGCGAACGAATCAGATATCCGGCTCTCGATGGAAGTGCTGGAGAACCTTTCCACGGAACTGCTGGGGAATTACATGATCGCGCCTGCCAAAATGTATGCCCAGCTGCTGCGGAAAGCGGGCCTGGAGGACCATGTGGCAGAACGGCCACAGGTGTTCGTCTCCATCGAAGACTCCTGGACCAACATCACCATCCGCTACCTGGTGGGTGCCCGTGAGCGCAGGAAATGGAAAAGCGAACTCACCTTCCGGATAACGCAGGAGCTGGCGAAGCAGGAATACGTCGAAAAGATAATCCCTGTCTATCCACGGCAGCAGGTGCAGTTTATCAACCCCGAGGGCGTTCCTGTGAAAACAGACGGCTTCAGGGGAAGTAGCCCTGCTAATTGACTTACCGGGGCAGAAAGTACCCTATAGAGGCGAGATTAACTCCAGGGGCTGCCCGTACCGGATGCATTCTGCGGTATCCAGCACGATATGAATGACAAGCCCCAGCCCAATGAGCCGCGTTCTGGGATATAAAGCCAGTGTGACGTAGACGGGTATAAGCCAGAAACTGTGCAGCAGGTGATAGCCTACGCTGCACCGGCTTGGGTCTACGATGGGGCTTGCCGCCAGATGGTCTATATCGATGAGGATGCCCGCCAGCATCAAAAGCGAAGCGTGCCGGAAATCTTTTCGGAAAAATAAGGCTGCCACCCCCACAGGCACTGCCACGTGCACAAACATATGAAGAAGAAACGACGGGGTCAGCGCGCTCAAAAAGACATCCATACCTGTTGAAGCTTTACAAGGTCCCTTAACTGTGCCGCTTCGCCCAAGGTTCTATGAATGGTCTCTTCTTTTCAAAAAAAGCGTCTTTTTGCTATACCTACTCACGAAGGAGACGTATCCAGTGCTTTGATCTCAGTTTTGTATGACGGAGGCAGGATGGCTGCCTTCAGAAGCCATTCGAGGCGGAGCTTTCGGCATACTTTGTAGATAGCCAGCACCGGGGACAGCAGCGAAAAGCTTCCGAGCCGCAGCATGTTGTTTACAATGGCCGGCACCACCAGCACCTGCCCCTGCAACAGCAAGGCGTAGCGAACCGGGCCCAGGTGCTTCCTGTATTGCTGATACAGGTTAAGGGTATAGGGCCCTTTCTGCAGGTTTTGCCCCAGGTGCTCCTCACGCATCACCATCCAATCTTTATATGCAGCGGGTAAGCCGTGAATACCCATCCGGCTTCCCACCCGGTTAAACACCTGAAACACCTCTGCTTTCTCAGTCTCAGTCAGCTTTCGCTCCAGAAGCTCATAAGAGCGGATCGAATAGTCGATGAGCATGAACAGCACGTCGCGGTATGCCCAGTCGGGGATGGCCATCCCGCGCTTGGCCTCCACCGCAGCATGGATGGAAGCCATTTTATCGATGGCCCGATGGGCACCTTCCAGCTCCGAAAAAACGATCTGCCGTGCATAGGCGACTGTGGAGAATAGCCTTCCGAGCGGGTCGGCGGGTAGCTTTCCGGTGAAATAAAGCCAGTCAACTGCCTTGTTCAGGGCGAATTCGGCGGAAGCACCGGCAAAAATAAAGAGGATAGTATCGCTCTTCCCCCAAATCTCTCGCACAACTGAGCCTTCTTCAACAAAATACCTCATGTTACCTGAACAATGATGCCACTCAAAATGTGCATTCTTCTGAAATTTATACAGTATACAGGCAAGGGCACCGTTAATCAGTGGTTTGAATACGCCTTTCGAGCCACAGTTTTGGGAAGTAGGTCAGTGTTGTGGAATGGGACTTTAGTATCATCCCGCGCTGTTCCTACTCTTCCGGCAAGGGAAAACTGAGGAAAAAGGTAGTGCCCTGGCCATCCCCTTCGCTTTCGACCCATATTTTTCCGCCTTGCACCTCTACCAGTTCCCGCACAATAGAGAGCCCCACGCCATTGGTGGACTCGCCGCGCAATCCCTCCCGTGACAATTTGCTGTACCTTTGGAAGATATGCGACTGCAGCTCTTCCGGAATCCCGATGCCCGTATCAGAGTGCAGCACCAGCAGGTTGTTGTTCTCTTTTTTGAATTCTATCTTGATCTGTCCGCCTGCAGGTGTGAACTTAATGGAATTGGAGAGCAGGTTGTTGAGCACCTGCATCAGCTTGACCTCATCCAGCTCCACCATGATCTTTTCGTCGCTGCTCACCAACTCAAACTGATAGTCCATTCCTTTCGCCACCTGGTACGAGTGCAGCAGTTTTCGCACCCTTTCCACAATCTCAAACCGCTGGGTGTTCATATAGATCAGGGGAGACTTCAGGTGCTCGTCGCTCAGCACATCGGTTATGATGCCCAGGCAATTGTCGTAGGCGCCGAGAATGATGTTGGTGTAGGTGCCGACTTCCTCGTAGTTCTTCTCCTGGTGCTCACTCTCAAGCAGTGAGGCGATGCCTTTGACAATGGAGAGCGGCCCGCGCAGGTCATGGGCAATGATCTCAAGCGCGCTGTTTTTCCTGCGGGTATACTCCCGGAGGTAGTCCACGTACTGCGACTGCCTGGTGACATCCTCTACATCGCCTGCTATATGGGTCAGTTTTCCTGCCGCATCCTTTAGCGGGTGGGCATCTATTTTCACCTCTTTCCGGGTACCGTCCGGCAGTTTCAGGCTTACCTCCACCAGATGGCTTTTCTCTTCCTGCAGCAACAGTTCGTAGCGCTTGACAACTGCCTTCCTGTCATCTGGATGGATATGGGAAATGAGCCGCACAGGTGAATCCAGCACCGCCTGCCGGTCTAATTTCCAAATAGATTCTACGGCCTTGTTCAGGTAATCGAATTGCATGGTGCCCAGGTTAAACAAAAAAAGGATTTTCTTGCTGGACTCCCCAAACTGTTGAAAGAGGTCGTTGTTCATGCTGGCAGCCTGGTATTTGCTTGTAGATGATATAACATATAAGTGAGAGGTTATCTGCTACATCCGAATATGAGAATCAGAGGGTGAAGTTATAAAATATTATGGAGAGTTTCAGTGCGCCCCGTTGAATTATTCCTCAGCAAAAACCCTCGCTGTTAATGTTCTGCAGCTTGTGTCTTCAAGTAAGCACGGTGTGGATGCGGCGGCAGGTAAATGGCATTTCAGGCTTTCCCACCCTTTCTCAAAGATACGCTCCTATATATAACGGCTAGGTAATACATTTTCAACTGAACTCTGCGAACGAAGATGTTCTATAAAACCCACCCCCTGCCCCTCGAAGGAGGGGAATCTGCAGACAGGTAACTGCATTGCGCATCAACCAATTGATATTGGCATTACACCGCTTCATGCCAATGGGGGAAAAAAATAGCCGCCTCTGCCGCGAGGGCAAAGGCGGCTACCATAGCTCACGCTATTTCAGCTATCAGTTCTGTTTCACCAACTGTATTTCGGCATGTAGCCTGATGTCGTCGCTCACCACCACGCTACCGGCTTCCGTCACAGCATCCCAGGTCAGGCCAAAGGCTTTACGGCTTATCTTGCCTTCGATCGTAAAACCGGCTTTTGTCTGTCCGTATGGGTCTACCACTGTGCCATGGTACTCTACGTTCACGGTCACGGGCTTCGCTACGCCCCGAATGTTCAGCTCACCATGTAGCTTGGCGGTGCCATCTGAAATTTCCTCGTACTTGTTGCCGACAAACTTAATCTGTCCGTGATTGGCCGCATCAAAGAAATCCTCCGACTTCAGGTGCGTATCGCGCTGCTCGTTGTTGGTGCTGATAGAATCGACATCAGCCGTGAACACAATACTTGATGCTTTTGTAAAGTCCTCGTCTTCTGTTTCCACCTCCACGTTGTAACTGGTAAAGAAACCGGTGACAGTCGTGATCATGAGGTGCTTTACCTTAAACTGTACTTCACTGTGTGCCGGGTCAACGGTCCATTTTACTTTTGCCATAGCTCTGTTCTTTATAATTTAAAAAAATTTATGGGTCACCGGCTTGTTTTAATGGGATTGGGTTGCCGGCCTCTCCTATATATTATATGCTTGTACGTACCGGAAGGTTATGTTAGAGTAATTCACAACATTGGGATATATACCGCCCGTTTTCTTTGGCAGCGGGTTCCCTACCCGTTAGTATCGGGTTGCCAACCTGCCCGATGTAGATTCTTCCAGCTCAGCTGTATCCCGGGTTTGACTTACCGGCATGCCCGGATATTTATTGCAACAGGCATCCCGGCGGTGCATTTTGCAGTAAGTGTACCGGGGATGATTAAATTGTTCTCCTTTTATATTTTATATATGATACAACGAGAAGTAACAGATACTCAGAATACAGCCTGGACCTGCGTGCAAGCCTATAGCGGCCTGGAAGGTAAAAAAGGAGACAAAGCAGCGGCTTTATCCGAGAACGGCAACGGGCAGGTGCCGGTGGTCTGCACGCCAGGCGGCGGTGCACAGTCGGTGCGGCTTGAACTGCCGAAGAACTGGCTGGAGGAAACCACGGACGAGGAACTGCTGGCTGGTATCTCAGAGGCGCAGCAGGAAACTAAAGTGCAGCAGTAATGTCGTTTATTTGCGGTTTTAGACGACTTTTATGCGAGCGCTTATGAGCAGAGGTGTCGTGTTATGCTAAATGTGTTTACACAATAGCGGTTCAAACCTCATCAGCAGTTAACGTAATTTTTGGGTAGAGCACGAGGTGGCACATCCCTTGAAGCGGTTTGTTGAGGAGCTCCGAATGTGTGGCACATCTTCTGCCTTAAGCCGTTTAATTGAAACAGCCTATGTCTGCGCAAGCTTATGAACAACACGCTTTACGGGAGCTAAGAGCCTGGCAACAGGAAATGCTGCGGCCGCCTTCCCTGGTTAGCAAACTTGCGACGAGGGTGCAGCACAAGCTCAACAGTTACATTCCGGAAAAGGTACACAACGCTATCACCACCACCATCAAGCAGATGATCCGGGGAGTGCTGTTTGGCGCTAAACTGACCACAAAAAAGCCGGAGAAACACGGCGCTCTTTTTATGAAGGAGGCGCTGGTACAGGAGCGCATCGCCTTCTATAAGCGGGCGGCAGCGGCAGAAGGCGGCATCACCGGGGCAGGCGGTATCTTGCTGGGCTTTGCGGACTTCCCCCTTTTGTTGAGCCTCAAACTGAAAATGCTGTATGAGATAACGGCGCTCTACGGCTACTCCGTCGAAGATTACCGCGAGCGCCTGTTCCTGCTGCACGTTTTCCAGCTGGCTTTCAGCAGCCAGGAGCAACGGCGGCGGGTCTACCTGCAAATGGTGAACTGGGAAGAACAGAAGAAGCACCTTCCGGAGGATATCCACCAGTTCGACTGGCGCACCTTTCAGCAGGAGTACCGCGATTACATCGATATCCCGAAGATGGCACAGCTCATTCCGATAATCGGCGCACCGGTAGGCGCTGTCGTAAACTACAAGCTGCTGCAGAAGTTGGGCAACACCGCAATGAATGCCTACCGCATGCGCTGGCAGGAGGAACAGAAAACCATGAAACAACCATAGTTATCTGAATAACAGGACCTTCATCCATAACTCTTCTTCCTGAAGCTTAACCTCCTGTAACACTCCTTCTACCGCACGGGTGCTTAAAAAGAAGGACTCCTGATTCTACTTCAGAACCCCTTTGTCTAGCCGGCTTTCCAGCACTTCCTGCACCTCCCCGGGCACCGCCTTTAGCAGATCGTAGCCTGTCGCTTGCTCAATGGCGTCCACCGTGGTGAGATAGGACGTCCAGTCTGGCCGCACCGAATTGGTGTTTGGCGTGTTGACAGCGATTACGCGCGTGGCAGTCGTGATACGGGAAAGGTCATCATCCCCTTCGGGTAACACCACCAGCACTTTCCAGATGCGGCTGGGAACCGTCACACGGCCATCATCGATCTTGCGGGAAGTGCCTTCGCTGCCGGTACCGCCCACACCGTAGCTGCCCATCATCACGTACACCTCCTGCCCTTGCTGCACCAACTCCCGTGTATAATCCTCCAGCCTGGCCCAGGTCTCCTGGTTGTTGCGGGGGGCCTGCGGGATCATGTTGGTCATCAGAAAAGTAGCGGCATTTTCATCCACCGAGCGGGTGCGGTCGGCGGAGGGCGCGTTATGGCCCCGGTCAAAGCCACTGCCGCTATAGCTGGAGGCCGTGACGCGGTACCAGCCCTCCGGCAGCGAGGCATCGCTCCTGAAGTTGTCCTGGCGCGGGGCGCTGCCAAGCCAGTCCTGGCTCACGTGCCAACTCACCCAGTTGGGCGTGCCCCTGTCCCGGCTGTACGACAGCGCGTACTGCGGTTTCAGGAGCAGAAAGTTGTTGTAGTCGCGCACCTCGGCGGTGGCACCGCTGGGGTTACCCAGCAGCATCTGCTCCGCTTCCAGGGAGATGCGCGGAATGACTTCAGCTTGCTGGCACCCGAAGGTGATCACCCAGATAAAAAAGAATAACGAATAGGAACGGAAACGCATAAGTGTCTAAAGTTAATGTGCCGGATGAAGCATCCCTGCTACTGCTACAACGCCCGCAGAATGCGCTTGTTTTGGTTCTGAAGGGACATTTTAAATATCCTATACCCTCATCAACGCGTGTAGCGCCTGCAGAAGCCTGCCTGTGAGCTGCTTACTTTGCCGTAGAAGAATTTGGAAGTGCGAAGGTAGGTGCAAATATTTATTACTGCTATATTTACTGCTATTGATCACGCACCCTGATGCGCTTTACGCTGCCACAGGCCGGAACAATGGCTGTAAGCATAAGGCTTCAAGATTATTATGGTGTATAATGCATCCCACGGCCCTGTTTTTAGGTATAGAGGGGGCAACCTTGCACACTTTCCCTTATATTTATAACGTTCAACCTTTAAAAATCAACCCATATGGCTAAGTCACAAGACGCGAAGAAAGAAGCGAAGAAAAAACCCGCGAAAACAGAGAAGGAGAAACGCGCTGCCAAGCAGGAAAAAAAGAAAGGCAGGGAATAGTTTTCCCATTCCCCGGCACGTTCCAGTAAAGCCAGTAGCAGCAGCGGGACCAGCATTCGTTGGCCGATCCCGCTGCTTTTTACCACCGTAGCCGATGCATACTTCCTGTGTCGCCGTAGAAAATTCCCTGACATTGCTTTTTCGCTTTGCAAACGCCTTTTTTTCCGCCGATGCAAAGCAAACATTTTATTACCCTGCATCCTGATATGCAACAGGATCCCTCTTAGCGTAACCATCAGAAATGAAGATCAAAGCTATTTGCTCCGATATAGACGGCACCCTGCTGGACAATCGCCGGGAGCTATCCCCCAGAACCGTTGCCGCATTCAGAAAGCTCGATAAAAACATACCGGTTATCCTTGCCTCATCGCGCATGCCCGGCGCCATGCGCCACCTGCAGGAGGAGCTTGGCATCCTGCACCATCCCATGATCTGCTTCAACGGCGGCTATGTGCTGCTTTTCAACGAGGGGTCTGCTGCCCCTGCCGTCATCGACTCGGTGCAAATACCGGTTTCAATGTGCGCCGAAATAGTGGAGATGGCCCATGGCACCGACATCCATGTGAGTCTTTACAAAGAGGACAATTGGTATGCCCCCCAGTTCGATAAATGGGCTGAGAAGGAAGAGCGGGTAACCAAGGTTTCCCCGAATATAGGGGCGCTGAACGCGGTGCTGGGCGAGTGGCATGCAACAGACACTGGGGCGCACAAAGTCATGTGCATGGGCCCGGAGCAGGAAATAGCCGACATGGCAGAGGCACTGACCAGGAAGTACGGGGAGGAGATTTATATATACCGCTCTAAGTCTACCTACCTGGAGCTTGCCCCTCGCTCCATTTCGAAAGCAACGGCCCTGGAGCTGATCCTAAAGAAAAACTATGCCATATCTATGGAGGAGGTGATGGCCTTCGGGGACAATTACAACGACATTGAACTGTTGCAGGCGGTAGGTAAAGGCATCGCCGTGGGCAATGCCCGCGAGGAGGTAAAAGCCGTAGCCGCTGAAATAACGCTGCCCAGCACCGAAGACGGTGTAGCCGTGGCGATAGAGAAATACCTGCTGCAAACGGAAAGCAGGTAGCATATAAATTCCGCCGCTACACCTTGTAGTAGTGCTTTAAGTATACATATATAAACTCCTGCTTTACTTATTTATACGGGTTAAATAAAAGGGCATTTTTACACTACCCCAAGGTACGCGGGCAATTTGATGTTCAGAGCAGGGCACATTTCCCCGGGCACGCGGCAAAGCGACATTATCCCGAGTTATCCCCCAGCCTTTCGTCAGGCAAAGTTTTTGTGGTTGTCTTACCAGCATACGAAAAGCCGAAGCACCCATTCGCTGTCTGTTCCCTCACTCTTACGGTTTGATTCTACATGAAATTTTATTCAGCCAAAGCGCCTTCTGTTTTCAGGACCTACGCCCATTACCCGACTTACCCGAACGCCAACCTTTGGACCTGCTACACCCCGAGCAGCACCACTTTCCGTATATGGTCGCCGGCGGCGGAGAAGGTGAAGGTAAACTTTTACGAAAAAGGCTGCGGCGGCCACTGCCTGGGCAAAGCTGAGCTGGAAGAAACGGAGGCGGGGCTCTGGACGCTGACTGTCTGCGAGGATCTCCTGGGGATTTACTATACTTACCAGGTAAAATCAAACGGGGTATGGCTGGACGAGACGCCCGGTATATATGCCACGGCCGTCGGGGTAAACGGCCAGCGCGCCATGGTGCTCGACCTGGCTGCCACTGACCCGGTGAACTGGGAAAGTGACCGCGGGCCTGCCATCTCCTCCCCGAACGAGGCGGTGCTGTACGAGGCACATATCCGGGATTTTACGATCTGTAAAAATTCCGGCAGCACAATCCCGGGCAAGTACCTGGGGATGGTGGAGCAGGGAACCGCGAACCCTGCCGGCCTCGCAACGGGCATCGATCATTTGAAAGAGCTGGGTATCACGCATGTGCACTTGCTGCCTGCTTTCGACTTTATGTCTGTAGACGAATCCGCTCCGGAAAAGCCGCAGTATAACTGGGGCTATGACCCGCAGAACTACAATGTGCCGGAAGGGTCCTATGCATCTGACTCTTACCGCGCAGAGGTGCGCATCCGGGAGTTTAAGGAGATGGTGCAGGGCTTCCACAGCCAGGGCTTCGGGGTCATCCTGGACGTGGTGTACAACCACACGGGCGTCGCGGAAAACTCTAATTTCAATCTTGAGTTGCCAGGTTACTACTACAGGCATACTGCCTATGGCAACTGGTCTGACGCCTCCGGCTGTGGAAACGAAACTGCCAGCGAACGCATCATGATGCGCAAGTTTATATTAGAGTCCTGCTGCTATTGGGCGCGGGAGTACCATATAGACGGCTTCCGGTTCGACCTGATGGGTATCCACGACATCGAGACCATGAACCTGCTCACGGTCGTGCTGAAGGACATCAACCCCCATATACTGGTATATGGCGAAGGCTGGACAGCCGGTGAGAGCCCGGTGCCAGAAGCCCTCCGCGCCACCAAAATTCATACCCATAAGTTAGAACATATAGCCGCCTTCAGCGACGACCTGCGCGACGCCCTGAAGGGCTCTGTTTTTGAGAAAAAAGGCAAGGGATTTGTGCAGGGAGCCAGCGGCATGGAAGAGAAAGTCAAGTTTGGCGTGGTCGGGAGCACGCAGCACCCGGAGGTGCACGCCGGGCGGGCAGCGTGGGCAAGGGAGCCCTGGCAGGCGGTTTCCTACGTCTCCTGCCACGACAACCATACGCTTTACGATAAACTGAGGCTATCAACGGCAGGCGCTTCGGAAGAGGAACTGAAAAGGATGCACCTGCTGGCCAATGCCGTCGTGCTGACCGCACAGGGCATACCGTTTCTGCACGCCGGCGTGGAGATGCTGCGCACCAAGAAAGGCGAGCACAACAGCTACAACCTCCCGGACGCCATCAACCAGATCGACTGGAACTGGAAAACTGCCCATCAGGATGCTTTCTCTTATTATAAAAACCTGGTATCGCTGCGAAAAGCACACCTGGCCTTCAGCATGCCAACAGCCGGGATGGTGAGACGGCACCTGCATTTCCTGCAAACGGAGCCGGGTGTCGTTGCATTTCATATAAAGGACCATGCGAACGGCGACAGCTGGAAGGATATCATTGTGGTATATAATGCAAACCGGACGGTTGCCCGCGTAGCACTAGAAGGGACCTGGCGTGTGGCTGCCGCCGGCAGGGAGATTGACCAGACAGGCCAACTCCGGATACACGGCTCAGCGGGAGCGGCTCCTATATCCATGTTGCTCCTGTTTCAGGACTGACATTTTCAGGCATTGTGCTCCTGCTATAGTAGTGCTGCGTATCTCCAAACCAACATTTCCTTTGAATGACACTGGAAGATAACTGCTTTTCAGTCCGATCCTTTCCCAATGCCCGTGCTACTGTTTAAGTTACGAGCGGTTTATATATAGCTTAGACCTCTGTCACAGTAAGCTAAGGAGGAGGCTAAACTGTCGGAACGGCGGGCAGTGTTTTATTGTGGAAAGACACGCTTTTATCATCCATGATGCGCAGGCGGCGGCAGAGGGTGTTGAGGATGCCTTTGAGTACCTCCACGTTGTTCATCATGATCTCATAGAACGGCTCCTGCTCCAGCTTCAGCAGAATGGTCTCATCGATGGTTGTGGCGCTGGCCGAACGCGACTCAGAATCCAGCACAGACAGCTCCCCCACGATATCATTGTCTTCCAGCACCGCAAGGGTATAGTTTCCGTCGTGTATGCGCACCTGGCCCTTGTATATAAAATACATGCAGGTTCCTTTATCGCCCTTCGAAAAAAGGTTTTCTTCCGGCTCCAGGTACATTTCCTCCAATATACCTGCCAGCCCCACCAACTCCTGTTCCGGGGTGTTCTGGAAGATATCAGAGGATCGCAGAATCAGCACTTTCTCTATCAGCAACATTCTTTCTTAATTTAGCAAGGTCATAACATAATCCCGTGTCTCCTGAAACAACGGATCTTCCTGGTCTTCGATTTTATTTAACACCCCAACCGCAAAATGCGCTTCCTCCAGTCTCGGAATCATATAGCATGCTACCGACCTGGTCCAGTTGTTAAAGTGCGCTTTATTTCCCGTCAGTATTTCCTGTATTATGCCACTGACAGACAACTCTTTCGTGGGGTGCATCACTACCTGGCCTTTCAGTGTGTCCTGCTCCAGTTCCATGAGCGTGTTCAGACTATTGAAGTACTTCCGCGGGATGATCAGTTCGAGCATCTCAATGGCATTGTACACCTTGGCGCTATCCGGTTGGTTATATAGCTCCATTACCCGTTCAATCTGCCTGCGCTCGTATACCAGCGACAGGCACTTAAACAGGCGCTGTATATCCTGGTGTATTTCGGAGCAGACGGCCTCCTGCAAAGGCTTTAGCGCATCATTGGTTTTCAGGTGCACGTAATAAGTAGCTTTCAGGAGGCTTTGCTTTAACTGTAGCTTTAGCTGCTTCTTCAGCAAAAACTGCGTTTCTGTGGTTACTGCCGCTTTTTTCTGCCACAGC
The DNA here is from genome assembly GCF_039541895.1 of Pontibacter saemangeumensis. Classification (NCBI taxonomy): domain Bacteria; kingdom Pseudomonadati; phylum Bacteroidota; class Cytophagia; order Cytophagales; family Hymenobacteraceae; genus Pontibacter; species Pontibacter saemangeumensis. The sequence goes on from NZ_BAABHC010000002.1 coordinate 24,764, forward strand.
GCATCAATAATGCCTGTCATATCGGAGCTACTCTCCTGCACCAGCTGCTCTAAAAAAACAGTGGCGCTCTCCCCTTTACTCTTACTTGCCACTTTCAGCAGCACAGGGTTCAACGCCTGCGGGTAAGCCCTGCGCTGGATATAGGCCGTTCCAAAAATTCTGTCACCATAGAGTAGCAGCGATTTCTGCAAAGCCGCCGGCGCCGTTCTGGCAAGCCCCACCTGCACCACCTGGGCCAGCAGCCCTAGTTCCTTTACTTCTCCCGCCGCCTCCATGGCCCTGGTAAACACTGCCTGGTCATCGTCCTGCAACAGCGTCCCGAGTACCTGTTCGTGATCCCCACGCTGTATTTCTTTGATGATGTCGATGGCTACTAATTTATCCTCATTGGCTTCGCTGTGGGTCATGCGCTGTAACTCCTGCGCCACAATGGCGTCGGCACCGGCCTCTTTCCGGTGTAAAAGCCCGGCTAAGGCCGCTTTTTTATTTTTCTGACCCAGGTTATGCAGGGCGGCAACACCGGTCGTCAGGATGCCACTATCGAGGTAATAAAGGGCTTTGACCATCAGAGCTTTCACCTCTACATCCGGCTCCACCTCCAGTTTTGCCTTGATGAGCGGCACGGCGCTTACCATTTTGTTGGCGATGACCCGGAAGAGCACATACTCCCGCAATTCATAGGTTCCGGACTGCAGTTGCCCGAGCAGCAGCGAGTCAATGTCCGCGTAGTCCGCCTTTTCAAGCAGGCTAAGCGCATGAATCGCCACTTTCGGATCCTGGCTGGCGGCTTTCTGCACCAGCACATCCTTTACCGACTGCTCATTCAGAAACAGCGTGCTGCCTGTAAAGTAGCCCTTGCTGATCACGCCCTCCAGGGTGCGCCGGTACGCGTTGCGCACCAGAAACACGCTTGCCCCCCAACCCAACAGCATAAACAACAGCACCTTGCTCACAAAAGGGATAGCGATATGCTCATGATCGAAATACTCGAAGTAGAGCGCCAGGAAAGAACCGACGAACAGCAAGGCGACAGGCAACGGGTACCCTTTGGCGATGAGGTGCCCCTTCAGGCGGCTGTGCGGGTGAAGCGGCTGGAAGAGCACAAAAAACACAGGCTCCTGCAGCGTGGACCGCAGAATCTCAGACAGCAGCACCATCACCCCGAATGCGTATAGGTGCGACTCGAGCGGCCCGCCTGCCAGCAGTATAAAGACATTGACAAGCAGCAACAGCAGCGGCGCGATCAGCAGGCAGTTTGCCAGCCCCAGCCGCGCGATCACCCGGCTGCTGAACAGCAGTTTGATGCCGATGGCCAGCAACCGGCCAAAGGCAAAGAAAACTGAGATAAACGTGGCCAGTTCGTGGTCGGTGGTGTAGCGGCGCTTGATCTCAGAGAGAAAGGTAAAGTCAATGACAGAGTAGATCGTGTAAGCGAGCAGCGACCAGAAGGCGATGAACAGGATGAGCCTGTTCTGGAAGAAGCGCCTCACAAAAGAGGGGCTTTCGGAGGCATGCTGCTCCTGCGCATGCGTGGCCGGGCCGTGAGCAACGCTTAACCTGCTGGAAAAGTCGAATTTGCGGAGCAGCACATCCACCACAACAAACGCCAGAACCGACACCCACAACAGGTTCACGACCCCGATCAGCGGCACCAGGGCCGTCACAGAGAAATAGCCCAGCATTTTGGCAGGTATATCGCCTGCGCCCACGATAGAAAAAAGGCGCTTGCTCTCCCGCACATTAAACAGGATCGCAGCCATCCCCCAGAAAGCGTAGCCCACAAGCATATAAACCACCATGTTCCAGACGGCCAGGAACAGTGGCAGCCATTGCGAGGGAATATACGTCAGGCAGGCCCAGTGCAGCAGAATAGACCCGGCAGAAAAAGCCACGATAACCTGCAGCAGTTTCTCCGGGGCAAACCTGGCTTCCAGCCGGCTGTAAAGCATATTGGCGATGAAAAGAAAGCCAGCCGCCAGTATATAGATCTTCGGGTAAACGGTAACAGGATAGGAAGAGAGGATGAGGGTGAGCGAGCTAGTGAAAAGGAAAGCCGTGGCAACCCCTATAAAGTATTGCACCAGGAAAAGGTGCCCCACCAGTTTTGCTTCCGAGGGCTTGATGTTCAGCAGCAGGTTTATGCGTCTATACATGTTACGTCCATTCTAATGCCTTTTCATAAAACCTACATTTTCAGATCATCCCTCCTGCTCATCCCTAACGTACCACATAATTTAACGAAATAGTTACAAAGATTCCATCTTTCAATTTCAATTATTTTTTGGATGAACGCGCTGTGGTCCGATTGACTTGCTGCTGGCAATAACGTAGGTGATTTTCTTAGCTATTAGATTGGGGGAATTTTCACTTCACGGGTTGAATATCAAAGCACTTGAAGTATATATACTCCCTTTCCTCGGTAAGGAATGGAAACGCTGATTCACAGCCGCTCCCGGGCAGCAACCCGGTTAACAAGCGCCATTACAGCCTTTAACTTCAATAGCTGTCTGACTCTAAATTGCGTAAACGGGCAGACAAAATGTAAGACGATGGAAAACACACTTTATAAAGCTTTGGCCTTTGGTGCGCTTGCAGGCTTGCGCTCTCAGGCTGCCCCAATGCTGCTGAGCCACTTCCTGAGTAAAAACCACAGCAGCCCGCTGCAGCGCACGCCCCTGCGTTTTTTGGGCAATGCAAAAGTGGCCATGGCCCTCAAAGGACTTGCCGCCAGTGAAATGGCTGGTGACAAACTCCCTCAGGCCCCCGACCGGATTGCAGTGCCGAGCCTGTTTGTGCGCGGTGCCTCGGGCGCATTGGTGGGCGCGGCTGTGTATATGATGAGCAACGAAAAAGCCTTTAAGGGAGCCGCCATAGGGGCAGCAGCAGCTGTGGCGGCTACTTATGGCAGTTTCTATCTCCGGCAGTACCTCTCCGGGCACACCCGCCTTGCAGACCCTGTCCTTGGGGCCATTGAAGATGCCCTGGTTATCGGAAGCGGCATGAAAGCGGCCAGGATGTAAGTATCTATATATAAAAGGCCCGGTTGCTTTAGAAGTAAAGCAACCGGGCCTTTTATATATACTTTCTCCCTGTCTTTTACCAGTTCTCCGGTAGCCGGGTGGTGGCGTTGCGGATGGTGCGGCAATCATCGGGGTACACATACTCGCCCACATTCGCCTCTGTGATGTTCTCACGCGCTATCACGATCTGCTTCATGCTCACCGCTGATGCGTCGAAGTAGCCGATCACCTGCTCGTCCGGGTTCTCCACATTGTACACATTGCCTTTTAACTGCGACGGCGGCGGGTCGAACACCGTACCTGTCGTTTGCCGCTGCTGCTCCACCACCTGAAAGAAATTATACGCCTCCTCAGAGATAACATGTTGGTAAACGGTCATTTTGTGTTTGGCCTGCAGGTCGCGCTCAAAGGGGACAAAGCGCAGCTCGTGGTTAATGTTTTTCCGCCCGTCGGTGAGGCGGTCGCTCTCCACATCATACAGTTCTGATCGCTCATATATCCAGCAGTGGGCACAGCAGTCTTTGGGTGCGGGCCTGGGGCATCCCCTGCAACTGTAATCTACATAGTCCTCTGGCTGGGTAAACACCTCGATCACGCTGGCGACAGACCACCGGTAATAGTTTTTCTGCCCTGCAGGGTCCGTGTAATCCAGGATAAACCTGTAGCCGGGCATCAGTTTTTTTTCCCGCTTCCCCCAAAGGCCCACCTCTACCTCCGCAAACGCGGTGTAGAGCGAGTCGATGGGCACCGGCTGCAGCATCTTCACCTTTCTGGATTCGTAGGTCTTGTCGCCTACCTGCAGGTGGAGCTGGTAGGTGTTTCCCACCACCGCAGCCACCTCCCCCTCCGGCTTATAAGGATATGTGATTTTTAATTTGAACAGCGTATTACCCGGCTGCTGATTGGGCCTTCAGGAGCAACCGCCGGTATTCTGGCGGTTCCGCCGGCTCACCTGGCAGGGTAAATCAGGAGTGCTTCGAAAACTTGGCTGGCAGCCTGTACTGCGAGAGCAGCACGATAACCGCAACAGCGAAAAGAAGCGGCGGAAGCTGCAGCCATATCATGCTTTCAAGGCTGCTCAGGTAGCGGGTGTGCACGGAGGTAAGCGCAGTGAACAGGCTGCCTCCCCGTTCGTTGTAGATTACCTGGTCCACGAGGTTCCAGCCCCAGTGCAGGCCGATGGGCAATGCCAGTGAGCCGGTGCGGGTGTAGGCATAGGCAAGCATCAGCCCCCAGAAACCGGTATAAACCAGCACCCAAATCATCAGCGCAGGGTTGCCCCAGACCGAGAATGTAAACCAATGATAGATGCCGAAAGCAGCGGCGCTGAGTAAGGCCGCTTTCTTCTCCCCTGCCAGTTTCATTAACCGGTAAAGCAGGTATCCCCGGAAGAGCAACTCCTCGAACAAAACGGACTGAAAGGTATTGTACAGCCCTTCAAAAAGGAAACCCGTGCCTAAGCCAGGCATGGGTACCCATTCGAAACTAGCCAGGAAAGCAAAAAGGTTGCGGAGCAGGATGGCCAGGGCCAGTGTAGCCAGGAACCCCAGCACCAGTTGTAACAACCGCAGCAGCGAAGGAGATAAGCCCAGCACAGACAGGCTCCGCTGCTCGAGCCGGAGCAGCAGCCAGGAAAGGAGTAGTATAACGATATTGCCAAGCATATGCTGTATCTGAACTACCTGACAGGGAAATCTGCAGCGGACTAACTCAACTCCTCCCGATAGCAGGCAACTGGGTGCTACTGTTTAAGCATTTGGCTCCTCCTGCAGGAAGCAATCACCCACAAAGCATGCGAGGCATTTAAAGGAGCTTAGGTTGGTATCTCCTCGTAATCGATGCTCTTGGGCAAGAGCGAGAACTTTTCAGCCTGTTCTTTTGGCAGCACGGTCAGTTTACGCTTCACTACATCCAGCCAGGCACCGTCTACCGTCACCACCGCGGCACGCAATCCATCTTCGCGGTAAACGATGTGCCGGATCGACCAGCGGGAGCCATCGGGGCGGCTCCTGAACAGTTCGATGGTTACTTTTATGTTCTCGTTGATGCCGATCTCTTTCAGGTACACCAACTCCTCGCGGAAAAGAATTGGCCCAAGCTTCAGGTCCTGGAAAACTGCGAAGGTAAGCCCGAGGCTATCTAACACGGAAATGCGTGCCTGGGCCGCGAAATCGGCATAGGCAGAGTGGCGCATATGCATGTTAACGTCCAGGTGAGACCACATCACTTTTCCTTCGTAAACATTATTCATGGTGTTGGTTATTATAATATTGATCAAATTTTCTGACACACGTTACCCAGTCCCATAAGCGCCGCGCATATGAATAGGCTGAAACGAGAAAGGCTTTCCCCCGATCACTCCATCTCCGTTCCAAATATAGGATAATCCGCAAAAAATGCAGCGTATTGTATAAAACTTAAAAATTGATGCAGCTTTGTACTCTTGGCACCGTGGTTTTAGCTGTTTGCAACTGCTTTTTTAGTAAATCCCAGCGAGTACTGTACAAAATATGCTGTTCTTGTTGCAAATTACGCTATATTTTAGCTATACCCCTATATCTTCGTTCCAGAGAGCCGGCTTTTCCTGTATAAATTTCTGCATCAGCTCATAGCAGGCGCTGTCATCTATCACCTCAACCTCCACTCCCCGTGCCCGGAGCAGTTCCTCTTCGCCCCTAAAGGTGCGGTTCTCGGCTATCACTACCTTCGGAATTCCATATAAAAGAATGGTGCCCGAACACATCGGGCAGGGCGAAAGGGTGGTATATAAAGTGCTCTCTTTATAGATGGATGCCGGCTGCCGGCCCGCATTCTCGAGGGCGTCCATTTCGCCGTGCAGCACCACACTGCCTTGCTGCACGCGTTTGTTATGGCCCCTCCCCAATACCCGGCCCTGGTGCACAAGTACCGATCCGATCGGAATTCCGCCCTCGGCATATCCTTTCTGCGCTTCCTCGAAAGCTATTTTCATAAATTCGTCCATATGGCTTTTCTTGTGGTTGAGTGTGTAAGTATATGATTCTTTGCTGCCAGCAAAAACTATTTTGAAGCGAAACTGACACCTTCGTTCTGGTACTAAACAGCAGCACTGACTGTCCAGATAAAATGTGTTGGACTGCCCGCCTATAAGAAAAATTTGCCGCACACAGAACCTGTGTTAAAGGTGCCTGGATTCAAAACTAAAACCATGACGTTGATTTACCTAATAATTACACAGCAAGAATGAAGGACAGACTACCCAAAAATTCGGCTAACTGTGTGCGATAATGCGCAGGATAAGATCATCTCACAAGTGCCCCGAAGCTTTAGAGTTAATTACAGGTAAGTCTGCAGGCACAGGTAGGGCCAGCTTTATTTGACAGCGATACTTCCGTAACACAGCGCATCATATATAGCTGGTCCCTTCACCAGGAGGCACCACACGCAGGGCATCTGCCTCACGCCGATACAGGCTATTGGAGGCGGGCTTCCGCTTGTGAAGAGCAAGGCACTGCAATTGTTGAGAAAAGCTAGCCATAATCAGAAATTAGTCTAATATTTATGGTTATTGACAATCAGAATAATAAGTAAATTTCAATAAAGTAAAGGTTTATATATAGCAGCAGTTAAAAACACATCTAAAAATGAAATACCACAGGAGCACGCTCTTCTAAAGCCATTTTTACAGGCACGCTACCGGCATCATCGCGCAGGAATGCCATAGATGGCGCTTTAACGAGACAGAAAGAGAGCAGCAGCCCGCCTGGCAGGGACGTATGACTGCCCGTAGGAACAGCCGAGGGAGCAGGCGGCAAACGGGCGTAAAGACATGGAATACTGCACATAAGCTAACCTGTCATGAACAACACATTTAGCATTTAAGGCGAAAATCATCGAAAGTAAGTATTGAAAATATACGCTTAGATTAAGATATTTGAGTATTGTTTATTTCATACCTTACCTGAAGAGATGAACCAGCATGTTGCTTTACATAATACCTTAGGATTGATCAGCAGACGGGAGTGCTCCATTATTGCCTGCCTGGCAGATGGAGATACAAACAAGCAGATCGGGGAGAAAACAGGGCTAAGCGAAACGGCCGTACAGCAGTACCTGCACAACCTGATGATCAAGCAGGGGGTGCGGCATTCGTATGAGCTGATCAGCTGGGCTTACCTGAACGGTTTTCTTAAATAGGCTCTCCAACTCGGGCTAATCGCCCGGGTACACCCTTGTAACCTTACACACCACTATGCGAAACAAGCTTTTTAGCTTACAGCAGGCCATGCTGCTAAGTGTGTTTTTTCTGACCTTGCTGTTAAAGTATTTGCGCAGCAACAACAAAGCCGATACCTGAACAAACTTGTTCACCGCGTTTATTCCCGAATAAGAATTTTTTATATCTGTCAGATCAGGTTGAAGGCGCGGGCATACTGCGTCAGTTCAAAGAAAGAGTTGGTGTCTAATTTCTTCTTGATGTTGCGCCGGTGGGTTTCCACGGTGGTCACAGAGATACAGAGTTCTTCCGCGGTCTCGCTGGCGCTTTGGCCCAGCGCCATTAGCTGCAGCACCTCCTGCTCCCTGCCCGAGAGTTTGCTGAACCGGTGGAAGTTTTTCCGCAGAAAGTTATTCTCATCCAGCAGCCGGGCCACCTTAGTCGTCACGTGGTGCAGCGGGTCTATTGGGTAGGCCATCGTGATGGTGAGCAGCGGGGCCCCCGCTCCGTCACGCATAAATATCTTGGTAGTGCTGAAGTGCCAGGACCAGGGATCCCCTTTTCTGGCACGCACCTGCTGGAAAAAAGAGACGATGCCGTCGTTGTTCTCCTCGATAAACGCTGTTACCTTGGGCACGTAATCTTTTGCATCCTCGGGGTTAAAGTAGGTGTTGTGATACTCCGTTCCCATTTCCCTTAATTGCTCCAAGCTCACACCTAAATGCTGCAACCCACGCGGCGACATATACTCCACGGCCAGTTGCTTCCGCAAATTGTGGATCAGCAACACCCCAGGCAGCTCATCTGCTACCGCCGCTATAGTGTCAATCTTCTGCCTGATTTGTTCCTCCAGCCCTTCTTCGAATAGTTGAGAGGAGTCAATTGCTTTTGTCGTCATAGGTGCGCGAATAGGGGTAGACCTGATACAGGTTTTATATACAAATAGCATTTAAGCATATTAATATAATTCATACATATATAAATTGCTATTTTAAAATGCAAAATATCCTATCCCGAAAATATTTTACAGGTTTCATACCTACCCGATAGGTGGCAGCGTTTTGTGGTTACTACTTAAAGTCGGTTATTTATACAGCGCAAAAGCAATTATTCCTTAAGTTTGTAACCCTTAAACTGCAAGACCGATTTATATATGAGTAGCAGCGAAGTACAGGAAGATGGTGGAGTTGGGGATAAGATGCACGGATCTATCTTCGTTTTCCTGAAAAGATACATCGAAAGCACCTACGATTACAGCACCTGGGTGAAGCTGATGGAAAGCACCGGTATTGACCGGATCAGTTACCAGATGCAGGAAATGTACCCTACCCGGGAGCTGACACAGATCATCGGAGCCGTTTCCAGTTTGTCGGGCAACCAAGCCCATGAGGTGCAGGAGCAATTCGGCGCTTTCCTGGTGCCGGACCTGTTGATGATCTACAAAAAATACGTATTGCCGGAATGGACCACCTATGATCTGTTGCTGCATGCAGAGTCAAACATGCACGGAGCCGTTCGCTCGCAGGATACACGCACCACCCCGCCTATACTCTCTGTTAATAAGGTTTCCTCCAGGCTGCTCGTGATCGATTATCACTCCAGGCGACGCATGGCCAGTGTGGGCATTGGCATTGTGAAAGGCATTGCCGCCTATTTCAACGAATCCGACAAGGTAACGGTAAGCTCCATCACAAGCCCGGACGCTGAGCGCGTACAGCTGCGCGTGGAATTTGGTGAGTAACGCTAGGGCACTTACCGCGCAAGTCCCAGCATCTGCCGGAAAGACTCCTTCCCTGGCGGCAACCGCTTCAGGTTCCCGATCAGCAGGAGGGCGCGGTCGATGCGCAGCTGGCTGTTTTTAACGCCCCCGACGTACTGGATGATGTACCGCTGCTTGCCGGGGGGCAGCCCTTGAAAACGCTCCATCCCCTCCCCGTCCTGATCCAGCAGTTCCGCCAGTTCAGGTAGCATCTCTACCCCATAGGTACTCTCGTCTTTTGCAAGGGCTACAGTCACTTTGTCGCCGTTGCGGAGGCTGGCCTGCTTCATGCGCTGCGCGTTCAGGGTGATGTAGCCGCTCCCGTTGCCGAGCGCCACCAGGCCGCACTGGAAAGTGAACTTCTCGTTTACCGTACACAGCAGCCGTACCTTCAGCCTGCCGCCCAGTTGCTGCACCACTTCCTGCGGCACCTCCACATAATGCACCCCCAGCAGGTGCTCAAGCCTTTGTATAATGGTAGAATAGGTGATAACAGGTGCAGGAGTCATGATAGGTTTAAAATGTTTGCCCGACAGGAGACACAATATATAAAAGAGCATACAAAATGCCGCCCAGCCGCCACTTTTGCTTCTGTATCCTTGAAAAGCACACCTGATGCGGGCACTCCTTCATGCTGTTTTAAGCTAATTTACCTTAGAAAGCATATATAACTCATTTTCGATATATAAATCTGCTGAGTGAAAACCTGCCCCTCCGAGGAGGAGAATAAAAATTCCGTATTTGAAAAATTCCCCTCCTCGGAGGGGCGGAGGTGTGTCATGTTTCGACTTAGTAAGTATAGCGCAAATGGGTTATATAATTTAGAAAAAAACTATTAACCTGACACGCCACAGCCTTACTGCACCGGTCATGCGTAAAAGCCAGCAGTTAATAACTTATACCATGGAAAAGGAGAAACAACTGCGAGAGCACCTCGTGAAACTGCTGCACGGCGGCCAGGCCTTCCGGACGCGGGAGGAGATACTGGATGGGATTACGCTGCGGGATGCAGGGAAAAAAGTGGGCCAGCTGCCCTACTCGCTCTGGCAGTTGCTAGAGCACCTGCGCATCGCCCAGCATGACATCCTGGAGTTTAGCCGAAATCCGCAGTACCAGTCGCCGGAATGGCCGGACGGGTACTGGCCACAGGAGATTGCCCCTGCCGACCAGGAAGCATTTGAAAACACGCTGCAGGCGATAGCCGCGGATATGAATGCCATGGTGCAGTTGGTGCAAAACCCTGCAAACGATCTCTTCGAACCTTTTGCACATGGCTCCGGCCAGACACTCCTCCGCGAAGCCATGCTGGTGGCCGAACACAATGCCTATCACCTGGGAGAAATAGTAGTGCTACGGAGGCTGCTGCAGGATTGGGAGTAGTTATATGTCAGGTAGCCAGCGGCTGACCCGGAAAAGCCCTTAACCGCGCAGGTGCGACCGACGGCACTGCCTCGTGCTTTGCGCGCGATGTTACCTTTCCCGCAGCCATTCCAGGGCACTTTGCTCTGTCGGGAAATTGCGGTAGCGCTGTCCCTCGCTTTGTAGCTGGGTCTGCACCTGCTGCGTCACGTGCGCCGCCCTTTTCTCCCGGGCAGGATCAACGGTCTGGAGGCGTACCACTTTCATTACGCGCGAGGTCTTCAGGTCGCGGGTAAACGCCAGGGCTAACCCGGTATAGGCATCATCCGTTATTTCCACGATGTTGCTCCTAGAGTCGACAAGCAGGTTTTTGATGTCGTAGTGCTTCAGCGTATCCACGATGTTTTAGAACGCGAACCGTATTTCAGCCGTGGTGAAATTCATCATGTCCGGCCACTTCGCGGTCAGGATGTCCGTCGCCACATCATAGTTCAGTTCAATAAGCCCGTCTTTGTGCAGTAGCATGCAGTTCATCGATAAGTTTACTTCAAAGGTAGAATTTAAGCTACTTATATTAAAGTGTATTAGCCTTTAATGAAAAAACTCCTGCCACCAATGGAAAATATACCTGGCAGCAGGAGTTGCTCCTATAAAACGCCGGAATCAGCATCCGCAGCGCAGAAAAGAGAAATTATTTGGTAGCGATCACGCGGAGCGAGTCACGCATTTCGGTGAGCAGCACCTCTTCTTTGGTTGGGGCGGGCGGCACGGCCGGCGCGGCGGCTTTCTTGCGCATCATCCTGTTCATGGTTTTCACGAGCAGGAAGATGATGAAAGCCAGGATAAGGAAGGAAAAAAGCACTGTCACGAAATTTCCCCAGGCAAACACAGCGCCCAGTTTGCGGGCTTCTTCCAGGGCCAGCCCTTCGGGCACATCGGCGGAGAGCGGCACGTACAGGTTCGAAAAATCGATGTCGCCGATCAGGGCTCCCACGAGCGGCATGATCAGGTCGTTGACAATGGAATCGACGATGCGGGCGAATGCCGCCCCGATGATCACGCCTACCGCGAGATCCATCACGTTGCCACGCATGGCAAATTCTTTGAATTCAGAAAGCATTCCCATAAATACAGTTGGTTTGGTGAATATATAAGTGTGAAAGGTGATTGCCCGTTGATTGCTGTCTCCTGCACTGGCCTACCAAACCCCAACTTCACCGCCTGCTTCTGAAAACTTATATCAGCATCAGTAAATATATATTTTTTTTTGTTGCGCTTATATCCCAGCATATATAATATGCCTTGGCAGCGGTATTAAAAAAGTAAGCCTGGCTGTGTAGACTCCGAGGCTGGGGAGAATGCACCTGCCATTTCAGATTCCTGCACATTGCAGATGTGCTGCAAGCGCGATCTGTTGTGCCCGACTGTATTATTCCAAGGTTAAAGGCTTATGCAGGCTGTGCAAGAAAAAAAAGCTGCATTTGCACTTCGCTGCGATAGATTATTCCGGACAATATACCTTTTAAGGCTTATATATCGTAATAGGGCTTATATAGTATTAGCGGTATTTGCTGCTGTATTGTAAATAAGGTAGTACTTAAAATCTGAACCATGAAAAATATATTTTTTGCTGGTGTTGTCATAGTAGGATCGCTGAGCCTTGCCGCCTGCGAAAGAACCGACAAGACGACCAGCCTCGAAGCCGATGAAGAGGACAACAAGGTGGTGGTAGACCGCGACTCTGTCGCCACGGAATACGAAGTAACTGAGACCGTTGTGGAATATGACACCACCACCCGCACCAAAACCATTGATGCGAATGTGAAGGAAGAAGAAAAAGAAGATTAAGGACAGGCAGCGCCTGTGCCGTTTTTCTGAAAATTACCTAACAGTAGCGCGGGGCAATAGTCCCGCGCTCTATTTTTGCCCCGGCCCCACCAGGTTACGCATCACAATTTCTATTGAAGCTATCGGGATCGTTTAAATGTATTGTTTGATTGCCAGGCTGCTGGTATCCAACCACCCCTACCCCTCCTTGTCCTTTCGAGGGCCCCTACCCCCAGGAGGGGAGTCTGCTTCTGTTTCCTTAAACCTTAAAGAATATAGTTAAAGATATAGCTGTAAAGTAAACTCATCCTATATAACCATATATAGCTTGCCGTACGGAAGAGAGAAGAAGGAGTAGGTTAAGCTCCCCTCCTTGGACAAGGAGGGGCAGGGGTGGTTTGACCCGGAGCAGAGTTCAGGTAATTCAGTCAGCGGGATGCTATTTTGACATGGAACCGAAATAAACTATCCATACCAGCATCTTTCAGGTTTGACCCGACTCCGAAGAAACGACACAAGTTTAACTGGAAACCCGAACGCGGCAGACATAAAAAAACCCACCCGGCCTGTTGCATCCGGGAGGGTTTATATTTAACGTGTTGCGCTGTGGGCTGTTGAGCCGGGGGCAGCGTGCTTAGTTGTTGTTCGACTTTTCGGTGGCGCGGGCTGCTTTTTCGGCCTGCTTGTCGGCGTCGATGCGGTTTTGCTGGGTCTTGGCTTCCATGCGGGCAGCTTTCTTGGCCTCCCGGCGGGCATGCTTAGCGTCTTTTTCTACGCGCTTGGCTTCCTTCAAATCGGCTTTGGCGGCTTTCGAATCGGCCTTGGTGTCGTTTCTCAGGTCTTTGGCATCGGAGAGGCGCTTCTCATCGGCCTTGGCAGCCTGCTTTTCCCATTTCTGTTCCTGCTTAGTCTCGGTGCCCTGGGCAAAAGCCGGCATGGACACCACCGCGAACAGGGCGGTCACGAACGAAAATAAAAGTATCCTGTTTTTCATGATTGTGGTCCTTAACATACACTTATATATACGTATGCTTTGATGTAACAACCGGAAATAATCAGTATATATACGGGAATAACAACCTGACTTGGAGGCTTGCAGTGATATATGGCCTTTGCTGCCTGCATTGGACATAATTTACTCACAAGCAGGAGTTTACGAAAAGGCAGTTCTCTTACTCCTCCACCACGAATTGCGCTTTGCGCGTCGGCCGAAGCACGCTATCTCCAGCGGCCCTTTACCCTATAAGTGTTTCACGCAATAAACGCTGCGGCCAAAGACCTCACAGCGCGCAGCTCCTGCGAGGGCCTGGAGAGCAAGGCCGTTGCTTGGCGGCGCAGACGCTCGCCGGACCTTCGGACGCCGCGAGGTCTTCCGGCGGACGTGGGGTGCCGGGTGTTGCCGCCTCCCCTTAACGTGGCTGGCTTACGGTGGCCGCGCTTTCATAGGCGGCGCGGGACAGGGCGAAATCCGGTTCCACCAGCAGCACTTCGTCGTAGGTGAGGCGGTAGAGGCGGTACACCAGCAGATCGATCTCCGACTCCAGCGCCGACGTGTCCGCGGCCGCATCAGCTTGTTTTATATTTAAAATCTGTTTGACGAGGGAGGTTATGGCTGCTTTCGTTTCTTCGTCTTCACTCACAATTGGTATTTGAAATGTGTATGGCGTCTGCATTGCCAGTGCTCCGCCCTGAAGTTTTGAAGCAACCTGATTAAGAAAATGCCATATAAGACTTGAGTTCAACAGGCCCAATAAATAAAAATCAGCATTAGGAATAATGAATGTTTTATTATTTGAATAAGCTCCACTTTCATCCCAAGCAAAAGCTTGATAAGTAGCTATTTCTTGAAACAGGATTTTTGGCTTTTCAAACTCTTCAAAATAAGCTATTGGGTCTTGTACTTCATACCATTTATATGTTCCAGTTTTTCTTCCAGTCCATATCTTGTGAGTCCAATCTTTTGGTTTTGGTAATAATCTATCTTTGTACTCCAAAAGATGCTGAAGTACTGCAGGATAATCATCGATGTAGATTCCTCTTCTCGTAAAAATTAAATATTTTCCGACTTTGGCGGCTGGTATCGTTTTATATCCCTGCCTGCCAGAAATGGCTTGATGATTTCCGCACTCCGTGGGTCTTCATATATAAGCCGTTCTTTCGTGGCTTCATCAATCACAAACGCTTCATTTAAACCCGTGAGAACGCCACGAAAGATTTTTCCCTCCACATACTCGCCCAGCGGTATGCCGGTGTTTTTCAGCTTCTCCAACAATTGCTGCGACACGCTGTTCGATAAATTCCAGCCGCCGTCCGGCAGCAAATCGGCCTGCACCTGAAAAGCGTGTTCGGCTACATGCGCTGCCAGCCCTTGCTCATATATAAATGTGCCAATGTTGGCCGCTTCGAACGTATAGCCTGCTTCCGGCTGCGTTTTCTCAACGGCCAATATGAGCGGGTAGGTAGTGGCCTCTTCAAATACCGGCAAGTCGCCGAAGTCCAGCAGCTGCACCAGCGTGTGTTTTTGCAGCCACGCCCGCAGCCCCTGCCCGTAGCCGGCGCGCATCCATTTGTTTGGCAGTATATAACTGAACTGGCCGCCCTCCTTCAGCAGCCGGATGCCCTGCTCCACGAAGTAGATATATAAATCTGCGGTTCCGGCGTAGGTGCTGAACTGCTTCTGCAGGTACAGTTTAAAGTCGCCGAGTTCTTCCTGGCGTATATACGGCGGGTTGCCCAGCACCACCTCGAAGCCGCGGTAATTGCCCTGCTCGTCCAGCACCTCCGGAAACTCGAAGCGCCACTCAAACGCGCCCTCATATACCTTGTTCGCCTCGATGGCGTCGCGTTCGGCCTCCTGCTTCTCCAGGTCTTTCTTCAGCTTCGTTAGTTTCGCCTTGTCCACCTTTTTGGCCCCAAACAGGTCGGGGTCCTGCATCACGGCAATCTGGCCGCGCAGCTTGCTCATGCGGGCGCGCATAGGGTCGTTGTTGGCCAGCGTCGTCCGGAAGCCCTGCTTTATCTCCTCCAGGAAATGCACCAGTTGCTTCTTGTCGGCCTTAGAGTTGGTGTGTTTGTAACTGGCCACGGCAGCGCGGTAAGCGGGCAAACTGTGGCCCTTGCGCCCGAAGGCTTCCATCAGGTCGGCATCCAACGCCGGCGGCTCAGCAGCGAGTTGCCCTGCTTGATGTTGATGTCGATGTTGGGCAGCGTCTGCAGCTCGGTATAGGGTGCCACTTTCTCCTCCGGCGCAAAGCCCTCGCGCAGGCCGCCGGCGTTGGCGTAGCACACGGGGCTGCTGCCCTCCGCCACCTGCTCCGGGCCCAGGTAATAGGCGTTTTTGAGCAGCTCGATCCAAAGGCGCAGGCGGCATATCTTCACCGAGTTGGGGTTGATGTCCACACCGAACAGGCAGTTCTCGATGATGGTCTGCTTCTCATGGAACAGCGCCTCCTGCAACTCCTGTGCCTGCGGGTTCACGGTGCGGTGGCCGTTGGGGTGCTGGTGCACGAGGTAGCTGAACAGTTCGCCGTGGTGGTCGGTCACGATCAGCTCGTCGTTCTGCACCTCGATGCTGCCGTACTGCAGCGGCTTGCCCTGCCGGTTCAGCAGCAGCCGCAGCTCCGACTTTATCACGATCAGCTCGTTCAGGGCGCTCACCAGGTAATGCCCCGATCCCACCGCCGGGTCGCATATATGTAGGCTGTTTATCAGCCGGTTATAGTCCTTTACCTTCTCCAAAGAACTATGCCGGGATATATAAAATTGCAGGGCTTCGAAGTCCTTCGCCTCCCAGTTATATGCCTCGTTGAAGCGCTGCACCACCGCCCGCCGGATGGCTTCGCGGCTCATGTACATGGTAATGAAGCCGGGCGTGTAGAAAGAGCCGTCGCGGTAGCCGTTAATCTTCTCGAAAATGAGGCCCAGCACCGAGGCCGTGATCAGCGTCTTGTTCTCCTCCTGAATCGCCTCCTTGCCCTCGGCCCCGAAGTCGTAGCTTCCCAAAAAGCGCAACAGGTACTCCAGCGTGTGCAGCTCCGGTGCCGCGCCCTTCGCCAGCGATTTGCCCTGGCTGTCGCGCAGCACCGTTTGCGGGTACAGGGGCAGGCGGGCGCGGTCTTTCAGGTTCGAGATGCGCATGGTGCGCTTCTCCAGCTCGGTGGTCTCGAAAAGCGAGGAGTTGAGGTATGGGATATGGGCGAACTTCCGGCGCACGTGCCCCGACCGCAGTTGCGGCCGCTCGGCCAGCACATCAAAAAACAGCTCGTTCAGGTCGTCGAACTCCTGCAGCTGCTGCGTGCTCATAAAGGCATAGCCCTGGTCGGAGTGGTGGTAGCTGATGAGCTGCGCCTCCAGCAGCTTCAGGAACAGCACGCGGTTCATCCAGGTGATGCACAGCTCCAGCGCCACGTTAAACAGCTGCTCGTCGCGGGTGCTGCCGAAGCGGTGGAGGCTGTCAAAGTTGGAGAGCAAATCCTCGGAGCGCAGTTTCTGCAGCGTGGCCTCCAGTAATGCTATATTATTTTATGAATCTTTTATATTGACTCGTCTCCTAAAATCCCTCCCTCATATCTTTTAAATGTGCATAGCAAACTGGACTGCTATTTTCTTGTACTTGTTCGTCAATAAAAGCTTCTTTGAGCAAATGCACCGGCGAGAGCAGCTTATATAGCGCCACCAGTTTCACATCGTCTTTCAAATCCTGGTTCAGCAGCGGCTTCCTGTAATCCTGCAGGTTAAAGTGCGTAAACGTCAGGCTCTCCGTGAGTTGGTTTATATAGGGTGCCGCTATATGTTTGTAGAAAAAGTCGGTGCCGGTGCTTGCTTTTCTTCCCTCCTGCCAGTCGGTGTAGTCTTTTTTAAACTGCGCGTTGCGGTAAAATACGCGGTCAAATTCCAGCGCATCGAACACAAACCACTCGTGCACGCTGGTAACGATGAGGTGGCGCAGGTCGTGGTTCTGGTGCTGCACCCGCTCCCGCATATAGTAGAGCAGCAGTTCGTGCACCGCCTTTGCGTTTAGGTTGGCGGGCGTGGGCATGTCGGCCTTGTTGGTGGGCCGCTTCACCTCCAGCAGCACCCCGGCCTTGGTTTTGGTCGTCGGCCCGGTATGGATCACCAGGTCGGTCTTGCCTTTGGTGTTCACGCCGTACTTAACATAAAATACCGACTGCAGAAAATCCCGCAGGTAGTTCTTGGCGTGCTCCTCGCTCTCGTCCAGGTTCAGGCTGTCGAGCAGCGTGCGCAGCCCAGCCTTGAACTGCTCCATGTCGGCGCGTGAGGTTTTAAGGCGGAGGTAAGCTTTGTTCAGCGCCTGGCGCGGGCGCAGGAGGTGGTGCTGCATGGGTCAGTTTATGTTTAAACCCCAATATAGCAATTGCTGCTTGTTATTTGGTGATTGTTGGTTGATGATTGTTGGTTGTTGATTGATGGTCGTTGAAGGTTGAATTGCTAAATGGTTGAATTGCTAAATGGTTGGATTGCTCATGTATGATATAATTCTGGCGCCGGTTTCCGACTGGTGACGTGCAGTGGGTGCGCGTCTCCAGACGCGCCTGCACTTTCCCTGGTCCAACCACCCCCACTTTTCTGTCATCCTGAAAGGATCTTGTGGGCAGGCAACAAGAACTTACACGTTCATGCCCCAAGTTTAGGGGAAGCGTAAATGTGGCTGTCCTTGAGGCAAGTCTGTGACTTGCGTTACCCTTCTATCTACTCTCGCAAGTTGAAAACTTGCTGCCATCTCTACCACCAGTTCCGCTTTGCTAAAACTGGCCGTAAGTACCGGGTCAAACCACCCCTACCCCTCCTTATCCTTTTCGAGGTCCCCTACCCCCAAGAGGGGCGTTTATTGTCATGACGCGGGCGTCCACGCGCGTGTCGTCCTAACCCGCGTCCCCTGACCGCCATATAGATACTGCTGCTAACTCGTGCTCCCCACGCGACGCAGTGCTTTAAATATAACTATACCAAGTTGAGCCTACATGTAACTGCCTTATATACAGCTTTTTAAAATTAAGTGAAGCTATAATGAATTTCTTTACATTATATAATGTCTTTACCGTAGCTTTGCCTGGGGAAGATACGCTTCCTCCTGGTGCGGATGTTCTCATTTGGGCCGGTTTGGGCCTGCGGAGGCAGGGGTTCCGGCAACGGTTGCTGCATATGTGTATATAATTTTAGAAATATTCTTCGTTTATGTCTGCAGCCAGCTTAAACCACCTATCCCGCCACTGACCAAGTTACAGGAACTAAATACAACTAATAGAGACAGTTGAGAGTAATATGCTTTCAGCTAGTCCAAAAATCAACTTACCAATAGTAATTACTAAAGTCTAAATTATATGGAGTGCATTGATCTTCGAACCGGCTATATGCTGCTTGCTTTTAGAAGCCAAAAGGAAGTAGAGCGGGCAAAATCCCTTAGTGAGTCACGGGGTATACGCGTTGCCAGCGCCCTCGCCTACGAGGATATAACAGAAAGCGAGGCCGCCGGCTTTGTTAAAAAAGTACAACAGGAGGACAGAGAGCTGTTCTGTAACTATACCACCCAAAGTGCGGAAGCGCAGTGTGAAACGGCCAGAGCCTCGCTGCGTACCGCCCTGGATTACCTCAACGCCATCAACGGCGTGGAGTGCGAATACATGCTGCTCTACAAGAAAGAGGAGCCGCTGCTACAGTTGCGCGTGCAGGAGCAGGCGCAACCCGAGGCACCCCTTGCCTAAGGGGGCTTTCGGCACGCAATATTGTCGGGGCGGTATCGTGGTGGGCTCTTTTCCGTAAAACCCACCAACCGCCTTGACAAGCGGCCGATATATCGCTATACTTATCCTGACAACACAAATAAAACTATGCCCAAAATATTAATTGTTGATGATGAACGGGCTATCCGGTACACGCTGAAAGAGATCCTGGAATTCGAAAACTACACTGTTGACGAGGCCGAGGACGGCGAGAAAGCCCTGCAGCTTCTCAGCAGGTCCAGGTACGACGCCGTGCTCTGCGACATCAAAATGCCCGGCATGGACGGCATTGAGGTGCTGGAGAAAGCCATGGAAATCTCACCCGACACCCCTTTCATCATGATCTCCGCGCACGGCACCATCGACACGGCCGTGGAAGCCACTAAGAAAGGCGCCTATGATTTCCTCCAGAAGCCGCCCGACCTGAACCGCCTGCTGGTAAGCGTGCGCAACGCCCTCGACAAATCGAGCCTGGTAACGGAAACCAAAATACTGAAGAAGAAGATCTCGAAGACCTACGAGATGGTCGGCGCCTCTGCCGCCCTCACCCGCGTCAAGAGCGCCATTGAGAAAGTAGCGCCCACCGATGCCCGCGTGCTCATTACCGGCCCCAACGGCTCCGGAAAGGAACTGGTGGCCCGCGCCATCCACGAAAACAGCAACCGCAGCAACGGCCCCCTGATCGAGGTGAACTGCGCCGCTATCCCAAGCGAACTGATCGAGAGCGAGCTGTTCGGCCACGAGAAAGGTTCTTTTACCTCGGCGGTGAAGCAGCGCATCGGCAAGTTTGAACAGGCCAACGGCGGTACCCTCTTCCTCGATGAGGTGGGCGATATGAGCCTGTCGGCGCAAGCCAAAGTGCTGCGCGCCCTGCAGGAGCACAAGATTACCCGCGTTGGCGGCGACAAGGATATCCAGGTGGATGTGCGGGTGATCGCAGCCACGAACAAAAACCTTTTAGAGGAGATTGAGGCCCGGCACTTCCGCGAGGATCTGTACCACCGCCTGGGCGTTATCCTGATCCACGTGCCCCCGCTCAACGACCGCCGCGAAGACATCCCGGACCTGGTGCAGAAATTTCTCAACGACATTGCCAACGACTACGGCAACAAGCCCAAATCCATTACGCCAGAAGCCATCAGTTTTCTGCAGGAACTGGACTGGCGCGGCAATGTGCGGGAGCTTCGCAACGTGGTGGAGCGCCTCGTGATCATGAGCGGCCAGGAAATCACCCTGGAAGACGCCCAGGCCTACGCCCGCCCCGTCACGACGTAAAGAAGATACTTATATATAAAAACAGCCGCTGTAGCTTTAGTGCCGCAGCGGCTGTTTTATATATGGTAGCTCTATATACCTTATCAATTGAATACTGCGCACGCAGCTGTTCAATAGAACCCACCCCTGCCCCTCCGAGGAGGGGAACCTGCAGACAGGCAAATTGCAATGCGCATGAAACAACTGATAGGGTTATAAGTCCTATTCCCCTTCAAGGCCAAGGCCCTTAAGGCTTTAAAGTTGCCCATAGAGTAAGCGTTTTTCAAAGAACCAGCAATCGTAAGCCCCTCATAACCAATCAGGTTATAAAGCCAATCACCAGCTAAGGCAAAGGTTAAAAAACTTGCACCTTGATTTTGAGCAGAGTTGACCTATGCATAATGGCTTATGTCGATAGCGCTGTACCTCCGAAAGTTTAAGAATTAAAAAATTAAAAATTGACTTCTCAACTCGTTTATCTTACCACCTCAGACGCCGCCAGTTTCACGTCCGCCCATTGCCAGGCGTCTTCAAAGTCGCCTTGTGCCTGCTTCGCTTTTGCAGAATTGCCCAAACCCGCATAGGCTTGTGAAAGCCCGCTAAGGGCCCAGCCGTTTTTAGGCAGTGTCATCAGGTCCTGCTCATATATGGCTGCCGCCTCCTGATATTGCTCCGCCTGTAGCAGTACGTTGCCTAAATGATGACGCACAGAAAAGAACCAGTCCGGCGGCTCGTTGTAATTGAGCTGGTCTTCGATGGCTACTGCTTCGCGCAGCAGTTGTATGCCCTGCTCATGTGCAGCCTCGCTCGCCAGCACCTCCCCTTCCAGCACTAGTTGCGCGATCCGGGCGATATCATACATGGAGTTGATACCCCAGATCGTCATTTTCTTCAGCTCCTCTTCATCGTTCAGCGCCTTCAGCTCGGCCAGCTCAGCCTTGGCTTTCGCAAGGTCGTTTTTGCCTATGTAAGCCATCCCACGGGCAAAGTGCCGGATTAACTCAGGGTAAATCAATGTCGTATCCGCGTTCTGCATCTGCAACACCTCGTCCCACAGGCCAAACTTGGTTGCCACCATATAGGGGATGGTATAATAATGCTGCAGCGTCTCCCAGCCCGGGTTTTTCATGATGTCCGTATCCACGTGCTCCGCCAGCTTCTCTGCGCCCAGCATGGCCAGGCGGCTGTTGCCTTCCAGGGTTGCGGTGGCTGCCATAAAATGGTAGTTGTGGGGGTAGTAAGCCAGCGGGTAAGCGCCTTGCGCATAGCAGGCGGTGGTATAGGCACTGTCTGCTTGCACGGCCCGCAGGTTCGCGCGGGTGCCGGCGTGGTAATCGCCGGTGCGGATATAGGTGTGCGAAGGCATATGCAGCAGGTGCCCAGCCGCTGGCACCAGTGTCTCCAGCAACTGCGCGCTGCTTTTTGCCGCTTCTGGGTGCCGCGAGGCTTCAGTGGCATGGATATAAAAATGATTGGCCCCCGCGTGTTTGGGATTAAGTTTCATTACCGCCTGCAACGTGTGCACGATCTCCTCCGTCCAGGGCTGTGGCTGTCCGTTTTTCTGCCAGAGGTCCCAGGGGTGCAGGTCCATGCGGGCCTCGGCGTAAAGCGCCCCGATGTCAGCGTCCCTGGGGTACTGCGTGTATACCTGCTGCATGGCCTCTGCATACGCCTCGTCATAAGGAGCCCGGTCCTCTACGGGGTTGGGCGGGTAGCGCTGTTCGAGTGCCCGGATTAGCGCCTGCTCCTTTGCTGATGCTTTCCCTGCCAGTTGCCTGGCCTGCTGCACGGCACGGTAAGCGCGGCTGAAATTATCCGGCTCCATGCCCCCGTTATAGTTCGGCCCCAACACATAGCTGTAGCCCCAGAAGCACATGGCGCAGGAAGAATCCTGCCGGGTGGCCTCAAAAAAAGAGCGCGCCGCCTCGGCATGGTTAAAACCGTAGGCCAGCATCAGCCCCTGGTTAAAATAGCGCTGCGCCTCGGGATTGCTCGTCGTAATGGGAAAATTCACCCCTTGCAGCCCGTCAAACAAAGGCGCCTTCTTGTTCTGGGTGTACCATAGCGTGTCAGAGGTTGGCGGGGGGGCGCACATCGTAATCGGCTCCCCCACAACCGGTTCAGATATTGCGGTAGCTGATGCCCCATTTTCCTGCTGCTGCACCTGGTGGCCGCCGCAGCCTGCCAGCAGCAGCACCATATACGGAAGTAGAATTATCTGTCTCATATAGGAAAATTAAGTTTGGGAGTGACATGAAGCAGAGGCTGGTTTCCTGCATGTACATCCTATATAGCAAGTAGCTGTGCGGCAGGCACCTGTGGGAGTGATAAACTAAAGAGAATTGATATTATATACGACGATTCCCTAAAGGAGGCATAAGCCACTATCTAAACTTACGGCACCAGCATGCGCGCTTTATCTATCAGGCTGCTGACAAAGGCTTTCGCCACGAAGCTGTGCTTCCTGAATTTCTGCACCGCATCGGAAGAAAAACGCTACTTTTGCGGGCCAATCTAAGAGAGACCGCCCCGCATGGACAGCTTCACCTATAAACAACATTTTTCGAAGAACTTCACGCTTGCCTTCCCGGTGGTGCTCAGCCAGCTGGGCCACATTATGGTGAGCGTGTTCGACAGCCTGATGGTAGGCCAGACTGGTACCCTGCCCCTGGCAGCAGCTTCGCTGGGAAATAGTATCTTTACCGTTACCCTGGTGTTCGGATTGGGCGTCTCTTACAGCATCACCCCCCTGATTGCCGCCGCCGACGGCCGCCGGAACTACACCCGCATCTCGCTGCTGCTCCTGAACGGGCTTGTCTCTAACGTGCTGTTAGGCATCGCCCTTTTTGTGGCGGGTTATTTTTTCACGCCCTACATCAACTTGCTGGGGCAGCCGGCACAGGTGGCAGCGATGGCCGTGCCTTACCTCAACATCCTTTTCCTGTCGATGGTGCCCCTGATGGTGTTCCAAGCGTTCCGGCAGTTTGCCGAAGGCCTCTCACTGACGAAGCAGGCGATGTGGATTTCTTTGGTCGCAAATTCCTTGAATATTTTGCTGAATTATATCTTAATTTTTGGTAAGTTAGGATTCGAGCCGATGGGACTGATAGGGGCCGGCTGGGCTACGCTGATTTCCCGTGTGGTGATGGCCCTGATGATGGCGGGCTATGTGGTCTATGGCAAACGATTTGAAGTATTCAGGCATTTTCTGCGCCTGCGCCACCTGTCATTTTTCCACATGTACCGCATCTACAAGCTGGGATTGCCCATTTCTGTGCAGATGATCTTTGAGATGGGCGCCTTCAGTTTCTCCGCTGTCATGATCGGGTGGCTGGGGGCCAAAGAACTGGCCGCGCACCAGATTGCCATCAATGTGGCCTCTGTTACCTATATGATGGCCAGTGGCATTGCGGCTGCGGCCACCATCCGGGTAGGCAATCAGAAAGGCCTCGGAAACTTCAGGGCCATGCGCATGGCAGGCATCAGCAACCTGGTGATGGGGGTGCTGTTCATGGTGTGCAGCGGATTGCTCATGGTGCTGGGGAACAAACTCATCCCGATGCTCTACATAGACGATCCGGAGGTGATTCGCATTGCCTCCTCGCTGCTTATCATCGCCGCCCTGTTCCAGATTTCGGATGGGGTGCAGGTGGTGGGGCTGGGTGCGCTGCGCGGCCTGGAGGATGTAAAAGTACCTAGCCTGATCTCGCTGCTGGCCTATTGGGGAATTGGATTGCCGGTCGGGTATTTACTGTGCTTTAAAGCTGGATTTGGGGTAGATGGTATATGGGCCGGTCTACTGACGGGCCTGTCTGTGGCTGCCGTTCTGCTTACCTTGCGGTTCCGGTCGCTCAGCAGCCGCCTTCTCCACAGCTAAAACAAAGCAGGGGTACACCTTCCGGGAATGTTAACTGCGATTCCCGTTTTGAACTGTATTTTTAACTTTTAGTCGAGAAGAATGTACACCTTTACCATATTCCTGTCGCTGTGGGCAAGAATATTGATCCCCTTCCTCTTTCCGGACGCTGCCGCCGTGAATGCAAACGCCCCTGCGCCTCCTGTTGAAGAAATACTGGTTGATCAGGTACGCTGGTCGCCGGACCGGCGCCTGTCCTGGGATGATTTCAAAGCGCTCCCGGATGAGGAGAACGCGCACCATGCGCTCACCGCGGCTAACTTGGCCGTGAATGCCCGCTGCCTGGACAGTGGCTTTACTTATCAGGTGAGCTGCGTTTTCCTGCCGACCCAGTCATGGACGAAAAACACGAAGTCGAAGAAGCTGCTGAAGCACGAGCAACTGCACTTTGACCTGACGGAAGTACACGCCCGCCAACTGCGGAAAAAGCTTGAACTGTTCAGTTGCGCAGACGTGAAAAGCAAATTGAGCGGTACCGTCACCAGCGCCTTTGCGCAATGGAAAGCAGAGCAGGACGCTTTTGACACTGCCTGCAAACATGGGCTGAACGCGAAGGAAGAAAGGCTGTGGGCAGCCGACATTGCACAGCGCCTTCAGGAATTGGAGGCATATAAATGAAGGCCCTCTGCTGCCCTTCAGAAAGGGTATAAATAGCGGAAATGTGGATCAGATTATTTTTCATTTGGTGGCTTCGTGAAATACCGCTGCCCAACTTTACAAAGAAATTTCAAACTGAAACTCACACATGGGTAAAGCGCCTGCTCGAAGCAATTTATACAAGGCGGTACAATTTTTATCAACAAGGAAATCTGGCTAACAAAGAGTTATATATGCGTGATGCTACCATCACCTGCACACGGCAAAGAAGCTTTTCTATAGAACAGCTTCTTTGCGCGAATTCCATTTGAAAATGGTATAAATCCCCTCTAATTGGTTATCTCACCTCCTTTAGATCAAGCAGCCAAACGCGATACTATTGATAAGCAAAAGCCAGTGAAACAAGTAGTGTCACTGGCTTTTGCTTATATACAGAAGAAGTAGCGGAAGCAACTTCTGGAGCAAGTTATCGCCGTCTCTGCTTCTTGCAAACCATTCCTCCGTCTGCCTGCTTACCTGATTTCGTCCAGATCGGAGCTGGCAGGCCCGGTGATCACCTTCCCAAGCGGGTCGAAGCGGGAGCCGTGGCACGGGCAATCCCAGGAGCTCTCCACGTCATTCCAGGTTACAATGCACCCCAGGTGCTTGCAGACAGCCGAGAACTTGTGCCGCACACCGTCCTGGTCGCAGTACACCGCCACCTTCGAAACCCCATCGCGCATGATGCGGCCGGTGCCCGGCATTACCTGCATAGGGTCCTCTATCTCGCCCGGGGTAACGTATTCCTTCATCTGCGCCGCCACATTCAGGTTGTGTTTCAGGTATTCCCCGGCCGCTTTCATAGGGCTACGGGCCGGGTCATACAAAGCCGACCAAGGATTTGCGCGGCCCATAATCAGATCGGTGATAACCATGCCACCGATGGTGCCGTGGGTGGTGCCGTGCCCGGAATCGCCGGTGATGATATAAACGTTTTCTGCATCGCCGGGATTACGGCCTATATAGCCCAACCCGTCCAAGGGCTCGAACACCTGACCCGACCAGCGGTACTCCACCTCCTGCGACATCGGGAACATGAGCCGGGTCCAGCGCTCAAGTTCCTGGAAATGCTTGATCAGGTGATGGTCCTGCCCGGTCTTATGATCCTCCCCTCCCACGATCAGCACATCATAATCCATATCCTCGCCGGTGCTTCGCTGCAGCCTGATGTAGTGGTAAGGCTCCTTCATATCCCAGTACAATGCATCCGGCACAGCGTCTTTCGGCACCCGAACACCTATGGCATAGGTGCGATAAGGCGTCATTTTGGTGTGCATGGTTACTTTATCGTTCACAGGTGTATTGGTGGCAACCACCAGGTGGTTAGCCGAAACGGAATGCCCCCCCTCCGTTACTACGGTTGTCACCGGCCCCGTCTCAAAACTAACAACATGCGTACCTGAAAAAATTTGCCCCCCCTGTTCGATGATGGCGCCGGCAAGGCCGGCCAGATATTTCATCGGGTGAACCCGCCCCTGGTTGGGATAGTGCAGGCAGGGCAAGGCAGTCAAGAACGGTGCAGGGCACTGCTTCCGAAGCACCACATCATGCCAGCCTATCTGCTGCAGGGCCTCCAGTTCCTGAAGCAGCTTCTGCTCCTCGTCCAGGGTAGTGGCCACCAGATAACCGTCCACGCGGGCAAAATCGCAGGCTATATCGGCGTCTTTGGCTATTTCCTCTATTTTGGAGATGGCCTGCCCATGGCTTTGGGCGGCAAGGCGGGCTCCGTCCTTTCCAAAGTGCTTCACCAGGTTATAGTATTGCTCATCAAGGGCATTCGAGAGATGGGCTGTTGTGCGGCTGGTTTCACCGCCGCCAATGCTTTTCGACTCCAGCACGATCACGCGCTTCCCCTCTTTACCGAGCAGGTAAGCAGTGGTAAGCCCTGCAATGCCAGCGCCTATCACACAGACGTCGCATGTCAGGTTCTCATGCAGTTGCTGGGTGCTGGGCAAGGTGATGTTTTTCTCCCATATGGGCAATGTGGCTCCGGATTCTTGTTTCATAGTTTATAGCTTTTAGCACTTATGGTGGTTAGAATAGGCCTTTTGCAGGCACTAAACCCATTGAATAGGATTACGGTGTGGCGGGGCTTATGTTGCTGAAGCTCCTTTGCAGGCATTGCTACCCTAGTTCTAATAATTTATATCCTTCCTAAACACTTCATATATACCAATTATAATAGCAAACTAATTATATTAGCACAAGTATAAACAGATATGAAAGCAGAAGATTATTTAAAAGGACGGGGTGCGCAATATAACCCGGTAAACCCTTTCCTGAAGCAGGAATACGTTGCGGCGCACGTAGAAGGCATTGATGAGCCGATGCTGTTAAACTCTTCCACTGAGTTCCTGACCGAGCACCCGAAAACAGTAGTCAATAAAGTAGAGAGTCCTGACCTGGGGCTGAGTTACTCCCTCAACCCATACCAGGGCTGCGAACACGGTTGCATTTACTGCTATGCCCGCAACACCCACCAGTACTGGGGGTACGGGGCCGGGCTTGATTTTGAGCGCAAGATAATCGTGAAGGAAGACGCGTCGCAGACCCTGGCGCGCCAGCTGGAGAACAAAAACTGGCAGGTCATGCCCATCATGCTGGCAGGCAACACCGATTGCTACCAGCCCATAGAGGCGCGGAAAAAGCTGACGCGCCAAATACTGGAGGTACTGCTGGAGTACCGCCACCCGGTCAGCATCATCACGAAAAACGCGCTGATCCTCCGCGACCTGGACCTGCTACAGGAACTGAATAAACTGGACCTTGTGCATGTCAACATCAGCATTACCACCCTGGATGAGAAACTGCGCCAGAAACTGGAGCCCAGAACAGCGACGGCGGCGAAGCGGATGGAAGTGGTAAGGCAGCTAAGTGCGGCCGGATTACCGGTAAACGTGATGGTGGCCCCTGTTATTCCCGGCCTCAACGACTCCGAAATCCCCCGGATTATTCAGCGTGCGGCGGAGGCAGGCGCCTGTAACGCCGCCTACACCATTGTGCGCCTCAATGGCAGTGTCGGCCCTATCTTCGAAGATTGGATCCGTCAGGCTTTTCCAGAGAAGGCGGACAAGGTTTTGAGTCAGATTGCCGACTGCCACGGCGGGCAGCTTAACGACAGCCGCTTCGGCACCCGCATGCACGGTGAAGGCAGGTTTGCCCAGGCCATCGGCAACCTTTTCCGGATAAGCAAGCAAAAGTACATGCAGGGCCGCAGTACCAGGCCTTTTAATTACACCCACTTCTGCCAGCGAAAAGGCAGGCAGTTGGGCTTGTTCTGACAGCATTGGTTTTACCAACCAATATGCCTCCTGCGGCAGGGAACGGCTAACTACCACCTGCGTCAGGTAAAGCGTCTAACTACCGGCAAAACTGAAGCATGTACCTGCCATCCATCGATCCCGAAGTTGCGGGGCATGTGCTATTTCAACAAAACTTAAATTAGAGAACTCTTAACGGAGGCATAAAATTGTTTAGCCACTGTAACCTACAATCAGACTGGCAGTATGTTAAACCGAGCTCCCTTTATACCACTACTTATATATACCCTTTATGGAAACCGGAAAAGACATTGTGGTGAAGAGTTGGCTGGAGTTGCAGGAGGCATTGTTCAACCACAGCTGGGACCCTCGGCTCAGTCGCTTTCGTTCGTCGCATGTCTACCGCGGCACCTGGAACACGGATTTTAACCTGCTGACCAGCATCATGCGTATCGGGAGCGAATATGATAAACTGGAGCCGCACCTGCTGCGAAACTTCCGGAAATACGCCCACTACGATGCCATACCGCCGGGCAACTCCATCTGGAACTGGCTGGCGGTGGCGCAGCACCATGGCCTGCCCACCCGCCTCCTGGACTGGACCTACTCGCCGTATGTGGCGCTGCATTTTGCCACCGCCGATTTATCTAAATATGACCAGGATGCGTGTGTGATCTGCATCAACTACGTCAAAACAAGCGAGTACCTCCCTGTGCCGCTCAAGAAGGCCCTCGAAGAGGAGGGGTCCAATGTGTTTACAGCGGAAGTACTGGAGCCGGTAGCCCCTTCATTCAAAGCACTGGAGAATTTCCAGCAGGAAGACTTTGTCATTTTCCTTGAACCTCCCTCTCTGGATCAGCGGATCGTGCATCAGTATGCGCTATTCTCCATGATGTCGCGTGTCAAAGCAGACTTAAGCACCTGGCTGCTGCAGCACCCCGAGCTTTATTTTAGGGTGATCATCCCGGCTTCCTTAAAATGGGAGGTGCGCGACAAGCTCGACCAGGCAAACATCACAGAGCGCGTCTTGTTTCCCGGCTTGACCGGCTTAAGCCAATGGCTGAAGCGGCATTATACCCATTCATGATTTTCACTAAGTAATTCTGCATCCTGTAGCAGACTTGCCTTAAATAGGCTATATTCAAACCACCTTACCTTAATAGAATCTTAATGAAGTCGCACAGCTTGTTCCGAAAGGAAGTCACCCTGATATCACCACACAAATTAAACGGCCAAATGGCTTTTACCCGAAGCCACCGTACGTACACCTCCAGAGCCGTCGCAATCGTGTGTGCGTTGCTACTTACAAGTGGCTGTTCAGAAGAACGGGAACCGAAAGGTTCTGCGATGGCTGCTGGTCATCTTGATAGCCTGACGACCACCATACCCTCTCAGCCTGATACCTTGGCTGTAGCGGAAGATACGACTGCCTTGGAAGCGAGTACCGTGGCAACTGCCGAACCAGCTGCAGAAACGGAGAATGCCTCCTATGAATATCCGGGACCGAGACCGTTGCCAGGTGCCATCCTGCCGCACAAGCGCATCCTTGCCTTCTACGGCAATCCGCTTTCAAAGCGCATGGGCATCTTAGGCGAGTTTCCCCCGGAGGAAATGCTGCAGAAGCTGGACCAGGAAGTCGCGAACTGGGAGAAAGCGGATTCTATTACGCCGGTGCAGCCTGCCCTCCACGTGATCGTGGTGACGGCACAGGGCGAGCCAAGCGCCGGCGGCAAATACAGGTTGCGGATGACTGACAAGATGATTGATGGGGTGCTGGAAACAGCTAAAAAACGCGATGCCATCGTTTTCCTGGACATCCAGATCGGTCAAAGCACGCTGCAGGAGGAGTTGCCAGAGTTGGAGAAATACCTGAAACTGCCGCAGGTGCATTTAGGGATAGACCCGGAGTTCTCGATGAAAAACGGAGGCGTACCCGGGCGCCGCATTGGCACCTACGATGCCGCGGACATTAATTACGCCACCCAGTACCTGGCCGAGTTGACTAAGAAACACAACCTGCCACCTAAGCTGCTGGTGGTCCACCGTTTTACGCAGGGAATGGTCACGAATACCGCCGACATTAAGCTGCGTCCGGAAGTGCAGGTAATTATGCACATGGATGGTTGGGGCGGCCCCACTCTCAAAAGAGACACGTATCGCCGGTATATCAAGAACGAGCCTGTGCAGTTTACGGGCTTCAAGATCTTCTACAAGAATGACCTTAAGCGGCCACCGGGGCGCCTCATGACACCAGAGGAGGTGCTTGCTCTCAACCCAAAGCCACTTTATATACAGTATCAGTAAGCAACACAGCAGCTGATCATTTAGCAGATGCACGCGCCGGATTATACTCCGTTCAGACTGTGGTATAACCGGCGCGTTAGTCATATATACCTAAGACCAAAGTCTGTCAACCAGCGGGACAGGTATCGTGGCTTTAACTTTAGCTACTTTTATTTATAAACCGAAAGTAATTCTTTAAGATGACAGCTCTATATATTTATTGATATCAACACCTATATAAACGGCAGCCTCCATAGGAAGTCTTCTCCTCCCCTGCTTAGGCTATAAACTACTGTATTTGATACTGTTGCATTTTCAAAGAGATATTTCCCTTGCCATATGCATCCCAGCATTTTTTTCTCAGCTTTTTAACACATGTTTTCGCTCAAAAAATAAATTCAAAAAACCGCCACTTTAAGGAGCAAAAAGGACTGGTATTTGCGTTAAGATAATAACTACGCTTTACTATATTTTGTCTCTGTTCAGGCAGGAACAGAGACTCTAAAGCACCCACACTTTAAAAACAATTTCATTATGTCGCAAAATTTACATTCTTCACACCTTGTGAACTTTGCGGTGCGGTTCATTCAGATCATCATTGTGTTCCCGATGGCTGTATTGCTAAGTTTCTACATACCGCCTTATAACTCAATGGACTATGAACTGCACTTCCTGCTCTGCCTTATTCTCTCCACTGTAGTTTCCATAGTTGCAACCAGGTATAGTCGTAAACTTGTTGTACTTATGTTCATCAGTATTTTAGGTACGTTCATCTACAACAGCACCTTCAAGAATCAGACATTTGAAGGTATATATGATGATTACAATGCCCTGCTGGTAAATATGACGAGCAATCCGCACAAGGTTTCCTATTTCAAGCCTGTGCGTGGCACCTATTTTCAGAACCAGCGCGTGAAGAGCGCCATGCAGGCCACGCATCCGAAAGTGAGGGATTTTGGCGTAAAAAACTCTACCCGCTATTTCCATGATGAGTATTACCAGAAGTTCGGTAAAATGACAAGGTATTTTTCTCTGTTCAAGCATATTCGCCTCAACTGGAAATACGTGAACGATCCCCTCGGGATGGATTATTATTCCCCACCGGTGGAGAGCATGAACCTGTTAGCAGGCGATTGCGACGACTATGCGATTCTGATGGCTTCTTCCGTAATGTCTATCGGTGGTGAGGCCCGTGTGGTCATTTCGCCCAGCCATATGTATACGGAAGTCAAAGTCGGCTCTGTTGATGATTTGGAAAAGGTCAGCTATGCCATCCGCACCCTTTTCCCTGATGAGGTAGCGGGCGGTAAAATACACTTTCATGAGACTGGCGACGACCTTTGGATTAACTTTGACTATACCGCCAGCTACCCTGGTGGCCCTTTCCTGGAGCCCGAACTCTACAGTGTTATATCTTTCGAGAAATAGCCAATAGATACCGGCGCGTTAAGTTTTCTTGCTGTTCCCCAGCATGTTCTGCAGTATGTATATATTTTTTCTTATCTATACCTTGTATATAATATCGTAGCGAGTATATTTGCACCATCAATCAGGAAAAAGAATACCAGGCCCGTTCGTCTAGGGGTTAGGACGCCAGATTTTCATTCTGGTAACAGGGGTTCGATTCCCCTACGGGCTACTACAATTAAAAGCCGCTCCACTTCAAATGGAGCGGCTTTTTGTTTCAATAAAATTCCCCTAAGGTTTGTGTGAAAGCTGTGGCTATACATAGCAGTCATTACGCCCAATGTTTAACGGCTCTATACTTTACCTTTGCTGTTGCTTAATCGGTACGGATTCCAATAGCGTTAAAGTCTATACTTTATCCAAATCCTACAGCGTGTAGCGCAGTAACTCAGCTACCTTCTGTTGCGCCTCAGTCTCCAGCTCCAAGTATCTATCATACGTATCATAGTAAAAGCTGAGCTCCATAAAATACTCGGCGGCCGATATTTCCCCCAGTCGCAGGGCCTTCTCCAGCAGCCGCAGGTTCTCCGGCTTGGCCATCAGTTCCTGGTAATCCTGCAGCGACTCCTGCAGCACCCGATACTCCTCGTAGGCCTGCCTTACCTCCTGCCGGTGCGCCACCCGCTCAGATTCCAGCTGCGCCTGTGCGTACTGGCTGTAGGCCTGCTGGGTGTTTACGGTATTGCGGCGCTCCCACAGCGGAATAGAAATACCAGCGTGCATACCTTGGAAGGTTTGTCCGAGTATACTTTGGTAGCGGTAGCCGCCCTCCAGCTTGGGCAACGACAGGGCCTTGGCCAATTCAACCTTTTCCTCCTGTACCCTTGCTTGCTGCTCCAGGGTTTTTAGGCGTGGGTCCGACACCTCTATCAGGGTGTCCAGCACCTCAAACGCGGGAACGGCAGGCACCGCAGCAAATGCCGTGTCTGTGACGATTACAGGCTGCCCTCCGTTCAGTTCCGTCAGGCGCTCTTCCAGCACCCTGCGCCTGGCCCTGTTGGCCTGCAGCGTGGTGCGGATGTCCAGCAGGCGCACGCGCGCCTTGTTCTCGTCCAGCACGTTGCCCTCCCCTGCCCTTGTGCTCTTCTGAAACCGACGGTACAGCTCCTCTATGTCCTGGTATCGCTCCTCAAACACACGCAACTGCCTGTTCAGGTAGATCAACTGCAACGTGGCCTGCTGGGCTTCGAGCAAAATGCTCTGCCGCTGCTGCGCGTACTGATAATCCGCCTGTGCCTCCTGCAGGTTGGCTACGCGCCTTTTCCTGCCGTAGGCCGTAGGGAAGTCGATACGCTGCGTCACAGCAAACTCCTTCTGGTTTCCGGCCTCAGCGGGCTGACCGTTAAAGTAGACATACTCTACAAAAGGATCTTCCGGGTTCAGCCCCGTCCGGTACTCCAGCTTGCGGGCCTCCCGGTACTGCTGCGCGGCCTGCAGGGTCTTGTTGTTTGCCTCCACCTGCCGCAGCACCCCGGCTACAGTAGACTGCGCCCGCGCCTGCACCGCCAACAGCAGATACAGGCACAGACTTGTTATCATTATCCTATGCATGGTCTCTCTCATTTTGGTTGGCCATCAGGAACACCGCTGGCACGATAAACAAATTAAGCAGTGTCGAGCTCAGCAGACCGCCCAGGATCACCTTCGCCATCGGGCTTTGTATCTCGTTACCGGGCAAATCGCCAGCCAGCGCCAGCGGAATCAAGGCAAGCCCCGCGGTAAGCGCCGTCATCAGGATGGGGCTGAGCCTGTCCCTGGAGCCCAGCATAACGCTCTCGTACAAGCTGTGCCCCTGCTGCAGGAGCAGCTGGTAATGCGACACCAGCAAAATACCGTTACGGGTAGCGATACCGAAGAGCGTGATAAAGCCGATGATGGCCGGGATGCTGATAATGCCCGACGTAAAGTAAATGCTACCCACGCCACCGATCAGCGCCAGCGGCAGGTTCAGCAGGATGATGCTCGACAGTTTAAAGGACTTAAACTCCTGGAACAGGAGCAGGAAGATCGCCAGCAACGAGAGCAGCGAAGCGTACAGCAGCGTGCGCGACGCCTCTTCCTCCGCCTCAAACTGCCCGCCATACTCGATGCGGTAGCCTTCCGGCAGGGCCACATTGGCCTGGACCTTCTCGCGCAACTCCTTCACGGCGCTGCGCTGGTCACGCCCGGCCACGTTGGCCGACACCACCGTCTTGCGCTGCACGTTCTCCCTGTTAATGGTGTTGGGTCCGCTGGTCGACACGACGTCCGCCACGTAGTGCAGCGGTATCTTCTGCCCGTCATGCGTGTCGATCAGGGCGTTCCTCATCTTCTCGAACTCCCCGCGGCTACTCTCGTCGTAGCGCACCACCAGGTCAAAGCTGCGCGCCCCCTCGTATACTTCCGAGACCTTTTCGCCGGCAAAGGCCACGTCCACGTACTCGGCGAACTCGCCGGTGGTGATGCCATACTTGGCCAGCATATCGCGACGTGCCTTTATCTGTATCTGCGGGATCTCGATCTGCTGCTCTACGCTCACGTCCACCAGCCCCTCTACGGTTTTAGCCTGCTGCTCTACCTGCTTGGACATGGAGAACATCTTGGACAGCTCAGGACCAAAGATCTTAATGGCGATGTTGGCCCGGGTGCCCGACAGCATGTGATCGATGCGGTGGCCAATAGGCTGGCCGATGGTAATGTTCGCCCCAGTGATGCCCGCAAGCTTTTCCCGCACCTCGGCCATGAACTCTTCGCGGTCCCGGTCTTCCAGCACAAAGGGCGCGTCTACTTCAGAAGCGTTCACCCCTTGCGCGTGCTCGTCCAGCTCTGCCCTGCCCGTCCTGCGGGTTGTCACCTGAATCTCCGGCACGGTCAGCAGCGCCTTTTCCACCTGCGTACCGATCTTGTTGCTTTCCTCCAGCGAAATGCCGGGCTTGGTCACCACGCTGATCACCAGGGAGCCCTCATTGAACTCAGGGAGAAAACTGCGCCCCAGCGTAGGCAGTAAAAGCAACGCCCCCACCAGCAGCAGCGCAGCCGCTCCCAGAATGGCTTTCTTATGTCGCATGGCGCTGCGCAGAGACCGCTCATACCCGATGTTGAGGCGGCGCACCAGCCAGCTTTCGCGGTGCTGCTTCAACAGCATTTTGTCGCTGGTGAGCATGAAACTGCACAGTACTGGCGTCAGGGTAATGGCCACGATCAGGGAAGCGAACAGCGAAACAATGAAGGCGATACCTAAAGGAGCCAGCAACCTGCCTTCCATACCTGACAGGAAGAAGAGCGGCACAAAGGCGGCAATGATGATAAAGGTGGCATTGATCACAGAGGAGCGTATCTCCACCGATGCCTCGTAAATAACCTTCAGCTTATTCAGCTGCTCCTCCACGGGCTTGCGAGAGTTCTCCTTTAAGCGTTTGTAGACGTTCTCCACGTCGATGATGGCGTCGTCCACCAGGTCACCGATGGCGATGGCCATACCACCCAGGCTCATGGTGTTGATAGAGAAGCCAAACCACTTCAGGGTAAGTATGGCCGCCACCAATGAAATGGGAATAGCGATTAGGGAGATGAAGGTGGCACGGATGTTCATCAGGAACAGCAGCAGGATCACCACCACAAAAACGGCGCCTTCCAGCAGCACCTTCTGAATGTTGTTAATGGAAGCATTGATAAAGTCTGCCTGCCGGAAGATCTCGGTGTTGATCTTCACGTCTGCCGGCAGGTTCTGGCCCAGGTCGGCCATCGCCTCGTCTATTTGCTCTGTCAGCTCCAGGGTGTTGGTGTTGGGCTGCTTCATCACGGTCATGATCACGGCCGGCTCACCGTTCAGGGAGCCGTCGCCGATCTTCACAGCAGCACCCACCTTGATGTCGGCCACGTCACCAATCCGGATTGGTGAATTGCCGTTGACCTTGATCACCGTGTTGGCCAGCTCCCCAAGGTCGCTGGTGCGCCCGATGCCGCGCACGATGTACTCGTTGCCATACTCCTGCATAAAACCACCGGAGGCATTCTGGTTGGCCTCCTCCGCGGCTTGCAGCAGCTCCTGCAAGGACACATTGTAATACTTTAGTTTCTGCGGGGAAGCCAGCACCTGGTACTGCTTGTACTCCCCCCCGATCACCACCACCTGCGACACACCGCCCGTGGCAAGCAGCCGGGGCCGGATGCTCCAGTCGGCAAGGGTACGCAGCTCCATCTGGCTGGTGCTGTCGCCGGTTACGCTGATAAGCATGATCTCACCCATAATGGATGACTGCGGGGCAAGGGTAGGCGTGCCCACGCCCTGCGGCAGTCGCTCAGCCACCGTGGCCACTTTCTCCGTCACGATTTGGCGGGCCTTGTAAATATCAGTGCCCCACTCAAACTCTACCCACACAATGGAGATGCCGGCAGACGAAGAGGAACGCACCCTGCGCACGTCGGTGGCCCCGTTCACGGCTGTCTCTATCGGGAAGGTTACGAGGCGTTCTGCTTCCTCGGGCGCCATGCCGTGCGCCTCCGTCAGCACCACCACCGTCGGGGCTGTCAGGTCGGGGAATACGTCGACCTCCATCCGGAAGGCCGTGATCCCGCCGAAGACCAGCAACAGCGCGGAAGCCAAGATAACCAGGAGCCGGTTATGCAGCGAAAATTTTATGATTTGGTTAAGCATTCTTTCTCTTTTTGATACTGATAGGCGGGGTTCGGCGTAAGCCTTGTCCCGAGCAGTTAATGTTCGTGTCCGTGGGCCGGCACCTCACCCGATGCAGAGGAAAGTTTGATCTGGTAGGCCCCTTTCGTTACCACCCGCTCACCCGGCCTCACACCGGAAAGCAGCTGCACGTGAATGCCATCGGAGGCTCCCAGCTTCACTTCCCGCTTCTCGAAGATCTCCCCCGCCGACTGCACATACACATAGTGCATCCCCTGGTCTTCCATGATCGCGCTGACAGGCACCGTTAAGGCATTGGGTAGCGGCGCGGAACGCAGGTATACTTCCACGAAAGATCCCGGAACCAGCTCGCCCCGGTTGGCAATCTGGAAGGTGATGGGGATAAGATAAGAATCGGCACCGGCGCTTTTGCCGTAGGCCAGCAACTTGCCGTTCAGGTTCTCGGTGTCGTATACTTCCCCGCCCGGCACTTTAAAGCTGGCGGAGCTGACGTTGGATAGTTCATAGGCTTCCGTTTGCGGCACCTCGGCGCGCAGCACCAGGCGCTCGTTCCGGGTAATGCTGGCAAGCGGCTGCCCCGCCTCCACAAACTCCCCGTCAGAAACAAGTACGGACTTTATGAAACCGCTTTGCGGCGCGGACACGCTCAGCCCTTTCGGACCATAGTTGCCGGCGATGGTGCGGTAAGCCGACGCGGCGTTCTCATAGATGGCCTTGCGCCTTTCAAACTCCCGCTGCGAGATGATCTTGTCCTCCACCAGTTCTTTGGCGCGTTCATAATCGGCCTGCGCACGCTGGAAATCGGTGCGTACCTCCCGAAAGCGGGTGTCGATGTTGCCCTCTGCCACGCCCCCGCCAGAGATGGTGAAAAGTCTTTCGCGTGCCTTTACCGGGGATCCGACGACCACATCATTCCCAGCAAGCGACACAACCCCGCTCGCACTGGCCGTGATCGTCTGCTCGTCTCCCGGCGCCGGCATGATCTGCCCCGATGTTCTGATGATGTTGTGGAATGGCTGCGGCGTTACCTGCTGTGTGGCGAAATCCACTTTCCAGGCCTGCTCTTTCAGGAACGGAATCTCTTCGCCTATCGGAGCGTCGACTTCTTTGGTGTCGGCCAGCGCCGCCTCTGCGTTCGGATACACCTGCAGGCTGTCGATCACGATTCTATCGGTCAGGTCACCTGACTTCACGTCGAAGATGAGTTTGTACCCGCTGCCGGCATCCTTTGGTTGGAGCGCAGGACTAAATATTCCCGGTGAGCGTGGTGCTTGCACCGTCTGTCTTATGCCTTTGTCTCCCTTCACCAGGCTCACAGTCATCTGGCCTTCGGTAAGTGGGGTGAAGTTTTCCCCGAGGCGCGTCACGTGTGCCGCAAAAGAGGAGGTCTCGCCCACGACCAGCGGCTTGAACTCCACGAAGAGCTCGGTTTTATCGGTATAGATGGTATAGGATACCTGCTCCAGTTCTTCCCCGTGGGCATGGCCAAGCTCCGCTTTGATTTCGGCCCCCTCGTGGGCATGCTCCTTCTGGCCGCAGCCTGAGGCAATGAGCACCAGGCAAACAGCCAAAAGGCTTATATAAGATTTTAACATGTGCTTCTGGTATAGCTGTAAACAACAGTAAATTAATAGCATAGTGGCTTCTCCGGGAAGCATGCGGCTGTTTGCCGCACTCCCCGGGTAACTAGCTAATGCCTCAGCAGACTAGTGCTGGTGGTCGCCCTGTCCGTCGTGCGAGTGGGTTTCCGTGGTGGTTTCGGTCACGACAGAGTCGCCTGCTACGGTAAACTCCTCCTGCTCATGCGGGTGCCCGCCGTCGCTGTCGTGTGAATGGCCATGCTCCGCTTCAGAAGTAGCCTCATGCTGGTGCGTGTCCGCTCCGTGCTCATGCCCTTCTTCCTGAGAATTTGAAGTACAGCTAACCGTAAACAGCGCCATTGCGGCAATGGAAAAAAGAACCTTTTTCATTTTTACTCAGATGTTAATCGTGTAGAAAAACAGGGATAAATTAAAGTAGACGCTCCGCTTAGAGGTTATGTAGCCCAGAATGCATAGTGGTGCACGCCAGTTTCAAAGCAAGGTATAACCTGGCTATAATTAGCAAGAGCGATAATAAGGTAGGTCAGGCAGACGGTGGCCCGCGCTGCGGGAGGTGGGTTTGGTGTGGTGGAGGCGAAAAGCCTATGATGTACAAAGTAGTGCCGCGCTCCATGGCTGCAACTGGCGTCTCGAGTTCGAAAAGGAAACGCTCACTTCTAGCGGCGGTCAGAGGAGCAGGAAGAAAGCTACTGTGACGGGTGGATACATGCGGCTCACCCTGTACAGCCGAGTGGAAATAGTGGCTGAGCGGACTCTCCTTCTCCTCCGGTGCGTCATGGTCGTGGGAATGCCGGTGGTCCTTGTAAGTGTGGTGCTGCGCCTTGTTATCCGTCTGGTGGAGATGCTGGTGCGGCATGATGCCGTGCACCAATACCAGCGTATAGGCAAAAAGGGTAAGCAGCAGCAGGGCGACCTTCTTTGACATTGTTCAAAGATAGGGATTGTTTTGCTTTTGTCCTATCCGCAAGACTACATGCAGCAACACAGAATCAACTAGGGGTAGCAGCCTTCCTTCGCGTCAGATGATGTAGAGATAATGGCAGAAGGGAAAACCCAAAGCAGGTGCTATGTATATCATCATAGCCAGAGTAGGGTAAATTTTAGCGTATAGCTGCTGCAAGCCTTTACTCAGGCTTGCGCCATTCCAGTGTTTTACATCATCACGTTGTACTCCGGCCGTTTCTGGTCCGATGATGAAGAGCGCATTTAGAGTATTACTGTTTTACTACAATCTCTAAATATGACCCACTATTCTATGGGGCATATAAGGCTCCTCCATGTAAGAAATCTCTTGGTCAGTTAGCTTAATGGATAACGCGGGCACGGCACTTTCCAGATGCGAGATTTTGGTAGCGCCGATAATCGGAATAGTGACCGGTTGTTTCTGCAGCAGCCATGCCAGTGCAATTTCGACACGAGGCACGCCTCTTTTTTTCGCAACTGACGCCAGCCTTTCCACTACCATTTTATCGGCAACTGCCGTAGCATCGTACTTGCTTTTTGCTATCTGATCGGTTTCGGCACGTTGCGTCGTCTCGGACCAATCCCGTGTTAATCTTCCTGAGGCAAGCGGACTGTAGGGAGTAAGGGCAATGTTTTCACTCTTACAGTACGGTATCATTTCTCTTTCTTCTTCTCTGTACAACAAGTTCAAATGGCTTTGCATGGAAACGAACCGTGGCCAGCCGTTTTTTTCCGCCACATATTGTGCCTTTTGGAATTGCCAGGTGTACATGGCAGAGGCGCCGATGTATCTTGCCTTTCCCATTTTCACCACATCGTTCAATGCTTCCATTGTTTCTTCAATAGGCGTGTTGTAATCCCAGCGGTGAATGATGTACAGGTCGATATAGTCTGTTCCGAGGCGTTTCAGGCTGTTGTCTATTTCACTTAAAATCGCTTTACGGGATAGCCCTTTGCCATTGGGCCCTTTGTGCATCTCGCCCCAAACTTTTGTTGCCAGCACAACTTCATCACGGTGGCCGTAGTCCTTCAACGCACGACCCAAAATTTCCTCACTTCTACCGAATGAATAGACATTTGCTGTATCAAAGAAGTTAATGCCAATGTCAAGTGCTTTTTTGATGATTGGGCCGCTCTCATCTTCTTTCAATACCCATTGATGCACCCATGTTTCCGGGTCACCAAAACCCATACATCCAAGGCATAGCCTTGACACATCCAATCCCGTATTTCCAAGTTTTACATACTCCATCATGTTATTGTTTTAGATGATACCATAAACTTGACCGGCTTCACCTCTATAGAAAATTTGACTTCACCCATGCAGTTTCCTATATCACTGTCAGCGTTATAAGCGGTTATCACTTTACGTAGTATTAACGCTGCAAGCACAGTGTATTCTAAAGCTCTTGATTTTTTCGAGGCCTACTTCCTACGGCTGCTTGATTGTGAAGTCAACAGGTGGTCGCTCATTTTATGGAAGCAGCACGGCTGGTTGTTTCCTAACAAAATCCTGGCTGAAATTATAGCTAAGCGTAACATTCCAAAGGAACTCTTTATTTCCGGGAATTGTGGAACTGAACGTTTGATTGATGGTAGATTGAAGCGTAAACGGCACCTTCTTCCGGGATAATATTCCTGTAGTAGTGAAGTAAGTTCCTGCATCTCCATCAAGATTTAAATAATAAACTTCAGGAACAAACTGAAACCGGAAATTGGGGCCTAATTTGATATTTGAAATACTTGTATTTAATGTTACAAAATGGCTGAGGCGTGGCCCGTCTTTCTGCAAACCGTTGCCTTGTAAATAATACATGCCAACGCTCCAGTTAGGTGTAATCTGGTAATTGGGAACCACTTCGCTGGCTATAAAACGCCTCGCCTGTGTAATTTCGGATGTAACGCCGTTTTCTGTAACTTCTCTTAAAGCAAAATTATAGGCCGGGTGGGTGCCCACCCGAAGACTGAATTTTTGTTTATCTATAAGGCGATAACGGAACCAAAAGAGCATATTGCCTTTTTTCCCGTCCAGAGAAAGACGAATATCAGGTTCAATACTAAACCTGTTTTTCCTCCACGAGAGCAAAAAGACTGCGGAAGGACTGTTTAATGAGAAAAGGGGAATAATGGAAAAGGCGTTATTGGTAATGCCAATGGAGCCGGAGAACTTCATCTCCTTTTGTGTACTGTCGGGCAGCTGTGCAAAGGAACTATTACAAGCTATAACCAACATTATTACAATCAAAGCGACTAAGCTCTTCGTGTAACGTTGCCTAAGAAAATATGGAAAGTTGGATTGCCTTTTCCTTGCAAGTGGTAACATAACACGACTTTTAAAGATTGAAAATTTTGTCATTTGAAGAACCTTCCTCATCATTTGCCACGTAATTATTCTACAATTCCTGCGATGTAGGACGGAAGATAACTTCGTTGATGTCTACATCCTCCGGCTGGCTTATGGCAAACGCGACCACACGTGCAAAACTGTCCGGACTGATTCCTACCGCTCCCACATAATCTTTATTAGCCTGCTGGATGTCAGCCTCGGAGATATGTTCCAGCAATTCTGTTTTCACAGCGCCGGGACATACGATTGTGGTACGGATATTATATGGCTTCACCTCCATCCGTAAGCCTTCGGTCAGGGCACGCACGGCAAATTTAGTAGCAGAATAAACCGCCGAGCCGGTAAATATTTTATGACCCGCTACAGAAGAGGTGTTGATAATCTGACCTGACTTCTGTTCTTTCATGTGAGGGAGAACAGCGGCAATACCATTGAGCACGCCTTTGATGTTCACGTCAATCATTTTGTCCCACTCCTCCACATTGAGGCGGTCCATCGGCGATAAAGGCATGATACCTGCGTTATTGAGGATCACGTCTACCCGCCCAAATTGTTGAACCGTCGAATCCACCAGCTTCTTTACCTGCTCCCGCTGCGTTACATCCACAGCAATGGCAAGGGCTTTTCCACTATTCTCCTGTATCTCCTTTGCCAGCTTTTCAATCCTGTCGGCTCTTCTTGCGCCCAGTACAACCGTTGCCCCAAGGGCTGACA
This sequence comes from Pontibacter saemangeumensis, assembly GCF_039541895.1. Lineage (NCBI taxonomy): Bacteria > Pseudomonadati > Bacteroidota > Cytophagia > Cytophagales > Hymenobacteraceae > Pontibacter > Pontibacter saemangeumensis. Next base: position 66,741 of record NZ_BAABHC010000002.1, read on the forward strand.
AGTGCTTCGCAGCTGCTTGTCCCATACCACTGCTAGCTCCTGTAATGACTACAACTTTACCTTTGATATTACTTTCCATAATTCTGTATGATTTGTTTATTTTCTAATTACCAATAACCTTCAACAATAGGATTTTTGTTACCTCTGTGGGTTGCTTAACCGACACTAATCCAGGTGCTTCTTTTTTAAAAATTCAGATAAGTGATTTGCTATTTCAACATTGTTTAAATCAGACATTGGAAAGTGTGTGTTTCCTTTTATTCCAATTTGCGGTAAGTGTACTAATGTTACATCGCCACCGTGACGGTTTACCACATCCCTGAACTGTTTTGCCATAGCAAAAATTGCTCTCCATTGTTCCTGCCCTGGGTTGGTAGATGGTTGATCCGGAATATTATCACCGTAATAAATAAGAATAGGAACTTTTGTGAGTTTGGTAAACTCTGCTAACGGTACAATAGGAGGTGTATCAAAATCACCTCCAGGCTTTAAACCCTGTATTGTTTCCCCTTCAGGAAAAACAAAATCTCCTCCTGGTTCAAAAGAAACAACAGCCTTTATCTTGTCGTTCTTCATTGCCGTAAGCCAACCTGCACCACCGCTATGTGAGTGGGTTATTAAAATGCCTTGCCCTATTTTATCAAACAATGCAGAAACCGCATTGATGTTCGTTTGTGCATCGTATGGTGCTGTGTTGGGCACTCCCTGCCGGTAGAACTGGTTCAACGCCTCAGGGTCTTTTGAAAATTGTACACCAGGATAAAAGTTTGGATAGACGCCAAGCCGGAAAATACCAAACCACAGCTGATCATCCGGGGAGGCTGTAATAGTAAACGGCTTTGTACCTTTTGCTGCCTTACCACGACCTGGCTGGTCAATGAGGTACACCGGAAAGCGGCGGCGAAGAAAAATGTTCTGAAATCCTTCACGACCATTGGGAGTGGTTTGCCAAGTTTTTGCTGACTGTCCCCAGCCATGCCACATCACCAACGGAAGTTTACGGGGATTGGCAGGTATCTGATAGAAAACATAGGCATGGTCACCATGCAGTGTTTGACCTTCCGAAGATTGAGCCGTCGGGTTAAAAGCACCGTCCTTGATTGGGTCGAAAGTACCGGGGTTTGTAATCACTGTACCACCAACTGCAAAGCTGCCCTGTTCTTTAATCTCCAACAGACCATTGCTTCTGCTTTCCTTTATTGACGCACAGGCAGCAAGAAGAATACTGACAGTGATTGACAAAAGAACTAAGTTTATTCTTTGACTTACTTTTTTCGACTTATACATAAATGGCTTTTATAGTTTAGCTGACGCTGTGTTAGTTGGTTATTAACCGTCAATCGTTTCTTGTGACTGTATTGTAAAACGAACACCCTTCACTTCGATAATTGAGAGCGCTTAACTATTCTGATGAAGTTCAACAGCAGTCTGCTTATGAAAATGTTGCTGCATCAATGACATAGCGGTAACGGGCTTCTTTATTCACCACCTTTTCCCAGGCGTCATTTATCTCTGTTGCTTTGATGACTTGAATTTGCGGATAGATTTTATTCTTAGCACAATAGTCCATCACCACCTGGGTTTCAGGAATACCTCCAATCAATGAACCATTGAAATTTACCCGGTTAAATATCATGTTGAAGTTATTGATGGCGAGTGCTCCATTTACCGGCATTCCAACTTGCGTGTAATAGCCATAAGGCTTTACACAATCGATGTAAGGCGACATTTCATAAGCATAAAGAACGGTCGAAACCATATAGTCTAACTTCCCTTTCCACGGTATCAGCTTATCTGCTGCATCTACCACAATCACTTCCTTTGCGCCAAACCCTTCTATGTCGTTTACCTTTGAAGGAGAAGTGGTAAAAGCATACACTTCTGCGCCTTTTGAAACGGCTATTTTAATAGCCATGTGACCTAATCCGCCAATGCCCACAACACCTACCTTGTCACCCTTTTTCACATCGTACTGCATCATCGGAGAATAAGTAGTGATACCTGCACAAAGCAATGGTGCTGCATATTGCAACTCTATATCCTTGGGGATTTTTATGGCAAAGTGTTCGTTCACTACCATATTGCTGGAATAACCTCCTTGTGTTATTCCGGTAGGCGATGAGGCTTCGGGTGCGCCATACGTACCTACGTTTCCTGTTGTCTCGCAATGGTGTTCCTGACCCTTTTTACAGCTTTCGCATTGCATACAACTGTTGACCATGCAACCCACACCCGCTTTATCACCTACTTTAAATTTCTTTACATTTTTTCCAACAGCTGTAACAATGCCTGCTATTTCATGCCCCGGAACTTGCGGGTATTGTTGCTTTCCCCAATGTCCTTTTATGGTATGTATATCTGAATGGCAAATGCCTGAATACTTTATTTCAATTAGAATATCGTTGTCTCCAACCGGTCTGCGTTCAAAGTTCCAGGCTGTTAGTTTTCCATGCTCATCTTTGCCTGCATACCCTTTTGACTTAATGTTGTTACTCGCTGCAGCGGATTGATTTGTTTGAGAAAAAACCGGTAATGTATTAGCAAGCATCAAACCTGCACCAGCCATTGCCGTCTGCTGAATAAACTTTCTTCTTGATGAATGATTATTGCTTTCCATGATTACCTCTTTTATATTCAAATACTTATTTCTTCTTCAGTCACTTTTTGCAAATAAGCATTATAGGAGATTAATATTCTACTCTCGACTGTTGCAATGCGTCATAGCGATCACCCACAACACCGATCTTTTCTATTTTACTTTCAATCTCGTTGATTTCGGCCTGCGTTAATGTGAAGTCAGCAGCTCGTAAATCTTCCTCTAAATGTGAAAGCTTGGTTGTGCCAGGCAAGGGAACTATAAAAGGGTATTTGGAAAGCATCCAACTTAGGCATATTTGAGATGAGGTCATGCCCCTTGTTTTGCCAAACTCATTCAGCGCTTCAACAATTCGAATATTTGATTTTATTGCTTCCGGTTGAAAGCGCGGCCATGCACCCCGAATGTCATTTGTATTCAAATCAGAGTATTCGGTTAATGTTCCACCCAACAAACCACGGCATAGCGGGCTATATGCTACAAAGCCTATCTCCAATTCCTGCAAAGTGGAAAAGATAAAATCTTCGGGCAGCCTGGTCATAAAGGAATACTCACTTTGCACTGCCGTAACAGAGCAAACAGCGTGTGCCCTTCTGATGGTTTCAGCTTTTGCTTCACTTAGACCAAAGTGCAGCACCTTTCCGGCTTTAATAAGATCTTTTACGGTGCCTGCAACATCTTCAATGGGTACGTTGGGATCAACTCGGTGCTGATAGAAAAGATCAATACGGTCTGTCTTAAGGCGTTTGAGTGATTGGTCCACAACTTTCCGAATGTTTTCCGGGCTGCTATCTAAGCCACCGGTGCCGCCGATTTTAAACCCAAACTTGGTGGAGATGGCAACTTGGTTTCGGATGGGAGCAAGTGCTTCTCCAACCAATTCTTCATTTACATACGGACCATAAACTTCGGCAGAATCGAAAAAGTCACAGCCACGATCAGCAGCATCCCGGATCAGTTTGACCATGCTCTTACGGTCGGGATGGATACCACGACCTGTGTGCATCCCCATGCAGCCCATTTGAATCGCTGACACCACAAGCGGGTTCTTCTTAGAACCCAAAGAGCGCTTTTTAGTCAGTATGGTACCCACACCTTTTTTGCTTTCCGGTGGAGCGGTTGCATAACTGTTAACAGGTCCAGCAGCTATCGCACCTATACCCAGCAAAGTTGCTGCTTTTAGAAAGTCCCTCCGCATTCCAGGGGCTGTGTTTTTATGATCAAACAGATTACCAGTATTCTTTTCCATTGCTGATTACTTTTTTGAGACCTATTCCCCATGTCTTGTTGCTGAGCGACTCTGTCAAAGGGGATTATTTTAAATTGCTATATTCTTCATCCGTTACGGCTTCCTTCCATGCTACAATCCCCTTTTCTGTATTGGGAATAACATAAAGTTGCTGTAGTCCTACATCATGGCTTGCCCCGTGCCAGTGTCTTACATTTGGCGGACATTTTACCACATCTCCTTTTTTGATGATTTCAATGGGTTGCCCTTCAATCTGATGATAGCCAATGCCATCCGTAATGATCAGAATCTGTCCAGATGGGTGCGTATGCCAATTACTCCTGGCTCCGGGTTCAAAGTAAACATTACCGGCAACTGTAGTAAGGATAGAATCTGCTTCCACCAGGCTTGTAGGATAAGCATTCCCGGTAAACCATTCCTCCGAACCTTTTTCACCTTTTGGAAAAATGGCGTTCAATTCGTTTTCATTTGTTTTCATATTTTCCTGTTTTGCTTCTGTCTTTGTGTTGCAGGATTGTCCCATAAATAGTAGGACTGTAACTGTTACTATTGCTAATATTTTCATCTCTAACATTTTTTATTTTAATTCAAAAGTTACGTCAACCTTGCCCGAACCCAATGCTTCTGCCAAACCTTCCGGGTCAGTGATCTTTCCGATTCTGGTGTAGTTATAGGAAGTGGAAAATGTTTTATAGAAAAGCACCAATGTATTTGAGCCATACAGCATTAAATCGCCGCTTTGGATGGTGCCGGGATTGGATGCATTGGTTGGCAGATTGTCCGGTAAATCATAGTACTTTTCGTTTCCGTTCAACTCAACCATGTGAATGGTCATGGGCAACTTAGTTTTGAAAGCAGTTGCGGTGGCATTATCATAGAGCGTGGCCGTAAATTCGCTCTGACCAACTATTATTCTTAAGTTCATACTACCACTATTTGGAATGTCTGGCTCAACAAGCTCTTTGTGATTACCATTACAGGCAAACAAGTTGATGCTGATGAGCATTAGAAGGGAAAGGGCACCTATTTTCATATAAAAGGCAATTCAGATTTTGGGGATTTTGAAGAACTAAAGGGAAGTGTTGTTTTAGCACATCCCCTTGACTTTTCACCTATAATTTATTCAACTGCAGCTGTCTTTGCTTTTGCACTGCTCTTGTCAAATTTCAGATTCTCATTGAAGAACGCCGTTAGTTTTTCAAACGGGATTACATCCAGCCTGTCATACAAATCAACGTGGCTGGCGTTCGGGATGATCACCAGCTCCTTCTGTCCGGCTGCTGCCTTGTAAGCATCCTCGCTGAAATAGCGGGAGTGTGCTTTTTCACCGGCAATAAGTAAAACCGGGCGCGGTGAGATTTCCTCGATGTAAGTCAGCAGCGGCATATTCATGAAGGAAAGGGCAGTGGTAGCCGTCCAGGCACCATTTGAATTAACCGAATTGGGATGAAAGCCACGCGGGGTTTTGTAATAATTGAAATAATCCACCACGAACTGGGGTTCGTTGCCCTGCAGCTTTTCAGGCAGGTTATTGGTGGATGGAGCGGGTGTGCCCTTCTCTGCATCTGCCCAACGTTGCTGGCTCATTTGCTCCAGCGTCTTAGTGCGCTGCTCAAGGGTCATTGCATCATTATAGCCCTTTGCCATCACCCGCGACATATCATACATGCTGGTGGTGGCAACGGCTTTGACGCGTTTGTCCACGGCGGCGGCGTTCAGAGCCATGCCAGCCCAACCACAGATTCCGATGATGCCGATGCGGTTCCGGTCAACCGAAGGCTGCAGACCCAGAAAGTCCACCGCCGAGCTGAAATCCTCCGTGTTGATGTCCGGAGAGGCCACATTGCGGGGTTCCCCCCCGCTCTCGCCGGTGTAAGACGGGTCAAAAGCAAGGGCAGCAAAACCACGTTCGGCCATGGTTTGGGCATACAACCCTGAGGACTGTTCTTTCACCGCTCCAAACGGGCCGCTAATGGCAAGGGCCGCCAAAGGCTCACTGCCCCTACTTTTAGGAAGGTATAAATTAGCCGCAATTGTAATTCCATATCGGTTTTTGAAAGTTACTTCCTGGCGGATAACCTTGTCGCTCAATGGAAATGTATAATGCTCTGTTGTATCTTTTTCTTTTACTGTCTTTGCCTTATCGTTTTTTACTCCTGGCTTTGTTTGCGCATAAGCCTGCCCCAAAACCATGAGGGACGCAACTATTAAAACGGTTATTCTTTTCATGTCTCTTTAAGTTTGTTGGTCCGACTTTAGGGTCGAACGGAATGTAACTACTCGATTGATTTGATAAACTTTGCCGGTATGCCGCCCACAACTGCATTATCGGGTACATCTTTTGACACAACTGCACCGGCTGCGACTACAGCATTTTCTCCAACCGTGACCCCTTGTAGAATTACTGCATTTGCACCAATCCAAGCGTTTCGCTTGATATGAATGGGCTTTGGAACAAGCGATTGCCTGTTTCCGGAGGATAGCGGATGGCTTTCTGAAAGCAATTTTACACCGGGCGCCAGCATCACATTATCCTCGATGGTGAGACCCCCCAAGTCCAAAAAGGTGCAGCCAAAGTTGACGAATACATTTTTCCCGATTTTGGTGTTCTTACCGTAATTGATGTATAAGGGCGGGAACAAGGCCGTTGATGCATCGATTTCACTTTCCGTGATCTGCTTTAGGATGCTCCTGATCTCATCCGGGTTGCTGGAATTGTTCAATCTTTGAACCAATTCTATCGTAGCGTAGGATGCTTCCCGCAATCTGCCAATCTGCGGATCATCCGGGCTGATTGTTTCCCCTTGCCTCAATCGTTCAAAAATATCTTTATCGAATTTTTTCATGTTGTATCGTATTGACTTTTACAAAGTTAAAGCAGAATCACTTCTTAATTGTTACACATTATTCGGCAGTAATGTCAAATATCGCCTATCTTAGCAGAAAGCTCAAGTTCAATGTTAATGGAAGCACAGCCGAAAGTCAGTTTATTGGTAATATCGGGTAAAGAAGACTTTCCAGCTCATTTTGAAAAGCTTTACCATACCCATTTATTCTGTCACCGTGGGAGCATCAGGTTTATGTTCAATGACCAGCAGATGGAATGCGGGAGAGGGGAATTTCTGTTTTGGTTTGCCGAGAGCAGGCTTTCAGGTTTGCTGCTTTCAAAAGATTTTAAAGCGACAGCATTGCTGGTGGAGAAGAATTTTTTGAACAGTAACATTCCCGACCAGGGTTGGAGTATCAACGCCCTGTTGCATTCCAGGGTCTATCCGGTAAAAACGCTGCATGACAAAAAAGACAGGCAGAGAATCCTATCGAATTTTGAGTGGCTGAATGATCGCTTTCTGAAAACGGATCATCGCTTTTACGACGAAGCCCTGAACCTGCAGATGCAACTGTTTATTCTCGACATGTGGCATATCTTCGCCAGTGAGTACGAAAGGCGGAAGCACAGTCTGCAAAGCGGAACCCTGTACGAGCGATTCATGCAGCTGGCGCAGGAGCACTGTATGACGGAGCGTGAAGTGCAGTTTTACAGCGATCAATTGAACATCACCTCCAAGTACCTCAACCAGGTTTGCAAAAAATCATCCGGTGTCACGGCTTCCGAATGGATACAGCGCTTCGCCAGGGAGCGCATCATCCTCCTTTTGCAAAACAGAAATCTCACTATTTCCGAGATTGCCGATGAGATGGAATTTAGCAGCCGTTCGTTTTTTACCCGCTATGTGAAAAAATTATTAGGTGCTACACCAAGTGAATACCGAAGCAGATTGGGCTAGATGAGAAACGTTTGCGATAGGTAGGCTTGAACGCAGTGACAAGGGTATTAACCACAGCTTTAATACCTGGCAACGAAGGTGAGTAACGTCAGAGCAGCTAGTTGTTGAACCTAACTTCCGTTATTGAACAAGGAAGGCTTCCCGTAGTGAGGTGCTTTCCTTTTTTGTAGTAGCATGTAAGCCAGGTTATGGGCTTGATGCTTTGGGCTGCCAAAGCCCTGTGAACTATGACAAGAATCGTTAACTTTATATCCTCCAGGCGAAGCTACTGTCCGTCAGTTCCGACACCCCTTTATCTTTCCTGGGGAGAGTAATGGCAGCGTATTTTTGCCCAACCGATATCTTTGAGCCATGATTAATCGATTAGTCTTAGCATCCGCCCTGCTCCTCTGTATCAGTGGCTGTGACCAACGGGAAGAACTTACGGGTCAAACAGTAATTACGAAGTGGCAGCAAGGAAAAAATGCCGCCGTCTCCCTTACCTATGACGATGGCAACATCAACCAGTTCACGCGGGCCCTGCCTATTATGAACCGGCTGCAATTCCCCGCCACTTTCTTCATCATGACCGGGCAAATACCGGGGTCGCAGTACCAGGGCAAGTTTATAGGGCGTCCGGTAAAGGACATTATCGCAGAAACGGCCAATACGCCGACCAACAAGGACAACTTTTTTGAGCGGGCCTCTGCGGCAGGGTTCTTAGGGTACATCGGAACGATGGAGTATCACACCCGGGCCGGCGCCTTGGTTGATGCGGGCAAAGAAGAAGAAGCCTACGCTTTGATGGATGAGTTGTACCGTAAAGTAAGGGAGGGAGCCTTTGCGCCTGGCCTTGAGAGTAAAAATGAAGTGGCGGAAGCCAAAGGAGTAACCTGGGAAGATTTAAGAGCGTACGCGGCCCAGGGCCATGAATTCGCCAGCCATACCATTACCCACCCCAGGCTGGCAGCGTTGGATGAGGCCAACATGCTGTATGAGTTGGAGAAGAGCAGGGAAGACATCCTAAAGCAGCTGGGCCCGGAGCACACTTTCTCAGCCGAAGGGCCCTACGGCACAGAAAATGAGCGGGTGATGGAGTACGCCCTGAAACTCTTCCCCGCCACCCGAAACAGAATGCCGGCGCCCTACCTGGAGGAAATCAACCGGGGAAGCAAAAGCCAGCCTGGTGCCTCTGACAAAGAATACGTGCAATGGCAAAGAGGCGCGCTCACAAGCACACCGCTGCCGCTCATGAAATCCTGGGTGGACACCGTGGCAGCCCATCAAAACCAATGGTTGGTGTTGGTCTTCCACGGGGTGGATGGCGTTGGGTGGGAAGCCCTCCCGAGCACTCTGCTGGACGAGTATTTCAAGTATATTAAAGCGAAAGAGGACAAGCTTTGGGTGGCCACTTTCGGTGATGTGACCAAGTACATCCGGGAAAGAATGAATGCTAAAGTGGAAGTGAGTGAAAACGCGGATAAAATAACGGTAAATCTCAGCCACTCGCTGGATAAGGAAATGTACGACCTGCCCCTCACGCTTAAAACCTACGTGCCGTCAGAGTGGAGCACAGTGAGCGTGACCCAAGGGACGAAGCAGCAGCTTGCCCGGCCGGAAAATGATGCGAATGGGGCTTTTGTTTTGTACCAGGCATTGCCAAATGCCCAGCCGGTGGAACTATCGGGGTCGTAAAGGATTTCTTAACCTTGTTTAAAACTCTATATACCACTTTATGATATGTCTGATGGGTAGATGGAAGGGGTATAATTTATCGGTTCCGCCCCCGATATAATCTCAAGAATTCTGATAGCTTCTCCAAGGTAAGGGGATTTTGGATATACCCTACGGCCGGGTAGTTCTTTGCCTGAGCCATATTCAGGCAGTGTTTGGAGGAGCTAAGCTAAACCACCCTGATGGCGGCAGTACTTAAGTCAGCAGATTTTTGAAGCTCCTCCAAGAACGCATACACATCCATGACCGGCATACGGATGTCCGGTAGAATTAACACTGGGCATTGCTCTCTCTCATACACTTCCCTAAGTACATCGAGAGCTTCCCGGCCATTCCCCGCTATCAGAACATCTGTTTCTACCGCCGCTTTTTTTAAGTAGTCTCCGCGTTATAAAAGTGGCAGTAGGGTTATCGTCTGCCAATAGCCCCTTTCTTATTTCTGATTCCACCATTCCGATTGTTCATATAGTGTAGGCACCTTGTACGGGGATCTCCAACTAAGCCGTTACTCCCATGAAAGGACCAAAAACAGCAAGTGCAATTCCAGCATGTGAGGGCGGTTTCGCCCATAATAAACACTATATTCAGTAGAAATCTGACATAGTTGCACAGTCGAAGCCAAAATTCAAGACTCTTTACCAAATCAGTTTCAGTGAAGCGTGTAAAGTTTATATATTTAAGTCATTTAACTCAATATTAAATATAAAACCTAATCTAAATCATCCAATGAAAACCTCTCCTCTCACCTATCTCCACAAATTTTTCCTTTACCTCCTCCTGGTAAGCTTTATAGGCGCCATCCAAGCCTGCTCTTCCCAGACCGGTGTAGGAACAAAGGCCCCCAATGAGGCGGAAGTCTTCTTTGACGGCTCCCGCGAAATGCTGGACCAGAAGTGGACTTACTGGCAGGGACCCCGGCTGGCCGCCGAAATGCCCATCAAGTGGCAGATCGTGAAAGACCCGGTAGATGGCGGAATGGCCATGAGCAGCAACGACCCGGCTTCGGCGGGAGGTATATATGGAGCCGCCGACATCGTGACGAAGAAAGAATTTCGGGATTTTAGGGCCCACGTGGAGTTCCTGATCCCCGAGGCGGGCGGCAACAGCGGCGTCTACCTTCAGAACCGCTATGAGATCCAGGTGCTCGATGGCGACACCACCTCGCACGGCATGGCCGCCATCATCAACGAAACTCCCTCCCCCTACCACGCTTACAACGGCCTCGGCAAGTGGAACGCCTATGACATCATTTTCCGGGCGGCTCGTTTCGAGAGCGGAAAGAAGATAGAGCCAGCCATGGCAACAGTGTACTTCAACGGCCAGAAGGTGCACACTAACCAACCCATCAGCCAGGTGTGGGGCGGGCCAAACTCCGGCATCGACGGCGGCAACGACGGCGGCAAAGGAATCACGGACACCCCGGGCGGCCTAAAGCTGCAGGCCGAGGGTCACAATGTCCTGTACCGCAACATCTGGATCCAAGAGCTGGACCTGCAGGAGCCGAACACCGATATTTAGAGGTTGTGGTCTATAATGTATGGTTACGGTAATAGAATACTAATTTCCTAGCGTTATAGTGCTTCTACTCCTTTTATCTTTAAATCTTGTTTAAATTTTAATTAGCTGATAATCAATTTAACCTGTTTAATATAATTTGGCAGTTATGACACAGCACCTAGCTTTCGGCGCTTCGGGGTGTTTTTTCATGGTCCTTATCGAGCCTTCTGAAGAAGTTGAACATGCCGAAAGCCCGCTCGGTGACCCATCTCCACTTGACCGGCACAACGCCCTCTGTGCCTGGTGGCTTGGAGCTTATCTCCAGCTCCACCCCCAGCAGGTTCTCGCTCACCCACTCCATGAACACCTGCTCATAGGCCGCATCGGCCAGGATCTTCTCCATCCGGTGCAGGTAGCCTCTGAGCGGGGCCACCACCCGCTGGGCCAGCACCCCGTCGGCCTTGTTGGTACTGTGCACCACCACGCCCCAGACCAGGCCCAGCGTGTCGGTGACCGCGTGCCGCTTCCTCCCGTTGACCTTCTTGTTGCCGTCCACGCCCGTTTCCTCAGACACAAAAGGAGCCACTTTAACAGACTGTGAGTCAATGCTCAGCAGGCTCGGCGAGGCTTCTTTGCCCTGCCTGTCGCGCTCCCTGATGTTGAGCGTGAGGTTGAGGCTCTCCAGCGTGCCGTCCGCCTGCCACTTGTCGAAGTAGTAATACTCCAGTTGCCATTTAGGGAACAGCCCCTCCGGCAGGTTGCGCCACTGCCCGCCCACCCGGAGCATGTAAAAAATAGCGTCCACGATAACCCGCAGCGAGTGTTTGCGTTTTCTCTCTATAGGCAACGATTGTGAAACCACTTCCCATTGCGAGTCAGTAAGTCTCTTGTACTGAGATTCCATAAGCTTAAATTTTTGGTCACTTTTAACTTACGGGCTCACTCGCTCTTTTTTTACTCCTGATTAAAATTTAAACATGCTCTTATTCATGTTTCAGAGGAGCAGGAAAAGTATAGTCAAACTAATTCATTTCTTTCCTTCCTGGCAAATGCGCTCCGCATCATTATCATCCGCCTTGCTATTACTCTGCTGCCTGTGCTTTACTTTTGTTAGAGATTTGGTCATTGATGTGGAAATAGTCGAAGTCCACATAGCCGCCAGGTGCTTTAGTGGCATAGTTGAACAGCCCGAAACGATACCCCATAAAGTGGGGTATCGTGTAGGCCATCTTCAACTGTGAACCTATCTTCTTCCAGGTTTTGCCATCCAGGCTATAATAGAAAGTGGCCACATCCCTGCAATCATTGAAATCTCCCTCGGCTTTCAGGTATACCTTATTCTGTTTGAGCGGGACGCTTTCTGCTAGCACCGGGCTGCCTGATTCGGCATTGAGCATCACAATGGATTTAGTACCATGCTCATATTTGACTCCAACCAGGCCATACTGTTGCTGCAAAAGGGCAAGACCGGCAAAATCCCCCTCCTTCATATTGGACACGTCGATGGCGGTCGAACCAGCGCTTTCAGGCCCGATGGTTCGTTGGGTCAAGGTATTTCTGGCCTGCAAAAAGTCATTGCCTACCCGCCCGGTTTTCAACCTCAGATAACCTTTCCGCTGGGTAACCGACCAAAGTCCATGAACTGGATTGTGGTTCCACTGCCACACTAAGGGCAGTACAGGCTCTCCTTTCTTGCGCGTAAACTCATCGGATGCCACAATACCAGGTATCAAGCCTCCGCTGGCCGGGAGGTCCAAATGGGCAGGGACCTTGCCATCCACCCCCAGCACAGGCCAGCCATCCTCCCATTTTACCGGAACCAGGTACGGGATGCGTCCGACCGCGCCGTAATCGCGGAACAGGTAAGCGTACCAATCGCCATAGGGGGTATCGATCAGCCCTCCCTGCGCCACGCCTTTATCCTGTAAGGCCACTTTGCCTTCGTAAGGGCCTGTTATCTTCTCGGCCCGGTGCACGATCACGGTGCGCATGCCGCCCTTGGGCCATGCGATGTTGAACAGATGGTACTTCCCGTTCACCTTAAAAAGCTGGGAACCTTCGGCAGGCAGCCCTACATTAGGCCCGGCAGGTGCCGTTGCATTCTCTATGAGCACCCTTTCTGTACCAGGCTTTATTCCTGAAAGATCCTCCTTCAACTCTACCATTTTCAACTGTCCGCCGCCCCAGATCATGTAAGTACGGCCATCATCATCGAAAAATAAGGTATGGTCATGCAGGGACGGCTCGAAAGAGGTAACTTCCCAGGGGCCGTTCTCTATGTCCTTTGTCGAATAAATGTAGGTTTTTCCGGTAGTTTGGGCGAAGGTGGTCACATAGTAGGTGCCGTTATGAAACCGCAGGCTGCTGGCCCAGGAGCCCTTTCCGTAGGCGCTCTCCCCGTTGGCCAGGTTCAACGCGTCCACGTCAGCCAGCGTGTCGTAGGCATAGTTCACGAGCTCCCAGTTCACCAGGTCCTTGGACTTCATGATGGGTAGCCCGGGGCTCATGTGCATGGTGGTGCTGCTCATGTAGTACGTGCCGCCCACACGGATCATGGCCATGTCGGGCACATCGGCAAAAACAATCGGGTTCTCTGCCCCCTGGCCCGGGGAGGGTAAGGACAGGGAGAGACAGACAGCTGTAAGCACAACGTGTCGAATAAGGCTTCTTATCATCAGCATAAATTTTTCCTGTATACAAAGCCACCGGCCCTAAACCCCTTTAGCGGGAGACCAAAGGGGGCCTAGGGCCGGTTTACTTCATTACTCCATTGGCCCGATCAATTCTATGAAGTTCCCGTCAGGGTCCTGCACGAGCAAAAACTGTAGGTCTCCGTTCAAAGGGGTGGGCGTGCTTCCCAGGAAGGCGACATTTCTTTGCCTCAGCCTTTCGATGGCCGGCTTCAGCGCCTTCACATGAAGGGTGATGTACTGCATGCCTACATCATCCTGTATAAAGCGCTGCTTAGGGTGCGTCGCTTTTTTGCCAAAGCTCATGAGCTTCCATTCAGTAGCTGCGGGGCTGTCCTCAAGCTTCAGGACGGTGACCGAAGCGGGCACGCCGCCGGTCAGGCCGGAGCGTTTCGTGAACTCCTCGTTTAAATCGAAGCTGCCGGTTTTCACCATGCCGATTCCGTTTAGGTAGAAGTCTAACGATCGCTCTAAATCCGAAACGACCACGCCCACCCCAATCACCTTGCTGCTGAAGCCGGATTGCGCCTGAGAGACAAAGGCCATCAACAAGGCGACAGCCAGGAAAGAAAACTTGCATAAATGTTTTTTCATGAGAGTTGATATGTAAAAGGTTCAAAAAACGTTATAAATGACGAATTTCATCTTCCCTGCCCCCGCGTTTGCCTAGGGCAGGGACTGAAGCGGCGGGAGCAGCAGCGCCGGCTACACAAGAAGAGAGCCTTCCTCAGGGACAAAAAGAGCGGAGGTGATGGGAGATCGGGTGCCTGCGTTCGGTGACACTTCCCGGCCATTTTCCGTTGATGGCAATCATTCCCTGCACACCCTGCCACCTAGGTGCATCAACCCGAAAAACGGCTCATTCTGAATGTATGTCCCTATCGCCTGAACAGCAACTGGGAAAACAGGTACAAGTCGTTCTTCCACACCTTGAAGTCGTGCCCGCCTGGCTCCACCAAAAAAATATGGTCCACGCCGTTGCTTTCCAGGTAATCGTGCGTGCGTTTACTGAACCCCATCAGGCGATCCTCACTGCCACAGGAAATCCACAGCAACCGTAGTTTCTTTTTTGCTTCTTCCGGGTCGGGGAGCAGTTTCTCCGGCTCCCTGGTATTAGGCGCGGACGAAAAGCCCCCCACCCAGGCGAAGGTGTCCAGGTTGCCCAATCCGAAGTTCAGGGACTGGCCGCCTCCCATGGACAAACCGGCGATAGCGCGGCTTTCCCGGCTTTTGTGGACAGGGTAGCTTTTTTCAATATAGGGGATAAGGTCCCTGAGCAGGTCTTTCTCAAACGTCGCGAACGCCTGCACCTTCACGCTATCAAAGACATTTCCCGTTGCCCGGTCGTCTTTCATGGCCCGGCCATTGGGCAGCACGACAATCATCGGCTCGACCTTGCCTTGCGCATATAAATTATCCAGAATTACCTGAGGCTGCCCGCCTTTCAGCCATTCTTTTTCGTCACCTCCAATACCGTGCAGCAGGTACAGCACCGGGTATTTTTTTCTTTTGGAAAAACCGGGAGGGGTGTAAACTAACGCCCGGCGTTCGGTGCCGACCGTTTTGGAATCATATGTAATGGTATCTATTTTGCCATGGGCTATATGGGGCTGCACCACATCGAAACCTTCGGGGGCCTCTTTTTCAATACCCTGTGCCCTGGTAACCACATTAATCAGCGTAAAAACTGCGAGTAGTATATATAACTGTTTCATATTCTGCTATTTATTAACCTTTATCAGGGGCAATTGGAAAATGAGGGATTGACGCGCTGACCTATTGCTGGCCTGTGTTGCGTTAGTTCCTGAAGAGCAGTGGGGCAAGTTCCCGGAGGCTTCTACGCCAGGTTTGAAACTCGTGTGCGGTACCCTCCGAAACATATGAAACGGCATGGAAGCCGGCTGCCTTGAGGTCCGTGGCGGCTTTTCTGACCCTATCCGGATTTTCCTTGCTGCCGCTGCTCAGGAAAATGAGTTTGACTTTGGACCGATCCTTTATTTCCTCCGGCGTATAGACGCCGCCGCTCATCAGCCCATAGTAACCGAAAACACCGGGCTTGTTAAGTGTGATCGCGTGTGTTTCAAACCCACCCATCGAAAGGCCGGCCATGGCACGGTTAGACGGATTGGCCAGTGTGCGGAAGTTGGCGTCAATATAAGGGATCAGTTCATCTACCAGCACGGTTTGAAAGGGCTCGATTTTGAAACTTCTCAAGCCGCCGGGCGCGCCTGGCTTGATAACGTTGGTCATGCCGTAGTTCATGACAATAATAAAGGGCTTTACCTTGCCTTCGGCAATCATGTTATCCATGATCAGATTGGCGCGGCCCTGGTTACTCCAGGCGGTTTCATCTTCGCCCCAGCCATGCTGCAGGTACAATACAGGGTACTTGGTTTTTGTGTTCTTCTCGTAGCCCGGTGGCGTGTAAACAAAGGCACGGCGTGAGGTATTTGTGCTCCTGGAAGGGAACAGCACTTGCTGCACATGGCCATGCGGCACATCTTTCAGCGCGTAAAAGTCCTGGTCGTGGGCGGGGATCTCGATGCCGCTCTCCCAGCGGGTCGAGCCATAGTAATTCAATGTGCCGGGGTCGTTGAATTTTCCGCCGTCCACGGTAAGGTGGTAATAATGAAAGCCTTCATCCATCGGCCCGGCGGTGGTGCCGGTGAAGAAGCCGTCTGCCGATTTAGTCAGCCGCGTTCCACCTCTTCCACCCAGACCCAGGCTCACCCTGACGCTGTCGGCTTGCGGCGCCTCTATCCGAAACCGCGCATACCCCTGCGAATTGACCTGCGGGTACTCCTGTCCCGGCTGATTCAAAACGGAAGGCTTGAAATCCTCCGCTACGGCAGGCGGGTTCGCTTGCGCTAACGCAACACCGCTGGTTAAGATAGCGGCAAACAGGGTTGCTAAAAACATTGTTTTCATTGACTTCTGCTTTAAGGTGAAAGATTTTAATTTCATCAACCAGGTAAGTATTATCGGAGCGGGATAAGGGTCCTGCTAAGGGTGGAAACCATTGGCGGAGGTGGCATACAAGACGGTCAGGGCTCCCGTGAAGTCGCCCGCCACGTTGGTGGAGAGAATGTCCCCAGAGACAGTCCCGCCGATGTTCTTGAAAGGCTGGTTACTGGTAACATAATTGAACCTGTAGCCGTCTCCCTGCGCCGCCACCTGCAGCTGCACAGGCTTGCGGGCATCTATTTTCTCGCTAGCCACAATGGAGGTCGCGCCTTTCTCGGTTCTGGCCAGCACCAGATAGCTGTCGGGGACTTTTTTTGTTATGCCCAATCCATAATGAATATCCCTTTGAATACGGTCACCGCCCCGGTAACTGAACCGGGTGAAAACCGGGGCATCCCTTTGAAACGGTGGTGCTACCCTGCTTATAACTGTAGAAAGCACACTTTTAAACTTAAGCAAAATCCTGCACATGGCAAGCAACAAACGCTAAAATTTTACCATATGCCTCCTTCAGCTCCCTGGGAGGCCCTGCCCTCGCCAGGTGGCCTGCATTACCGTGGGCAATGGCCTTGCTTTCATATCATGGGTAGTGAGATGTTCTGCCCTGCCCCTTACCCTAGGCGAATAAGGAGCGAAGCAAACAACTCTGCGCAAGTTTCATAACGAAGATTATGTCAATACAGGTCTACACTATGCGCAAAAGGTGGCCCAGCTCGCTTTGTAGGCTTACCTTGGCAAATCAAGGTGAAAGAGAGACAGAACTGTCTGTATCTAGAAGAGCACCTCCCCTTCAAGCTTTTGTGGCAACGTCAGCTTTCCATATCCCTCAAACTTCTATCTCCATCTCCAGCAAAGCGTAGCTCAGGGTTTTGCCGTGCGTGTCCATGGCGAGGGAAGTCGTAACACCCCCTGTTAAGGCCTGCTGGCACACAAAAAGCAGGGCCGGCAGGTTGGGCAACTCGTAGCGGGACACTTTCCCGGCCACTATCTTACATAGGTGCTTTTTTACCGCCTCGGCCGTCACCTGAGACAGCAGTAGCGGGTAGTCTTCTTCCTTGTATGGAATGAGTGACAAGGTCAGGGTATTGCCTTTGTCCCCTGCCCGGCTGTGGGCAATGTCATATAGCTTCTTCTTCATGATCTGAAAAGGGTAACAGCTGGCGTAACTTTCTCCCGGGGCATGAGCACTGAGACAATGCCGACCACCTCGTGCAGGTATTTCCGGGCGCCTCCTCCGCCTGCCGGGCCGTTGGTGTAAAGAGCCTCAACTTCCTCCCCTACCAAGGCTGCCTGAGCGGCCGTGGCGGCCTTCCCTGCTAGCCGTAGCCTGATCTCGTAAGGCTCCGGATAATGACCAAAGACGGTGCGGTGCGCAGAGGTACATCCGATATAGTCCATACGCAAATCCTGGAGCTTTCCCTCCAGTCGCTGCCGTATCGTTTCACCCGCCAGTTGTGCCCTTGCCAGTGCGTTGGTGCCTGCGTAAGAGATCTCTCCCTCCCCGATGTAACCCGCCTGGTAACCCACACTGACCTTCAGCGTGCCGGGCCTGGTACGTCCGCGCCCTCCTGTTGCCAGCACCTGGTCAGTACCTACTTCCTGCAAGCGTACCTGGGTGAAGTCTGCCACCACATCCGGGGTGAAATACTGGCTGGGGTCCATCACCTCATACAGCAGTTGCTCTTTAACAGTAGCCAGATTGAGGATGCCTCCTGTACCGGCAACTTTGCCAAACAGTGCGTTGCCATCCGAAGAAACATCCACAAAGGGGTGTCCCAAATTAGCCATATCGGGCACGTCCTTTCTGCCCGGATCAGCGAAGTATCCCCCGCACAACTGCCCGGCGCATTCCATCAAGTGGCCGATGACGGTCGCCTGTCCCACCTGCTCAAAGTTCTCCAGGGACCAGCCGAACTCATGCACCAAAGGAGACACAACCAGGGAAGGATCGGCCACCCGCCCTGTGATGATCACGTCTGCACCGGTAGCCAAAGCAGGTAAAATGGCATCCGTCCCCATATATGCATTCGCAGAAACCAGCTGACCGGAAGCACGGAGAGGCTGGCCCGTTTCAAGGGCTACTTCCTCCCCGGTCAGCTGCGACAGAACATCGTCTCCTGTCACGGCTGATACCGTAACGTTCAGGTGTAGCTTCTTCGCGATCCGGCATACTGCCTCTGCCGCGGCCACAGGGTTGGCAGCGCCCATGTTTGTGATGAGCCGCACCTTGTTTTTCTTCAGGACCGGCAATAGCGCCTCCATCCTACGCTCCAGCAATGGATCATAGCCTTTGGTTGGATCCTGCCTTTTCCGCTTTTGGGCAAGGGCAATGGTGCGCTCGGCCAGGCACTCCAGCACGAGGTAGTCCAGTTTCCCCTTTTCGGCCAGCACGACGGCCGGTTCGAGGCGGTCGCCGGAAAAGCCGGCCCCGCAGCCAATTCTAATTTTATTTTTCATGCTTCAGAAGGAAATCACGCCTAGCATCAATGAAACGAACAGCATAACCAGCGTGACCAGAAAAGCCAGCGGTATCGTCTTCCGCTGATGGTCCGCCAGGTCTACGCCGGTCAAGCCGACAAGTAAAAAAGTTGCCCCGGTTAAGGGACTCACAGGGAAGCCTGTCGTCATTTGGCCCAGCAGGGCAGCCCGGCCGACCTCAATCGCAGTACCATTGAAATGCGTGGCGGTCGCTCCTAATAGAGGCAACACACCAAAATAGAAAGAGTCCGGATCAAACAGCAGGCTGGCAGGCATTGAAAGCAAACCTGTGATGAAGGCCAGGTGGTTCCCGACGGAAGCGGGAATGACATCCACCGCTGCGGCGGCCATCGCATCGATCATACCAGAACCCTGCAGGATACCTGTGAAGCAGCCTGCGGCAAACAGGATGCTGGCCATCAGCAGGGCAGCTTTGGCATGTGCATCCACCCGCTCCCGCTGTTCAGCCAGCCTCGGGTAATTTACCGAAATGGCAACCGTGAAGGCTACCATGAAAATAATATGCGGCGGAGCCAGCGCAGAAATCAGCATCACGATAGATATGACAATGAGCAGAAGGTTAAACCAAAGCAGCCTCGGCCGTGCCAGTTTGTTAGGCTTTAGCGCTGCCTCCAGTCCTGCTTCTATGCCTGGCCTAACCGGCACGGTCATCCGCTTTGTTTCTTTCATTCCCATCCAGTAGGAAATCCCCAGTACCGTTGCCAGACCGCACAGGACCGGGATGAGCATGGGGTTGAAAAGCTGTGTAACAGGCACCTCTAGCGCAGTGGCGGCCCGAATGGTAGGTCCTCCCCAGGGCACTATATTCATGGTACCAGCCGCCAGGGCCACTATGGTAGCCAGCGTGGTTCTGCGCATGCCCAGGGCATCGTAAAGCGGCAGCATAGCCGGAACGGTGACCAGAAAAGTAACGGCGCCGGAACCATCCAGGTGCACGATCATAGCCAGTATGGCTGTAACAAGCGTAATGCGGGGTGGATGATCTCCGGCCGCTTTCAGCAGGCGGGAGATGACAGGATCAAAAGTGCCGGCATCCATCAGCACCCCAAAGAACAGGATAGCGAAGATAAACATGACGGCGGTAGGCGCAATGGCTTTGATGCCCTCCGTCATAAAGTCCACGACCTCGGTTGTAAAGCCTGCCAGAAGTGCCATCACGATCGGCACTAAAATCAAGGCTACCACCGGCGAGGTGGTTCGGGTCATCACCAACACGAGAAGGAGTAGAATGGTCAAAAGCCCGAGAAGTGCAAGCATAAGGTGACGTGGGTTTTATAGTAGGGATTAAGTTTGAAGTTCCAGACCGTCCTCCTCAGCAGGGGGTGTTTTACGCAGCTGGCTGATATCCCTCAATGGCATCGGCTTTTCAATTCGCCCCATCCTTAACCTTGTCTTGTGCCAATTGCAGGAATACATGATACGTACTGATCTTTACCCAATCATCTGCCCAACCAGTACTGGTCTTTCAGATTTGCGCTCAGGTGCTTTTTGGACGATGCTGTCAGTGAAGACCATTCGTACTGTCTTGTCTTCAAAATGGCAGGTAACAGTATCGGTATGTGGGGTCTGGTTAAAGCTCCAGGTCATGACAAAGGTATCCGGAGATGTCCAGGTACCGAAGGCGGCTACTTTCTCTTTTGGTAGGGGCAGCTTTCGTTGCATCGGCACAAAAGAAGGAGGGCTACCCGGCAGCTGAGTCTCCCCTTTTACCCATTCATTTAGGCCGCAGACAATCTGGTGCACCTCTTCGCCATCCTGAAACTTTACCGTAACTTTATCCTTATTGAAGGTGAAGGACACGGTATCGATGTGAAGCGGATTCTCCTGCACCTTGTATATTTTGCCTGAAACTTTGGACGCAATAGGTGAACTAGTATTGGTCTTGGGCGGCAGCAGAGTCAGCGAAGCCAGCTTCTGTCTCAGTGCCTTTTGAGCCGTAGCATTCTGAGGTAAAGCAGCTGGCTTCAGGCCTGGCAACAGGATCTCCCAAACCTGGTTCAGGATGGCCTGCATGTCGTGTGTTTCGCTAGTGATGGCAATGACGGCATCTTTCTCCGGAAGCACCAGGCAGTACTGCCCCATCGCGCCGTCGCCACGGTAGGAATTGTGGCGGCTTCGCCAGAACTGGTAGCCGTAGCCCTGGTTCCAGTCGTGTGCGGGCGTAGCGCTGGGCGCATTCGGCACCTGGTACGCAGTAGCCTCCTCCACCCACTGTGCCGGCAGTATTTGTTTGCCGTTCCACTTTCCTTTTTGCAGGTAGAGCTGTCCGAACTTGGCTATATCCTCGGTTCTGACCCGCAGCCCATAGCCGCCTGTGTTGATACCGTCCGGGTCGGTTTCCCAGTCAGCGCCCTCTATGCCGAGTGGTTGGAACAAGCGCGGCGTTAAATACTCCAGCACCGTTTGTCCGGCTACCTTCTGAAGAATGGCCGATAGCATATAAGTCGCCCCAGTGTTGTAGACAAAGTGAGTACCGGGCTCCCGCTCCACAGGCAGCGAAAGAAATTTGCGTGCCCAGCCACCGGAGGTTTCCTGTAGCAATGGCCGCAAGGTATCCGTTTCATGCCCCGTGGTCATCGTCAGCAGATCCTTGATGCGCATGGCCGCCAGGTTGGAGCTAACCTCAGCGGGCTTATCCTCCGGAAAGAAAGACATCACCTTATCGGTGACTTTCAGCTTACCTTCGGCTACTGCAAAACCAATTGCCGTAGAAGTGAAGCTCTTGCTCAGCGAAAAGAGCGTGTGTTTTAGCTCAGGCGCATAAGGAGCCCACCACCCTTCCGCTACCACCTGCCCGTTCCGCACCACCATCAGGCTGTGCAAGCCCAAGTTCTGCTTTTCCACGGCTTCCACAAAACGTAAAATCGCCTCGGAGGAAACGCCTTGTAATTCAGGTATACTGCGGGGCAGACTATTTGCTTTTAAAAGAGCAGCCTCAAGCGTGCCGGGCATCAGGGAAAGGAAGCCTATGCCAGCTACTCCGGCCCCCATCTGCTTTAGAAATCTTCTTCTATCTAAGGTCATGCTCATTTATTTTGTTGGTGGAAAAGCTACTGCTGAGACAAGTATTGTGAATTCAGGTTATGTATCCTTCGTCAGCGCGATTTGCTAAATATAATAAATATGGAACTACTTGCTGCTCATCCTGCTATGCAGGAAGTCTAAGGCTGCTCCGTCCGGTAACAGTTTTGCTTCGGCCTTTTTACCGAATGTCATGATTTGCTTTTTGCCTACATTATAAGCAGGCCACTGAGGTAGTTCTTTACCATTCGGGTTGCCGGTGCGGATGAAATTCACCCAGTAAGCAGACATCGTTTTTGCCAGTGCATGATCCACTGGCTCCCATGGGCGGTCCACAAAATCAAGATTATCGTACGCGTACGGAACTTCGCCGGTGTGGAAGGCGCCGTATTTTATATACTCACCTGTTGCCGGTACCTCGCGGGTAAAGCGGTAGACATATACCTTATTCTTCCCCTGCTCACTCTGCACATTAGCCCAGGTGTAGTTTTGCACACCAAAAATCATATCGCGGGACAAGTTCAACTGTGAGGTTGCTGCTTCTGCATCCGTGGAGGCAGGATAGTAGCTCAGGAAGGTTTTGGTATCGGCACCATACTGCTCGGCTGCCTGCTTTCGGAACTCACCAGCACTCTGTATCGGGCCAAATAGCAACCCCTCATCTTCATTCCAACCTGTCAGCAGGTCTATCTTATTTTGCTTTCCGGCCGCGAAGATGGCAGCAATGGTGCTGGGAAGCACATAGCCGTCGATATTAGGACCGCGCATGCCCTGTGCTTTCTGCAGAAGCTCTTTGGCAGGAACCTCTCTCAACTCTTCTAAAGAGGCGGCATCCAATGACTGAGCCAGCTTTACACCCTCCGCCTCGGCCTGCTGCAACGTAGCGCTCCCTCTCGAAAAGTTAGCGCCGCTCTGCGCAATGGCTTTATTAAATAGACCCTTTGCCAATGGCGAGGCCACCAGCGCATTCACGCTCATAGAACCTGCCGATTGCCCGGCGATGGTCACGTTGCCCGAATCACCGCCGAAGGCAGCTATATTCTCTTTTACCCACTGCAAGCCCGCTATCTGGTCCATCAGGCCGTAATTGCCCGAAGCGCCCCTGCCCGATTCTTCCGTCAGTGCAGGATGGGCCAAGAAGCCGAAGGGGCCGACCCTGTAGTTGAGGCTCACGAACACAATGTCTTTTTTGGCCATGGCCTCCCCATCGTATATCGGCACGGCACTTCCGCCGCTGTTAAACCCACCGCCATATATCCACACCAGCACCGGCCGCTTCTCATCAGCAGACAGGGCGCCTGTCCACACATTCAGGTACAGGCAGTCTTCGCTGATGGGCTCCTTCGGTATCAGGAACTCTGCAGACCACATACTGAAGGGAGCCGGCTCAGGCTGCATGGGACTTGGTCCGAAGGCATCGGCTTTGCGCACACCTGCCCAGGGCCTCACCGGCTGTGGCGCTTTCCAGCGATAATTCCCAACGGGCGGTGCCGCGAAGGGAATGCCTTTAAAGCTGATCACGTCTCCAGCATGGTTCCTGACACCCTCTACCTGACCAGCCTTTGTTTTAACCACCTGAAGGCCAGTAAATTTGTGCGTAAGAGCCACCAGCCCCAGTGCGCAGGCGATTAACAAGATAATGCTTCGGGGGCTTCTCATATATATTATTGGTTTGCAGTGGCTACTTGGATCAACTTCCTGTCGTGGTGGTTCTTTACTACGCTTGTGTTATCGAAGAGCATGGTCGCGCCGTTCCCGCCTGTGTACTTGGGCCAGGCTGGCAGGCCTTTGTGATTCGGGTCGCCGGTGCGGGCGAAGCTGATCCAGGCACGGCTCACTTTGTCGGCCAGTGTATGGGCCTCTTTGCCTCCGCCCGTCATCTCCGCACACCGGCTGATGTTGTCGAACACGAAAGGCAGCTCCATGCAGTGCATGGAGCTATAGATGCCATCCATCACCGGCGACTGCCAGGTAAACAAATACATATAAACCGGCGCGGTACCCGTCTTTGCTTTCTGAGTGGCCTGTGCAATAGCCAGCGACCGGAAGTTGAAGTCGAAGAGCACGTAATCAGAAGGCGTAGCAGTTTCCGGATAGGCTTTCTTCACCGCCGTGAAATAAGCGTCTGTTTTATCTCCATACTTTTTCTGCAGATTTTCCTTGGCAGCCTCCATGCTTAAGACACGGTTAGCCGGCATAAAGGGGGCAAACTCTGTTTTGGTGGTACCCACCAGCAGCGGAATGTCTTTTGATAGCGCAATGGCGGCCGGGTCAGTAGGCTGGTATGGCAGGAACTCCCCGTCCAATATGGGGCCCCAGCCTATATTGGCGGGCTGCTTGCCTTCTGCTTTCAGGCGCTCCTGCACTTTGCGGATGGCTACTTTACCGGCCGCATTCAAACGCTCGTAAGGCATTTTCTGCAGCGAGTCTACCTGGTTTGGCTGTAGCTTCAGCTCTTCGAGCAATGCAGCGCTTACCCTCTTTGCCAGCGTAGGGTCTGTAAAGTTGGTGATGTAGCTGCCGCTCTGCACAATGGCCTTATGGAAGAGGCCTTTAGCTGATGGGGCGTTCATCAGGGAGGTTACTTTTCCGCCACCTCCCGACTGGCCGAAGATGGTGACGTTGTTAGGGTCGCCGCCAAACTGGTCGATGTTCTGCCTCACCCACTGCAGGGCCATGGCCAGGTCCGTTAAACCGGCATTGGCGGAGCCTTTGTACTTCTCGCCGTAAGCAGACAGGTCCAGGAAGCCCAGTATGTTGAGGCGGTGATTGACCGTCACCACCACCACATCGCCTTTGCGGCTCAGGTTCTCCCCGTCGTACGAAGGCAGCTCTACCGACGAACCGGCCGTGAAACCTCCCCCGTGCAGCCACACCATCACCGGGCGCTTTTTCCCGTCGTTCAGTTTCGGCGTCCACACGTTCAGGCTCTGGCAGTGCTCGTTGGTATAGCCCCAGTTATGCTGAAAAGGAAATTCAATCTCGTCATATACCGTGGTGGTGGGGTCGGTCGGGCAAACAGGGCCGTAGGTCATGGAACTGCGCACGCCCTCCCATGCCGCTGGCTTTTGCGCTACCTCAAAGCGCTCTGCCTGGGCATACGGGATGCCCTTGTAGGTGAAGATGCCGTTGCTCATATAGCCCCGCACTTTGCCGTTGTCGGTTTGTGCTACGGCCACGTTGGCTCCAGCCTGCACAGGGTCCGCAGACGTGCTTTTCTTCTGGCTCATGCCAGGGTTAGCTGCCAGCAACAGGGCCAGGCCAGCCATTGATATTTTGCTTTTGATCGTTTGGAACATGGGATAAAGTATAATGAGGAATTATTGATACATCTAAAGTTTAATTTAGTGTGAGTCGCTGCTTGCGCTCCACGTCTGGGGTAGGGGCCCTTCTTGAGCGGGGGCGCATTTCCCCGCTCAACGCTGTGCTACTGAAACTCTCCCCGGCAGCCTCGAAGGAAAGATGGGGGGCCTGTGCAATGTGGCTGTGGCTTTTTCAGGATCATCAACTATCACATCTGTCGTCACTCTGGTTTTCTGCTTTTACTGCCGAGCGTCTACTGATTTCAAGCTACTGCACGATGGTGCCATTTTCTTTCAGGATGTTGGTAAGGAAGAGCACCTGGTAGGGCAGGGCTTCTCCCCAGTACTCCCAGGTGTGGGCACCAGGGCGTTCTATATAAGTGTGCGGCGTTCCGTTTTCTAAAAGGCGGCGGTGCAAGTCGCGGTTTGTGTCGATCAGGAAATCGTCGATGCCGACATCGAAGATCAGTTTTAGTCCACTGTTCTTTAGTTCTTCTGTTCTTCCCACTGCCGTATATTCCGGGTAAGGGTTGGAGGCATCCTGCGGTGGCCCCAGTAGTTTCGAGAAGTTCTGCGCCCGTAGTTGGGCAAATTCTGCCGGCACTTTCCAGGTGGCCGTATTGATGTTCATCACCCCGCTCATGCTTCCGGCGGCACTATATAAACCCGGATGTTTGGAGGCAATGTAAAAGGCGCCGTGCCCGCCCATGCTCAAACCGGCAATCACGCGCCCTTTGCCGTCGCGGACGGTGCGGTAAGTATTGTCAATTTTGTCAATCAGTTCTTTGGAGATAAAGGTCTCATACTGGCTTGTCTTGTCGAGGGGGCTGTCGAAATAATAGCTGGTGGGCCCGGCATCAGGTGTCACGATGATGAGGTTGTGCTCATCAGCCAACCGGTGCAGCAGTGCCTTATCTGGTGTTTTGCTGAGCCAGTCGCGGTAGCTGCCTGTGCCGCCATGCAGCAGGTACAGTACCGGGAAAGATGCCTTTTTTTCTTTTTTATAAGAAGCAGGCAACACTACCGCTGCCTTAACATCTTTGCTCATGGCCGCACTGGCTACCACCACGGTATCCACGTTAGCGCCCAGTGTAGTGGAAGTGAAGGCGAGGCAGAAGAGCGCCAGCAGCAGGAATTTTTGTAGGGCTTTCATGTATGGTAAAAGAGAATAAAATTCAGCCTTGGTTTCGGTAGCATGACCTTCATGCATCAGAGGAAAATAATTCTTATTGCACCATCGCACCGTTGCCCTTCAGAACTTTACTGAAGAACAGTACGTGGTACGGCAACGAATTCTCCCAATAATCCCAGGTGTGGCCGCCGGGGCGCTCGGTGTAGTCATGAGGTGTTCCGTTATAAACCAGCCGACGGTGCAGTTCCCTGTTCGGCTCAATCAGGAAATCATCCACCCCACAGTCTATCACCAGCTTCACATCGTTTTCCTTCATCTTATCCGCCATGTGCACCACTGAGTTGGCGGCATAATAATCCGGCTTGACTCCCAGCGGTCCCAGGATACTGGCGAAAGCTGGTTTGATTTGCGCTGCGAATTCCGGCGCTATGTCCCAATGCTTCGGGTCCAGGTCAAGGGCACCACTCATGCTCCCGGCAGCGCTGTACAGGTCCGGGTGGCGCGTAGCCAGGTAAAGGGCACCGTGACCGCCCATGCTCAGGCCAGTGATCACGCGGCCATTACGGTCACGGATGGTGCGGTAGGTGTTATCAATCTTGGAGATGACCTCTTTGGTTATATAGGTCTCGAACTTATTATCTGGCTTCACAGGGCTGTCGAGGTAGCCCCCCAGCCGCTCCCCTTCCGGCGTTACGATTATGAGATTGTATTGGTCGGCTATGTTGTGCAGCAACTGCTTGTCAGGTGTTTGCTTCAGCCAGTCGCTGAACTGCCCGCCCCCGCCGTGCAGCAGGTACAGCACCGGATAAGCAGCCTTGCTTTTGGCGTAAGAGTTGGGCAGCACCACAGCTGCCTTGTAGGTTCTGTTCATGGCAGCGCTGGGAATATCCAGCGAGTCTACCTTGGCAGCGAAAGTAAGGGCACCCTGCAGCAGGAATATTGCCATGAGAAACAGGCGAAAAAGCTTCATAAGGTGAGCGTTTTATAGTTTCAGTTTGAAAAGACAGATTTTGGCACTCTTTATTCTAATGCTCCCTGATCAGCCTCTTCATCTCATCGGGCACACCAGGCCTATTGTCGCAACATGTAACAATTATAAAAGATATACAGGATAAATCCAACAGTTATTGTGTCGAATTGTGACAATAAGATTTATAATGTATTTTGCTACCTGCGCAGAGAAGAATGACCGTTTTATCAGACATAACCAATTCACCAGGCAGTGTGGACCCAAGCGGTGCAGGGTACCTGCCTGGCCTGGCCATTGACCTTGTTATTCTGGGTTTTCATCACAGCCAGTTGAAAGTACTGTTGCTGGAGTACGAAAACACCGGGCTTTTTGCGCTTCCGGCAGGTTTTATACAGAAAAAGGAAGATCTGAATGCGGCTGCACATCGGGCACTTACCGAGCGGACAGGGCTGCAGGGTATCTTCCTGGAGCAGTTTTACGTGTTCGGCGACCGCAGCCGCCATGACCCTTCCCCACTCAAGGCTATCCTGAAAGGGAAAGGCATCTCTCCCTCCAAAAGGCATTGGCTGCTGGGGCGTTTCGTTTCGGTAGGTTTTTACGCCTTGGTTGATTTCACGAAAGCCGTTCCGAATCCTGATGCTCTGTCGGACCGTTGCGAGTGGCACGACCTGGCGAACCTCCCTCCTTTGATGCTGGACCACGAAACCATGGTTCAAAAAGCACTGGACACACTCCGGGCAGCTATGGACCGAAAACCCATAGGATTCAACTTACTACCCGAGACCTTTACCATGGGCGAGCTGCAGACCCTGCATGAAACAATCCTGAACCAGAAGTTGAACCGGTCCAGCTTTCAGCGAAGAATGCTTAGTCTGAACATCCTGGAGCGGGTGGATAAGAAGTGGACCGGCAGGGCTCACAAAGCCCCCTACCTTTACCGGTTTTTACAGGACAAGAAATGAAATAGGGTGGAATGGCGGTGCCACGAAAGCGATGAGCATTTCAATGGCGCCTTGTATGTCGTGCACGAGAGTATCCTATATTTATCAGTTTTAAGCGATTTTTAATAGTTTTATAGCTTACATCTTAAATCTACTCGGTACTTTATAAAGTTTATATTGTATTTTACGGCCAAGTTTGAGTAATGATTTAGAATAGAAAAGAAGTTTTATAAAGAACAGAACTGATGCTATAACAGAGATGAGCTCCCTACTCAACCAATCGTTATGGTTTTTACTAAGAGATGCTCTAAACTATAACTGCAAAAACCTTGGAAACAGCTTCGGTCAATACACTTCATAGATTCTAAAATTTTTTACTGCCATTTTAGAATTCCTCAACAATGCTTTTGGCTGCCTACAACCATTCCCTTAGAGGCAATAGATTTCTGTGGAATTGGTTCGATAATTGACTTGTTTGTTTCTATAAGAAAAGAGCCTCAGCTAACGCTGAAGCTCTTTTCTTATGCACTTCGGACACTGCTACCTTCCATTTCATACAACTCTTGCATCTATCAAGCTGAGGTAGATCTACCGCGTCCTCAACAAGTTATATTTCAGCAGCTTACTAAAAAACTGTCTGGAATAAACTGCCCTTAGTTAGCCCCTGCTCTGTTGACCTCTTCCAGGTTTACGTTGCGCTTTTTCATTTCAACTTTGTCGCCTTTGCTAATGCGATAGCGCAGGTTGATGCGGAAGCTCTGCGTGCCCTGGTACTGCTCCGCGCTGATGGCGTAACCCTCTACCTGTGTATCTCCCTCAATCTTTTTGCTACGGAAAATGTCGGTCACGTTGAGGCTCAGGTCCAGTTTATCGTTTAGAAACGAGCGCTTCAGGCTAGCATCCACCCAGCAGTTACCGTACAGTTTAAACAGGCCATAGGCTATAGGCCCACGATAGCCGGCGTTAAACTCCATGCGCACACCAGCCGGCAACTGCACGTTGTGGTTCGACTGTGCCATAAACGTTACCTGCTCGTTCTCCAGCACCTGGTCATCTCTTTTCTGTGAGAAGCTCTGGTACAACACTGTAGCACTGTTGTTCATTTCCCACTTGGCTGATACCCTTACCGGGGCAACCAAAGTGGCACTCGCGCTCTGCATGTCATCCACGTTCTGCTGCTGAAACAAGGTAACCTCGTCTGAGGAAGTCTTTGCGGGAACCTCTATGATAAAATCTTTTGTGACTGAATAATCAAGCACCAGGTTGAAGCGCTGCTGTAGTGTTTGGGTAACAGAGAAGGAGTGGGTATACTGTGGCTTCAGATTCGGGTTTCCCAATACGAGCGAGTAGGGGTCCAGGTACATCACGAAAGGGTTCAGGGCACTGTAGCGTGGCCTGCTGATGCGGCGGCTGTAGCTGTAGCTGATCTGGTAGCTGTCATTAACGGTCTGCTGCAGGAACAGACTTGGGAACAGGTCCAGGTAAGAGTTTTTATTGCGCTCGTTCAGGGTTAGGGATTTTCCGTTCGTGAAAGTCTGCTCAGCCCGAAGGCCTCCCTGTAGTCTCCACCTATCTCCTAAGCCTGTAGAAAAATTGGCGTAAGCTGCGTAAATGTTCTCTTTGTAGATGAAGTGGTTGCTTCTGCTGTTATCCAGTACTTTTTTACCGTCAGCTGTCTGGTAAAATCTAAGTTCATTGTCAGATAACACATGACTTGCCTTGGCGCCTAACTCCAATTTACGGCCTTCTCCAAGCGGCTTGGCAAAGTCTGCCCTGGCAGCGTAAATGTCGTAGTTGCTGGGGTTCTCAGAAGTCAGCAGGTCCGTCACACTTGGTGAATCATTGCTCAGGCTGTCATATACGTTCAGGAAGCGAGAAGCATCATCGCTCGTAAGCCTTACATAGTCCATATCTGCCGACAAAGTGGTGCCGAGGGAATCCAGCTTGCCCAGGTAGTGCAGGTTAAAAGTAGTGTTGCCGTACTGTGTCTCAGAGCTGTTGGCAGCTTTGATGTGCAGGTCGTTCGCCGGCTGGTTGTCGCGCAGGTACGCGTTTGTGTTGATCCTGTTTTCGTTGGTGTAGAAAGAGCCATTTGCCAGAAAACCAATGCTGTGCTTGCTGTTTAGGGTATAATCAGCGCCTATCCGCAGAGCGGGTATGAAGCGGGTACCTTCCTCCTGTACATACTGCTTTAGTTTCAATCCCGGCTTTTCCAGGTAAATGCGCTGCATATCGTTGGTGCGATAATTGGTGCGCTCTGCCACATCCAGGTTCACAAACGAGCTCCACTTACCCTGCTTGTAATTCAGGTCTGTACCGGCTGTGTAACCGTGTAGGTCGCTGTACTGGTAGCCGGCATATACACTGCCGTTCATACCGCCCAGGGTGTTCTTTTTCAGGTTGATGTTGATGACACCGGAAGCGCCCTCTGCATCATACTTGGCTGACGGGTTGGTGACAATCTCCAGGTCTTTGATGTTATCCGCAGACATGCTCTGGAGCAGGTTTTGCAACTCCTTACCGGAAAGGTAAGCTTGTCTGCCATCGATCATGATCTGTAGGCCCGCTTTGCCATTCAGCTTGATATTCCCGTCCTGGTCCACCCAAACGCCCGGAGACTTGGTGAGCACCTCAAAGGCAGTAGCACCCGCAGCCATTGCCGTTCCGGCTACGTTCACCACCATTTTTTCGGAATGCGCTACTACTGTCGGGCGCATGGCTTGCACGGTCACTTCGCGCAGCACCTGTGCGTCTTCTATCAAGCGCAGGCTGCCAAAGTCTTTGCTGAAGCTACTGCCGTTCACCTCGAACGGAGCAGTCTCCATGGGCGTATAGCCAAGCATACTTAGCTTCAGCTTAAAGGTGCCGCCGGCAGGCGTCACAATCTGGAAACCGCCTTCCATGTCGGCAATAGTACCGGTCACGACGGCTTCGTCTGAGACCTTCAACACTGCCACGTTCACGAAACTCAATGGCAGGCCCTGCGCATCTTTTACAGCGCCTGATAGCATCCCTTGTGCCAGTGCCTCGTGACCCAGTGCGGAAACTGTCAGGAAAATCAGAAGTAAATAACGTTTCATAGTTTTATTTTTTGTGGTTTTAAATCTTTTTCGCTCATCTCTTTCGCTGAGGTATGACAAAGATGTAAAGCCCTAAATGCCTATGAAATCTGATTCTGATGAACCGGGACCTGAGTGGGATGAACCAGGATATGGGCTGAATGGAATGGAACCTCTTCCGGGAGAATTTTCCGTTTAAGGGAATGAAATGGGTGTTACAGAGCAGCCAGACCATTCGCACCGTCAAGTCAACTGTTTGTTTCTTATGTATAAATGACTTTTATTTCGAGTAATTGCATTGCCGTGACACCCGCCAACACAGTAGCAGGGTTCGGCAATTACCCGATAAAACAGATGCGCTACCAGTACAAATCCTACCTAAGGAAGACCACGATCGCAGCACTAACAACCGTGCTGTTATACTATGCCGTGGTGTTTATACATACAGGTACTATCTGGAACTTTAACAAGGGTATACTGGTAGAACTCATTTTTGCTTTTTTCTTTCTGCTGGCCTTGCTCTGGTCGCACAGCTTTATTTCTAAAGTCTTCACCTCGGAGCCAATCAACAGCCTTCCGGGCAGTTGGAAGGCTCCTTTGGAAGGAATGACGGTGGTAATAAGCAGCATAGCCACATGCTATCTGCTATACTTTATACCGTACACCTTCTTCTTCTCCCTTTCCAGTCACAAGTTGATCTTGTTGCCGGAGCGGATAAGGTTGGCTTATGTGATCAGCAGTGTGGCTTCGCTTTTCTTCTACTATTTTGTAGAGCGCCAACGCAATTTTAAGCAGCTTCAGGCAGAGCATCTGCGGGCCGAGCAGCTACAGAAGGAGAACTTCAGGGCGCAGTTGGAGTCGCTGAAGAACCAGGTAAAGCCACACTTCCTTTTTAATAGCCTGAACGTGCTCAACTACCTTATCTATGTAGACCAGGACAAAGCCGCCACCTTCCTGAGTCAACTGGCTGAGGTATACCGCGCCCTGCTCGACAGTGGCGATAAACAGCTGGTGCCGCTTGAGCAGGAGCTAAATCTGGCTAACTCCTACATTTACCTCATGAAAACCCGTTTCGGCGATAATGTGCAGTTCAGAGTAGATGTGCCCTCTGAGTACCTGCACTTGCAGTTGCCGCCTACATCCCTGCAGATGCTGCTAGAAAATGCCATTAAACACAATGGCTCTACCTCCAAAAAGCCACTGCACATCCGTATATATGCTGCTGGTGAGAAACTGGTGGTACAGAACAATCTACAGCCCCGACTCGATGAGGTAGCATCGACCAAAGTCGGGCTACAGAATATCAGCAGCAGGTACAAGTACCTTAGCGATAAGCCTGTAGAGGTTAATCAAAGCGAAGATTCTTTTACCGTGGCACTACCCTTACTTGATGTAGCACAATATGAAAGTAGTTATAGTTGAGGATGAACAGTTGGCTGCCGATGCCCTGGCCTATATCGTAAAAAGGCTGCGGCCGCTGTCAGAAATTTTGGCCAAGCCAGGCTCCGTGGAAGAGGCTGTGCAGTGGCTTAGCCTGCACCAGGCACCAGACCTAATCTTCTGCGATATCCACCTCTCCGACGGAAACAGCTTTGAGATTTTCAGGCAGGTGGAGGTAAACTGCCCCGTCATTTTCACAACAGCTTATAATCAGTATGCCATTGAGGCCTTTAAGGTGAATAGTGTCGACTACCTTTTGAAGCCAATTAAAGCAGAGGATGTGGCCCAGGCGCTGAAAAAGTTTGAAAGCCTCCAGCAGCAGCACCTGACACAGGGTATGGTCAATCTGCAACAGCTTTTACAGGCACAGCAAACACAGCAGCAGCACTCCAAAACCAGGTTCCTCGTAAAGCACGGCCAGGCCATCAAAGCTGTACCCGTGGAGCAAGTAGCTTACTTTTGGGCGGAAGAGGGCGTTGTATTCCTGGTGACACAGCAAGGAAAACGCTTCATCATCAACTATACACTGGACCAGCTGGAGGAACAACTGGATGGGGCTGCTTTTTTTCGGGCAAACAGACAGCTTATTGTACACATCGGTGCGGTACAGGAAGTACGTCCTTACTTCAAAGGAAGACTCTCACTTCTGATGCACCCTGCTTCAGAGAAAGAAGTTATTATTAGTAGCAGCAAAGCATCTGAATTCAAGGAATGGCTGGATTTATAGTGGGCTTTTAATTCCGCAAAGTTTCAGAGATCTGAGATGCATACGTAGTTGAGATGCTTCATTAAGTAAGAACAATCGATGTGCTCAACTTAGCAAATGAAGATGCAAGAAAAACAAGTTGCTGTTAATCGTCGCAAGTATGACGCGGTCTTGAAAGAGGAGGTGCTGCAGATGGTGTTTAACGGCCCAGCGAGGAGGCCTGCTCCCTGGATACCAGGGGGATGCTGATCTACAAGTGGAAAAGCCGCAGCGAGTCCGCAGGCAAATCGGCTGCCGGAGGCGCAGGAGCAGACGTTCCACAGGTTGATGCGTCCTCAGACGAATGAGGTTGTGGACAAAAGGGCGGAGGAGGCAGAGATCAAGGCGCACCCTATACGCCCCGCACCATCAACAGCCCCACCCTTACCTGATCAGCCCCACCTCCTTTTCTACTAGCGTCATCCATGTTTAAGGGGAGATGGGACATCATCTATATACCGCTGGCCAGCGGCGGTTTCCTCTCATGGCTGTGTGAATGGGCCTCTACTCCAGAAGAATAGTGGGCTGTGGGCTGGATGTGCGTAAGCAGCAGTATCTGGCGACCAGATATGTAAGCAAAGGATGATCGTGCACTTGGACCGGGGCTGGCAGTAAGCCGGAAGGGTGTTCAGCAGGCAGCTGGACCAGCATCGGCTACGCCAGAGCATGAGCCAGACCGACAACGCCTCCGACAGTGCCTCCATGGGGTCCTGATCGCAGCCGCTTTTTCACGGTATCACGACCTGGAAGAGATTCTGAAGCCCCTTTCTGTTAACGCAGGTAGGCAAAGTAAGTATAGCTATTCTTTATTGCTTCTGCCCGGGAACAATTCCTAATTGCTGAAATATCCCCAGCGCATCATAATTATTCCAAGTTTCGGCAATCTTTCCGCTGGCGATGCGATGGATACTTATTCCCGTAGATGAAATACTCTTCCCAGTGGGGGCCATACCCATGAAGGCTCCCTTATGGGTACCATGCCCTGTCCATCGGTCCACCACCTTGTCCCCGGAGACTATTTGATCCTCCAGTACAATCTGCAGATCAAAGGCCTGGCGGTAGAGACTCACCATTTGCTTAAAGCCTTCAATGCCTGAGCCAAATTCGCTGGTTGTCGGATCGTGGTGTACGTAATCACGGGCAAGTATTTCTTCTGCTACCTCTAACTTACCTTGGTTGAATATTTCATCGATAAAGCGACGCACGAGAGTGCCATTTTCTTCTGCTGACATAGCCTTTCATGTTATTTTGAATAAATACAAGTAATAGTTTAATTATTTACGTTCTTATTATTGTTGAGGTAGTGTTTTTATGTGTTTGCAGATCAAAATTTTCACTCATTATAGTTTGCCTCTTTTATAAGGCTCCCTATGAAGTCTCGCATAGAGAGGTCTATTTGATCCCTGCTGATGTAAAACAATTGGAGAATAAACCTTAAAACCATAATAGTCTGACACTAAAGGTTTGTTGTGACGTATTGAACCCAGCGGATGATAAGTCACACCTAAATGTCATCTTATTTCGTTCTTTGGGCTGGTGCGCAGTACATGTGCTCTTGATCATTACCTCTAACTGCTCCGGGTATATAGCTGTGGCTCAATCAAAAAAATGCTTTTTGGTTATCAAAAAAACAGCGATGTATTCCCGAATATTTTGACAGCTCTGAAAGCTGAATGGGACAATGAGAAAGAAGCTACCTTACTAAGCTTAGGGATTAGGACGCATGTAGACGATGTGAGGCATTAGGTTTATTCCTGATGAATTGCTTCAAAAATCGCCTACGTGTCCATTTTTCGCTAACTTATGATTAAGACTGTTCGTTGTTACTGAAAAGTAAGAAGCTACTGCTGCACTCTTACATCCAGAATATAAGCTGTCTAATCCATTAGCATCAAGATCGAGAGTATATTTCCTCCGACCGTTTTAGCACAGAATTACTTTTAAAATAGCTTAAGCGCAGTTACTGCCCCTGCCAATATATAGATTGATAATCAGGGACACTATTATATTTACCAACCTCCTGCTCTACCTCAACATTATTTGATGCAAGTATTTAGAATAAACTTGCATCTGCTATTCCACACCCGTTCTCCTCTTGACGAAGCGGCGGATACCGTCTCCTTTCATACCTAACATAACAAAGGTGATGCACGCAGCCAATGTTAAAGAGGCGAAATTAATCCCAAAGGTTAGTAAATGCTCAGTCCACTTATCTCCTTCACCGAACCCAAAGACAAGTTTGAGCCCGAACCAGGCGGGATAGACTGAGATATGAGCAGTGGCCGCCAAACCGATCAGTTCCCTTCGCCCTGCGTCGTCCATAGCGCCTAAGGCTGCAGCAATACCAATGACAGAGGCGAGCACAAAACCTGTTAATGGTGTGCCAAACTCTTGAAAGCCGATGGGGGGCTTTTCGAAGAGCGCCACGCAGGCACCTGCAGCCACAATCAGGACTGTTGTAACCAACAGCGCAAGAAGCCCCTGCCAGAGAAAGCGCCACTCACGAAGCATTGCCCCCAAACCTACTGTGAGCATGTGGTGATGGTAAGGCAGGAACAGGAGTCCAGCGATGATGAGCGGAAGCATATCCTCCACCATTCCATAAGCCAGTAACACAGCCGAGAGGAAAACTCTGCCAACAAGGCTTTTTGTAACCTGGGTAAACTGCCAAAGCTCTTCGTACACGTCAGGAGTAGGCCTCACTATCGGAAATGTTTCACCCTCCGGCGGTTCATCTCCGAACAAGGACTCCGGATGCCGTACTGTGAAAGTAAAAGTATCGGGATCGTATAATGGCGCAACCATGAGGCTCTCTATGAGCCGCTTGGCTTTAGGTGTTGAAGTCTATCTCCACCACATCCAGATCCGTTTCAGTGTGGTCTGAGGTATACTGTCGTGCCTGCCGTATGGACACACGCGAAGCTCCGGCCGCAAACGCTATGTCAGCTACGCTCTTGCCTTGTCCGGAAGGAGCCTTAATTGTAACTAATCGCATCTATCGATATTTTTTTATATATAAAGCCTATGCATTCATAAGCCTATTTATAAGGAACATATACTATGCAGCTCAAACAGGGTTTTCAGCCTACCTTTCATGATATCCCGCTGTTACGATTAGTGCATCAGGTTCGGTACAACAAGGAGCCAATCAACTATATTATATAAAACATACCTAATAGGAGATATAAATGAAATTGCTAAATCTGTTCGCCTTTGATACTTGTTAAAGTGTTTAGAAATTGTACCGCGGAGGGAAGTCATTATTATATGGTTGCACTAAATAAAATGGTTGCACCAAAAATGAGCCAAAGGACAGAATTATGACGTAACAAAACGGAATACGGATTTATGCAAATTTCCTGTTTATATGAAAACATTCTCCTTTCAAAGTATGAAACGACTTTTTTGGCTACTACTGGTTTTATTCCTGATTGCCGGAAATTCCTGTAAGGCGCAGGTAGATCAGAAAGCAGCAGCTGTCTATACTACTAAAACACCGGGTTCGGGTGGTACTGGCAAAGTATATATGGGCCGCGAAATAGCCCGGGTAATCGGAACGGGCGGGGGTAGCTGGCTTGACAGGAGCACGAGGCTGGAAGAAGAAAACTCGCTACGCGCCATTGATAACATGCTGCTAAACCCCCAAAGCGTAGTCGCAGATATTGGCGCAGGTACCGGCTTTTATACTTTTAAGATAGCAGAGAAAGTCCCCAAAGGTAAAATATACGCTGTAGAGTTGCAGGATGCATTTGTATCTGAACTGAAAAAGCGCAGACAGGAACTTGGACTGCGTAATGTGGAAGTAGTAAAAGGCGGTGAAAAAAATATAAATGTGCCTGATGCCTCACTTGACCTCGCTTTTATGGTTGATGTATATCATGAACTGGAATATCCCCAGGAAATGCTGCAGGCAATATACAGGGCCTTAAAGCCGGACGGTAAACTGCTGCTACTGGAGTACCGGGCCGAGGACCCAAACTTATCGATCCGGGAGTTGCATAAAATGACTGTGGAGCAGGTGACGAAGGAACTGGAGGCGAATGGGTTCAAGCTGTTCAGGCGAGAGGATTTTCTGCCAATACAGCATTTCCTGATGTTCGAAAAGACGGAAGAAAAGTGATGATGCTGATGATAGGTTTCATGGAATTACATACATGTAGGATTTACATGGTTTACACTCGTTGCTCATTAATACCCTCTTAAGCAGTGACAGTATAGCAGTGACAGTATATAGGTGAAAGGCTTGCAGGCATTATGTTATTTCTCTAAAACGCGTTTTAAAGCCTTTTCGGAAAGCGGCAGATGTGATAGAAGCCTCGGCCCTTGACTACACTATCCTTAGACCGACCTGGTTTACACATGCAGATGAAGCCGATTGTGATATAACCAGGAAAGGAGAATTGGAGAAGGGCACGGTGAAATCCCAGAAAAGCCTGGCAGCATTCATTGCCAGCCTCATGGAAGCCCCTAAAAACATACCCGTGAAAACCTTGGCTTGAACAAACCCGATTCCTAATAAATCTCCTTATGCTATTTAGTCTTTAGGAAGTTCCGCATTTACCTTCCTTCATGAGCAAACCTCAGCCATATAGCTATGGGCTACGGTGCTACCTATATATAAGTAAACAGTACACACCTTGGCATTCAACTAATAGATTATCTCCGTCGTATGTAAAGTTCAACTTCGAGTCATTCCGATGTATGATAAACCCACGTTGACAGGCACTGGAGATCAGGAAGATACATTCGAAAAAAAAGCTGAAGCCGGCAAAAGCGATAACCCGAAACCCTCTCTCAATATAACGGATGCGATAGCAGTAATTGTCGGCATTGTGGTAGGGGCGGGCATCTTCCGCACGCCATCGCTGGTAGCTGCCAACACCGGAAGCAGTACATCCTTTATGCTCACATGGATCTTGGGCGGAGCCGTTTCCCTGATAGGCGCGCTTTGCTATGCCGAACTCACCACCACCTACCCACACACCGGCGGCGACTACTATTTCCTGCGTCGTGCTTTTGGCAGGCGCCTTTCTTTTTTGTTTGCCTGGGCACGGATGAGCGTCATCCAGACAGGATCCATTGCCCTGCTCTCTTTCATCATAGGGGATTACCTGGCACAAATATTCAGCATTGGCGAATTCACTTCGGCCATATATGCAGCCTTGGTGGTCGTGGCCTTGACAGGCGTCAATATACTTGGGGTGAGCGTGGGTACAGCCACACAGAAATTACTGGTGGCGCTGGAAGTGCTGGGTATCCTGATCATTCTGGTCGCGGGCATTTTCTTCGCCCCGGCAGAGCCAGCAGTTCCTGCTACAGCCCCCGCATCCGGGGAAGGGCATTCTTTGGGTTTGGCCATGGTGTTTGTGCTGCTGACGTTCGGGGGCTGGAATGAAGCCGCCTATATCTCCGCTGAGCTGAAGTCCGGGCGCCGGGGCATGGCAAAGGT
The DNA here is from genome assembly GCF_039541895.1 of Pontibacter saemangeumensis. Taxonomy (NCBI): domain Bacteria; kingdom Pseudomonadati; phylum Bacteroidota; class Cytophagia; order Cytophagales; family Hymenobacteraceae; genus Pontibacter; species Pontibacter saemangeumensis. The sequence goes on from NZ_BAABHC010000002.1 coordinate 105,793, forward strand.
GCTCCTCTTAAGCATCCTGATTATCACGGTCACCTATGCGCTCATCAATGTGGCCTATCTGAATGTACTCGGATTAAAAGGCATGGCTGGGTCCGATGCCGTGGCTGGTGACCTGATGCGGCAAGTATTTGGGGAGGGAGGCGTTGTGCTGATAGGACTGATCGTTTCGGTTGCGGCACTTACCTCTGCCAATGCCACTATTTTCACTGGCGCCCGCACCAACTACGCCCTCGGGCGGGATTTTATGATTTTCAGGCCCCTTGGCAAGTGGAACTTCAGGACGTCCTCCCCAGTCAACGCCTTCCTGCTGCAGGGCGCCATCTCCCTGGCCCTTATTAGCTTCGGCCTGTTTACCCGGAATGGTTTTGAGACGATTGTAGAGTATACCGCCCCGGTATTCTGGTTTTTTCTGTTTTTAGTGGGCCTTGCTCTTTTTGTATTACGCAGGAAAAACCCGCTGCTGGAACGCCCTTTCCCCGTGCCGTTTTACCCGGTTACCCCCCTCCTGTTCTGCCTTACGAGCGGCTACCTCTTTTATTCCAGTTTAGTATATACCGGCTTAGGGGCCCTGGTGGGAGTAGCCGTACTTCTGATTGGCGTGCTCCTTCTCCTGGTCCTGCCAAGCGTAGATAAAATGCTGCTTCGAAAATCTGCCCCCTATAACAGTGGTTGATACCCTTTTAGTATATAGATGGATTCCTGATCATTTCCTCCAATACCACTTGCTATATGAGTATGGGATATGGTTGATGCGTCACAGGATCTTATCTGAAGCGTAATCAGACAACTGAAGATCAGGCTTGTCCGTAACTAAGAAAGTTTATAAACAAGTGAAGAAGAAGCATGCGGCAAAGAAGCCGCATTATATATACCCTGCTCAGAAAAAGTTTTGATTTAAAGAAATTCGATTACTTATACGTCTGTGAATTAGTGTTTTAATTTTAACTCCAAAAGCATGAAAGCATTCAAAAATTCACTATACGCGCTGATCATGGCTATCTGCGCAATCGCGTTTTTGCAGTATCAGGATGCCTTGGCCCAGAACCTGGATGTGCCCTATGTGCCCACCAACCAGGAGGTGGTGGATGCCATGCTCGAACTAGGTAATGTCACTGAAGACGATGTCTTATATGACCTGGGGTGCGGTGATGGACGCATCGTGGTTACTGCTGCCAAAAAGTACGGCACAAAGGGCACTGGCGTGGATATAGACCCGGAGCGTATTGCGGAAGCAAATGCGAATGCGAGAAAATTCAATGTGACCGATAAGGTAAGGTTCGTGGAAGGCAATTTGTTTGATGTGGATCTGAGTGAGGCTACGGTCGTCACGCTTTATTTATTACCGAGCGTTAATCTAAAACTCCGCCCGAAACTGCTGCAGCTAAAGCCCGGAACGCGTATTGTTTCGCATGCTTTCGATATGGACGACTGGAAGCCGGAACAGACCGTGCAGGTAGGTGGCTCCACCATATACCTCTGGACGGTGCCGCAGCGTAAATAAACCTTTATCCCGCGCTGGCTTCTCAGTCTTTCCTATATGAATTTGTATTAACGCCTCTCCTACCGGACATCGCGCTCTTCAATTTGATAAATGATTATAACTAACAGATACCTGCTGTACCATCAGTTGCTCAGGTGCACTTGCCTGCCTTTGCCTTAAGCTGTTTTCCCGGTCCTCCTCTAATGAACTCTTTATCTGATTCGGAACCCCATGCCTGCCCTCCGTATATAACAAGTATTTTCAGCATTGCGCTGCATGAAAAGCGTACGGTCGCCTAAATGCGGAGCAGCACGATTGTTAGGCTAATTTGAGTTGATTTTAATGCCTTTTCGAATGGTTTATGTATATTGAAATCGAATTAGCAACGCATGCTGATTACATTTTTCACAAAATTCTTTAACATATCTTAATAACAACGACTATGAATCGAAAATTACGGATGGGCATGATAGGTGGGGGAAAAGATGCCTTTATCGGAGCTATTCACCGTATTGCCGCCAACATGGATGGGATGGTAGAGCTTGTTTGCGGCGCCCTGAGCATCAACAAAGACATCGCAGTGGACAGTGGGCGCTCTTTGTTTCTGCCTGAAGACAGGATCTACACCACCTATGAGGAAATGCTGGAGAAGGAAAGCCAACTGCCGGAAGACAAGCGCATGGATTTCGTCACCATCGTTACGCCCAACTTCGCTCACTTTGCTCCGGCGATGATGGCGCTGGACAAAGGATTTCATGTAGTCATAGAGAAGCCTATCACCTTAACCCTTGACGAGGCGAAACAGCTGAAGGAGAAACTAAGCGAGGAAGGGTTGGTGCTGTGCCTTACCCACACCTACACCGGTTACCCCATGGTGAAGCAGGCAAAGGAAATGATCCAGAACGGCGTTATCGGAAAAGTCAGGAAGGTATCAGTGGAGTACCGGCAGGGCTGGCTGAGCAAGCAGTCGGAAAGAGAAGGAAACCCGGGTGCTGCCTGGAGAACCGACCCGAAAAAGGGTGGCAAGAGCGGCGTGATGGGCGATATAGGCACGCATGCCTTTAACCTGGCTGAATATGCCACGGGCCTGCAGGTGACGCAACTTTGTGCTGACCTGGATATCATTGTGGAAGGAAGGCAGTCACACGATGACGGTGCGGTGCTGCTAAAGTTCGACAATGGCGCTAGGGGCGTGCTGATGGCCTCGCAAGTGGCAGCCGGAGAGGAAAACAACCTCATTCTGAAAATAGACGGTGAAAATGGTGGCCTGGAGTGGCATCAGCAGGAGCCGAACACCCTGCTGCTGAAGTGGCTCGACAAGCCGACGGAGATGCTCCGTGCAGGTTCGCCTTATCTGAGCCCGATCGCGAGGCACAACTCCCGTACCCCAGGTGGGCACCCGGAAGGATACCTGGAGGCGTTCGGGAACATCTACAGAAATTTTGCCTTGACGCTTGCTGCCAGAATAAACGGCGACAGCCAGGAGAATACGGCAATCGAGTTTCCCTCTGTGGAGGAAGGCATACGTGGCATGGCCTTTGTCGACAGCGCCGTTGCCTCCAGTGAGTCAGATAAAAAATGGATTGACTTCACGATATAAGAGAGCCGGGCGAACCGCCAGCAGCGGTTATATAGACCAGCCTCTGATACAATAATAAGAAAGGGACACTTCCGGTGTCCCTTTCTTATTTCTGCGCCTGCTTTAAGCCCTTTCAGAGTTTAACTGAACCTTTAGGCTTGCCAGCTAAATATAGCCATGTCTTTTTAGGAACAATGGCAATAGGCCAAGGTGAATTTCATCCACTTACTTTATATATGCCTTTACAAAGCGGCTGAACCATATAGTAAAACAAGTGCTCTTCCCCGGCTTACGCACTGTCTAAAACTGTCAGGCCCTCACAAGCCCGTTGCTTTTAACCAGCCATTTATAACTGGTAATCTCGTTAAGTGCCATGGGGCCCCGCGCATGAAGCTTCTGCGTGCTGATGCCGATCTCGGCGCCTAACCCGAATTGGGCGCCATCCGTGAAGGCGGTAGACGTGTTGGCATAAACGGCCGCTGCATCCACCGCGCGCATAAACTGTTCTACATGCTGCTCACTCTCCGATATGATCGCCTCGCTGTGCTGAGACGAGTGCGTATTGATATGATCTATCGCTTCCTCCAGGCCTGTCACTGTTTTCACCGACATTTTCAGAGAAAGGAACTCAGTCCCGAAGTGTGCTGCCGTCGCCATATAGAGTAAATCCGGCGGGTAATGGCCTTTGAGTACCTGGTAAGCAGCAGCATCTGCATAGAGCGCTACCTCTTTTGCTGCAAGCCCTTCCGCAATAATGATCAGATCAGAGAGGCGATTCTGGTGGATCAACAGGCAATCCAGCGCATTGCAGACGCTTACGCGGCGTGTCTTGGCGTTCACTACAATCTCCTTCCCCTTCTCCAGGTCTGCGAACTCGTCGAAGTAGGTATGCACGATACCCGCCCCTGTCTCGATCACGGGCACTTTCGAATGCTCGCGCACATAGTTGATCAAGCCCTGGCTGCCCCGCGGTATGATGATATCGACATATTTCACGGCCTGCAGCAGTTGGCTGGTAGCCTCCCGGTCCGGCGGGAGCAACTGCACCACATTTTTGTCAACGCCATTCCGCTCCAGCACCTCATGGATCAGGCGCACAATCGCGGTATTGGATTCCTGGGCGTCGCTGCCTCCCTTCAGGAGCAGGGCGTTGCCGGAACGCAGGCACAGGCTGAATACATCGAAGGTTACATTCGGGCGCGCCTCATATATGATTCCGATTACCCCCAGCGGCACCGTGACTTTCTTCAACTCCAGCCCATTTTCCAGCGTACGCTCCGACAGCACGTTGCCAAGCGGGGACGGCAGACTGGCCACATTGCGCAGATCACCGGCGATAGCGGCGATCCGTTCCTCCGTCAGCTTCAGCCTGTCGAACTTCGGGTCATCGGCTGGCATCCGGGCAAGGTCCTTTTCGTTGGCCGCCAGAATGGTGCCAGTCGCTTGCAGGGCACTTGCAGCCAGTTCTTCGAGTACGGTCACTACCTTCTCCTCCGGCAACAAGCTCAGTTTCCTGCTCGCCTGCTTTACCTTTATAAAAATGTTCTCTAAATCCATATGCTTAGATGCTGTGATATTCAAACAGATATAAATAATTGTAGTGCACCATGGGCTTCTGCTTGCTCATGCCGACTTTGCCGACTGCTTTTTTTGACCCGTACTCCGCCTTGCCCAAGCCAATCTCTTCCCCTTTCTCATCTATGATCCGGATGATGTCCCCTTTCGAGAAATCACCGGACACGGAAACCATGCCAATGGGTAGCAGGCTGTTTGCCTCACCTGCGTGCAGGGCTTCTCTGGCCCCCTCGTTCACCACCACTTCGCCTTTTGCAAAGTTGTCGCTGTGCGCCACCCATTTCTTAGGATTGGGTTTCGACGACTCGGGCTCAAAATAGGTGGCTGACAGGGTCTTGTTATAAAAATCATGCAGCACATTGTCGCGGTTGCCGTTGGCGATGAACACATGGATGCCGAGGTAGGCGGCCTTCTTGGCCATTTTCAACTTGCTTTGCATCCCTCCACGCCCCAACGAGGATTTGGAGGAAGTGATATAGCGGCCCATGCCGGTGCTTTTTCGCCTTACCCGCTCAATCACCTTTGCCGCCGGGTCATCAGGGTGGCCGTTATAGATGCCATCCACGTTGGTGAGCAGAAGCAGGGTGTCGGCGTCTATCATGGCCGCCGTCATGCTGGCAAGCTCGTCGTTGTCGGTGAACATCAGCTCTGTCACTGCCACCGCGTCGTTCTCATTTATGATCGGGATGATGCCGTGGTTGAGCAACCCCGACAGGCAGCCTTTGATGTTCAGGAAGTGCCTGCGCGAAAGAAAATCCTGTGGCGTGACCACAATCTGGGCCACCCGGTGCCCTTCCGCATGAAAAAGGTCCTTGTATGCGTAGATAATATCGATCTGCCCCACGGAGGCCAGGATCTGTTTCCGGACAACGGACTCAGTTTTGTCATCGAAGTTGATGGTATTCCGGGCGAAGGCTACTGCCCCGGAGGAGACAAGCACCACCTGCAGGCCCTGCTCTTTCAAAAAGACAAGTTGTTTTACGAGTTTCGCCATACGCTCCCTGTCCGGAGAACCGTCGTCTTTGGTTAAGACGTTGGAGCCTACTTTCACGACAACTCGCTGTGGCTGGTAATTCATGTTATAAATGTTGTATCGATATAAAAAGATAGCGGGCAGCGAACAAACTGTTACTGCCAAAATATGGGGAGGCGCATGATGCAGTTTTGAAGACGCCCATGCGCTTCATGGCATAGCAGTTGCCGGCAAAATTATGCCGGCAACTGCTATGCTTATATATGAAATAGTAAAAGGAAGGAACGGTGGATATAGGGCTTTAGGTAAACCCCTCCGAAGCTATATTACTGCAGAAGCTCCTGCAAAGCGCTGATCGAGATTTTGCTGTTGTCCCTGTCACGCTGCTCTTTCAGGGCAAGAATCCGCTGATGGGAACCAACCAGGCCTTTAATCACGGCAGAGCTTAGGCCCTGGTGCTCCATCTCGTTCAGCCCCGTGATGGTGCATCCCTCGGGTGTGGTTACTTTGTCAATTTCCTGTTCGGGATGCGACCTGTTGATAGTCAGGAGGGTAGAGGCCCCTTTGCTAACCTGCACGGCAATCTTCTGGGCATCCTCCGCGTCCAGGCCAAGTTGGATACCTCCCTGGGTCACGGCCCTGATAAAGCGCATATTGAACGCTATTCCGCTGGAGCACAGCACCGTAGCGCCTGCCATCAATTCCTCCTCTATCACCAGGGTTTCGCCGAGGCAGTTAAAGATCTCCTTGACTTCCTCTTCCACTCCTGCCGCTCTGGTGTTAAAGGCAAGGCTCGTCATGGATTCCTGCACGGCAATGGCAGTGTTCGGCATGCAACGCACGATCGGGAAATCCCCGGTTATTTGGCTGATATCGTCGATGGTCACGCCGGCTATCACACTCAGCAAAACATGCTGCTCAGGGTCGAGGATGGGTGTAATCTCCTTGAGGACATGCTCCAGGTGGGCGGGCTGCACACAGAGCAGAATAAAACGGCAGTTTTTTAAGGCAAAGCTGTTATCGTTGGTAACATGCAGGCCTTTGTCTTTCAAGCGCTGCAATGATTTCGTGTTCCTCCTGGTTACGTAAATGTTTTCCGGCTCATACTTACCATTGCTTAAAAGTCCTTCTGCAATGGCGTTTCCCAGATTACCTGCGCCCAGGATTGCTACGTTATCAATATGCATTTTTACTGTTATTTATAATTAGTTTGAATGTTAAAAAAAGATGTTCTGAAATCTTTGAGACTGTAAAAGTACAAAATTTTAGACGGACATGAAAGGACAAACACCAATCAGGCTTCTTCCGATAGCACTCTTCAGGTTGATTTTAACTGATCAGGCCGACGATTTAGCTTTACATATGGCGCCAGAAATGTGCGAGGAAAAAGGTGTGAGAAGCATTCTGAAAAGGATATATCTTTCCTTCATAACCAATTGAACACAAACGGTATATATAAACTTATAAGAACTTACACATCGTGTAAAAGATGAGGCATGCTGTGCTCTGTGACCAGCTAGCTGCAGAAGTTGAACCTGTTGGTATTGATTCCCGAGAAAGAAAAACTCATCTTTTTGATAAAAATCGAAACGATTTGGTGTCAGAATGGGAAAGCAACCTCATATAGGCATGTTACTATGTAGAAAAAGGCGATACCGGTAAGTTGCAATTTTCTACTATCCACCCCTTCCTGTTGCAGCGCCTGAAAAAAGGATGCAGCCCCCCTGAAGCCGACAGAAGCGCAGCACGTTTACAAACAGGTACATTGAGGTCAATCTATATACGAGCAAAGGAGAAGTTTTAGAAAAAACGCTTCGCTTCCTGTTAACGGCTGCCGAGCATCCCCTTCATTCCATTGGGCGCAAGGGGAAGCGATTTGAGCCTAACGCCGGTGGCCTGTGCAATGGCATTCCGGATGGCAGGCGCAATGCCTACGATAGGCGCCTCGCCGGCCCCGGCTGAAGGCAGGTCTTTTCTGTTGAGCTGGATGATCTCCATCGCAGGCATGTCTTTGAACCGGGGCACCCGGTACTGCGCAAAATGCGGGTTGAGGATTTTGCCGTTCTCAAACTCCACTGCCTCGAACAAGGCCCCGCCTATCCCCTGCACTACTGCCCCGAGTATCTGGTGCTCGAGGTGTTTGGGGTTGATGACCGCGCCGCATTCAAAGGCTGTGGTCGCACGGATTACCTTCACCTCCCCGGTGCGCGGGTCTACCGCCACCTCGGCGCAAGTGGCCGTGAAGCCTCCCTTCTCGGTGCCACCGCCTATCCCATAACCGTGGTTTTGCGCGGGGGTTGATTTTCCCCAGCCGAATCCTTTGGCAGCCGCCTCGAACACGGCGCGCAGCCGGGGCTCCTGCAGGTTCTTCAACCGGAACGCCAGCGGGTCCATGTTCACCAGGTTTGCCAGGTCATCCATTTGCGACTCAATCACAAAAATATTCGCTGTGGAAGCAAGCCCCCTGTAGGAGCCCTGTCTCAGAGGGGAGTCTACGGGGTGGTACTGAATCTGCTGGTTGGCCACCACATAGGGCGTCTGTATGCCGGAGGTGCCGGAGTTATAGTTATGAAATTCCCAAGAACTAAGCGTACCATCGGCCGTTACACCGCTGCTCACTTCTATCAGGCCCGCCGGCCTGAAATAGGCCCAGGTAAACTCCTCCTCCCTCGTCCAGGTTAGTTTCACGGGCTTTTGCGCGACTCTTGCCATTCGGGCGGCCTCTAACGCAGCCTCCCCCGAATGCTTCCCACCATAGGCCGAGCCGGTATCGGGCATGATCACCCGCACCTTCTCTTTCGGTAACCCGAACTCCCGGCTAAGTTCTTCCTGTACCCCAAACGGCCGCTGCGTACCGGTCCAGACCGTGAGCAGGCCGTCTTCCCATCGCGCCAGGGCAGCACGCGGTTCCATGGGGGCGTGGGCTATATAATCAACAGTATATTTTTCGCTGAGCGTTTTAGTGGCGGAAGCCATGCCTTCTTCTATGTTTCCTTTTGTTGTGCTTCCCCTGCCGCCTCCCCCACCCGAAGCGTTCGCTTTCAGGTAATCGAATAGGTCTGATCGGGACGGTTGGTTCGTCGTGTTCCATATCACCTTCACGGCCGCCAGTGCTTTTTCTGCAGTTGCCCTGTCAGGCGCAGCCACCCCGATAAAATTACCTTCCTGCACCACCACCACGCCCGGCAACGCTTTGGCGGCTGCCAGGTCAGCGCGCTGCACTGTGGCATTGAAGGAAGGGGCACGCAATACTTTCCCATATAGCATACCGGGGAGCTTCATATCGGAGACAAACTTGTGCTTGCCCGTCAGGATTTCTTCTCCGTTTACTTTCGGAACAGAAGTGCCCGCCACCCGCCACGCGTCTACGGGTATCAGCGGGACCTCACCCGGTATATTCTTCAGGATTTCTTTTCCCTTTGTGAGCTCGCCGAAGCTTATGGACGCATTTGTTTTAGGATGCAGCACCTTTCCCCCGGCTACTTTCAGATCGGATTTCAAGACGCCCCACTTTTTAGCTGCCAGTTCTAACAAAGTTTCACGGGCTGTCGCGGCTGCCCTGCGTAACTGTGGGCCCATGCTTGGCGTGCTGCGGCTGCCAAAAGTGCCGGCATCGTAAGGCGTGCGGGCTGTGTCGCCCATCACCATGCTGATAGAAGCCACCGGTAGATAGAGTTCATCTGCCACCGCCTGCGCAAGCGAGGTGCGGATGTTCTGCCCCACCTCTACCTTACCCGTGTACACGGTCACAGCATTGTCAGCGCCTATATGGAGCCAGGCCCCTACCTCATCGGCAGCGGCTTTCCCGATAGCAGTCGCCTTGTCTGTGTCTGAGAAAAGAGCGAAGGCGTCCTGCAGCACGAATGTTACCGCCAAGCCGCCACCCAAAAGCTTGAAGAAGTTACGCCTGCTTTCACTGAACCGGCCTCTTTCCTTCCCTTCCGGAAGCTGTTGCCCGTCGGCATCTTTTGCTCGCTCCATAGTCTTTGCTCTGTTATGCTTTTGCGGCCTCTTTTATAGCTGTTAGGATGCGGGGGTAGGTACCGCAGCGGCAAACATTCCCGTTCATAAACCGGATGATCTCCGCTTCCGACGGGTTTGGATTGGCCCGCAGCAATGCCACCGTAGACATCAGCATTCCCGGGGCGCAGTACCCGCACTGGAAAACGTCCGCCTCCAGGTACGCCTGCTGCACCGGGTGCAACTTTCCGTCCTTTGCCAGTCCCTCTATGGTCGTTATCGCTTTGCCCTGGACCGCACCTAAGGGTGTTTGGCAGGCGCGAACGGCGGTGTTACCTGACAACACGGTGCAGGCGCCGCACTGCCCTTCTCCGCAGCCATATTTGGTGCCGGTCAGGTCGAGCTCATCGCGCAGCACCTGTAGCAGCGTTGCGTCCGCATCGGCCTTTACCGTATGCCTCTCCCCGTTTATCAGTAGCTCCATAGTCGTACCCTCACTCAAAGCGAATAACCTCAACTTAAATAATTTAAGGCATAAACACAAGATTATCCGCTAGTTAATCAAAGCGAATGATACCCTGTGTAGCTGATCCGGCAACAGGATTTATATATGCCTGTACTGGTTTTCCCTGCTAACCTGTCGGTATGCCAGACGGGCGGCAAGGAGATACTGCGTCTATATACCTAAGCCCGGGTTTGCGTTCGAATAGTTTTGGTCTGCGCGTTCCGGTACAGCTGCAACAGCACGACCAACGCCACGAGCAACAGCCCGATCCATGCGGAGGTACGGATGGCGGGGCTACCGGTAAAATCGGTCTGCTGATGCTTCAGTACGATGCCATAAAACGCCCAAACAGTTACCAGCCCGACAAAAGGGTTGCGCCTGTTCAGCACCACAAACAAGGTGATCAGCGTCGCCACCGCCACCATGCCGATCGCCCAGAGCTCCGGTTTCAACCCAAAGCCGTTCCATCCCAGCCCAACGAGCGTGGCGCTGACATTGGCAACCGTGGCAATGATAATCCAGCCGAAATAGATACTCAGCGGAAACTGTGTAAACCACCGGGATGCGAGCGAACGGGATGGATCATATATGCCCAGCCTGAGCTGGATCAGGAGCAAGGTAAGCAGTTGCACCAGCATCAGCATAACGGAAAGCATTAGCCACTCATATACCCAAGCAATTGTCCAGGCGCCGGTAGCCAGGTTGTTGAGGACAAACAGAAAGTCTATCCGGAGTAAGTCTTTGTTGGCTTCATGGCCCCTGTCAGCCCGGAAAGCCTTTACCAAGTGATAGATGCAAAAAATAATCAGAGCCAGGTAGATCAGGCCCCATATCGCAAACGTGATTCCTGCCGGTGTAAAGAGCGTGGGGTATTTGTCCGAGACCTCGCCGATCGTCTGCGAGTTCAGCAGTTCGAGTTGTATTAGCTGGGACGGCACCAAATGCACCAGGAAGAAAAGCGCATTCAGCACAGCTAACATTCTGATTTTGTTCATGGGCATTTGGAGTTATATATAAATTGGGGCAGGCAAATGTCAGAACTCTACGATAAAGCCGAGCGTGGGTACCAGATTGCCGTCGTCGTTGCTCAGGATCAGTGGAATCGCGTTGCTGCCGTCATCGCGTAAGGCTGCATCGTCTGTGGTGGCAAAGCCGGTGTTATCGGCGTTGCGCTGGAAGGTGTAACGGTCGTATCCCGGCGTTTTGCTGGCCAGCACATTCGCGATATCCAGGAACAGGTCAAGGGTGATGCGGTTGAAGTTCCATTTTTTGTCTACCCGCACATCCAGTTGGCTGAAAGGCCGCAGCCGCTCTGAATTAAGCCGGGCATAGTCCAGGATGCCCACACCCAACGCCCCGTAATTTCGCTGCGAGGCGACTAAGTCGAATGGCGTGGAGGGCGCTCCGCCGGCAAAGCGGTATTTGGCTCCTAGTTCCCAGTTCCGGGGTAACTTCTTTCCGAGCAACCCGGATACCAGGTGCCGGTAATCCCAGGCGCTGGCTATATAACGGCCGTCGGTGCCGGCAAACTCACTTACCACATAGGTGTAGGAAAGCACGGAAAACACAGAGCCTGTCAGCTTCTTCTGCAGGTAAAACTCCATCCCGTAAGCCCTCCCCTTTCCGGAAGTACGCACGGCCTCGTTGCCGATTGAGCCGAAATCCCCACCCTGGTTTGCCAGCGAAATACCGTCGCGCAGGGAAACAGGGTAGTTGCTGTAGTCCTTGTAAAACCCTTCCAGCGTGAACCGCAGGTCCAGGCGCGGCAAAAACTCAGTGCCCAGCACATAATGGATCGACTGCGTGTAAGCAGCGTCCTTGTTCAGATACTGCCCGTTTTCCTGGTACCCCAGCACGGTATATATGGGTAATTTGTAGTATATGCCCGACGAGGCGTTCAGTGTCCATTTATCTGAAAGCAGGTAAGAAAGGGCTACGCGCGGGGAAAGGGCCCTCAACGGGTTCCTCCCTGTCTCGGTGAACGTGTTCATATCGGTGCGGAGCCCCAAAGAAAGGCCCAGCCGGTTATCAAAAACAGATTTAGATACCTGCCCGAATGCCCCGTAGCGGAAAAATCCCAGGTCTGTGTCGTAGTTGATCGTCTGGCCGGGCTCCACCACGTTATTGTCCCCGTCGCGTATTTCCTGCCTAATGACGCTGAAGATGTTGTTGGCGAACTGCACGTACTGTCCCGAAACGCCATAGGCATATTTAAAGCCGTTGCGGTATTTGTTCACGTCCAAGCGCAGTTTGTTTTCCGTCTCGCGCGAGGTAGACTTCAGGGTTAGCTGCTTCGCCTCCCCGTTTTGGTTTGCTTCTGATTTTTCGAGGTCGATGTTAAAGGCATTGCGGCTCACGGCCAGGTTTATATAGCCGTCGGTTACCAGCCTTTTCAGGGCTACGCCGGTAGTATAATTCCACTGGTTGTTCAGCGGGATAGAACGTAGGATGTACTCATTCTCCGGCGTGCTGTTGCGCGGCACGCCAAACGAGAACTCATCGATGGCACCTACCCCGAGGAAGGAAAGCGAGGTTCTTCTGTCGATTTTGTGGTCGACCTTGTACTGGAAATCCCAGTAATTGGGGCGGATCGGCAAATCCAGCAACTTGAACAAGAACTGCAGGTACGACCGCCGTGCCGAAACCAGGTAGGTGGTTCTGGAGGAGATTGGACCCTCGAGGGTGGTGGCAAACTCAGAGCCGCTCAGGCGCACGTTTCCGGAGAAGCGCTCGGGATTGCCGTATCGCTGCCTGAACTCGAACACCGAGGAGAGCGCGTTGTTATACCGGGCATCGAAGGCCGAGGAGCTTACTTTGAGGTCCTCTATGAAAGAGACATTCAGGATACCCGTGGCCCCACCCGCGCTCCCCTGGGTGGTGAAGTGGTTGATCAGGGGAATCTCAATGCCATCAAGATAATACACATTTTCGTTGGGTGCCCCGCCCCGGATGATCAGGTCGTTCCGGCTGCCGCCGCCGGTGCCGCTGGTGGCCACGCCAGGCAACACCTGCACCACCTTCGAAATGTCAAAATTGCCGCCCGGGTTGCTTCGTATCTCCTCCGTGCTCAGGCTTTGCACCGAGAGGGGCGTTACCAGGTCGGCTACAGCGGCGCTCTGCCGGCGGTTGGCCACCACCTCCACCTGCTGCAGCTCGCTTGCTGACGGAGCCAGCTCAAAGTTGAGGATCTGCACGTTTCCGGATGTGACGTTGATGTTGAACTTTCGCACCGGCTGGTAACCTACGTAGGAACTTTGCACGGTATAGCTGCCCAGCGGAACATCCTCCAGCCGGAAAGAGCCGGCCTCGTTGCTCACCGTTCCCAATTGCGCTTCCACCAACTGCACGGAGACACCAATTAGCGGCTCCTGCGTATTCACATCCCGGACAGTGCCGGTTATAACCCCTGTCTGCGCTAAGGCCAACGCTGCCGGGAAAAAGAAAAAGATTAAAAGTAGAAGTCTCATGTAACAAGCATCATTTCAGAATGCTAATATGACACGTTCCCGCTGATATTGTTTTCAATCTGTGTAATATTTACAGTACGAAATCGCAACTGAAAACCGGAAACCCATAGAGTATCGTTTTAAAAAATGAAAGCTGAGGCTTCTATAGGAAGCCATATATAAACCATTGCATTCCCAATGATCATATATAGCGCTCTGAGCCAACAAGTAAGCCCGAAGATCGTTAAACAGCATGAACCAAAATCTATGACTATGAGCGTTGTACTTTCGAACACATTGGGAGCATTTCTTTTGATGCTGTGTGCCTTGTTCCCGCAGTTCAGTTTTAACAAGGCTGACCGGAAATCAGCTATCGAGCACGTGCAGCAGGCAGAGCTGGCGGGTGCCTGGAGGTTAGCTTCCGGCACAGCAGAGTTCGCAAGTCTGCCTGAAGGTGCCACGGCGGTCGCTATGCTTGAGGATGGCTATTTTACCGTTGCCTATTTTAGCCCCACTGCCAAGAAGTTTATCGGTACCTATGGCGGCACCTACACGGCCTCGAACGGAAACATGACCCTGAACTTTGAGTACAACACCCTGGATAACGCAACAGTCGGCACCACTACCTCCCTGACTTATACACTGAAAAATGGGCAGTTACAGATAAACAGCGACAGACAGCAAAGTTGGGAAAAGCTCTCCCCGGAGAATACCACCACCCCTTTAGAAGGGACCTGGCGCATCACAGGCCGCGCCGGTGAGGATGGCAAAATAAACCCAATGCAGCGCGGCCCGCGCAAAACACTTAAAGTACTGTCTGATGGTCGGTTCCAATGGATAGCTTTTAACACAGAGACGAAGGAGTTCTCCGGCACCGGGGGCGGCACCTATACCGCGAAAAACGGGAAATATACCGAGCACATCGACTTCTTTTCACGGGATTCCAGCCGTGTTGGGGCAAGCCTGGGCTTCAACTATGAAGTAAAGGACGGCAAGTGGCTGCATACTGGTAAAAGCAGCGCCGGAAAGGATATAAGTGAAGTGTGGGAACGTGCGCAACAGGGGATATAAAACTAATACCATTATCGAATGATTCGTGTGCATTCAATTTTATACACCTACTGTAAATTCCCCTCCTCGGAGGGGTTAGGGGTGGGTTCAAGTTGCGCACAGAATTATTGAACAGCTTCATTGCGCATTTTTCAATTGATAATGGTATAATATCAATTGAAAAATGCCTATTCTATCTAACCTGATTGCAGATTTCTCCCTGGAGGGGCAGGGGTGGGTTCTATAGAACAGCTCCGTGCCCAGTATTCGGTTGATAATGATATAAACCTGCAGAGGGATAAAAAGGCAAAAGTCACAAAAAAGCAGGTGGGCGATCAGCAAGACAACAATCTATTCCTTGTCTTGCTGATCGCCCACCTGCTTGTGTTACGTTACTATCGCCTCGAAGGCCTTACAGGCATGTTTTTTATGGGAATTGATTCAGTTCCTCCACGGTAAACGCCTTCTGCCGGTCCTTCAGGTAATCGCGCACTCTTTTCACCTCTTCCGCGGTTACAGTCTCCGCGTTGTTTCGCCACGACTTCCGGATATAGCTGAGCAGCTGCGCCACGTTTTCATTTGACAAGTCCTTGTCGTAGCCAATGCCCGGCATGTCGCCGTTGATCTCAGGGGCTTTATATAGGTGGCCATTCACCGACACGGGGCCTGTCAGTCCGAAGAGCACGATGGAGATCAGCTTGTTTTTATCCCCGGTTACCCATTCCGACTGATTCAGCGGAGGCGCGAGCGATTTTACGCCATTGCCATCCGCGCCGTGGCACGTCTGGCAGGCGGAGGCAAACATGGCCGCCCCTTTCGGAAACGCCTTCAGCAAGGCCTCCGGGCTGCGGTTTGCCTTGGCACTGCTGGTCTGGGTGATCACCCGCTGCAGCCTTTTGTTGAAGGTCAGCGACGTATCAGGCGCAATGGCCGTCATCGCCTTCTGGAAAGCTTCTTCCCGGTCGTACAGGTTGCTGATCACGGCGTCTGCCACATACTTGTTGGCGGGATACTGCTTCACAACTTTCTGGAGCAGGCTGCTGGATGCTGCCTTATCATAAGGATGGATATAGTTTGCCATGAACGCAACGTAGGGCGCTGCCAGCGTGTCGTTACTGGCCACCAGTTGCTCCAGCACCGGCACGTACTGCCTGTAATTCGACTGATTCAGGACAGATGGCAGCGCGGTCAGCGCCTGCATCCGGACTGGCCAAACGGGCTGCTGGAGCAATGCCAGTACCTCCTCTGTTTGCAGGGCGCCCAATCCCTCCAGAGTCCAGAGGGCGTGCATCGCAAGCAAAGGTTTGTCGGTGGCTTTTGCCGCCTGTCGCAAAGCTGGGATGGCCTGGGTAAAGTTGCGGTCAATCAGCATCTGCTGCGCATTGTCGCGCACCCATCCGTTCTCATGCCCCAACAGCTTCACCAGTTGCCCTGGATCTTCGGGCAGAATCACCATTTCAGGTTTCTTGTTTTCAGGCACGATTTTGTAGATACGCCCATACCCCAAGGGCTGTGTCAGTTTCCGGCTGCCGATCTGCTTCTTCAGGTAGGGGGTCAGGTAGGTTTTATGCTGTATGATGCCGCGGTACATGTCTACCACATACAAGGCGCCATCCGGGGCATTGTAAAGGCTCACCGGGCGGAAGCGCTCATCCACGCTGGCTACAAACTCTTTCTCTGTGTAGGCTTGTTCCCCGCCGGTTATATATCCTTTCTCGTCCAGAATATTGCGCTTGATCAGGTTGGCGGAAGGCTCGGCCACAAAGACATTGGAGGCATACTCCTCCCCAAACAAACCACCCCGGTACACGACAGGCCCGCTGGCCGCCGTAAAATTAACAAGCCGCAGGCTGTCATCCAGGATGCCTTCCATATACCCCCTGTTCACGCCGGGTGTCGGCCTGATCGGGTAAACCCTGTTGTTGGCCACGATTTTCTCATTGAAGCCAGCCACCCCGCGCTGATGTTTATTGGTAGCCCCGAATCCCGGTGAGAAATAATCGCCTAGCAGGTTTTCGGAATTTGTGTTGTAATAAAGCCGCCCGTAATTGTCCTGCGCGATACCCCACTGCCCCCGGAAATGCGTCGGCTCAATCACCCACTCCTCTCCTACCTTTCGGTAGCGCTTAGAGGACTTGGCGTTATATATCCAGTTATCCAATGCCCGCACCAGGCCGTTTGGCTGATGCTCTACATTGCCTCCGACGGCATATTCAGCGTCAACCAGCGTTTTTTTGCCCGGCTTGTCGTTGCTGATCTCGTAGTACCACAGGCTCGGCGGCTCGGCCACCAGGATGCCCCCATCTATCAGGCAGATGGCCCTTGGCAGCACCAGCGAATCCAGGAAAACCTTCCGGTCATCAGCCACCCCGTCTTTGTCCGTATCTTCCAGAATAACGACTTTTCCCGTTGGGATATCCTCCCCGGTCCCTACCGTGTCCGGCATATAGCCTTCCATCTCCACAACCCACATGCGCCCCTTGTAATCAAACGTCATGGCAACGGGTGTGCTGACCAGTGGCTCCGCGGCAACTAATTTAACTTCAAAGCCGTCTGCCACCTGCATCAGGCCAAGGGACGCTTCCGGGGAAACGACAGGCGCGGACGCCAGATCATAGGTCACCGGCTCCTGCTTCACGGCACTTTCCTGCGAGGCAGCGTCGTTCTGTGCCGTCGTGGTTTTGTTGGTCTGGCAGTAGAACAACATACACGCAGCTGTTGGGGCCAGAATCAGGTACTGTAACTTTTTCATTGAGTACTTCTGCATATAAAATCAGTATAATGCATAGGAGCGAATAACAACCCAGAAACGAACCTATAATGTTCGGCTATAATTCTACAGGCTTCATGCTTTTAGTCAGCAGGTGTATGATTCCCCATGCCAGTAAGTAGGCGAAGCCACAAATGATGAACAGGATGTTGTACCCCGAACCGATATTGCCCAGCTTCTCATAATAGTTCAGCAGCCACCCCACAAACAGCGGGAAAAATGTAGAGGCGATTGAACCAGACATCCCTCCGATCCCCACAACAGAGCTCACCGCTCTTTTAGGTACGATATCAGACACAATCGTGAAGATGTTGGTGCTCCAGGCCTGGTGCGCCGCTGCCGCCAAGCTGATGATCCCGACGGCCACCCAGATGTCGGTGGCGTACCGTGCCAGCACAATCGGCAAAACCACAAAAGCCACAATCAGCAAAGTTGTTTTTCTGGCTTTAAGCACGGGCCATCCCCGCTTTATCAGGTAAGAGGATAAATAACCGCCGCCAATGCTGCCAAACGTAGTCGCCGTGTACACAACAGCCAAAGGCAGACTTGGTTTGGTGAGGTCGAGGTTAAATGTGGTGGCGAAGTACGACGGCAACCAGAACAGGAAAAACCACCAGATGGGATCCGTTAATACCTTGCCGATAATAAAAACCCAGGTCTGCCGGATACGGAGCAGGCGGCTCCATTTCAGGGAACCGGCAGTTTCCACCACGGCGGGCTCATTATCGATATGGATGAACGCGTACTCTTCGGGTGATAGTTTCTTGTGGCGCGAAGGCACCTCGTAGAGAAACCACCAGAAGATAAGCCATATAAAACCCAGCGCTCCTGTGATCAGGAAGGCTTCCTGCCAGCCGTAGGCGCCCAGAATCCAGGGCACCAAAAGCGGGGCGGCCACGGCTCCAATACTGGTGCCGGAGTTAAATATACCAGTTGCCAGGGCCCGCTCTCTTTTCGGGAACCATTCAGCCACGGCCTTCACGGCGGCCGGGAAGTTGCCGGCTTCCGCCAATCCCAAAAGCCCCCTTACCAAGCCAAAGCCCAGCGTGCTTCGTGCAGCGGCATGCAGCATGGCTGCTATACTCCATACCACCACCGAAATGGAATACCCCAGTTTGGAGCCGATCCTGTCAATGATACTCCCGAAAATAACATACCCCAAGGCATAGGATGCCGAGAAAAACATGATGATGTAGCCATAGTCCAGCTCTGACCAATTGAATTCAGCCTCGAGGGTAGGTTTCAGTAAGCCGATTACCTGCCTGTCGATGTAATTGATGGTGGTGGCAAAGAAAAGTAAGGCACAGACAACCCAACGGTAATTCCCAGTTCCGGGCTTTTTTAGCGTGCCGTCCTCGCTTAATTTGATTTTTCCCATGGTATGCTATTACTGGTTCTAATGGTAAGACATGTTTGGCAATGTTGTTTTCAAGAAGATCAGGACAAGAAACGTATTCATTTGCCTGATTGATTACCCAATCATCAGGCAAGTGACATCAAACCTTATCCTGTGGGCTCCCTTGAAATGTTTTCGAGCCGTGGTACCCTATATATATGCCTGCTTCTTCTGTACAGGCTATATGGCAAGGCTGCTGGCAGGGCGTAACGCTACAGTTTCCCTGGCTCTAAAGTAAGGGGTTCTTCTTACAAAATCGTGATACCCACTTCGGTTCCCTTTCTTTCCGCGGAAACATACCCGGCATAGATGGTGGCGATGACGTCTGCGGCAAGGCTGCTGTTGCTTTCTACCGGCTCGCCATAGGCGGCAGACCTGTAAAAGGCATCCATCTCATGCTGATAGCCCGAGAACCACCCTTCGTCCGGGGAGATGGACGACCACCCCTGTTTAGTCTCGGTTTTCTCCACCACATACACGTCCCTGAAATATTCCTCGGAGGGAGTATAGGATTGCATGGCGTTGTTCGGGCTGATGTTGCAGATCGTCCGGTGATTGCTCGTGTTCACCTCAATCCAGTTGTGCACGCCGCCAAGCACGAGTTCGCTGGCAAACACATCGGCGATGGTGCCGTCCTCGAAAACGACATGCAGCATGGCGAAGTCTTCGATGTCCTTATAAGTAGTTTTGAGATGGCCTTCGTCTTTGAAACCCGGCATGCGGGTGATGGCGTGCGTCCGTGCGGAGATGGACTTTGGCCGGATCGCCTTGCCGTTGCGCGCCCGGCCCTCCACATGCTTCAGGTAGATGGCAGCCGACAAGGGATGGCAGCCCTTCCCGATCATTGAGCCACCACCGGAGAACTTCCACTGCCCGTAGGCCAGCGAATGTGACCCGGAATGCGACTCCTCCCCGTGCATCCAGATGATCTGGGCACCGGTTTTCTCCAGGACTTCCCGCTCTTTCTGGATCGAAGGGGCATATACCCAGTTCTCAGCATACATGATGATGCCGTCGCTTTCCTTCTCGGCCTCCAGCATCCTGCCGATGCTTTTCAGGGTTTCCTCCAGTCCTTTTTCCCGGGAGAAGGTATCGCCGTTAAAGTCCTCGCTCCCATCGCCGAAGTACCCGGTGAACGGCTTCTCCACAATCACGTGCTTGTGCTGCCGCAAAGCCTCGATTACGATCGGCTCATGGGTGACGGGCGGCGTGCACACGTGCAGGACATCGCTTTGTTCGATCAGCTCCTGGAGATTCGAAAAGGCTTTTAAGCCCCTGGCCTCCGTGAACTCCTGTAAGTTGGCCGTTGTAACAGAGTATACCCCTACTAGCTCTACCTTGGCGCTGAAAACCCGTTGCAGGGCCTCATAATGAAACCTGGCAGCAAAGCCGGAGCCTACAATACCGGCCCGTATAACTTTTTTATCCATCGTTTATGCTGAATTATATTTTAAAGCTTCTTATACCTCCTGCCATTCCTTGTGCCAATCTCGCTCCTTCAAAGTGCTATATATAGTCGCAGCAACAGCGCTGGAAGAGCATCCTAACTTTAACCTTTTAGTTTTCAGGAGGGGCGAAGGGTGCTAAAAAGTAAAATAGTTCTTCGCGTTGTAGTAACAGATGTCCTGCACCATCTTTCCGATCCAAGGGATATCAGCCGGCAACAGTCCTTGCTCTACGTCGTCGCCGAACATATTGCAGAGCAGCCTCCTGAAATACTCGTGCCGGGAATATGAAAGGAAAGAGCGTGAATCGGTGAGCATGCCCACAAAGCAGCTGATGAGGCCGATGTTGGAGAGCGCATTCATCTGGTCTTTCATGCCATCCAACTGATCGAGGAACCACCAGGCCGAGCCGAACTGTATCTTGCCTTTCATGCCGCCGCCCTGGAAGTTGCCCGTCATAGCGGCGAAGGCAGCATTGTCGGCAGGGTTTAGGTTATAGAGGATGGTCTTGGTGAGCTGCCCTTCCGCCTCCAACGCATTGAAAAAAGCAGACATGCTGGCCGTTTGCGGAAAATCACCTATGGAGTCATATCCCGTGTCGGGGCCGTTGGTCTGCAGCATGCGGGTATTGTTGTTCCGGAGCGCACCCAAGTGAAACTGCTGCACCCAGCCATGCTGGTGGTACATGCTGCAAAGCTCGCGCAAGACCATGGTGGCAAACTCCTGCTCATATATGCCGGCCTCTTCATCGTTTCCGGCTAATACCGAAGCGAACACCTCTTCGAGCCTTCCGCTCTGCTTGTCCGAATAAGGCATAAAGGACAGGCCGTGGTCGGAGACGCGGCAGCCGTTGGCATGGAAAAAGTCCACGCGCTGCCGCAGTGCCTCCAGCAGCGTTTCAATGCTGTTTATTGCTACACCGCTGGCATCCGACAGTTGTTGGACATAGCCTCTGAAGGCCTCCCCTCCTGCCAGGTTCAGCACCTTGTCGGGCCGGAAAGACGGCAGCACTTTCACCTTGAAATCAGAAGCGGCGATCTGCTGGTGATAGGCAAGGTTATCGACCGGATCGTCCGTGGTGCCCACCATCTCCACCTTAAAGTGCTCCAGTAATCCTTGTGGGGTAAAGGCAGGGTTATGAAGCAGTTGGTTGCACTGGTCATATATGGCCTTGCCATTTGCCTCTGTCAACAGCTCCGTTACGCCAAAAGGATCTTTCAGCTCCATTTGCGCCCAGTGGTACAGCGGGTTACGCATGGTATAGGGCAGGGCCGTTGCCCAGGTCATGAACTTCTCCTCGTCCGTGGCATCGCCGGTTATATACTTTTCATCGATACCCAGGGTGCGCAGGGCCCGCCATTTGTAATGATCCCCTGCCAGCCATATAGCCGTCATGTTGGCAAAGGGTTTGTTCTCCGCAATCGCCTGCGGCGACAGGTGGCAATGGTAATCGACAATGGGCAGGTCCTTGGCGTAGGAATGGTACAGCTGCTTTGCCGTCTCTGTCTGCAGCAGGAAATCATCGCCTAGGAAATTATTCAAAGGCTTTTTTTGCGTGTGTACTGCGGCAGCGGGCGCCGCTATGGTTTCTTCGTTCATAGGAGTACTCATATGGTGTTCATTGATTTTTGTATCCCCATCTCCAATCCCCGTAGCTCTGCCAGCCCCCGGAGTCTGCCGATGGCGGAATAACCCGGGTTAGTGACTTTGTGCAGGTCGTCGAGCATCTGGTGTCCGTGGTCGGGACGAAACGGAATAGGCTGCTCCCGCCCTTGGTTGATGGCAATAAGTTCCTTCATCACAGCGTACATGTCCACATCACCCTCCAGGTGGTTGGCCTCATAGAAGTTTCCCTCTGCGTCACGCTGTGTGCTCCGCAAATGGACAAAGTTGATACGGTCGCCAAACTGCCGCACGATCGCCGGCAGGTCGTTGTCGGCCCGCACCCCGAACGATCCTGTGCAGAAGCAAAGCCCGTTGCTCAGCGACGGCACGGCCTGCACCAGGGCCTCTATATCGGCGGCGGTACTCACCACCCGTGGCAACCCCAGAATGCTGTAAGGCGGGTCATCCGGATGAATCACAAGCTTCACCCCTGCCTCCTCTGCCACCGGCACCACCTCCTGAAGGAAGTAGATGAGGTGCCGCCGCAGCTTTTCCGCGTCAATGCCCGCGTAAGCGTCCAGCGCCTGCTGAAACTGCCCCAGCGTGAAGCTCTCCTCGCTACCGGGCAGGCCCGCGATGATGTTCCGCTGCAACAGCTGCTTCTCCTCCCCGCTCATGCCTTCAAATCGTCGTCTTGCCCGCGCTAACTCCTCTTCGGAGTAGTCTTGCTCAGCATTTTTCCGTTGGAGGATGTGCACATCAAACGCAACAAAAGCGGCTTTCTCGAAGCGGAGGGCTTTTGAGCCATCGGCCAACGTGTAGCTCAGGTCTGTCCGTGTCCAGTCCAGCACCGGCATAAAGTTATAGGTGACGATGTAGATGCCGCATGCGGCCAGGTTCCGGACCGATTGCTTATAGTTCTCTATATATAGCTTGAACCCTTGGGTCTGTGTTTTGATGGCTTCGTGCACCGGCACGCTCTCCACCACGCTCCACACCAACCCGGCCCGCTCTACTTCCGCTTTGCGCTTGAGGATCTCTTCTACTGGCCACACCTCCCCGTTGGGTATATGGTGCAGTGCCGTCACAATATCGGAAGCCCCGGCTTGCCTGATGTCCGCCAAGGAAACAGGGTCTTTGGGTCCGTACCATCTCCAGCTTTGTAACAGTGGCATATGTCTTTTCGATTAGGTTAAACTTGATCCCGTTTAAACTCCGCTGAAGGCATTGAATCCGCCATCCACCAGAATCGTTTCCCCGCTCACAAACCGGGAAGCGTCACTTAGCAGGTATATAAGCGTGCCTGTCAGTTCCTCCGGGTTTCCCAGTCGCCGGAAAGGAGTATTGTTTATAAACTTCTGTGCCCGGTCGGTAAAGCTCCCATCCTGGTTCAGCAGGAGGCTCCGGTTCTGCTCCGTCAGGAACACGCCGGGCGCGATGGCGTTCACGCGCACGCCGTTGCCGTAGCGCAGCGCCAGTTCCACGGCCATCCATTGGGTATATGCCTCCACCGCCTTCTTGGCCAGGGTATAGCCTAGCACCCGGGTGAGCGGCCTTTGCGCCGTGAGAGACGAGATATTGACAATGGCCCCCTTTCCTTTCTCGGCAATCACCCTCCCGAAAACATGCGTCGGGATGATGGTGCCAAACAAGTTCAGGTCCACTGCCTTCTTGGTGTCTTCGATCCTGGCCTCAAAAAGATCCTGGTCGGGCATGATGGTGGCTCCGGGGATGTTTCCCCCGGCGGCATTCACCAAACCGTCGATGGTTCCCCATTCCGCCAGCACCTGCTCTTTTGCCGCATTCATCTGCGCTTCATCCAACACATCGCCCAGTATCGCGATGGCCTCTCCGCCAGCGTTCCTGATGGCAGCCACCCGCTCGTCGGCACGCGCCTTGTTGCGCCCCAGAATAGCCACTCTGGCCCCTGCCTGGCCAATAGCCAGTGACATGGCCTCGCCCAGAATGCCGGTGGCCCCGGTCATCACGATTACTTTTCCTGCTAATGAAAACTGTTCTGTTCCGCTCATGTGTTGTTCTTCAGGTGATGATGATATAAGGTTAAAGCATAATCTATAGAGGCCGCGCCAACAAAATATAATCGATACGTATGTCGTGCCTCCTTTCTCCCCTTAGCTCCTGCACGCCTCTCTTCTGCTTAGTTTTAACCGATGTCTATATACTAAATCAATAGTAATGGCTATAGGCAAAATCGCAATCGATTGCAGATTAAATCATAAAAAGCAGTGCCTCTTCTATTTTCCGCGCTTTTTAATTTGAATTAAGTTAGGATAAATAATCCAGAGCGCAAACTTATTAGCTGCTTGATTCGCGCTTGATAACTTCTATCGGCGTCGTCAGGGAGATCATGCTCCTGCCGGGATTCACCCTCTGCCGTACCAAATCCATAATCATCCTTGCGGCCTGTTGCCCCATCTCGTGCGGGAACTGCTCAACCGATGTGATGGCAGGATGCATGATCTGAGCCCTGGGGTCATTGGAGTAACCCGCAAGTTTCAATTCACGCGGTATATCCAGGTTTATTTTCTTCGCATATTCCATCACGGCGATAGCAGTGGTGTCGTTGCTGCTGAACACCGCGTCCGGGTATGGCTTTTCCCCAAAAAGCTTCTCACAGGTTTTCACCGCGTTCTCCTTGGTCAGCTCATGGAAGAAAACCAGGCTTTCATCCAAAGGGATGCTGTATTTCTTGAGGGCTTCTTTGTATCCGGCATAACGGTCGCGGTAAAGGCTGCAGCTCAGGGGGCCGCTGATGTGCGCAATGCGGCGGCAGCCCTTCTCCAGCAGGTGCAACGTCGACTTATACCCTCCCTGGAAATCATCCCCCTGAATTTTATGCGCCGGGTACCCGTTGGGCACCCTGTCGTAGAATATCAGGGGCACATTGGCTTTCAGGAAAACGTCGAAGGCCGAGAAGTCCTCGGTATAAAGCGTGGACGACACTATCAGCCCCTCCACCCGCAGCGCATGCAGCACATTTACCAACTGTCTCTCCAGCGCCGGCGATTCATTCGACTGGAAGATCATCAGGTTATAGTCACACTTCTGCAATTCATTCTGGATGGCCGTGATAACCGCCGACTGAAAGTACATGGAGATTCTGGGCACAATCAGGCCAATGATGTTTGACTTGCTCTTCCGAAGGCTGGAAGCCATCGCGTTGAGCTGGTACCCGGCTTTGTCCACCGCCTGCTTCACACGCTCCTTCGTGTCCTGGCTGACGTGCGGGTGATTGCTTAAGGCCCTTGAAACGGTGGAGGTGGACACGCCTAGTTCTTTAGCGATATCCTTTAATCTGTGTTGAGGCTGTTTGCTCATTTTCGTAACCCGCTGTCCTCCGGACCCATATTTGCGTTCAAATATATTATTTTTAATCCTAACCCCAGGCATATAAAGCGCTGCAAGAGGAGGCACACACCACATGGCTATATAACATAGTTCCGTATGCGATTTGCGCGAAGGAAACCTTATACAGGAAATAGATATATGCGCTTCCTTCCCCTGCAATTTTTGAAGGCAACCGCCGCTATTTGTTCAGAGCGAACTTCCGGTAGGCGGCATTTACCTCCTCGGAAGCGAGGTTCTCTCCGGAATGTACCAGTACCCGGTGCCTGAAAGTAACCGATTCGCCGGCACGAAGTTTAAAATTAAGCTCCTGCGCCCCATTGCTCATCGCTTTCTGACCGAGTGGGTTTGCCGCAAACAAGCCATATCCGCGGGCGTGCCAGTAGGTGGGATAGCCTATGTTCTGGGGATGGTCCATGATGGCTACTGTTACCGGCTCCTGCCCGATCCTGCCGTTCAGGCTTACCCAGCTGGCACGCGTGCCCCAGACGCTATCCCCTTTAACCCCTTCACTGCTTTCGTACATGCCCGTGATGCCTTCGTTTTCCATACGGGGCACAGAGGTGGCCTTTCCGCTGGCGTCTGTGAATATCTCGGGTTGCGTGGAGGGGTGCTCCAGCTCCCTGGCGAGCCGCAAGGCAATGAGGCCCTCTTTGTTATCCCTGAACAGGACGTCTTCCTGCAGGGCTTTCAGCGTGGTGACCCGCTCTATTATCCGGGTGTCCCCTTCGCCGCTGAACACATACCTGGTGGTCTCAAGCAAAAGGGGGGTGCCGTCGGGTTTTTGCCATTTAGAGCTGACCACCAGCTCCGCTTTGTCATCACCGCCCGACATCTGGTCCACGCTGCGGTGGCGGATGGTCCCGAATGGCCCTTTGTGGCTGCCGGTGTCATTGGAGTTGTTCCAGAAGTCATAGCCGTTGACATCGCCGTAGTTAAACCACAAGCCGACGTGGTGCGGATGATCCACCCGCTCGCCCGGCCTCGGATCCAAAGGCCAGCCCCTGGTGATAAGGGTGCCTTTGGCTGTCCGGATGGGATATAAGACCGGCTTCTTTACCTCATCGGGGTATATATAAGACGTAAAGGGCTTACCATCCACTGTTACATCAACCCGTTTGCCCTGCTTACGCTCGGTTAGCTGGAAACGGTTCTTTTTTGACTGGCCCGATGCATCTACCGGAACGCTCCATGCACAAGCGACAACCAGAAACAACGATGCCAGGTTCATTATCCTTTTCATTTCCATATCAGCTACGAGCATTAACAGCAGCCTTATATATAGCTTAGATATAAGGCATACATAAGCTATATATAAACCGTATTAAAACAGCGACGTTCAGCCTTCAAGCTGTACAGGAAGTACTGTAAAGCATAGTAGCCCCAGGTTCTTAACTCGCCACCACGTCCTGCTTCGCATCATCGAAAGTAACACGCTTGCCTGTTTCCATGGCTACCCGTGTCATGATGTTGGCAATGGAGTGGTTGTAGCCGGCCCTGACAGAAGCGTTGGGTGTTTTGCGGCTCCGCACGCACTCCATCCAGTTCCGCATATGCAGCGAGGTCATCGGGTCTCCGCCCGTGTTGGCGTCCGTGGACACCGTGGCCTGGTTAGGCAGGGTATAGTCCGGCAGCAGGTTCGGCTTCATTCCCATGTCGTCGGCCATGTTCTGGGTCAGTCCCCCCTCCGAGGTGATCTTGTTGGTATCAAGGTTCAGCATACCGCCGTTGGAGTAATACAGCTCCTTCACGCCGCCGGCTGAGTTGCTGAAGCGGGAAGAGTACACAACCTGAAAGCCCTTTGACTTGTCATTCTCCGGGCCATAGTCAAACACCGCTGTTAGGGTATCCGGGTTTTCCCGGCCATCGTTCCACATATAAATGCCACCGTTGGCCGCCACGCTGCGCGGGTGCTCCAGGTCGGTAAACCAATGCACGGTGTCAATCTGGTGCGACATCCACTGCCCTGGTATCCCGGAAGAATAGGGCCAGAACAGGCGGTATTCCAGGTACTTGCGCGGGTCCCAGGCTACCTTCGGGCGGTTCATCAGGAAGCGGTCCCAGTCGGTGTCTTCTTTCCGGATCTGGCTCACCAGTTCAGGCCTTCTCCAGCGGCCCGGCTGGTTCACGTTCCAGGTCATCTCCACCATTTTAATGTCCCCGAATTTACCTGACTTGATGTACTCGTTGGCGGCGATGTAGTTGGGCGCGCTCCGGCGCTGGGAGCCTATCTGCACGATCTTGCCTGTTTCCTCCACTGCCTTCAGGATGGCGCGGGCATCTTCCATCGTCTCCGCCATCGGCTTCTCCAGGTATACATCCTTGCCGTTGCGCACAGCCTCTACGCCCATCAGGGCGTGCTGGAAATCCGCGGTGCTGATGATAACCGCGTCAATGTCCTTTTTCGAGTATAACTCATCGTTGTTGCGGTACTTCTTGAGCTTGATGCCGTGCTTCTCCTTCATATAGGCTTCCGCCTCGTCGCGGCGGCGGTTCCAGATATCAGACACCCCCACAAACTCGAAATTCATCCCCTTCGCATGCTCCATGAACGACGGGTACAGGGAGTGCTTGAAACGATCGGAAAATCCAATGACCCCGACTCTTACCCTGTCGTTGGCGCCCATTATGTTGCCGTAGCTCCTGGCGCTAAAGCCCATCATAGACAAACCAACTGTTCCCATAACAGCTTTCTTCAAAAAGTCTCTGCGGGCATTGTTATCCTTGTGCTCCATTCCTTTGTTCGTTTTAGTGTATGATCTTACCGAAACCCAATCTAATAGAATTCTTGTTTCTTGATGATTACCTATGCTTCTCTTTCTTCGGTAACTGTCTGATAGAAAAGCCCTGGAAACCTGCTGCCGTTCACGGCCTATAGCTCCTTTATTTTAATGCTTCTGAAGGCGACCTCGTTGCCGTGGTCCTGCAGGAGTATGTGTCCTTTTTCTGCCTCCCCAAAGTTTGGCCATACCTTGTACTTGCTTTTCGCCACCAGGTCGCGGAATTCTTCAGAGCCGCGCTTGTACTCCAGCACTTTAATGCCATTCAGCCAATGTTCTACCGTATTATCCGGCTTCACGATCAGGCGTGCCTGGTTCCACTCGCCGATGGGCTTCAGGAAGCGTGGATTCTTCTCAGAGGTCTTGAGGTCATACAACGAGCCGAGTGTGCGGTTTCCGTCACGCCCCATTTTCGCATCCGGGTGTTTCTCGTCGTCCAGCAGCTGGTACTCCAGGCCGATGGCAGATGCGTTGTTTACCTTCTCTTTCTCTGTCACAAAGTACTTGATGCCGCTGTTGGCGCCTTCCGTCAGCTTGAACTGGAGTTGCAGGTCGAAGGCATCGTACTCCTTCTCCGTCACGATATCGCCGCCGTTCACCGATTCGCCGCCGCCGGACTCCAGCACCTGCAGCTCTCCGTCCTGAATTCTCCAGCCGCCTTCCGGGAACTTGTCTTTGTAGGCGCCTCTCCAGCCTTCGGTGGTCTTGCCATCCCATAGCATGCTCCAGCCCTGCGCTTTCTCCTGCTCGGTCAGGGTGTTCGGCACCAGGTTCACCACAAAGGCATCATGCCCTTCGCGATGGCTCAGGTTATCTGTTTTGATGCGGATGTTGCGCCACCTGATTTCCTTGCCCGCGTCTTCTGCCTCGCCGATAGAATGCACCTGCAGGGCAATGAGTCCCTTCGGCGTCAGGTTATCCACGACCGATGCCACAGGCACATCGTTGATCCAGGTTTTGATTTTGTCGCCGATGGCTTCGATTCTGGCCTTGTTCCACTCTCCTTTTTTGAAGGCCGACTGGGCAGCAGGGTTCAACGAAAGTGGGTAAAGCCAGCCGCGTCGCGCCTCATCATATATACCACCGGTCCATTTCCTGTCGGAGGGGTCCAATTCGAACTGGTAACCATGCACCCGGCCATCCATCACGGCCGGGTCGGAAATGCTCCGAAACTGCACCCCGCTGTTGATGTCGTTGTCCAGCATCACCTCGAACTCCAGGATATAATCCCCATACTCCTTATCGGTAGCCAGGAAGCTGTTGGGTGAGTCCATGATGGTTGTGCCCACCACGGCCCCATCCTCTACCCTGTAGTTTGCCTTCCCGTTTACCTGGTTCCAGCCCGTCAGGTCCTTGCCATTAAACAAGTCTGTCCAACCACTCTCCGCTGTCGCGTCGGCACTCTCAACGGTTTGTGTATTAAGCACAGTATCGCTACTCTTTTGGGTGCATCCGTACTGTAGGCCGGAGAGAAGGAACGGCATCAGCAAAAGAGAAAGATGGCTTCTTTTCATTTTATATATCGGTTAGTTGGTATTTGAACTTTTAGTTATGATTTATTGCACGCGTTATTGCACGCGTGGTATTTTGAAACTGTAGTATGAATCATTAGCAAACTGCAGGCGCTGTGCTTCTTATATGACATGATCCTGCTGAAGTCCTACAATACGAACAACACTGGAATCGATTGCATGTAAGGATAAAAAAAATCTTTCTATTTCAGGCAGCGACTGTCTCTATAACACGATAGTGAGTAGTCAATCATAATCACTGCGATTGAAAGGTAATTATTTATTTCATGAAACCAAACTTTTTTGTGTTTCGCATTAAAGTTTCACCTACCATTCTGTTCCTGTTTCTATAACTCATCAAATTACGCAGTGCTGCCTTCCATGCTCTGGTATCTGGCAGAGGACAGTATCAATAGACCCAGTCCTATATCCTGAAACTCTTGTACGGTAACTAACTTTCACTTTTTAAATGCACCCCATTTTATGTAGGAATACTATGTAACTCTCCTATCACTTGCATTATCTTCAGGAAGGCTGACTTTAACTACATTCCCTGTTTTCCATATGTTGGGCATCGCTTTGCTGGCAAGCCTATGGGAAACCGTTCATGTTTGTGCCAGGACTGATATCAATGGTGGGTAGCAGGCACTGCGCAAATTCCTGAAAACGTCTCCTGCCGCAGACTGATGATTTGGACTAAACCTTTTTCTAAATCATGACAGGCGCAATTATATATGGATATAGTAAAAAACATACTGTGCAGGTGGGCATATTATCAATTATTCCCGTCTCTCTGCAGCGAATGCGTGTTGCTTCAGAACCAGTGCGTTACCGTAAAACCCCCTCCTGAAGTCCGGAAAACAA
Organism: Pontibacter saemangeumensis; assembly: GCF_039541895.1. Taxonomy (NCBI): domain Bacteria; kingdom Pseudomonadati; phylum Bacteroidota; class Cytophagia; order Cytophagales; family Hymenobacteraceae; genus Pontibacter; species Pontibacter saemangeumensis. The sequence continues at coordinate 136,098 of NZ_BAABHC010000002.1, forward strand.
GATTTTCTTGGCTACATCGAATAATTATAATAATAAATATTTATTTTATTAATAATTAGTATACTTATTTCAATTCAGTACCGTATAAGAAACATTATCAGGAAAATTCAGGAAACTCATCTTAGAAAAGGGAGGCCGTATGGGTACAGTCAGGCACATTCTACAGAAAAAAGGCAACAGCGTATTTTCTATAGATCCTAACTCCACCGTCTATAGCGCACTCGAACTAATGGTAGAAAGGGACGTTGGCTCCCTTTTGGTGATGGAAAACGGGAAGTTCGCAGGCATATTCACGGAAAGGGATTACGCCCGGAAAGTAATGCTGAAAGGGAAGTCGTCGAAAGAGGCGATTATCCGCGACATTATGAGCGAACACCCAGCCACCGTAACACCAGATGCAACGGTGGAAGAATGCATGTCGCTGATGACCAAAGGCTACATCCGCCACTTACCAGTAATCGAAGAAAACAAACTTGTTGGGTTAATCTCTATCGGGGACATCGTGAAGTATATAATCGAGGAGCAGAAGTTTATCATCGAGAACCTCGAGCACTACATCACAGGTCACTGACAGAACGCACGCAGATATACAGGGACAGCTATGTGTGGGCTTTTCCTTTTGTAAACCAGCTATTCGCGGGGAGGCGAAACGGGATATGTATGCTTCAGAAGAAAATACGACCCTTTTATGGCCCATGGTGGTATATGGCGCTATTGTGCTGAGCCTAGTGGGCCTTATACTGGGTCTCTCATTTGTGCTTGGCCAGCGCCACCACGACCGTGCCAGAGGCGAGCCATACGAAGGCGGAATCCTCAGCACAGGTTCAGCCCGGATGCGGTTCTCTTCCCAGTTTTACCTGGTCGCCATGCTCTTCGTGATCTTTGATGTGGAGACCGTCTTTATACTATCCTGGGCCATCGCCTTTCGAGAACTGGGCTGGTACGGCTATGCCGGTGTTGCGGTATTTATGCTGATGCTGGTGGTGGTGCTGGTATATGAGTGGCGGAACGGCGCTCTGGACTTTGGCCCCGACGGCAACAAGATTCTGGCGGCATACAAACGCCTGACGCAGAAGCCGGCCGCTTAGAAAAGAATTCAAGATGTTGGCAACGGCTATATACCAGAACACACTTATATGGAACGATCATACCCGAACCAAGAATAATGCGATGCGAAATTTGACAAGCCAAACCTGGAAGATATGAAGTGGTGGCTAAGTAAACCCGATGATCCTGCACGCGCGACAAGTGGCACCAGTTCCTACGAGGAGACGGTGCAGCAGAGCATTGTTCTGAGCACCATGCAGGATTTACTGGCCTGGGGGCGTAAGAACTCCATGTGGCCTTTCCACTTCGGCCTCTCCTGCTGCTTTGTGGAGATGGCCACCAGCATGACGCCCAAGTACGACCTGGCCCGTTTCGGGGCGGAAGTGATACGGGGCACCCCGCGCGAGGCCGACGTGATGATCATCGCCGGCACCGTTTTCATCAAAATGGCCCCGATCATCAAGCGACTGCACGAGCAGATGATGGAGCCCCGTTGGGTCATCTCAATGGGATCCTGCGCAAACTCGGGCGGCATGTTCGATATTTACAGTGTGGTGCAGGGTGTGGACAAATTCCTTCCGGTGGATGTGTATGTGCCCGGATGCCCGCCCCGCCCCGATGCCTTCATGGAAGGGCTGCTGCTGCTTTCTGAATCCGTGGGCAAAGAAAAGAGGCCGTTAAGCTGGACCATAGGGGAGCAGGGTGTTATCCGGCCGGATAAAATCGATGTGAGGGAAAGAAGGCAGGAAGCCCGCGCGAACATGACCGTTTTCCGATCCCCTGATGAAATATAGCACTTTACTGAAATTGACTGAACTCATTATATAGCAGCTTATATAAGCCAAACAGCATCGATCCGGATACAGCAGCATAAGCCCGCTTTTCTGATTCAGAAGGCAGGAGCAGTTGTATCTTCCAGGCCATATATAAACTTAAAGGGTGCAGGGCTGATATAATAAGTCAAAGTAATATAAGCTTTCTTATCATATATAATCAAATTGAGCATAGCATAGCATGAGGTAGCATTTTTCGGGCATTACTAATTCCGATCATGGAAAACGGAAGTGACATTTTAGAGCAACTGCAGTCACGTTTTGGGGCAGACACCTTTACCCCCCAAATGACAAAGGATGAGATTCTCACCCTCTGGATGCCCCATGACAAGATCAAGGAGGTGCTGACCTACCTGAAAAAAGAGGTCTCCCGGCCTTTCCCCCTGCTCTACGACCTTACGGCCGTGGATGAGCGGACCCGCAAAAGGGACAACGGCCATATCCCCTACGCGTTCACCATCATATACCACCTTTTCTCTTTTGAGCGCAACAGCTTTATCCGCTTTAAAATCGGTTACCGCGACGAGTTCCCGACAGTGCCGAGCATCAGCAGCCTTTGGGCGAACGCCAACTGGTATGAGCGCGAGGTATATGACATGTTCGGCATCCGCTTCGAAGGGCACCCGCACCTGTACCGCATCCTGATGCCGCGCACGTGGGTGGGGCACCCGCTGCGCAAGGAACACCCTGCACGTGCCACCGAAATGGGTCCTTTTGCGCTATATGATGATAAGATCGATTTGGAGCAGGCGGCCTTGCAGTTCAAGCCGGAAGAGTGGGGCCTGCAGCGCCAGAGCGAAGACAGCGACTTTATGTTTCTGAACATCGGCCCGCAGCACCCGGGCACGCACGGGGTGTTGCGCATTGTGCTGCAACTGGATGGCGAGGACATTGTGGACGCCATACCGGATATCGGTTTCCACCACCGCGGGCAGGAGAAAATGGCCGAGCGCCAGTCGTGGCACACCTACCTCCCCTACACCGACCGTGTGGACTACCTCGGCGGCGTAATGAACAACCTGGCATACCTGCTCGCCGTCGAGAAGTTGGCCGGGATCCAGGTGCCGGACCGGGTAAAAGTAATCCGGGTGATGCTCTGCGAGCTTTTCCGCATCGCCAGCCACCTGGTGTGGTACGGCACTTTTGCGCAGGACGTCGGGCAGCTTTCCCCGGTCTTTTATATGTTCTCAGACCGCGAAAAGATATTTGACATTATCGAGGCCATAACCGGTGGGCGCATGCACCCTAACTGGTTCCGCATCGGCGGGGTGGCGCAGGACCTCCCAAAAGGCTGGGAAACCCTGGTGCAGCGCTTCATCGACTACTTCCCGAAACGCCTGAAGGAGTACGACAACATGGTGCTGCGAAACAGCCTGTTCAAAGCGCGCACCAAAGGCATCGGGATTTTCACCACCGAAGAAGCCATGGAATGGGGCGTAACCGGGCCAAACCTCCGCGCCTGCGGCTATGCATGGGACTTCCGGAAAAAGCAGCCCTACTCCGGTTATGAAATGTTCGATTTTGAGGTGCCCACCGCCGCCAACGGGGATTGCTACGACCGCGCCCTGGTCCGCGTGGCGGAGATGCGGCAGAGCTTGCGCATTATCGAGCAGTGCATGAAGAACATGCCCGAGGGACCCTACAAAGCAGATCACCCGCTCACTACGCCTCCCATCAAGAAGCAAACCATGCACGACATAGAAACGCTGATCACGCACTTTTTAGGTGTGAGCTGGGGTCCGGTAATGCCGGCAGGCGAGGCCATGAGTTGCATTGAGGCAACCAAGGGTGCCAACAGCTACTACCTGACGAGCGACGGGAACACATCACCCTACCGGCTGCGCATCCGCACGCCCTCCTTCCCGCACATGCAGATGCTCCCCTACATCAGCAAAGGCTATACGGTGGCAGATTTACTCTCCATCCTGGGGGCCATGGATTATGTACTGGCGGATGTAGACAGGTGAATTTGATAAGGAATGCTAAAAATAAAAGTCTCCGCTGGTTCGGGATAGTAGCCTGGGCCAGCAGGAGCACAAAATGAACACCAAATTTCTTATTACTTGGCTTATATAGATATGCTGACTGCAGAGGAAAAACACCGGATAGACCATGAAATAAGCTTGGTGCCGTCACCCAAAAATGCCTGCATTGAGGCCCTGAAGGTCGTGCAGCAAAGCCATGGCTGGGTGTCGGATGAGCGCCTGCGGGATGTGGCGGAGTATGTGGGCATGTCAACGGCAGAGTTGGATAGCGTGGCGACGTTCTACAACCTGATCTTCCGGAGACCGGTGGGCAGGCATGTGATTCTGCTCTGTGATAGCATCAGCTGCTATGTGATGGGCTATGAAAATATTCGCGACCAGCTATATCATAAGCTTGGCATAAAATACGGCCAGACCACAGCAGATGGCCGTTTCACCCTGCTCCCCAACTGCTGCCTCGGCACCTGCGACTGTGCCCCCGCCCTGATGATTGACAACGACCTGTACCGTAACCTGACGGTGGAACAACTGGATGAGATACTGAACAAGTATACCTAAAACCAAAGCGGGCCTATGGAGAAGCCGCTTACCCAACACATTGTACCGGGCCGCAAGCCGCTCAACCTGAAAGAATACGAGAAAGTGGGCGGCTACCAGTCTGTGCGCAAAGCACTGAAGATGACACCAACAGAGGTGCAGGCGCTGGTGAAAGACTCAAACCTAAAAGGCCGCGGCGGGGCTGGTTTCAACACCGGCCTGAAGTGGAGCTTCGTACCCATGGGCCCGGATGCGGCATTGCCCAAGTATCTCGTGGCCAACGCCGACGAGATGGAACCCGGCACTTTCAAGGACCGCGTGCTGCTGGAGGGGAACCCGCACCAGCTCATCGAAGGTATGATTGTGGCATCCTATGCTATACAGGCCAGCATCTCCTACGTTTTTCTGAGATGGGCATATAAGCTGGCCGCGAAAGAGATCTCCCAGGCCATCTACGAGGCACATGAAGCTGGGTATTTAGGCAAGGATATTCTGGGCTCCGGCTTTAACCTGGAGATGCACCTGCACACGGGTGTGGGTCGCTACATGTGCGGAGAGGAAACAGCCTTACTGAACGCCCTTGAAGGCAAGCGCGCCAACCCAAGAGCCAAGCCCCCTTTTCCGCAGGTAAGCGGTTTGTTCGGCAAGCCCACCATTGTCAACAACGTGGAGACGCTTTGCAACCTGCCCCACATCGTGAACAACGGCGTGGAATGGTACAAAGGCCTGAGCAAAAGCCCTGATGCAGGCACCAAGCTATATGGCGTGAGCGGCCGCGTGAAAACGCCCGGGTGCTGGGAACTTCCGATGGGCGTCACCATTCGTGAACTACTGGAAGACTATGCAGGCGGTATGCAGGACGGCTACCTTTTCAAAGGCCTCCTTCCCGGCGGGGCCTCCACCGATTTCCTGGTGGAGGAGCACCTCGACGTACCCATGGACTTCGGCTCCATACAGGCGGCGGGCAGCCGGATGGGCACAGGCACCATGATCATCCTCGATGACCAGACCTGTCCGGTTGGCTTCGTGCACAACCTGCAGCACTTCTTCGCGCAGGAATCGTGCGGTTTTTGCACGCCATGCCGCGAGGGCCTTCCCTGGGTGGAGAAAATACTGCTTGCCCTGGACAGCGGCGAAGGCAAGCCTGAACACCTCCTCACACTCGATTTTCATACCAAATACCTGGGCCCCGGCAACACCTTTTGCGCGTTGGCACCCGGCGCCATGGAACCTCTGCAGAGCGCTCTGAAATACTTCAGAGAGGATTTTGAACGGCACATTCACGAACACCACTGTCCCTGGAGCAAGAGCAAAGCATGGCAACCATCTATATAGATAACACACCCTACGAAGTGAAAGCAGGCAAGAACCTGCTCGAAGCCTGCCTCACCCTCGGCAAGGATCTGCCCTACTTCTGCTGGCACCCTGCCATGGGCTCCATCGGCGCCTGCCGCCAGTGCGCCGTGAAAGTATATAGAGACGAAAACGACACCAAAGGCAAGCTCTTCATGTCGTGCATGGAGCAGGTGCGCGAGGGGATGCGCATCTCCATTGCTGACCTGGAGGCGAAGGAATTCCGTGCCCACGTCATCGGCTGGCTCATGACAAACCACCCCCACGACTGCGCCGTCTGCGATGAGGGTGGCGCGTGCCATCTGCAGGACATGACCGTGATGACGGGTCACAACTACCGGGAATACCGCTTCGACAAACGCACCTATATAAACCAGTACCTCGGCCCGTTCCTCAACCACGAGATGAACCGCTGCATCCAGTGCTACCGCTGTGTGCGCTACTATAAGGATTATGCCGGGGGAAAGGACCTTGACGTTTTCGCCGCCCACAATCATTTATACTTTGGCCGGGCCGAGGATGGCGTGCTGGAGAGTGAGTTCAGCGGCAATCTGGCGGAGGTCTGCCCCACCGGTGTTTTTACGGATAAAACCCTGAAGCAGCATTATACCCGTAAATGGGACCTGACCATGGCCCCCTCCGTGTGCCACCACTGCAGCCTCGGCTGCAACACCACCGCAGGCGAACGCTACGGCACCATCCGGAGCATCACCAACCGCTACAACGGCGAGGTGAACGGCTACTTCCTGTGCGACCGCGGCCGCTTTGGGTATGAATTTTTGAACAGCGCCGGCCGGGTGCGCAAGCCGCTTGTGCGCAGCCAACTGCCTGAAGCCACCGATAAATATACTGCCCTTAAAACTGCGGCATCTGTCATAAAGGTCGGCCGGGCCATCGGGATCGGTTCACCACGCGCTTCCCTGGAGTCGAACTACGTACTCAAGAAGCTGGTGGGCGAAGATAATTTCCATCACGGCGTATCGGACACAGACCATATCATGGTGGATATGGCCCTGAGTATCCTGCGCCACGGGTCCGCACGAACGCCCTCCCTGCGGGAAGTGGAGAAAGCGGATGCCGTGTTTATACTGGGGGAGGACCTGACTAACACCGCGCCGATGCTGGCGCTCGCCGTGCGGCAGTCGGTAAGGCAGCAGCCCCTGCTGGAGCAGGTCTCCACGGCTAATATCCCGGTGTGGCAGGATGCAGCCGTGCGCGAACTCGTGCAAACGGAAAAGGGGCCGCTATATATCGCCCACTACACCCCCACCAAACTCGATGAACTAGCCACGCAGACCTTCTTAGACACACCTGAGGCCATCAGCCGCTTAGGTTTCGCGGTCGCCAATCTGATCCATCCGGAGTCTCCGGAGGTGAGGGGGATGACGGCGGAGGACCTGGCGCTCGCACAGCAGATAGCTGACAGCCTGATGGCCGCCAACAACCCTTTGATCATCTCCGGGGCATCCTCCGGCAGCGACCGTGTGTTGAAGGCCGCCGCCAACATCGCCAATGCCTTATGCGCACGGGAAAAGGCCGCCGGGATAAGCCTGGTGGTACCGGAGTGCAACAGCATGGGCCTGGCCCTGCTCGGGGGGCACAAACTGGAATCAGCTTTTGAGGCGGTACTCAACGGTTATGCCGACACTGTCATTATCCTGGAGAACGACCTCTACCGCCTGGCAGGCGCCGGAGCGGTTAACCAGTTCCTGGACAGCTGCAAGCAGGTCATCGTACTGGACCACCTGCACAACGCCACCACCGAAAAAGCGGATATACTTTTCCCGGCCGCCCCCTTTTCCGAAGCCGATGGCACGCTCGTCAACAACGAGGGGCGGGCACAGCGCTTTTTCCAGGTGCACCCCACACAAGAGGAGATACAGGAGAGCTGGCATTGGCTGGCCGAGCTGGGTACCATTATGGCAGAGGAGCAAATCAGCAACTGGCATGGCTACGACGATATCGTAAAGGCCATAGCAAAAGAAACCCCGGAGCTGAAGGGCATTGGGAAAGTCGCGCCGTCCTCAGAGTTCCGTATTACCGGGCAAAAAATCCCGCGGGCACCGCACCGCTTCAGCGGCCGCACCGCAATAGTCGCTAATGTTCATGTGAGCGAGCCAAAGCCTTCCGAAGACCCTGATTCCCCCCTCTCCTACACTATGGAAGGCTACCGCGGACAGCCCCCATCAGCCGCGATCCCATTTTTCTGGGCCCCGGGCTGGAACTCCGTGCAGGCAACGAACAAGTACCAGCAGGAAGTGGGTGGCCACCTGAAGGGCGGCGACCCCGGGGTACGCCTGATCGCACCCGACAGCACAACGCATTTCTCGACGGCCGTGCCGCCGAAGTTTGTCCCGCTGGAAGGGCACCTGTTCATGCTGCCGTTGCATCACACTTTTGGGTCCGAAGAGCTCAGCAGTCACTCGCCCTCAGTGAGGGAGCGTATTCCGGGCCCTTATGTCGCTGTTAATGCGGGCGATGCACTGCGGATGAAGCTGGAAGAGGGGCAGCTGCTGAGCTTTTCCATAGAAGGGCATGTTTACCAGCTGCCCCTGACCACGAGCCGCAGCGTACCCAGCGGCACAGCCGGTTTGCCGCTCGGCTTACCCGGCGTTCAATTTGCCGATTTGCCTGCCTGGGCCAACCTAAACAGAGATATAACATGGAAGAAGCAGCCCCAAACTACTTTCTGATCATCGGCGGCGTGTTGTTCGTCATGCTCAACGTGGCGGCTTTGCTCATATGGGTGGAGCGGCGCTTGCTGGCCCTTTTTCAGGACCGGTACGGACCAAACCGGGCGGGGCCATTTGGCTTGTTCATTGTAGCAGCCGATTCGCTCAAGCTTTTTTTCAAGGAGGATTGGATACCGCCGTTTGCGGATAAGCCCGTGTTTGTGCTGGCTCCTGCCATTGTGGTGGTCACCGTGTTGATGAGCTTTGTTGTGATCCCTTTCGCCCCGGGCATTATCGTGGCGGACCTGAACATTGGCTTGCTGTTCTTCCTGGCGATGTCTTCGATGGGTGCTTACAGCGTGATCCTGGGCGGGTGGGCATCCAACAACAAGTACAGCCTGCTGGGGGCCATGCGCGGCGCGGCGCAGATGATATCCTACGAGGTGTTTATGGGACTGGCGTTGATGGGCGTGGTGCTCCTGAGCGGCTCCTTTAACCTGCGGGAGATCGTGGAAGCGCAGCGGGGGCTGTGGTTCATCATCCCGCAGTTCATCGGGTTTATGATCTTTTTTATCGCCGGCATCGCCGAAACACACCGCCTGCCATTTGACATACCGGAGGCCGAGAGTGAGCTTGTCGCGGGTTTCCACTCAGAGTACTCGGGCATGAAGTTCGGGATGTTCTTCATAGGCGAGTATATGGGCATCACGCTCATCTCCTGTATGCTGGTCACGCTGTACTTTGGCGGCTGGCTCGGCCCGGAATTCCTGCCGCCTGTGGTTTGGTTCATCCTGAAAACGCTTTTCTTCCTCTGTGTCTTTATCCTGCTGCGCGCCTCCATGCCGCGCCCGCGGTATGATCAGTTGATGGAGTACGGCTGGAAAGTCCTGCTGCCCCTCACGCTGGTGAACCTGATGGTGACGGCTGCGGTGGTGCTGTGGCTGAATGAAGGATGATGGTTGAATTTGGATATGAGAAGATTTGGAAATGAAGACTATGATTTAAAGCGAGAGCTATGACTGATGAGTAAGAATTCCAACCACCCCTGCCCCTCCTTGTCCAAGGAGGTGAGTCGGAATTACTGCTATATAAGTCAATCATTATAGTGAGCGACATTATAGTTACGAAATCATATATAAATCATATATAAAATTTTAAAGGCTCGTGCTACAAAACTGTTCAGGAGAAGGAGTAATAAAAAATCCCCTCCTGGAGGTAGAGGCCCTCGAAAAGGACAAGGAGGGGTTAGGGGTGGTTTGACCCAGCACAGCCAAAAGCAAAAGCATTACCCGACCTCACAGCATCTTCAAGAACTGTGAGCGTCTTCAAACTCTAAAACGAAAGGAGCAGCTATGTTTAGTTTGTTGCGCAGTATGTGGCTCACGTTTCTGCATGCGTTCCATAAGCGCGAAACGATCCAGTACCCCGAGGAGAAGGTAAGACTCGCACCGCGGTGGCGGGGCCGCATTGTGCTGACGCGTGACCCGGACGGTGGCGAGCGCTGCGTGGCCTGTAACCTCTGCGCCGCCGCCTGCCCCGTGGACTGCATCTCTTTGCAGGCCACCGAAGACGAGACCGGCCGCCGGTACCCTGACTTTTTCCGCATCAATTTCTCGCGCTGCATCTTCTGCGGCTACTGCGAAGAGGCCTGCCCCACCTACGCCATCCAGCTCACCCCTGACTTCGAGATGGGCGAGTACAACCGGCAGAACCTGGTATATGAGAAAAAGGACCTGCTCATCAACAGCGAAGGCAAGTACCCGGGCTATAACTACTACAAAGTAGCCGGGATGGCCATCGGCGGAAAAGGAAAAGGCGAGGCCGAAAACGAAGCCCCTCCGGTAGACATCAAAAGTTTAATCCCCTAAAACCATGGAACTGACTTTCTATATAGCCGCAGCGGTCGCCATTCTTTCCACCATCATGGTGATCACGCGCTACAACATGATTCACGCCCTGCTCTACCTTGTCGTGTCTTTTCTGGCCGTGGCTGTCGTTTTCTTCACGCTGGGGGCTCCCTTTATGGCGGCGCTCGAGGTGATCATATATGCCGGGGCGATTGTGGTGCTCATCATCTTTGTGATCATGATGCTGAACCTGACCCGAGAGGATGTGCAGCGGGAGAAGGAATGGCTGCAGCCCTCAGTATGGGTGGGTCCTGCCATCCTATCGGCGGTGCTGCTGGCCGAGCTGGTCTATATCATAACCGCTGCTGACCCTGTTCAGACCGAGGCGCTGGTGGCCGTGGATGCGAAGGTGGTGGGGCTGGCCTTGTTCGGCCCATATGTGCTGGGGGTGCAGCTAAGCGGCATCCTGCTGATGGCGGGCATCGTGGGAGCGTATCACCTGGGCAGGCAGAAGAAAAAGGTTATTCACCGGTTTTTACAGGAAAGGAGCTCCGCCGCATGAGTACCGCCTATATGGAAGCCGCCCTCCTGCTGGCAGGCATACTTTTTATGCTCGGGTTGATCAGCGTGCTGATCCGGCGCAATATCATCTTCATGCTCATATCGGTGGAGATCATGCTGAACGCGGCGGGGCTGGCTTTTATCGTGGCGGGCACGCGCTGGGTGCAGCCCGACGGGCAGATCATGTTCATTTTCATCCTCACCATGGCCGCCGCCGAAGTGTCCGTTGGCCTGGCGCTCATTCTCCAGATATACCACCAACTCAAAACGCTCAACAGCGACGCAGCCAATGTTATGAAAGGATAGGATTATGGAAAACTTACTCTGGTTAATTCCCGCATTGCCTTTTTTAGGGGCGCTGCTGCTGATACTTTTCGGCAACAGGCTGTCGCGCACGCTGGTGGGGGTGCTTGGGGTGGGGAGCGTCGGCATTGCTGCGCTCATCACCATTCTTTTAGGGATCGAGTTTCTCTCTGAGAGGCCGGCTTTTTACCACCAGGAAGTGTGGCAGTGGTTTCTTGTGGCAGGATTCAACCCTTCCATCGCGTTTCACCTGGACGCGCTTTCGATGGTGTTCGTTTTCGTCATCACCTTCGTCGGCTTTCTCATCCATATCTACTCCACCGCCTATATGGCCGAGGATGCGGATTTCTCCCGTTTCTTTGCCTGCATGAATCTTTTCGTGGGTTCGATGCTGATGCTGGTGATGGCTGATAATCTGCTGCTCTTATACCTGGGATGGGAAGGCGTGGGTTTGTGCAGTTACCTGCTCATCGGCTTCTGGTACAAGGAGCCGGCCAACGGCTACGCCGCCCGCAAAGCATTCATTATCACGCGTGTCGGGGACACGGCCATGGCGATCGGGCTTTTCATGCTGTTCCAGGCTTTCGGCACGCTCCACATTCAAACCATCCTCACTGAGGCGCCTGATACCTGGGCGGTGGGCTCGCAGATGGCGGTGATCGTGGCCCTGCTGCTGCTGGGCGGCGCCGTTGGAAAATCAGGCCAGTTGCCGCTGCAGACCTGGCTACCCGATGCCATGGCGGGCCCCACGCCCGTATCAGCGCTCATACACGCGGCCACGATGGTAACCGCCGGGGTATACCTGATCGCACGGATGTACGTCATCTTCGACCTGGCCCCAGTGGCGCAATTGGCGGTGGCAGTGATCGGGGCAGTCACCTTGCTGATTGCCGGTTTCTCCGCCCTCACGCAATACGACCTGAAACGGGTGCTCGCCTATTCTACTATCAGTCAGATCGGCTATATGTTTCTGGCTTTAGGCGTGGGCGCCTGGTCGGCGGGTATTTTCCACTTCATGATTCATGCCTTTTTCAAGGCGCTGCTGTTCCTGTGTGCCGGGGCTATCATCCTGGCGCTGCACCACGAGCAGGACATGCGAAAGATGGGCGGCCTGCGCCACAGCATGCCGGTGGTGTACTGGACTTTCCTGATCGGGGCGGCCTCGCTGGCGGCGCTGCCCATCATCACCGCCGGTTTCTACAGCAAAGACCAAATATTGTGGTATACCCTGGCTGGGCCTGTTGGCAGCATCTGGTTATATATGGCCGGGCTTATCGGGGCTTTCATCACTTCCATCTATACCTTCCGGATGGTGTTCATGACGTTCTACGGCGAGAGCAAGACGCATGTCGCGCATCCACCGGGTAAAGTCATCACCATTCCTTTGATCATACTCGCCGTGCTCTCTTTGGTGGGCGGGTTTATTGAGCTGCCGCACAACTTCGCGCATGTGGTGCTGTTCTCGGATCTGATGGCGCCGGTGCTGCCCGGCATTATGGCAAACGAGCTGATGGCGGCAAACGAGTGGGTGTTTCAGGTGCTGGCCGCCGTGGTGTCGCTTGCCGGGGTTTATGTCGCTTATCTCTTCTACCTGAAACGCCCCTCGCTGCTGCAAAGCCTGGACCGCTCTGACACTGCCATGGCCCTGCACCGGTTCTGGCACTCGGGCTGGGGCTTCGATGCGCTGTATGATGCGCTGCTGGTGCGGCCCTATGTGTTCCTCTCCAACCTCAACAAGCGCGACATTATCGACAGTTTCTACACGGGCCTTGCCCGCATGGCAGAAGGTTTCCATGAGATGTTTTCGGCCACGCAAAACGGTGTGCTGCGCCACTACGTGCTGGGCGTTGTGGTCGGTGCCATTATGATTCTCACCATAAGTCTACTCCTATGATACTTGTCTGGCTGATCGTGATCCTGATGGCTGGCGGACTGCTGGCCTGGCTGTCCAAAAAGTGGCACCCGGTGCTGCCCCGCTGGATTTCCCTTGCAGCCGTCCTCCTCGACCTAGTGTTGGTCGTTTATATATGGCTGCGTACGCCAGCCGCCACTTTGGGTGCCTCTCCCTGGCTCATCCAGCTCAACCTGCCCTGGATTCCGCAGTGGGGTGTAAACTTTATCCTGGCCCTGGATGGGATGAGCCTGCTTATGCTGCTCCTCACATTCTTCCTGGGCCTGCTGGCGGTGCTTGTTTCGTGGCGGGAGATCCAAACCAAATCCGGCTTCTTCCACTTCAACCTGCTGTGGGTGCTGGCGGGCATCACCGGGGTTTTCCTCACCCTCGACCTGTTCCTGTTCTACTTTTTCTGGGAGGTGATGCTCATCCCGATGTACTTCCTGATCGGCATCTGGGGCCACGAGAACCGCAACTACGCCGCTTATAAGTTCTTCATCTTCACGCAGGCCAGCGGCTTGCTCATGCTGCTGTCCATACTCGCTCTCTTCTTTATCCACGGCAGCCAGACAGGCACCTATACGTTCAATTACTTCGAACTGCTCGACACCCCCCTGGCGTTGGGCACAGGCCGGCTGCTGATGTTCGGTTTCCTGGCGGCTTTCCTGGTGAAACTGCCTGTGGTGCCGTTCCACTCCTGGCTACCCGATGCCCACTCCCAGGCCCCCACAGCGGGGAGTATCATCCTGGCCGGCCTGCTCCTCAAAACAGGGGCTTATGGGTTGCTGCGCTTCGTGCTGCCGCTGTTTCCGGCTGCGGCCGTGGAGTTTGCGCCCTGGGCCATGCTGCTGGGGGTGATCGGGATTATCTATGGCGCCATCCTCGCCTACTCCCAAACGGATCTGAAACGGCTGGTGGCCTACACCAGCGTAAGCCATATGGGCTTTGTGATCCTCGGCGTGTTTGCCTTCAACGAACTGGCGCTGCAGGGCGTGGTGATGCAGATGATTGCGCACGGCCTCAGCACCGGAGCCCTCTTCATCATTGCCGGCCTGCTGTACGAGCGCCTGCACACCCGCGACATTCAGCTGATGGGCGGCTTCTGGTCGAAGGCGCCGAAGCTGGGCGTGTTCGCCATGATTTTCGTGATGGCTTCGCTGGGCCTGCCGGGCCTGGGAAATTTTATAGCGGAGTTCCTGACGCTGGTGGGCGCCTGGCAGGCGAACAACTGGCTCACGGTTTTCGCCACCATCGGGCTGGTCATGGCCACGGCGTACTCGCTGCGCATCATGCAGAAAGTGTTTTTCGAGCCAGCCCCGGCAGAGCACCCGCTGCCTGACCTGAGCCCGCGGGAGATGCTCATAGCCCTTCCGATGGTGGTGATGATTCTCTGGCTCGGCCTCTACCCGCAGCCTGTGCTGGATATGGCCCGCCCCGCTATTAACCAGCAGCTGCAGGCCTATATCACTTTACCGGCAGAAGAAGCGGCTGCGGTTCCGGTAGCCGCCTTGCAGGCAGAGAAAACAGACACCGTTTATTATGAGATTTTATTGCGAACCGATAAAAGGTAGTGACTGCGATGAGTTAAAAGAGTGAATAAAGCTTCTAATCGAGAATAAAAAATAAAGCCCCCAAACATGAGCCAGAACGATTTCCTCCACCTGCTGCCGCTGCTCATCCTGACTTTTGCCGTGCTCATCATCATGCTGGTCATCGCGGCGTGGCGCAACCACAAGATCATCTACGTCATCACGGCTATATCCTTTGTGGCTGCGTTTCTGTCGCTCTTCGAGCTTCGGGATATAGCGCCCTACACCATCGAGCCGCTGCTGGTGATCGACGGGTTTGCCGTATTTTATATCGGGATGATGCTGGCAACGGCGCTGCTCATCAGCATGCTTTCTTACGCCTATTTTGAGCAACAGAAAGAGCAGAAGGAAGAGTATTACATTCTCCTGATCCTGGCGACGCTGGGTGCCTGCGTACTCGTTATCAGCAAGCATTTTGCGTCGCTTTTCCTGGGCCTGGAAGTGCTGAGCGTGTCGCTTTACGCATTGGTATCATACCTCCGCGTGCGGGAGCGCTCCGACGAGGCCGGGATCAAATACCTGATCCTGGCTGCTTTCTCTTCGGCTTTCCTGCTGTTCGGGATGGCCCTCGTCTACTTCAGCACCGGCACCATGACCTTTGAAGGCATAGCCGCCGCCATGGCAACATTTCAGGAGCTTCCGCTACTGCTGCTCACCGGCTTCGGGCTGATGATCATCGGCATCGGGTTTAAGCTGAGCCTTGTGCCTTTCCATATGTGGACGCCCGACGTGTACGAGGGCGCCCCCGTTCCGGTCTCAGCCTTTGTGGCCACCGTGTCCAAAGGCGGGGTGCTGGGCCTGCTGATCCGGTTTTTTATGGAGGTAGACGGTTTCCGGTACCCGACGCTCATGCTCATATTCACTATTGTCGCCATCGCCTCTATGTTTGCCGGCAACCTGCTGGCGCTGATGCAGAAAAACGTGAAGCGCATCCTCGCCTATTCCTCCATTTCGCACCTGGGCTATCTGCTGGTGGCATTCCTGGCCGGCAACCAGATGGGCGTAGAGGCCGTTACGTTTTACCTCGTGGCTTATTTCATCACGACGGTTGGTGCTTTCGGCACAGTGGCCATGCTGTCCGGGGAGTTGCGCGACGCTGAGTTCATAGATGATTTCCGCGGCCTGCTCTGGCGCCGCCCCTGGTCCGCACTCGTTTTCACGGCGATGCTGCTTTCACTGGCGGGTATTCCGCTCACGGCGGGGTTTGTCGGGAAATTCTATATACTGGCGGCGGGGGTGAATACGCAGCTGTGGCTGCTCGTGGTGATGCTGGTGCTCAACAGCGTGATCGGTTTATATTATTACATCAAGATCATCGCGGTGATGTTCCAGCAAACGGATGCAGGGATGGAGCCACGGCAACGGTTACGCCCGTCAATCTACCTGGCCAGTGTGGGCACGCTTGCCGTGTTGCTTTTCCTGCTGTTCGGTATCGGCATTTACCCCACCTACCTTCTCAACATCATCACTGCCATGCTTGACAATTTCAACACGCTAAGCCTGCGCTAAAGTTGTGTTGAGTTGACGATAAGCTATATATAGGTTGTCATTAAACCTTCAGCCTCGGAACAAGGATTGATCCGCCGTCTATTTAGCAAAGTCAGCCCTTGTGGATGCCTTGATCCTATTCATATCCGAAATTTAATTCTTTTCCGCTTTAACGACGACAGGAGAATCAAACAGCCAAACCGTGATGAAATGGTCTATACCCAAATCAACTGAATGCTGCGCATGAAGCTGTTCTGAAAAACCCATCCCTGCCTCTCAGGGAAGAATCTGCAGATAGGTGAAATGGAATGCTCATGAACCAATCTTTAGGGTATAGCTGCTGGAAACTTATCTGCTTTAGGAAATGCCGAAAGCAAGGCATGAGCAGATACTGTTGATTAAGCGAAAAAGCAGAACCGGCGGCAGCACTACAGGCCTTTTCCGCCTCATATTTATCTTCATAAAAGCCGGGAGGAAAGTTTTACCAGGCACGCTTAATAAAAGTGGGATTCGATGGCTTCGGTAAGGTGGAATTCCTTAAATTTAAGGTAAACACGAACACAGACTATCATGGACGAAATCAAAAAAGAAGATATCAAACAGGAAGTGTTTGACTTATATGATGACTATGCGCACAACCGGGTCAACAGGCGCGACTTCATGCAAAAGCTTTCCACCTATGCCGTGGGAGGCCTTACCATTGCGTCCCTTATGAGTTTTCTGATGCCCGATTACAAGGGTGCCATCCAGGTTAAACCAGATGATCCCCGCTTAAAATCGGAGTACATCCATTACCAGTCTGAGAAAGGCGGCGGCACAATCAAAGCATTGCTTTCAAAGCCTGCCGATGCGGACAAGAAACTCGGCGGCATTGTGGTGGTGCATGAAAACCGGGGGTTGAACCCACACATTGAGGATGTGGCAAGAAGGGCCGCCCTGGCAGGCTTTGTCTCCATTGCCCCCGATGCTTTGACGCCGTTAGGCGGTTATCCGGGGACGGACGACGAAGGCCGCGCGCTGCAAAGCAAGCGCGACAGAGACGAAATGCTGGAGGATTTTATTGCTGCCTATGATTACCTGAAAAACCACAAGGACTGTAATGGCAAAGTCGGCGTAGTTGGTTTTTGCTTTGGCGGGTGGATATCGAACATGATGGCGGTGCGCATCCCGGATTTGGCGGCTGCCGTTCCGTTTTATGGTGGCCAGCCTGCGGTCGAGGACGTTCCCAAGATTAAGGCTCCCCTCCTCCTGCACTATGCTGAACTGGATACCCGCGTGAATGAGGGCTGGCCAGCCTACGAAGCTGCGCTGAAAGAGCACAACAAAGAATATACGGCTTATATGTACGCCAATGCCAACCATGGCTTTCACAACGACACCACGCCGCGTTACGACAAAGCGGCGGCGGAGCTTGCCTGGAAGCGCACTATTGATTTTTTCAAGGAGAAACTGACGTAACGAACTCCGGCTTTTGGTGATTGCTTAAACGGCCTTTCATTTAATATAAGCTACCATTTTAAAAATGGTTCAGACTCTTCAGGCAGTGTAAAGAAGCACTGCGGGACCAGAAGCAAGAGAAGTCCAGTCTGGCAGTTTAAACTCTATCCTGCCAGGCTGCTGCTTTTATCACGGCAACTGTTTTTGAAAACCGCAATAGGACGGAGAGATATAACAACACTGCGCTCACCTGGCATACTTATCAAACTTTGAGTTTGACAGGCAAATAACAGCGGCCTTTCTGACAACCAGCTTTAATTACCGGTGCGGTTCAGTTCGTCCAGGCTGTTGCGGCGGCGCTCGTCAATTTCGGCGCCCTTGCTAAAGTTGTAGCGCAAGGTCAGCCCCACGTTGCGGTTGCAGAAATACTGGTCAAAATCGTTGACGTTCCCCTCCCTCACGCTGGCGGCGCTGCTTATTTCTTCTTTTTCAGCGATTCCAGGGCCATGCCGTGTATCTTCAACGTGACGTACTCATCCACCGTCTCCAGTTTATATCCCTCCTTTTTGGCTTTCTGGATGAATTCGCTGTCGATGCCATGGATTTTTGCTGCCACCGCATCGTCCATGCTGAGGTTCTGGAGGCCCGCCTTTTTCAGTTCCGCCACGTAGGAGGCATCCACATCGTGTATCTGCGCCGTCAGGATGTCCCTGTACGAAAGGTCTTTGAAGCCCATGTTACGGATCTCATTGGCAGAGGCGGCAGTAAGTCCGTGGATTCTGGCCTCAATGACCTCATCCAGGGTTAGCTTGCCGAAGCCTGCGGATTTCAAGTCTGTTATATAGGAGGCATCCACGCCATGGATTTTAACTTGCATCATTTTGTCGAGGGGCAGTTCTCCAAATCCAAGTGCCTGTATCTCTTTGATCCGGATTGGATTCAGGCCATGTATTTTGGCCTCTATCATTTTATCCATGGTCATATCAGCGAAACCTGCTTTGCGCATACTCTGGATATAGGCACCGTTCACGCCGTGTATCTTTGCCTCCATCATCTTCTTGAGGGGTAGGTTTTTGAAGCCCTGCGCTTGCAGTTCCTGCACATAGGCCTGATCAATCCCGTGAATCTTGGCTTCCACCACTTCCCTGACAGATGGTTTTTTGTCGCCGTACTCCTCGAACAAAGCCATATACCCCTGGTAATCCTTCATCGGGATGCCATGAATGGCGAGTTCCAGCAGCCGCTCTCCCTCCAGTGTATTGTTATTCTTCCAGAGGAACTCGACATAGCGCTTGTCTATATCACCCAGGAACAGATGGAACATAAAATTCTTTTCATCGCCTAGCAGCTTGTTATCGGCGAGGTATTTTTTAAAGGAAGCGTCTGGTGTGAAAGTGTACTTTCCCTGGCTCACTTCAGCCTCCAGGTTACCCGTAAACTGAAGCGTTCCTGTTTCTTTCGTCAGCATATAGAGTTTATTCCCCTTCTTCCGGAAAAGTCCTTTATCGAAGCACCTGGATATATTCCAGCTCGAAGTGTTCCTGCTTCCCTTCAGGTCGAGGCAATACTGGTTATTCTCCTGGTGACTGTACCAGTAACCAGCATTCATATCGGTATCTGATCCCTGTATGCTCATGGAGTTTTTGCGTTTTTCGGCTGTTTTCACCCGTTCCTTTTCTGCATTAGCCTGCTCTTTCCCCGCCTTTTCAGGATTAACCTGCTGCTCATCCGCATTTGCGTTTACTGGTTCCGGCTCATCATTCACTTGAGAGGGTGCAGAAAAATCCCATACGGTGAAGTCATGCAGCGTTGCGTTGGCAGGGAGCGTTGTGCTGCTGGCAGGCTCGTTCAGAAATAGGATAGTTACGAAGAACAGCGGGGCCAGGAAAGAGTATTTCCAGTAGCTGTGCGGTGTTGATTTCTGTGCGTTCATTCTCATGATTCTTTGTTTTAACAGCGACTGATTATAGTTAGTGGTGATGCTGAGCGGTTTATTCGGGCAGGCAATGCGCAGGAGGCTCAGTTGGTACTGGTGCTTATTCACCGGCACTTCCTGCAGCAGCAGCGCGTCGGTCTGGTACTCCACGTTCTTTTCTATTTCCCTTTTGTACAACCACATGAGCGGGTTAAACCACAGCACGATCACAGCGATCTCCGCCAGCAGCATGTCGAGCGTGTGTCCCTTGCGTGCATGTATTTTCTCATGCGCGATGATCTGTTCGTAGGTCGCGAAATCGTATCCTTCAGGGTATATAAAGAGGTAGTGGAAGAAAGAACAGGGAGCCTGCTCCTTTTCCATATTGACGATTACAAAATCCCCGTCCCTTATCTTGTCGGCGCTTGCGAAAACACGGATGAGAAGACTGCCAGCCTGCAGGAGGAGATTCAGCGTGAATACCGCCACCCCAAAAAGGTACAGCAGCCCCAGCCAGTACAACCAGTCTGCCTGCAAGGTAAATGAGACATTATCCATGCCTTCGCCCCTCTCTTCGATGCGATAGGAAGGTCGGCCTGGAGCCGCAGAAATCTCAACCTGCTCCCCTGCCGCCGCTTCCGGTGGAAACACGATCTGAGGAGAAGTTGCTGCAGGTGGCGGCGTTTGTGCTTCAGGCGGTGTGGCTGGCTGAAAAACGGTTTCCATATATCCCTGGTGGCTCACGAGCTGCGGCAACTCCACAAAAGGCAAGGCAAATGCAAGCACGATGCTCAGCAGAAGATAAAACCGGTTTGCCGTAAAAAAGCTTTCCTGCTGCAGCACGCTTTTGTAAAATAGCAGGGCCACCCCAAGCACGACAGAAACTTTCAGAAGATAAATGAACATGGCTCAGCTTTTTAAGATGACTTTTGTGACTGGATGATGCTGATGATCTCATCGAGCTCAGCATCGGAGAGCTTCTCCTCCTTTGCAAAATGGGTGATCATCCTGGAAAATGAATTGCCAAAATACTTGCGCTTGATGTTTGCCACATCCTGTTTCCTGTAGTCGGCCAGCTGGACCAGCGGCGTGTAGCGGAAAGAATTCCCCAGTTTCTCCGCGCTCAGGAAACCCTTCTCCGTCAGAATCTTCACCATGGTAGCCACCGTGTTGTAGTGCGGCTTTGGCTCGGGCAGTTCGTCGATCACCTCCTTTATAAAAGCCTTCCCGAGCCGCCAGATAATCTGCATGATCTGCTCTTCTCTTTTACCTAACTTTTGCATGATGCTCTTTCGTTTATACAATACTACTAATACGTTAGGAGTAATCCTAATGTTATAGTATTAAAACTATTGCAGTAGGAATTATATCTTGAAGTCATTTAAGTTTTCTGAAAACAAGCGTGAGATGCTATTATAATTTCAAATTGCTAATCATATACAACTCAACTGAATAGCCTTCCAATACGCCTGTGATCAGCCGCGCTCGAACCAGGTTCAGCTTCCCTTTAAGAACCTGTTTGTTTCAGGTTGTCTACCTGTTTTTCAATTCCTGATGCCTCTAAACAAACCGTATAAACTTCTCTCCTGCACTCTTCTCGTTTAGCGACATACGTATAAATTATAGTGCTTTAAAAAGAATTTTATTTATTTTAAAGCAATGGCAACCATCCTGAATTTTCTTCCGTGATGGGAGCGCAAAACCTGGAAAGAGTGAGCGAATCGGAGACCAAAGCAGAGAAGGCCCTGCTTCACGGATGCCTGAAGCAAGACCGCGAAGCCCAAAGAAAGCTTTACCAGCTTTATTATGGCTATGCTATGAGTATCTGCGTTCGCTACTCCAGGGATGCCGAAGAGGCGCGGGAGGTGCTGAACGACGGTTTTCTGAAAGTGTTCACGCGGCTAAGCCAGTACGATCCAGACAAGCCTTTCAAAGGCTGGGTGCGCCGGATCATGATCAACACAGCCCTGGACAATTACCGGCACAACCTCAAGCACTACCACCTTTACGACATTGAGACGGCTCACCCAGCCGCAGATACTTTTAATATAGAGCAGCAACTGAGCTATCAGGACCTGATCGGGCTGGTGCAGGGGCTGTCTCCGGCTTACAGGGCGGTCTTCAACCTGTTTGTGCTGGATGGTTACACACACGAGGAGATTTCGGAAGCCCTCGGCATAGCGGTGGGTACTTCGAAATCAAACCTGGCGAAGGCCAGGGCAAACTTACGGGAGGCTTTAAAAAAAGCAGATATAAATGAGTGCAAACAAAATGTCTGACGAGGAGCTCGACGACCTGTTCAAAAAGTCTGTCGACAGCTTTGAACCGCCTTTTGACCCGGAAGCCTGGATGGCCATGGAACAGAAGCTGGATCAGGCACAGGTACATGCGCCCTGGTATAAACGGCTGCTGCCGTTCCTGCTGCTGATGCTCCTGTCGACTTTGCTGTTAGTTACCCAATGGAAGGATGAAAATAGAATGCCTGCCGATGATACCGCTGCACGGGGAATGGAAGTTCCTCCGCTTGCCGCCAGCACTCCGCTGGTTCAGCCGGCGCAGAAAGCCGGTGCCGCGGATATGGCAGCCTCTCGGGAAATCCAGCCTGCTACCCCGCCCGAAGAACCAGAGCCTGTCGCCCCCCGTCGTCCGGGAATAGCGAGGGCAGCTGCAAAGCAGCGAATCACTCAGGCTGCGGGAACTGTGCCACCTGGCAGCGAAACGTTGCTACCAGTACCGGCCACGTCGGCGGAGGAAGCACTTGACACAGCCCGCCAGGAATCCCCAAACGTGTATGCGGCTGATGCGAGGCAGGCGGAAGGATTCGAAGCAGCGCAACCACTTACGGCGGCGGCAGACAGCACGGCGGAAGAAAACATTTTAGCAGCCGCAGACAGCAGCACGGAAAAAAGCAGCTCAGTGAAAAAATCATCACCCTTTGGTACAAGCATACGGGTGGCCATCATTGCCGCCCCCGACTTTACCACCGTGAAGTTCAAAAACCCAGAGGCAGTCAGCGCCAACGTTGGGATGGTGGTGGGCGTGCCGCTTACCGACAGGCTCAGCCTCTTAACTGGGATGGTATGGGCAAACAAAATATATGGCGCCGCCCCCGAAGACTACAACCCGGGTGCCTATTATTGGCAGGGGAAAAAGATTCCGGATGCCATAGACGCCACCTGCCGGGTGCTGGACATCCCTCTGAACCTGGAATACCGGCTGCTCCAGCGCAACAAAAGTGCCCTTGCCATACAGGCCGGCCTTTCCAGTTACATCATGCTGGACGAAAAGTACACCTATATATACGGCACAGGTTACAGCACCTATGAAAAGATATGGGAGGTAAAGAATGAGAACAGGCACTGGTTTAAAGTACAGAACATCAGCATCAGCTACACACACCACCTGTCGCCGTCCTTTTTTGTCGGGGCGGAGCCCTATGTAAAAATACCCCGTTCCGGAATCGGGGCCGGCAACGTGAAACTGACGAGCGCCGGAATTTTTATCTCAGCTGGCTATAACCTGTCACTGAAGAAGTAACACCATCCTTGCAACGACACTTGGATAACACAGCCTAAACTGTGTTGAGAGACTGCTATTGCCTTTTTTTAAATCTTAATCCTACACAACCATGAAAAATCTATTGAGACACCACAACCTGTGGGTAGCCCTGCTGTTCGGGCTGCTCCTCCCGCTTGGCAGCTGCGACGACGATGACGACGATGACATGGACCCGGTGCTGAACATAGTCCAGTTTGAGGAAATCACCATCACCGGCGACCAGGAAGTGCCGGCAAACGAGTCGGAGGCGACAGGCACTTTCGACGGCAGCTATAACAAGGACACCAATGTTCTCACCTATACCATCACCTACCAGGGCATCACCCCCACGGCCATGCACTTTCACAAAGGCGCGGCAGGTGTTAGCGGCGGTGTGGAAGTACCCATCGGATCGGCTCCCTACACAAGCCCCATTGTGGGCCAGACACCAGCTATAACCGAGGCGCAGGAAGCCGACCTGCTGGCGGGATTGTGGTACGTGAACATACACAGCGCGGCCTTACCGGCTGGCGAGATCAGGGGGCAGGTGGTGCAGTAGGCTGTATGCCCTAACACCAAACCCTGCAACACTATCGTCCCGGGCAGGTCAGCTTCATTGTGCTTACTTAAATTCGAAAACCATGACACGTTATTCTGTCTCATCTCTTTCCATTTTTGTTTTCCTGCTTTCGCTGGCTGCCGCCTGCACCAGCGACAACGAGGAAGACGATACCCCACAGCCGCAGCAATGCAACACGGAGAACGTAACTTTCGCGAGCACTGTCGCCCCCATCCTTTCGGCAAACTGCTACAGCTGCCACAGCACCTCGGTCGCGACGGCAGGCATTGTGCTGGACACGCACGCCGGGGTGAAAAAGCAAGCTGACAACGGCACCCTTGTCGGGGCAATAACCCATGCGGCGGGCTATACGCCTATGCCGCAGGGTGCGGCCAAGCTGTCGGATTGCAACATCTCGAAAATAAAGAAATGGGTGGAGGATGGTGCAAAAAACAACTAACCTTTATATGGCACACACATGAAAACTATAGCGCTCCTGCTGCTGTCGCTTCTGATGCTCACCGGTGAAGTGGCGGCGCAAAACCGCTACTTCACTAAAACCGGTTATATATGGTTTTTCTCGAAAGCCCCGCTGGAAGACATTGAGGCCCACAACAGGAAAGTGGTTTCCTTCATTGATCTCGCCACCGGCGAGATGGCCTTTTCGGTTCCTATGAAGGAGTTCGGGTTCAGGAAATCGCTGATGCAGCAGCACTTCAACGAAAATTTCGTGGAATCAGAGAAGTACCCAAAAGCCACTTTCGCAGGCAGATACACAAATCCAACCCAAGTTGACCTGACTAAGAACGCCGCCTATAACGTGCTGGTGGAAGGCGTGCTGACCATACACGGAGTTGACAAGAAGATCAGTGCGCCCGGCACACTAGTGGTAAAAAACGGGAGCGTGCAGGGCAAATCTGAGTTCGTAGTCGCGCCGAAGGACTTCGACATCAGGATACCCCTGCTGGTACGCGAGCACATCGCCAAGGAGATCACCATTTACGTGGACATGCTGTATCAACCTTACACCCGGGACAACCCATGAGAACGTTTTTTTCAACCCTCCTGCTCAGTGTGGGTATGTTGCTGTGGAGCCATATAACTCAGGCCCAGGACGACCTGCTCTCCCTAGCCGAAGCAACTGACAGTGCCGATTCTGGCAACATCACGGGAGCCTTTAAAGCCACCCGCCTCGTGAACGGCCACACAGTGGAAACAAACGGGCAACAGGAGCTGCTGTTCCTGATCTCACACCGCTTTGGCACGCTCAACAGCGGGGCCTACAACCTCTTCGGCCTCGACCAGGCCACCATCCGACTGGCCCTGGAGTACGGTATCACGAACAGACTGACGGCGGGAATCGGGCGCAGCTCGCTCGAAAAGACCTATGACGGGTTTCTGAAGTACAAGCTGCTGCAGCAGAGCCGGGGGGAGAAGCCGATCCCGGTCACCTTGACGCTGTTCTCCAGCCTTGCGGTGAACACCCTCCGGAACGGGAACACGGAACGGGAGGTAACGTTCAAGTCCAGGCTGGCGTACACACACCAGCTGCTGGTGGCCCGGAAATTCAGCGAGCGGCTGTCCGTGCAACTGGCCCCATCGCTGGTGCACCGGAACATGGTGGCGACCCGGCAGGACGAGAACAATGTATATGCCCTCGGAACGGGAGGACGGTTCAAACTCACCAAGCGCACCTCCTTCAACGCCGAATATTACTATGTGCTGCCCGGCGAGACAGCCGACGACTATATAAATGCACTGTCGCTTGGCTTCGACATCGAAACTGGCGGGCACGTGTTTCAGCTCATCTTCACAAACGCACAGGGCATGGTCGAGAAGTTCTTCATCCCGCAGAATACGGGCGTCTGGTCGGATGGGGATATCTACTTTGGCTTTAACATTTCCCGGGTCTTCAGCCTGAAAAAGGAAAAGGACTGGTGATTTTTGCTGCCTATATATAAAAAGCCACTCCATATATAGAGTGGCTTTCTTATGATTATTTGGAGCGCTATACCGCGGGCATGCAGTGTAAGCGGTGCAAAAGCGATGCGCGCGTTAAGACTCCTTTTTTACGCGGATCGCGCCGTAGAGCACCGGGCTGAAGAACCGCAGGTTTTCCAGGACACAGGCCATGCTGTAAAATTTTGCAGGGTCTATTTCAGGGTTCTCCGCCATGGCTTCCAATACGGCGTCAAGCGTGCCCGTAAACTTCTCATCAAACTCTTCTTTCGTCATGGGTATCTTCAAATAACATGTAGCAGCAACTAATCAACCAGATTCACAAAGATATAATTTCATATAGGGCGGACGCTAAATGAATAGCATCCGAACTGTGGAAGTTACAGATGATTTTGATCTGAACAGAGGAGGCGTGGTTTCCATACCAACACAGGAATAGCTAAATTGCAGGCAGAGACACTTGAGTAACCATGGAAGAAGCGCAGCACTCGCGGGACAAAGCCGCCATCCAACACCTGTATAACAACATCCTGCCAAGCCTGGCGAACCGTATGCACGGCAACCTGACGGAGATCACGCCCCTCTTCCATGACTTTCTGCTGGAGCGCGTGGTGGATGTCTGGACAAAGTCCGCTGATGCGGGCGATGACACCCCCATCAGCATTGAGAACGGGAATGTGCAGCAGATGGGCTTAAAATTGCGACTGGAGGGATTTCAGGGCGCGGGCGCACCGCCCTTCGATGTGACCAAAGACCTGGTTTTCCTTTTAGGGCACAGCACGTACGAGGTCGGCCCCGACAAGAACAGTGTTTGGGTAGAAAAGCTGTATTATGAGAAATGGGCAGAAACCGAAACGGCCGAAATCGCGCAAAGGTGGTGCGATGACCTGATCGAAGATATCACGCAGCGCCTGGAAAGCCTTACCTGAGGGTTAAGAAGCGACCGCTTGCACGGTCCTGTTATACTTGTTGCGGTACTGCACCGGCGACAGACCCGTGATGCGCTTAAAGGTTGTCCGGAAGGCCTTGGTATCGGTATAGCCCACATTGTACATCACCTCGTTCACATTCTCCAGAGACGATTCCAGGCGCTGCTTTGCCGCCTCAACCTTGACCCGCTGTATATACTCCACCACCGTATTGGAGGTCGCTTTCTTAAAGCGCCGCTCCAGGTTTCTTCTGCCGAGGGCCAGCATGGAGGCTAACTGATCCACGGCTATCTTCTCCTGGAAATTATCCTCGATAAACTCCTGGGCTTTCCGGATCACCTCGTCCTCATGCGCCTTCTGCCCTTTGAAAATTATGAACGGCGACTGGCTCCTGCGCTCTATCTCTATCTGAAACGCCTTCGACATGAAAACGGCGACATCCCTGCCGGCGTATTTCTCGATGAGGTATAAAATCAGGTTGAGGTACGAGAAGGCGCCGCCGCTGGAGTAGATGCCCTGCTCGTCGGTGATGATCTTGTCCTCGATCAGGTTCACCTCCGGGAACATCCTCCTGAAGTCGTTAGCTGCCATCCAGTGCGTGGCACATTGCCGCCCGTTTACAAGTCCCGTTGAGGCCAGCAGAAAAGCGCCCACGCACAGGCTGGCTACCTCCGCCCCTGCTTCATGTTGCGCTTTTATCCAGGGAACAAGCGGCTGGTTTTCGGCCAGAATCTGCCCCATATCCCCATCCAGGGCGGGGATGACGACAAGGTCTGTTTTAGCAATGCCTGCTGGCTGTGCATCGGTGTAGACCGTATATCTTCCGCCGCACACCGGCACCTCTTCCGTAAGCCCTACCAGCTGCACGCTGAACAAAGCGGGCTTGCCCAAACTCATCAGGAATTTGTTTACCTCCGTAAGCACCTGGCGCGGACCTTCCACGCTTCCCAGAATAGCTCCTTTGGGGACCAGAATAGATACATGCTTCATGCGGAAAAAGCTTTGTTTTTAACTTGTAGCAAATGTTAAACAAGATGCATTTTCGAAAACCTCTATATACATACTCACAGCTTCGCCCTCTACCATCCCTGCCTGTGCACACGTTTGTGTTTGAATATACAAGATACGTTTTTGTCGCTTTCAACCCCATATATTGCCGGATTAATCCCCCATTTCTTCTGCTGAAAAATCATATGTTTGTGATGTCGGCTGCCCGGGGCGCCAACTTCGGCATCCGGTGCATGGTGAGCTATGAGGAACGAGCAATCGTGAGACAGCAAGACAACCTATATATAAATTGGGATATCAGGCCAGCGCAGCTTCTGCACACACGGATACTGCGCTTGCTTTGATGCTGATCTATATATGGCTCTGCAGCATGCGTTTGAGGCAGCGTGTATATAAACTGGTACGTTGGCTTCGGGGTGAGGCGATCCTATATAGCTGTAGCATACGTTTACTTCATACCACAATAAATCACCCCCCAGAACACTACTACAGCAACCGTTTAGACCTATATGAATAGCTTCAGAGGATTTATCCAACTTATATGGCTTGCTGTAAAAGGCAAGGAACAGGATTATACCACCCTGGGCATCCGGAAGAGCATTGTGTTGCTGGCCATCCCGATGATACTGGAGATGGTGATGGAGTCGCTGTTTGCCGTGGTCGATATCTTCTTTGTCGGGCGGCTGGGCCCCAGCGCGCTCGCTACCGTTGGCCTTACGGAGTCGGTGCTGATGATCATATATGCTGTGGGGATGGGAATCAGCATTGCGGCCACGGCGATGGTGTCTCGGAGGTTCGGGGAGAAAAATTACCGGGAGGCGGGCAGCGTCACCTACCAGCTGATGTTGACCGGCTGCGTGCTGGCGCTGCTGATGGGCGGCCTGGCCACGTATTTTGCAGGGGATATACTGGCCCTGATGGGGGCTCAACCTGACGTGATCGCCACCGGCATAGGCTATGCCCGGATCATTTTTGCCGGTAACCTTGCCATTCTCATGCTGTTCCTCATCAACGGGGCCTTTCGCGGGGCCGGGCAGCCGCACCTCGCCATGCGCGCGCTCTGGGTGGCCAACGGGGCAAACATCATCCTGGACCCTGTGCTGATATTTGGAATCGGTTCCATCGAAGGCTTAGGGCTGGAAGGGGCCGCCTGGGCCACCACAGCGGGAAGAAGCCTGGGTGTGGTCTACCAATTCTACCACCTGTTCAATGGCAGGCATCTGCTCAGGATCACGCGACACAACATGGTCATCAGCCTGGCGGTGATTAGGCGGATCCTGAAAGTGTCCTCCGGCGGGATGGGGCAGTACCTGATCGACTCCGCCAGCTGGATCTTCCTGACCCGCATCATCGCCGAGTTCGGTAGCAACGCCTTGGCTGGCTATACCATTGCCTTCCGCATCATCGTGTTCACGCTGCTGCCCGCCTGGGGCTTGTCTTCGGCGGCGGCCACGCTGGTGGGGCAAAACCTGGGCGCGCAGAAAGGCAAGCGGGCAGAGCTGGCCGTGTGGCTCACAGCGCGGTACAATGTCATCTTCATGGCGGCCATTACGCTCATCTTTCTTTTGTTCGGCGAGTACCTCTCTGCGATTTTCACTTCCGTGCCGGAGGTGATCAGTGTCTCCTCCGAGGCCTTGCGCATCATCACGCTGGGGTATGTGTTCTTCGGGCTGGGCATGGTGATGGTGCAGGCCTTTAACGGGGCCGGGGATACCAGGACGCCCGCCTTGATCAACGTGGTGGTACTCTGGCTGATCGAGATTCCGCTAGCCTATATGCTGGCCATCCAGTTCGGCTTTGCCGCGACTGGCATCTTCATCGCCATCGCCATCTGCCACTCTTTGCATGCGCTCGTAAGCTGGTGGTTCTTTCGGCAGGGCAAGTGGAAGCGGGTCACAGTTTGAATTTTGTTCGGCCCCTCCTTTCGGGCAACGCGTAAGACCACTGTTGAACGGGGCGCACAAGAGATACCGTACCGGCCAGTATTGAATTGAATTGTCCGTTTAATTTAGCTTCCGGCAGACGTATGCTGCTCCCCTACACCAGAATTGCTTCAGATTTGATCTTTATCTTTGGCCCCCTAAAGCGCACCCATGAAAGTATTAGTTATAGAAGACGAGCAAGCCCTTAAGGAGTCCATTGTCACGTACCTGCGGCAGGAAGGCTATATATGCGAGTCAGCGGAAAACTACCGGGAGGCAAACCTGAAAGCCGCTGACCACAGTTATGTCTGTGTCGTGGTGGACCTCACCCTGCCCGGCGGCAGCGGGCTCGACATTGTGCGGCAGCTGAAGGAAAACAGCCCGGACACGGGTATCATCATCATCTCCGCAAAAAACGCGCTCGACGATAAGATCACCGGCCTGGAAGTGGGCGCAGACGATTACCTGACCAAACCCTTCCACCTGTCGGAGCTGAATGCGCGCCTGAAATCCGTGATCCGCCGCCGGAGCTTTAACGGCCAGAAAATCGTGCAGGCGGGCGCCATCACCATTTTCCCGGAGGCGGCAGAGGCCTCTGTGGACGGCCGGAAGCTGAACCTCACCAAAAAGGAATTCGACCTGCTGCTGTATTTCATATCGAACAAAAGACGCGTGGTGACCAAGGATTCCATTGCGGAGCACCTCTGGGGAGACCATGTCGAAGCGCTGGACTCGCTGGACTTTGTGTACACCCATATCAAGAACCTGCGCCGGAAAATACTGGATGCGGGCGGCGAGGACTATATCCAGACGGTATATGGGCTGGGCTATAAGTTTAGCTACTGATGCGCCTACTCACCAAAACAAGCCTCTATTACCTGCTGGTGTCGCTGATCGTCTTCCTTGTGGGCGGCATCAGCTTTTACAAGATCATGCAGACCGAGGTATACGACGAGGTAGACGACCAGCTGTTCACCGACAAGGAGAACATCTTCGAGTATATCCGCGAACACAACCGGCTACCCAACGTCACGTCCGGTATATCGGAGGCGATTATTGTGCGGGAGGCCGAGGCCGTGACGCCCACCATCGAGGAACTGGCCGACACCCTCATCTTCAGCACCTACGACCAGGAGTACATCCCCTTCCGTCGCCTCACCTTTACCGCCTACCAGAACGGCAAGCCTTATGAATACACCATCCTGAAGTCGCTGATCGATTTCCAGGACCTGTTCGAGAGCACGATGCTGGCCATGGGCTGGATTCTGCTGTTGCTGCTGGTGGGCCTGGGGCTGGTAAACTTTTTTGTGAACCAGTATATATGGCGCCATTTTTACGAGACCCTCAACGCCGTGAAGCGCTACAATCTGTCGCAGTACAGCCCGCTTAAGCTGATGCGCAGCAACACGACCGAGTTCCAGGAGCTGAACGAGGTGCTGCAGGCCATGACAGACAAAATTCACAGCGATTATTTCAACCTCAAGGAGTTCACCGAGAACGCCTCCCACGAGATACAG
Organism: Pontibacter saemangeumensis; assembly: GCF_039541895.1. Lineage (NCBI taxonomy): Bacteria > Pseudomonadati > Bacteroidota > Cytophagia > Cytophagales > Hymenobacteraceae > Pontibacter > Pontibacter saemangeumensis. The sequence goes on from NZ_BAABHC010000002.1 coordinate 166,990, forward strand.
ACGCCGCTCGCCATCGTGAACAGCAAACTGGAGCTCTTCATGCAGTCCGAGGACCTGACGCAGCAGCAGGCCAAGATGCTCGAGGACATGTACGCCTCCACCAGCCGGCTGTCGCGCCTCAACAAGTCCCTGATCCTGCTGACGCGCATCGAGAACCGGGAGTTTAAGGAACAGGAGCAGGTGCCGCTGCATGAACTAGTGGGGGAACAACTGGAGCAGTTGCAGGAGATGGCCGATATGCGCGGGCTTTCGCTGCTGCCACCCCAGCTGGCGCCGGTATATATAAACATAAACCGGGGCCTGGCCGAAGTGCTGGTCTCTAACCTGCTGATCAACGCCATCCGCCACAACCAGGACGGGGGCCATATACAGGTGACGCTTGAAAAAGAGAAGCTTTGCGTCAGCAATACGGGCGAGGCGCTGCAGGGGCCGCCTGATCAGCTTTTCGGGCGCTTCATGAGCGGCGACAACGCATCGGGCTCGCTGGGCATCGGGCTGGCGCTGGTGAAAAAAATCTGCGAACTCTACGGCATGGTTCCCTCCTACCGCTATGCCGACGGCACGCACAGCCTTTGCATTTCGCTGTACCATAAGTAAGCCACGGCTTCTGGCTTCAGATTCTCTCCAGATTGGCGCAGTATACTTGTATTGAAATCAAGAAACGAAAAATGAAAAAGCTGATAATCTATCATGTAATCATAGCCGCCGCTGCAGGAATGAGCGGCTGCGACAGTATCTGGACCAATACCGACCTGCCGGAGGCCGTAAAGGTGCGCTTTACCGAGATGTACCCCACCGCGGAAAATGTGGAGTGGGACAAGGAGTTGGAGAACTTCGAAGCCGAGTTTGTGCAAAGCGAACGCGAGCGCACCGCCCTTTTCAGCGCCACAGGCAAACTGATCCGGCACACGGAGGAAATTGAGCAACAGTACCTGCCGGCACCGGCACTGAAAGCCCTGCAACAGCAGTACGCCGGTTTTAAGCTGGATGAGGCGCACCGCGTACAGCAAAACCAAAACACCTATTACGAGGTGGAGCTGGAGCGAAAAGAGGAAGAAGCCCTGCTCCTGTTCGATAAAGAAGGACAGTTGCTAAAGCAGCAGAATGATCCGGCACCACCAACCCCTGTGCAGGAACAGGCTTCCCTACTGGACCTTGCTGCCGGTGAGGCGGCCCGTGCTGCCGTGCTGCCGGTGCCGGAAGCAAGTTGGGAATTGCCATCTGAGCTGCGGGAGGTATCCGGAATCGCCTGGCTGCAGAACAACCTGATTGCCTGTGTGCAGGACGAGGAAGGCACCATCTACCTATATGACCTGGGGCAGAAAGCTGTGACAGAGAAAATAAAATTCGCCGGTCCGGGTGATTATGAAGGCATCGCGGTGGTTGGCACAACGGCCTATATACTGCGCAGCGACGGGGCGCTGTATGAGGTGGCAGATTTTCTGGGGGGAAAGCCCCTCGTGACCCTGCACAAGTCGGTGCTTGCCGCTTCCCAGAACACCGAAGGCCTGGCCTACGACAAGGCGAACGACCGCCTGCTGCTGGCCGGCAAAGGCTATGACAAAAGCCTGGGGAACAGCAAAGGCATCTACGCCTTTACCTTAGCCGACAAAAAAATGCACGCTGCACCGGTAGTCACCATTCCGTTGGCGCAGGAGAAGATCAGGAAAGCGGGCAAAAAGCAAAAGACAGATTATGATGTGCTGCAGCCCTCCTCGCTGGAGTTCAACCCCCTCACCGGCGAAATGTATATGCTGGACGCAGAGAACCTCCGCCTGCTGACCCTAAACCAGCAGGGCCAGGTGCAGAAAGCCGTTGACTTCGACAAGAAGCTGCTCCGCCAGCCAGAAGGCCTCACCTTCGGCGAACAGGGCGAACTTTACATCGCCAGCGAAGGAAGCAAAGGCAGTGCAGGTGTGATCGTAAAATATCCGAAGGGGTTTTGAGAAGTTCAGGCCTGCTAGAAAGGCGCTGGTTAAATTAATTCCTCTACTGCATGAAGCGTGAAACTCCTCGCGGTGCCAGGCGCATAGCTGTTCTGCCTGTCACCGTGAGGGCTTACGCGATATGGACCTCTCAGGCGTCAACTTTTGGATAAGGCCGATTTACTGTTCTTAAGAGTTGCCAGAATACAATTTTAAGCCTCCTATTCAGCAAAGTTTAAGATTGTAAATTTCCGAAAACGGCTCATAATGTCTGCACCTTTAGGCGGTAAAGCAATTTAATTGTTCCCTTCAGCACAACTATATAAGATGAAAGCGGATATTTTTTCGGAGGGCAAAAGCAGTTGTGCTGATGCTGTTAACCCGGGAAAGCCTTTTTGGCAAAGGCATCGAATAATCACCATATAAACCTTTTATGCGCAGTAACTCGTAGAGCATATATATTAGAAAATTAAACGCCTTGCGTTAACTGACGGGCGTTAACAATTGTAAGACTTAAAGACTTAAAACATGAAAAAGCTATTTTTTGCAAGTGCCGTTGTTCTTAGTTCGCTTACCCTTTATTCATGCGGTGGCAACGAAGGTGCCACTTCTGAGGAAGTGGACGGTACTGTAATAGACAGTGACACGACTGTATCAGAACTGGAAGTAGAAAGAACAGTACAGGACATTGATACAACCATCGAAACAGAAACTGAAACGATCGAACCTGGTGAGAACGAATAGGTAGCACACTTGATCAGCTAACAGGTACATCACCTGTTACAAGGTGGCAGGGCAAACAAAGCATATAAAGCTTCGTTTGCCCTGCTTCTTTTTCCCCCGGCGTTCGCATCGGGTTGAATCCCGATAGCACCTAAACAAAATGAGACAGAACTGATTAGCTAACCTCCTGAATTAGCGCAAACTTCGATTACAGAACAGCGGCAGACAGGGCACCCCTTTGCTGCTCTATGTCGGAAAATCCCGTGTTAGGGTGATGCGGCTTTTGAAGAGCAGAAATGTCTTGGAGGCTTTCCGTCAGGCGTACAGCCTGTTTGCCTTTACAGCCGGACTTGCTTCCGCCTAAATAGTCATTATATGTGGGATTCTAAACTTTAATTCGTATATTGTAAAAAATAATGAACGTATACCTCTCTTTATATGTAGTAGGTATATAATAAAAATACAATATGAATAACGGAACAGTAAAATTCTTCAATGACCTGAAAGGGTTCGGATTTATCAAAGAAAATGATTCAGATCAGGAGTACTTTGTACACGTGTCAGGCTTAGTGCATGAGATCCAGGAAAACGACAAGGTAACTTTTGACCTCCAGGAAGGCAAAAAAGGACTAAACGCGGTGAACGTAAAGCGCGCTTAGTTTCAGCATACCGCTTAATCAAAGAGCCTTACGTTCAGTAAGGCTTTTTTATTTAATTCTGTAAGGCGTCCATTCCTCAACCTGGCACGTCCCTACAGGGTTTATGTTTAACTATTAACCCATCAAAAAATGAACAGAAAATATCTAGTTGACACGACAACACGGGAGTACATCTGTGTAGCGCTCCAAAAAGGACAAGAGTGGATGCCTAATAACCAGGATTCGTTACCGGGGTTTATGGGCTCACGTGCTAACAAAAATAACGCTGACTTTGAACTGCTTTCGGGGGAGTATAACGACAATTCCTTCTTTGAGAAGTGGATACGCAACGGCACCAATTTCCTGTTCCGCTATTAACCGGTAAAATAATCTTTAAAAAGTACCTGAGCCAGGCCTTTTCACTGTCACAGGCGGGCTAAAAGTACGTATACATTAATACTTTAAAATATAATAAACAGAGCTAAAGCAATATATGGGTAGATCACAGGCAACTTTTGGTAAAAAAGAAAACGAAAAGAAAAGGCTTCAAAAGAGAAAGGACAAAGAACAGAAGAAGGAAGAGCGCAAAGCCAATTCTGACAAAGGGAAAACCGTAGACGAAATGCTCGCCTATGTTGATGACAACGGCAATATCACGTCTACTCCTCCGGACCCAACGAAGAAGAAGCGCGTGATCAACCAGGAAGACATCCAGATCGGTGTTCCGAAGCAGGAAGCGATGGAGCCTACAGATCCTACCAGGAATGGCACTGTGGCTTTCTTTAACGAGTCGAAAGGCTATGGTTTTATCAAAGACCATGAAACGCAGGAAAGCGTTTTTGTTCATCTCAACGGATTGGTTGACAAAATCAAGGAGAGCGACAAAGTGACGTTTGAGGTAGAGGCCGGCCAAAAAGGGCCCAATGCCGTAAACGTGAGACTCGCTAAGTAGGCGCAACCTTGTTCCGGGTTATCCTTTAGGGAGCAAAAACCATTGGCGCTAAGCCATCGGACACTATGCCCTTATCATGTTATATAGGGTATATAATCCACCATCTTAACTTTATCCTTTGTGTTAAAGTCCAGTACAGTCATTTTCTTTTATTACCAACCAAAAGAGCCGCTTCTATTCCCATAGAGCGGCTCTTTTGGTTGGTTCTCATTTTTTGCAGATGATATATAACTGAGCTCTTCCCTGAGGCTGCCGTAAGTCGTTGCTGTGGCTCCTTCCCTACTTCAACAGCCGGACGCTGTAAACACCCCCCGCTACAGAGCCCTTATGCGCCACAAACTTCACCTCTATCGTTTTAGCTGCAGCCTTTTTCTGCAACGCTTCCGTAAGATCATAGTCCACGTCAAAGAAAGCATCCCCCTGCGAGCCATCCAACGTCACGGATTTCAGGAGCGCGCCATTAACGAGAATATCAAAGCTGCGGTCTTTGTCAAGGCCATAGTAGGTGATGCGGAGCTTTCGAGCTTCCTGGTTGGCGTCTCTCAGATCGTAGCTGAACCAGCCGCTCGCGTGGCGCCAGTGGCGGTCGCGGTGCACGCCGGACTCCGTTTTATCGCCTTTGTAATTATGATCAGATTCCGGCTGCTGCTCCCCGGGCGCCACCTGGTCTAGCGTGATCGCTTCAAGCGCCATGCGGATTTGCTCCTCTTCCCGCAGCGCCGCCTTCCGGGCCGCCAGTTCCCCCGGGCTTGCCACCGGCCAGTACAGCATATACCGGGCATCATGCACCTGGAAAAAGGGCACCAGCTCTACGTTTTTGTAAACGTCTGACGAGATCAGGCTGGAGACGGTAAATGTCAGGGCCTTGCCCGCCACCGGTCGCACACCCGCCACCAGGTTGCGGTCAGCGGACACCAGCACCGGCGCTTCCTCTATGGGGTATAGCGGGCCATTGGCGATATGGCCCATGCGGCTGTCATCTGCCTGCAGCCCCTGCAGGTCCGTGGTGTCAGTGTCAGTGGCAGCGGCCAGCACAACGGGGCCATGCACAAATGACACCCAGGGTGAACCGTCCGGCAGGTATTCCGCTTTTGTCTCCATGGGCAGCGAAATAGCCACCACGTCACCTGATCTCCACTTCCGGTCCAGCGTTAGATAGGAGCCAGAGACAGAGGTGATCTTCACTTCTTTGTTATTCACGCGCACCTTCATGTCGCCGTTTTTCACCCAGTTCGGCCGACGGATATGCAGGGCAAACTTCTGAGGCTTCTTCAGGCTTAGTTCCAGCTCTGAAGCTTCTTTAAAAGGGAACTTCGTGTTTTGCGTCACCTGCACGCCACGCGCCTCCCAGTTGAGGGAAGAAGGGATAAACAGGTTTACGATCAGGTCTTTCCCGGTGTGGGCATAGATGAGCTCGCCGTATTTGCCGTGGTTCTCCAGCCCTGACCCGACGCAGCACCAGAAGCCTTCCTTCGGCTGGGAATAGACCCGGTAGTGCCGGGGCCGCATGGGCGTGAAATAGACAAAGCCTCCCCGCTCAGGGTGCTGCGAGGAGAGGATATGATTATAGAGTCCCCGTTCATAGTAATCGATATAATCGGCGGTACCGCTGGTGAGGTACAACTGCTTCGAGAGCTTCAGCATGTTATAGGTGTTGCACGTCTCCGGCCCTTCCTTCGACTCCACCATCGAGGAAAAATCGTTGGAGGGATGGAAATGCTCCCGAACGCTGTTGCCGCCTATCGACACTGTTCTGTCGCTTACCACATTGTCCCAGAAGAAGGCCGCTGCATCGGCCCAGGCTTTGTCACCGGCCACCTCGGCCACGCGCTTGTATCCGATCACCTTCGGAATCTGGGTATTGGCGTGCAGCCCGTTGAGCGCGTCTTTTCCCTGCAAAAGCGGGTCCAGGATGGTTTGGTGGGAGAATTTCCGGGCCAGATCCAGGTATTTACCTTCTCCGGTGATGGCGGCCACGTCAGCAAACACCTCGTTCATGCCGCCGTGCTCGCTGCGCAGCATGTCCTGCATCTGAGCTTCAGACAAACCATCGGTCAGTTGCAGGCACCAGTCCGCATATTTTACCAGCATGCCTTTTGCCTTCTCATTCCCGGCGATCAGGTAGGCGTCCCGAAGCCCTGCGTACGTTTTATGGATGTTGTACCAGGGCACCCACTTATCGTTGAGGGAAAAGGTCCCGGCATCGATGTTTCCTTTAGCTATTTCGTGCCACATCGCCTCGCCTCCCGGCACGCCCCCGATATAACCGTTTCCGTTCTTCTGCTGGCAGGCTTCCAGTTGATCAACTATATAGGTGAGCCGCTGCTGCAATTCTTTGTTGCCCGTGGAGGCGTACATCAGCGAAAGTGCCGTCAGGTAATGCCCCCCTATATGGCCATCCAGGCCTGTGTTTTCCCAGTTTCCATAGCTTTTTGCTGTCGTCTCTATACCGGCTTCGCGCAGGTAAGGCACCAAGAGCCGGTCCGGGTCCAGGGCCAGGATATACTGCATGTCTGTCTGCTGCGCCTGGCGAAACGGACTCTCCAGCAACGTAACGGAAGTAAGGGGAAAACTCTCCACCTGGCCCGCCTGGCTATAGCTGAGGGTCGGAAGAAAAGAAAGCAGTGCAAAGCCTAAATACCTGGTCATCATATAGGTCCTGTTTAGATTTCAATTATAACCAATGCAAACAAAGATTCAAGATACATATAAAGTGTCACAAAAACACGTATTTTAATTGCCTTGTTGCTTCCTTTTTAATCAGTCAATCATGTCTTTCCTTAAAAAACTTAAATGTGTCAGCCGCATCACATCTGTTCCCCGAGCATAGCCCGCCCACACCTCCCGCCTCGCAGTTGAGGCAGAATCCTTGCAGAGTTTCCATATCTTTGCCTTTTGAAAGGCTTTTCCTACTTGATTTAAATTAAATAAAGCCAGGTTATATATAGCCGTGTGCCCTAGGTCTGCTTAGCCCTCTGAATAATGATTATAAAAAAACGTCAGTCCCCTTCAATCCTATGAATTTCTTAGAAGTAAACGGTGTCAGTATTGAGGAGGAAGGGGCATTTGTTTTGAAGGACATTAGCTTCTCCCAGGGGGAGTTACAGAAAATCGCCATCGCCGGAGAAACGGGCTCTGGTAAAAGCACGCTTCTGAAGATTATTGCAGGTTATATACAGCCCGGTGCCGGTGCTGTTTTCTTTGAAGAGACAAGAGTGAAAGGCCCTGCAGAAAAACTGGTGCCAGGCCATCCGGGAATCGCCTACCTGTCGCAGCAGTTTGAGCTGCCCAAGTCCTTGCGGGTGGAACAGGTGTTGCGCTATGCCAATACGCTGACGGCAGCAGAGGCGGAAACCTTATATGCGGTGTGCCGGATCAGCCATCTCCTCCACCGGAGAACAGATCATTTGTCCGGGGGAGAACGGCAACGCATCGCCATGGCCCGGCTGCTCACTTCCGCTCCCAGGCTGTTGCTGCTCGACGAGCCCTACTCCAACCTGGACATGGTGCACAAGGAGTTGCTGAAAGCCGTTATCCGTGACATCGGGGAAGAGCTGCACATCACCTGCACGCTGATCTCCCACGACCCGCTGGACACGCTCTCGTGGGCAGATGAAATAATAGTGATGAAAAACGGCCAGGTGCAGCAGCAGGCCTCTCCCGCAAAAATTTACAGGCAACCTGCCAACACCTATATCGCCGGGCTGTTTGGAAACTACAACCTGTTACCCCCCGCGCAGGCACACGCGTTTTCCCGCCTGCCTGGCATCGCCCTGCATGGGAAGTCTGTGCTGATCCGCCCGGAAAACCTCCGGCTGGCAGCAAACGAAAGCGAAGGCGTTGCGGGGAAAGTGCAGCAGGTGCATTTCTTCGGCAGCTACTACGAATTGGATGTGCAGCTTCCGGAAGCTACCCTGAGATTAAAAACCAACAGCCTTTCCGTTGCAAAAGGTGAAACGGTATATATAGCGGTAGCTCCCGACGACGTGTGGTATATATAACCCGGGCATACTGCCTCTGCTGCATGATTACAACTTCTGCTTTATGTAATGATGAAGGTGTACAACGAGAGCGCATACAGGAAGTTTTCCTCTCTTTGAGGCCCTAAGAGCCAAGCTTAAATCAAGGAACAACCGTCACGGTTGCGCAATTCTTTGATACAGAACGCCTGTTGCCGGTACCGATAACAATGGCATTTGCGACCTTGCAGGAAGACTGGAGGTACTAGCTGAATGGGGTCTCAGGACCGGAGGAACTGGCCGGACGCTTAGAGCTTGAGATCCCGCCCAACATCATCCGAAACCCGGAGCAGGAAGCACAGCCCACCGTGTTTGAATCCAATATGATTGTTCTTCGGAGCAACAGCGCCGTTCTCGGTGGTGCCGGCTCCGAAGGCAGACCCGACAGCCTTGGTGCCATTGGCACCGGCTGTACCATCATAGCGCAACAGCAACGCAGAGTTTTGGCTTTAAGGCGGCAATAGCGCTGACGATTTAGTCACTTGCGCAATACGGGGTTTCCTGCATCACAGCCAGATGCCTGAACGGCAATGCCGTATCTACCCGCGTATTGGAAAAAATAGGCTTGCATGAGCCGGCTGCGGAAACGGGATGATTTGTTGGCAGATATGCAGGCCTACTCCTTTGTTTTATGTTTATTATCTGAAGCGTTACGCTAACCTGTTTTAGCTCCGTCACCCTGTCAATCAGCAACTGCGCAGAGGTTCTGTTTTCAATAAGAAATAAAATGGATCCCCGAGGCTGGTGCCCAAACTTTAAAGACGAAGAGTGCAGGGACTAATCAAAACTAAATTTACAGTTAGACTCCACACTTTCTTCCTGTCACTTTTCTCTAATAGTCACAAGAGCTATCCGCTCTTCCCTGCAACAGCTGACAGTTTTCATCCTTAGGCATTGCACCACTAAAAAAATATAATTTTTTGACACCTTACCTTAATTATAGCCCGTCCAAAATGGGTATAACAGGACCATATATATCCATTGCTGATTTCCCTTCTCTCAGAACTGTACCATATTTTGTGTTCAAACAAAATTTTAAGCTAAATGATACTAAACAGTAGTAAAACATAATAATTTTCTACTAAAGTATTATATATATCTGATAAATAAATTTATATTGTGGGAATATTTAAATATTTTTTTTAATTGTATTAATATTTAATAAACTGCAGACCTTTTGCTCCCTCCTTATGATGAGACAATTATCTCCCTTCTCTAACTTTGAAAAAGCCATTTTGCTATACATTATTAATCAGGCAGTTAGAACTTTCTGGCTTCAAAGGTACAGGCATATAGCGCTTGTCTGTCTGTTAATGCTGATGCCCGTATTCTCTAATGCACAATGGACGCGTAAATCAGATGCGCTCCGGAAAAGAGGAGAATGCCCCAGCGTATTATACAAAGGCAAAATTTACGTGTTTGGTGGTTTTGGGGAACACCCCAATTTCGAAAGCGCGAACGAAGTATATGACGCCTCCTCAGACAAGTGGGATCTAAGGGCTTCCTTTCCAAGCGGAAAAACGGTCACGCACCAGGGTGTTGCCCTGATTGATGACAAAATATGGCACGTGGGCGGCAGAGCGACGAATGCTGACGGTCCGGTTACCAGCCAGGTACTGATTTATGATATCACAAATGATAGCTGGTCTGCCGGCCCAGAACTAAAAGATCCAGCGAACGGACAGCCTCTGCCATTGGGAGGCGGCGGGGCTGCCCTGATCGGGCGTACCCTGCATGTGTTTGGAGGGTTTGCCCCGTCTATTTGTGGTGATCAAAGTATATACCACTTAACGCTTGATGTAGACAAATGGCTTGCAGACCCTCTGAATACATCCTGGGAAAACAAGCGTGCCCCCATGCCTATCCCGCGCAATCACCTCAATACGGTAGTTTTGGGTGGCAGGATTTACGCCTTGGGCGGGCAGTTCGGCCATGACTGCGGTGGTGCTGATCAAAAATACTGTCATGTATATGATCCTGTTACCGACACCTGGACCAGACTGACTGATTTGCCTGCGGCCCGTTCCCATGCTGAGGGTGGGATTTTCCCGGTTGACGGGAAAATATTTATGGTTGGCGGACAGGGAGCTTCAGATGTTGCTCAGAATACTGTCCTGGTGTTCAATCCTGAAACGAACAACGGGCTTGGTTCCTGGTCAGATGCCACCGAGTTTCAATTACCGAATAACTACTATGGCATCTCTGCAAAAGTAGTAGATAATACCTTTATGATTTCTCATGGTGCCTTGACGAATATTACCAATGAGCGCTTAGAAACATATACAGCCCCTATCTCCCGTAGCATTCCCTATAAATTTGGCTTTGTCGCGCCATGCCTCAGTAAAACCGTTAAGCCCGGTTACCCGGAAGTAGTAAAGAACCTGCTCTTCACAGTTGAAGGAGAAAAGCAATACACCTTAAGTTCCAACGCTGCCTGGCTAACACTGAGTAAAAACGAAACGGGTACAGCCGTGCCGTCTGCCGTTGAGATAGAAGCAACTATAGATGCCAGTAACTTAGCACCAGGCGAGTACGCGGCTACTATCACTGCAACCGGTGCGGGAGAGGGCCCCGGCTATACAAACGGCAGCTTCTGCGTAAATATCGTTGTCCTTTCTGAAGCAGACTCTCATATACTAAGCCTTCATGCAATAGGCAATGGCGCACTGAAAAGTGATCCTGACCAAACAGTGTTTGCCAAAGGCTACAAGGTAACCATCAACGCGACACCGGCACTCGGCTATGAGTTGGAGGGTTGGAGCGGCGACGCATCGGGCAGCACCAACCCACTTAACCTCACCATGGACGGGGATAAAAACATCACCGCCACCTTTACAAAAGTGCAGCAGCCCGGCGGGTTTATAACGAACATTACTGCCGCTTCCGGCAAACTGTATACGCAGACAGACCTGGTAATCTGGGCAAAGACCTATACTGATCGTACTTATCAGGTAACCAGTATCCCAACATCGTTGGGCGGCGCCCTGTTGCTGCAAACTGCTAACGATGACAAATTTAGCACCAGTTCCAATGCGCTCTCCTTTAATATGACACAATCCGGGACAATCTATGTGGCATACGACCCGAGGGCAACGACGCTGCCTTCCTGGCTGAGCGACTGGCAGAAGCTCACAGACCGGGTGGGGGTAGATGACTCCAAGATCAGCTACATGGACATCTACTCCAAGAGTTTTCAGGCTGGAACTGTTACGCTGGGGGGAAACATGCAGAGCCCGGCATCCGGGGCGCAGAACAACTATTTTGTAATCGCGAAGGCGGGTGCAGTACAAGCAACAGGTTATACCCTCACCCTCAACACCACGGGTAGCGGAACTGTGAGCAAGAGCCCCAACCAGAGCAGCTACGCTGCCGGCACCGAGGTGACGCTCACGGCCGCCCCCGCCCCGGGCTACGCGTTCAGCGGCTGGTCAGGCGACGCCTCGGGCACAGCCAACCCGCTGAAGCTGACGATGGACGCCACTAAAGCTGTCAACGCCACTTTCACCCAGTCCCAGATTACGGCGACAAACCTGATCAATGCCGGGGGCGCGCAGTACACGGACGGGGCCGGGCGCTCCTGGTCGGCCGACGCCAACTTCACCGGCGGCCTGACCAAGGCCAAGTCCTTCGACGTGGCCGGCACCTTAGACGACCAGCTCTACCTGAGCTACCGCTACGCCGCCAGCGGGGCGCCGTTCAGCTACAGCATCCCGGCCGAGGCGGGCACCTACACCGTCCGCCTCCACTTCCTGGAGCCCTACTACGGGGCCCCGGGCGGCGTTGCCGGCGGGGCCGGCAAGCGCGTCTTCCACGTCGACGTGGAGGGGCAGCGGGTGCTGAGCAGCTACGACATCTTCGCCCAGGACGGGGCGGGCAAGGCCGTGGTCAAGACCTTCCAGGGGGTGAGCGTCTCCGACGGGGCCCTCCACATCGCCTTCTCCTCCCTCAAGGACAACGCCATCATCTCGGCCATCGAGATCGGCAGGGCGGGCGCCCCCACCACCTACACACTGGACGTAAGCACCGCGGGCAGCGGAACTGTGAGCAAGAGCCCCAACCAGAGCAGCTACGCTGCCGGCACCGAGGTGACCCTCACGGCCGCCCCCGCTGCGGGCTACGCGTTCAGCGGCTGGTCAGGCGATGCCTCGGGCACGGCATATCCGCTGAAGCTGACGATGGACGCCAACAAGTCCGTCACCGCTACGTTTACTCCCGTGCAGCAGGCCAGCTATACGCTTACGGTGACTACCACCGGCAGCGGAACCGTGCTGAAGGACCCGGACCAGGAGCTTTATGTAGATGGCTCGAGTGTAACACTTACAGCCACGCCTGCTGCCGGCTATGCGTTTGCTGGCTGGAGCGGAGATGCCACAGGCGCTGCCAATCCGCTAAGCCTGACCGTTTCCAGTGACCTAAGCATCACAGCCACTTTCACCCAGGTGCAGCAGACGAGCTTCACCCTCGCGGTGATCACCAGCGGCAGCGGCACGGTCACAAAAAACCCGGATCAGGAAAGCTACGACCCCGGCACCGAGTTGACCCTCACGGCTACGCCAACGACAGGTTATGAGTTTGTTGGCTGGGGTGGGGATGCATCAGGGTCTGCCAATGTTGTCACACTTACGATGAATGCAGACAAAGCGGTGACAGCCAGTTTTACTGAGAAACTGACCACCTTGCGAATCAATGCCGGTGGTATTCAAAAGGATATTGCTGGAATAACATGGATCGGGTGTCCTGCTTCAACAAGCTGTAATAGCTATGTATCAGAGGGGAACGCTTATAAAATGAGCTCCTCCGTTGCCGGCGTACCTGCAAACATGGACAATGAAATCTTTGAGACTGGCTGGACAAACACAAATGTGCGCAACGCGAAAAAGAATTCTGTTGCCTTCACCTATACTATACCAGTAACCAACGGGGATTACCTCGTGCAGCTTTACTTTGCTGAATTGGAAAAGACCTCTGCCGGGCAACGGGTGTTCGATGTCAACATAGAGGGTGGTAAAAAAGAACTGTCTGGTTTCGATATTAGCCGTGAAGCAGGGACAGCCTCCGCTGTGATGCGGGAGATTCCGATGAGGATCACTGATGGCACTGTGACCATTGACTTTATCCGGCAGGTGGATAATCCCATCATCAGTGCGATTGCCATTGTGCCTGCTACCGCTGCAGCCACTTCTACTGCCGCAGTGATCGCAGCAACGGAGGAAACCAACGCCGCAAGGATGGTGAAGGTATATCCGAATCCGAATACAGGGGGAACGGGTTATGTGGATATCGCGAACTTCGGCATAAAAGAGGCTGTCAACCTCTCCCTTTACAGCGTGACAGGGCAGAAGTTATATGAAACAACAGCAGCGACAGATGAGCGTGGGGCAGCCAGCACAGAAATGAAGTTTGGTACGCAACTGCGCAGAGGTGTCTATATCATCAGGGCAGTTTCTGCTTCAGGGGCAGCCCATACCCGGCTGTTGATAGAATAAAAAGAGGCCGAAGGAATCACCATTCCTTCGGCTATTGCTTATTTTATATGCATGCCTATATAGCTGCCCAGTATCCGTAGCTTCTACAGGCATCCTCCCACCACCAAAGCGCAGGCCATAGGGTTTGCGCTTTGGTATTTTAAGGGCGAGCCATATAGAATACCATTATCGAATGATTCGTGTGCATTCAATTTTATACACCTACTTTAAATTCCCCTCCTCGGAGGGGTTAGGGGTGGGTACAAGTTGCGCACAGAATTATTGAACAGATGATATCTAAATTAAATCACCGCACTACCAGCACACGAACAGAAAAATTAAACCGGATGCGGCTGAATACTCCGGTGCTATAGGTGAAGCTCCCTCACCCTCTCTCCCACGCTACTTCCGGAAACACCACTTCCAACTGCCTTTTGATCACGCGGTAATTCCCCTTCCAGAAACCCGCCAGATCCGCCACGGTGGTGATCGGTTTCAGCTCCGGGGTGAGCAAGTGCAGCTCCACGGTCATCTCGCCTTCGTCCACTGTCGGACTTTGGTCCCATCCCAGCACATCCTGCAAGCGTATCTCCAGCTTTGGCTGTGCGCCATCGGGTTGATAGGCCAGCGCAGCCGATGAACCATCCGGCAACTTTATAACTGACGGGGCCAGCACGTCCAGCCTCGCCCGCTGTGCCTCGTTCAGGAACTTCGCTTCCAGAATCGGCAGCAGCTCCAGTTGCATCAGCTCATCGGGGTGCTCGATGTCGAACAGGTAGGTGCGCAGCCAGTCCCAGTTGGTCATGAGCAGCGTGGAGGTGCTCACGTCGGGCCAGAATTCGGAGGGGCGCCATTTGCGCAGGCTCCCCACGCGGTTTTGCCATTGCGTCACGTCGTGGTTGAAGTCCAGCAGGTGCTCGCCTTCCTGTTTAATGGCTTCGGACATGGCAGGTACGCGGTGCTTCTCGTCGGGGGGCGGCAGTGGTTTGCTTTGCAGCACGATGCTGCCGATACGGGTATCCAGCGAGGCGGTGAGTTCGCCGTCGTTTACGTCCCAGTGGTAGACCTCCTGCTGTTTCAAGAGCGGAGCCAGGTCGCGGGGGTTGAGCGGCGAGGCCAGGAAAATGCGGCCCAGGTTGTCGCCGGTGCCTGCGTGCAGGTGCGCGATGGCCAGCCAGGGCTCGTGCGCCAGGTCGTCGCGGTGACCGGCGGCTGCATATTGCCCGCTGGCCAACTGGAACTGCGCGTTGTTGCCGGGGCGTGCGTACGCAATGCGCTCGGGGTAGCAATGCGAGAGCAGCACGCCGGTTTCGTAGTCATCAAAAGCACCGTTCTGCGGCTCAATGCTGAACAGCTGGCGGTACGAGCGGGCTACCTTCTCGATCTTGCTGAAACGCTTGCCCTGCCCCTGCTCGCGCCTATACCTGCGGAGGGCCTCAATTCTCAAATTAATGTCGATGCCGGCGTTGCGATCCAGCGGGTCGCGCTCTTCAAGGATGGCGGCAATATCAGAGGCCAGGGCCACCTGGTCGGTTTCCCCGGCTTTGAGGAGCATGTGCGCAATACGCGGGTGACACGGCAGCGCGTGCATTTTCTGGCCGTGCGCGGTGATGCGGCCGTTCTCCAGCGCCTGCAACTGGTGCAGCATGTCGGTTGCCGAAGCAAGGGCAGCGCGCGGCGGCGGGTTGAGCCAGGTCAGGCTGCGGATATCAAGGATGCCCCACTGCGCCATGTCGAGCACCAGGTTGGCCAGGTCGGCTTCCATGATCTCGGGGGTGCGGTGCGGGGCCATGCGCTCCTGCGTGGTTTTGCTCCACATCCGGTAGGCCGTGCCGGGGCCCAGACGACCGGCGCGACCGGCCCGCTGGTCGGCGGCGTCTTTGGAAATGCGCACCGTTTCGAGGCGCGACAAACCGGACTTCGGATCAAAACGGGAGGTTTTGCCGAAGCCCGTATCTACCACCACCGACACGCCTTCTATTGTTAAGCTGGTCTCGGCGATGCTGGTGGCCAGCACCACTTTGCGCTTGCCTTCGCGGTTGGGCATGATGGCGGCGTACTGTTTGCCGAAGGGCAGCATGCCGAACAATGGATGGATCATGACGCCGCGCATTTGTTTGCGCAAAATATCTTCCACTTTCCGGATGTCGTTTTCGCCGGGCAGGAACACGAGGATATCCCCTTCCCGCTCCTGCGCCGCCTGCTGCACGATGCGGGCCGTCATTTCGGGGAGCATGCGGTCGTCGGCGTCGCCGGTATAAATGGTCTCGACGGGGTATTGCCGCCCCATGCTTTGCGCCACCGGGGCCTTCAGTAGACTGGTGAGCTGCGGCATATCCAGCGTGGCCGACATCACCATAATGCGCAGGTCCGGGCGAAGCGTGTGCTGCGCCTCCCGGCTCAGGGCCATGGCCACATCGGCATGGATGCTGCGCTCATGGAACTCGTCGAAGATCACGATGCCCACGCCCGTGAGCGCGCGGTCGCTGTGGATCATGAGGGCGAGGATGCCTTCGGTCACGACCTCGATCCGGGTTTTGTCGGAGATGCGGGTCTCGAAACGGATGCGGTACCCGACGGTCTGGCCTACCTCCTCGCCCAGCAGCTGCGCCAGGCGCTCGGCAATGGTTTTGGCCGCCAGGCGACGGGGCTCCAGCATGATGATCTTCTGGCCCGTCAGCCAGCCTTCCTCCAGTATCGCCAGCGGCAGCAAGGTGCTTTTACCGGCTCCGGGAGGGGCGTTTACGATCAGCGTGTTCTGCGCCGCCAGGTGTTCCCTGACAGCAGGTATGATTTCCCGAACGGGTAGGTCTATGGTAAAGGGATTGAAGGGCAAGAGATATTGAAATTTATGAAAAATAGGTGTCAACTTTATTTACTACTTACAAATCTACGGATTGATACTTGTGTTATGCTTTAAGAATTTGAAATACTATTTTTAGGCAACATATATATTTAGTATTGTATCACACTATTATGAGTAGAAACGATAAAAAAAGACAGGCTCTATTTAACAGATTTTCTAATCATTTAGCTTTTCTTAAGGAGAATAATTTATTAACAGAATAAGAGTTGAAATATGAAAATACATATATATGCCCTATATGTCTAGACCAATTTTCAGATGAAGCATTAGAAGAAAAATCGAGAAATAGATTAACCCTTGAAGATGCTCCTCCTAAATCATTGGGAGGTATTCAAGTTGCTCTAACCTGTAAAAAATGTAATAATAGCTGTGGCCATAAAGTAGACTTCCATCTTACTGATCGTATGTTAGAATTAGACGCAAAAGCTTTTTTACCTAACTCTTCTCAGTTCGTTACAATCACCAAAAATGGTAAAACTGTAACAGGTCAAGTAAAAGTTAGCCCTGAGGGCAAAATCCAAGTGTATCACAGTAAGAAAAAAAACAACCCCTCTGTTTTAGAAGATTATATCAAATCACTGAAACCAAATAGTCCTGAATCCATCGTTGAGTTGATTCATAAAAAATCAAGAGTCGAAAAGAGGCTATTTGGCATGGCTTTATTGAAAACTGGATATATTTTAGCTTTCGCTAAATTCGGTTACACATTTATTCTTGATAAAGTTTATGATAAAGTTAGAGAACAACTCTTGAACCCTGATAAAGAGATATATCCAGAGGAGTTTTGGACAGAACAATCAACATTTTTGAAACAGCATGAAGGAGTACATTTTTCTACTACGAAGGGACTAGAAAGTATATATCCTATTTTTCCCTTAGTAACGCCTTCAATGATTAGAAGATTTGGTACTGCATTACCACTTTCTACAAAACCAATTGAGAAAATAGTAGAAAACATTAAAGAGTTTTCTGCAGGGGATTCAATGAAATTTGATCCAATGAGTGGTGTAGATTACTTATTTGATTTGGAAGCTATCAATAAAGCCATAGCATGGATTGAAAAGCTAAAAGATTGAAACAATATTATATTGTCAGAGATATTATTCGATTCTATTAACTGAAAAGCCCTCTAAGGTCTCAAAACTTAGAGGGCTTTTCAGTTAATGTAATGAACCGATGAACTTAATCTATTGCTAAATCTAAACCTAAATACTTTATCAAAGCCTTTATTCTTTTCTTTCCCCCGCTGGCGCGAGCTTGTAGCTCGTGCTTTTTCTGTTCCACGCAGCTATACCTTCAGTTAAAATAGCAGTTCGAGCTACAAGCTCCTCCGCTGGCGCGAGCTTGTAGCTCGTGCCTTTTCTTTTCCACGCAGCTATACCTTCAGCACGAGTAGCAGTACGAGCTGCAAGCTCGCACTAGCCTAAAATATCCTAGTATAGAATGTCACTAGCGTAAGGCTATCAAAACCCGAATGCTGCTGTAATAAGTATAAGCAGGAACATGAGTAGGAAGTATAAATTTTACAATAAGGAAGGGCTATACTTTGTTAGTTTTGCGGTGGTGTACTGGATAGATGTGTTTACGCGGGAGGAGTACTTTGCTTTACTTACCGATAGCCTGGACTACTGCCGTAAAAACAAAGGTATGGAGATTTATACCTGGTGCATCATGCCCAGTCACGTGCACCTCATCTTCCGGGCCAAAGACAACAACCCCAGCACACTGCTAAAGGAGCTGAAAACCTATACTTCCAAGCAGCTGCAAAAAGCCATAACCGAACATAACAAGGAGAGCCGAAAAGAGTGGATGCTCTGGCTGATGGAGCGGGCGGGCCTGAAGAACAGCAACGTGAAGCACCGGCAATTTTGGCAGCAGCATAACAACCCTATCGAACTGTGGAGCCATGCCGTGATAGACCAGAAAATTCAGTACATTCATAACAACCCCGTGGAAGCTGGCTTTGTGTCGGAGCCACACCATTGGAAGTATAGCAGCGCGATAGACTATAGTGGCGGCAAGGGTTTGCTGAATATTGATATTGCCTGATTAGTGGAGGCACGAGCTGCAAGCTCGCGCCAGCAGTTTCCTTTTTTATGGTAACAAAACCGTTGTTGTAAAGTTAATCTTCGAAGCCTTCCCGCAGTTCTTTTGAGTTGGCATAACATACGGGGCTGCTGTTTTCCTTCCGCTCTGCCTTTTCCTTTACCAGTTCCTCATAGTTGTCCGGGGTAGCTATTATCCTGCACTTCGGGTAAAGCACCACGCCCCGCCGCACGATCTTACTGTTCGGTTCTATTTCGTGCGCGTTTACCCCCTCCGCTCCATAAACATGAATCGTGAAGAAATGATAGTTCGTTTTCTTAGCATAGCCTTCTGCTGTTATCCTACCAGTTATCGTCCGCTCCCCGATAAAGGCTGAGGTCTCTCCTTCTATATAAGGTATGTACACCGACTCCGTCCATTCCACTTTACAACCTACTGTCAGATTCATATTCCTGTGATATGCTTTATTCCCTATACGTTTGGCGCGGCGTAAAATACAGATTATATGTCCCACATGGTTTGGTATATCCTATACCGCCTGTCAAGTATAATGTAAGAGAATCTCATTCCCCACTGGCGCGACGTTACAGCTTATGCTCATCCAGTCCACACAGCTATACATCAGGCAATTTTAACAGTAGGATTTTTAGCTGCCTCACCTCCGGTTCCACTGCTTTAGCACCCCTATATCCTACCGTAGCTAAAAACATGGGCCCTATATACTAATTCTAACTTTATATAAGTATACTTCTAAATAGCGCAGCCCTTTCCCTGGCTGCGGAACATATCACCTTAACCGACGATGGCGATGAGAAACCTATTCAGATCGAGAGGCATTTACCTGCTTCTCACGTTGAGCATGCTGTGGAGCTGCGACTTTGACCGCGACGATGATGTGCCGGAACCGGAACCGGATAATCATTTTGTCTCCTCCACCTATATCGGGGAATTCCCCAAGGAGGTGTTACAGGCCCTGGCCCTTGCCTCGCCGGAGAACCGGGACTTTGCGTCGGTGGTGCAGTACGACGTGGAGTTTTACAGGATTAACTATACCACCCAATACAAAGGCGAAGAAGTGGAGGCCTCGGGTTTGCTGGCGGTTCCCCAGAACACGCCTGCGGTGCCGGGCCTGGTGAGCGCACAGCATGGCACCATGTTCAAGGACAGCGATGCCCCCTCCAACTTCCCGAATACCTTTTCAGGGTTTGAACTGATCGGCGCGGCAGGATATATAACGGTGGTGCCGGACTTTATCGGCTACGGGACCACGTCCGATATTTTCCACCCGTACTACGACGAGGAGCATTCGGCGCAAACGGTAGTGGACATGCTGAAAGCGGCGAAGTATTTTCTGAACGAGGAAAAGATCGCCACCAACGGCAACCTGTTCCTGGTAGGCTACTCCGAGGGGGGCTATGTGACCCTGGCGGCGCAGAAAGAAATAGAAGAAAACCCGGACCACGACCTGTCGCTGACAGCGGTGGCAGCCGGTGCCGGAGGCTACGACCTCACCCTGATGATGCAGGAAATCGTTGCGACGCCCTCCTACGCCGACCCTGCCTTTTTGCCGTTTATCGTGCAGTCGTACAACACCACCTACGGCTGGAACCGCCCCCTCACCGACTTCTTCCAGGAGCCCTATGCCACTAAAATACCGAGCCTGTTTGATGGCACTAAGATCCGGGAGGAGATCAACAGCGAGTTACCGAATGCCCCCGCCTCGCTTTTCACCCCGGATTTTTATGCCGCCCTCCAGAACCCTGCCGAAGAAACAGCCCTGAAGGAGGCCATTGCCGGGAACAGCTTACTGGACTGGGTGCCTGAAACGCCCACCCGCCTGTACCACGGCACAGACGATGAGGCCGTGTTCTACTCTACCACGGTATCTGCCTACGAGGCTTTTACCGCTGAGGGATCCACCAGCGTGGAGCTTGTTCCGATCCCCGGCGGCATGCACCGCACCAGCATCACGCCGATGATGCTCGATGTGTTAACGTGGTTCAATTCCCTGAACCAGTAAATCCCTCTCGGTCCTGCCTTCCCCGGCAAGGCCAGCGCTTGTAACAGGAACAGCCGTTGCGTGATCGCAAGGGCTGTTCCTGTTCTGCTACATGCCTACCGCTGCAAGGCACACCTCTGCGTCGTTGCGCTTACGGCCAGCTATATAGCCTGCTATTTTCAGCGCGTGTTACCTCACCACAGGGTGCCTCGTCTCCGCCACGAAGTGCAGCTGATCAACGCGTCCGTCTGTACCTCCTCTGCGCGGTTGCAACGCCTGCAGTTGGAGCTTCCGCCACGCAACCTTCCGGATTTATATGCTTTTTTTCAAGTACTTGCGATACCTCTGCAAAAGGCAGCTTTCACCCCTGCTTTTATTGATTACACGCAACATATCTGCTTCTGCTTTTTAATTATCTTAGAATAAATTACCTTTTATATGTAGTTGATTATTAGTGTTATAACGCATTCTAAAACTATGAAAAAGCAGTTGGTTTTCGGTTATTTCCTTTTATTCTCAGGCACCGGCCTCTTCACGCAATGCACAGAGGCCCGCACTGAAAACGACACACAGCAGGCCGGAATAGCCCCGGTTGTTCAGGCAGGCACACAGCAGGGTACCTATGGCGGGTTCGAAAGCCAGATCAAGTACGGGGAGCACCTGGTGCTGATCGCAGGTTGCCACGATTGCCACACCCCTAAGAAGATGACCGATAAGGGGCCGGTGGTAGATTTCTCCCTGGCGCTGTCGGGGCACCCGGCCCAGATGCCGCCGCCCGACATAAACCGGGATGAAATACAGAAAAAGGGATTGGCCGTTACGCAGACCCTCACGTCGTGGGTGGGGCCCTGGGGAGTGTCTTACGCCGCTAATCTGACGTCCGATAAAACAGGCATCGGAAACTGGCAGGAGCAAAATTTTATATATGCCATCCGGGAAGGGAAACTGAAGGGTATTGCCTCCGGGCGCCCTTTGCTGCCCCCTATGCCCTGGGACATGTACCGCAACATGACAGACGAAGAACTGAAAGCCATTTTTGCTTACCTGAAGTCTACCAAACCGATCCGGAACGTGGTGCCGGCGCCTGAGCCGCCGATGGCATCCGTTGCAGATAAATAAGCACCGCTGTTACGCAGGCCTGCTTGCTGCGGCAGCCCAACGGGCACAGGCTTGTGCCTGTTTGAAAGGGACGTGCAGCTATATAGTCTGCTTACTGTTTGCCCGGTTTCCGAACCCTGCGGGGATTTTAAATTGGAGGAACGTGCAGGCGGAAAGCCGCCACACGTATATATAACCCATTTTCGCTATACTTACAAAGCCGAAACATGACCCACCCCCGCCCCTCCGAGGAGAGGAATTTCTCAGAAACGGAATCTTTATTGCCCACCTTGGGAGGGGTGGGTTTTCACTCAGCAGATTTATAAATCGCTAATGAGTTATCTATAGATTGCCTGTTGCCATATATAAAATCCGTAAGATTTGGGCATTCTCAAAACCGCCTTTCATAGCTCAACGATGGGAATGATAGGGCATAAGCTTTGGCCCCCTCCGCGGAGAGTTTAGCGTATTTTTATATATAAAGAGCTGGTTAAAATGCAATTTATATATACCTGAAAGGAAGTCTTGGGCAATCAGCATTTCAGAGCTTGGGAAGCGGGGAAAGGGATGGATTCCGCTGAAATCCCCTACCGCTTAGCTGCTTGTCAGTAATCCAGATCTTTGAAGTTGTTTCGCGTGAGGCGGGCCTGATGCCCAATGCCGCTTGTTTAGCGACAGCGCAAATGTGGTGGTACAATGTGGCCCGTTTTTAAAGGCGTATCTTCGGTAAGCCTTTATTCAACTTTACAAACGGGCTGCCATTTCAACCACCTTTACCCCTTCGCTCAAACTGGCGGTATAAAATAAAAAACTCCTTAAGTTGACGGCGGCGGGGCTTATGCCTCGTCGAGCGATACCAGCCACGCTTCGGCGTCCGTGTCGCTTTCAAACATCCGGATCTCAAACTCCCCGCCTATTTGCCTGACGAGGTTTTCGATGGTGATCATCGCAAAAATACTGGCGGGCACTACCTGTGCCAGGTACCTCAGGCCAGCGGCGCGCATCTGGGGCGCCCATTCGTTTTCGGCCCAGTCCAGGGCCATGTCCCAGGAGCCGATGACGTTCCTGTTGCTGTTGAGCAGCTTTGCGCAGGGCTTTTCCTGTATCATCTCCAACATCTTGTAGCCGCCTTCCTTTACGGTCTCCACCGACTGCACCCCGTACCACTGCGCGTACAGATAGGAGTTGCCTCCAACTCTTTTAGCGGTAAAGAACACATCCCCAAACACTTTTTGTAACGATACCTGGTCTTCCATTTCCATATTATTTACCCTCTTCCTCACCGGGTACGTGAATCTACTGCTTCTGGCTACTTCGTGACCAGCGAAAACTGGCGTAACCAGACGCTGGCATCCCCGATGTTATCAAACCCTTTCACTTCGAACGCTTTTAAGTGGGCGAAGAAGGAGGAGGCGGTGCTATCTGCGAAAGAGGCCGGATTGGTGATCATGGCGAAGTGCCTGACTCCTGCCCTGGCGGCCTGTGGCCCCCACTCGTTTACAACCCACTCGAGGGAGTGGTTCCAGCTGCCCACTACCTGCCGCGTATCGTTCAGCACGCAGCTGAAGCCTGCTTCTTTTACGGCTTGCGTGTAGGCCAGCGCACCCGCTTTTACACTGTCTTCCGTCAGGTAGCCGATCCAGTTGGTGTGTACCCACCGGTTCACGTTGTCTACGGAAATAGTTATAAAAACCTTCCCAAAAGCATTTTTCACTTCCTTGCGCATGCCAGCCTCCAATTTATCTGGTAAAGATAGAAAGATGGTTGTTATAACAATGTGAAAATTCCGTAGATACGCCTGATTTTTTTACCGGGGAAATTGGATACTCCCGCTTCAGCGGGAGCCCGTGGGGGCATATCAGCCGGGGCGTCCCCCGGTGACGAGTATCATCAGGCATTGTCGCTTTACACTGAATCTTTTTTCGGTGGTAAGAGGCTGGCCAGATCATGCACCGCTACCTCCAGGTTCCCTTGCACCTGCAAACGAAGCGCAAGCCCTTCTGGCTTTGGAACAATGTCCTGCACCCCCACCGCAGCAACGGCCCCAGTCAGCTTCAGGCCTTTCAGTTCCAGCCCCTGCTCCAGCTGGCTGTTCACCTTTATCAGCTCTGCCGCAATCATGGCTTTCAGATTAACCCTTGTCTTTTGGATGATCTGCTGGTAAGCGACCTTGTTCACCAGCACCTCCAGCGCCGTGTTGTAAAAGCCGCTCGAGGTAGCAGACTCCATGGAAAATTGCCGCACATATAATTGCTGGGAAGCATTGTCATAGGCCAAAGCAACCGACGCGTACAGGTCAACCTTGTCCCGCTTCAGCACCGTGCGCAGTATTTTCAGTTGCACCCGTAGCACGACGTTATAGATACCGGCGCTACTCCCTGCTATGCCTACATCCAGCACCTGGGCGTATGGATTTGATGCTGTGCCTTCATCGTGTGGGGGGATATACATCCCAACCAGCTGCTGTTGCAGCACAGTTTCCAGCGCAGAATAAGAAACCAGGAGGGGCACATTCAGTTGTACAGGATTTTCCATAGCGTAGTGTTGAGGAGGTAGTTTGCGCGCAGCAGCGGCCCCTATAGTTACAGCAGGGGCCCGTGCTTTTAGCTGAGGCCTATGCCTGTTCCTCCGGTATAAAGCTGCCTAAAGGTAAGCAGCGTATATGGAGGCTACAAAAAAACAGCCGTTGCTTTTCAGCAACGGCTGTGTATATATGGGGTAAGCTGAGTTTAATGCATTAAAAATCGCTGCGAAGGCGGTGCTTTGCGCGCCAGTAGTCGCCGGAACTATCGTCCAGGTCGCCCCTGTTGCCGCCTCTTACGCCGTAGCCCCCCTCGTGTCTGGTGTCGCTGCCGTAGTTCCTGTCGGTGTAGCGGGAGCTGCCGTAGTCGTTTCGGGAGCCGGAATAGTATTCCTGATCGCCTCTTCCCCGGCCATCGTCATACCTGCTATAGGAAGATGTATGATCAGCGGACCCATAGCGCTGTGGGCTGTTGCCGTATGCCTGGTAGCTGTCGCGGTCGCTGCTGTATCTGCCCCAGTTTCCCCGGTTGTCATCCCGGTCATCGCTGTACCTGTCACGGTCACGGCTGAAGCTGCCGCCGTAGTTTCGGTTTCGGTCCCAGTCATGCTGCCGGTAACCGGCATCCTCCCCTCTGTAGCCACGGCCTTCACTCCTGCGTCGCGCATAGTCATCGATGCTGTCGCCCTCGTGGTAGGTGTGGTCAATGCCGTACCGGCCACGGTCATTGTCCCAGTGGCCCCGCTCACGCTGGTACTCCTGCTCAAACTCATTCGTCAGATTCTTTGCGCTGTGATAATGCGCGTCATTCCTGCTGTAGCCCTCGTACCTGTCATAGTCAAGTCCGGGTTCGTGGCGGTCGCGTCGGATTCTGTCATGTCTGTCCATAGTTCTTCGTTCGGTTTGTTTAAAAATCTATGCCCTCTTTAACGATTGACACGCCGAACAGGTTAATTTCTGACGGTTAGCTGTTGCGTGCTGTATAGGCTGGCATCCGATTGTCGCACCTGCTCTAAGAAGAAAATTCACTACTCCCATATATCCACAAGACCTATGCACCAACGGGAGCAGGTTGTTATATATAACCTCAGTTGCGATTTATTTCATTGTTAAAACAGGGCCCACCACTGCCCCTCCGAGAAGGGGAATGAACTACTCTTGAGGAAGATTTCCCTCTCGGCGGGGGCAGGGGTGGGTTTTCATTCATCAAAAAACAAACAAGTTATATATCGCAACCTGGATTATATAAAAAGAAGAGCAGCACCATAAGTCCGCAGCAGCAGGTATTTTTGCATAAGCCTTCGCCAACAGAAGCATCCGGGAAAACAGACCAGAGCGCTCTCAAATAAGTTACCGGCTTTTCTGCCGCTTTCTCCTATATCCTTTCTTCCCGGAGCGGGAACGTCCTATATAAAAATTTATCAGGGGAGGCAACGGTGCTTCGCCTCAATGAAAAATCTGTTCTTTGCCAGCCTAAAACTTTCGTTCACTTAGTAAATAGGCATCTCAGAAAACCATGTATAAGTAATTCATCCAGCGCAAGATAGCAGCCGTATAAATTTATAGTTTTTATCAAATTTAGTCAATATCGCTATGAACATACGGCAAACAAATCTCCTAACCCTTCTCCTGACAAGCTTCCTGCTGCTATTCAGTTCCTGCCAGGATGATATCTTTGATGACTTTCTGGATGACCTGATCGACAAGCATGAAGATGAGGACGAGGACGGCCCCACCGTGCTGGACAAAAGACTGAAGGTACGGCCTGTTGTCAGCGGCCTGGTCACGCCGATCAGTATCGCCTTCCTCGGCGCGGATGATTTCCTGGTGCTGGAAAAAAACACAGGGCAGGTGAAGCGGATCAAGGACGGGCAGGTGCATAGCACGGTGCTGGACCTGGCTGTTAACTTCGGCTCTGAGCGTGGGCTGCTCGGTATCGCGCTGCATCCCAACTTCCCGGCGAACAACGGCGTGTACCTGTATTGGACCGAAAGCACATCAGGCACCGATACCAACGTGCTGAGCGAGACACCGCTTCTCGGGAACAGAGTCGACCGCTTCAACTGGGACGGCACAAACCTCACCCTGGATGCGAACCTTCTACGGGTGCGCGCCCTGCAGCAGGACGAGGGCCAGCCGGAACGCAGCAACCACGACGGGGGTGTCCTGCGGTTCGGGCCGGATGGCAAGCTATATGTTTTCATCGGAGACCTGGGGCGGCGTGGCCAGATGCAAAACTTAGTGAACGGCCCCGCAGGCCCCGGCCTACCGGACGACCAGTTTGGCGGTCCGGAGCCTGACAATGCCCACCTGTCCGGCGTGGTGCTGCGGCTCAACGACGACGGCTCTACCCCTTCGGATAACCCGTTTTATGCGGCTGGTGCGGCCATCGGGGGCGAGGCGGGCAACAATATCCAGAAGGTATTTTCCTACGGGCACCGCAACAGTTTCGGCATGGCCTTCGACCCGATGTCGGGCAACCTCTGGCTGCAGGAAAACGGCGATGACTCCTTTTCGGAACTCAACCGGGTGGTGCCGGGCATGAACGGTGGCTGGATACAGATCATGGGCCCTGTGTCACGGATTGAGCAGTTCAGGGAAATAGAGACCAGTACGCAGTATATGGGGCTGCAGCAGATACGGTGGTCCCCGGAAAATATTGCCACTACACAGGAAGAAGCGCTTTCGCGGCTCTATATGCTACCTGGCGCAGTGTACGTCGACCCGGAGTTTGCCTGGAAATACGAGGTGTCGCCCGGAGGCATCGGGTTTATCGATGGCCACGGACTTGGCCCGCAGTATAACGGCGACCTGATCATGGGCGGTGCCCGTGATTTACTGGAAGGCGGCCACCTTTTCCATTTCAACCTGACAGGCAACCGCATGAAAATTGGAGTTGACGACCCGCGGTTAGAGGACCGTGTGGCAGATAACCCCGATAAGTGGACGATCACGGAGAGCGAGAGCCTGCTGTTTGGCAAAAACTTCGGTGTGAGCACCGACATCAAGACCAGCCCGGAAGGTACCCTTTACGTGGTGTCGCTCTCGCTTGGCTCAGTATATGAGATCCACCGCCGCTAAACAGGGAATACTTCGTTAGAATACTGTCTGCTGGTATGGGCATAGCCCCCGTACCGGCAGCGGCTTTTTAGTAGTGCTATAGTTTTATATACAAAAACATATCTGATGGAAAATAACAGTACCTCCGGCAGTGCCTCCAAATCTGCCTTCATAGAGCGGCTGGCCGAAAAGCTTGGCTTGGCCGCCAAAAGTTCACTGATCTATGGTGAGCCCGTAGAGCGGGACGGCGTGACGGTGATCCCAGTCTCAAAAGCAATGTATGGTTTCGGGGGTGGCGCCGGCACCAAAGCGGGTGAAGAAGGGTCGGGCGGCGGCGGTGGTTTAGCCATCATGCCAGTCGGCTACATCGAAATGAAGCAGGGCAATTCCCGCTTCCGTGTTATCCGGGACCCGCAGACCGTGGTGAAAATAGTAGCCATAGCCGGCATTGTGACCCTGCTCACAGTGCGCAGCATCACGAAAGTCCTCCGAAGAAAAGATTATAAGTAGCCGGGTACTGGAAGGGCGTGATGTGGTGCGTACAGCCGGGGCCGCTATTTTCTGAACGGCAAGTGTTTGTAAGTATCTGTAAATCATGCTAATATTCCGAAAACGGCAATTCCTGTCGTAAAGGGAGATTATGCTCCCGGAAGTAGGTCAGTTTCGTTCTGCAGGAAAAAGAACCCTTAAGAAGAGAATGAAGGAGTGTTTCGTTGTAGTCCAGGGCATAAGCGTTCATGCTGTTAAGCGGTTAAAGCGCGTGCCGCTGGCCCAGCCGGGTTGCAAACCTGACTCCAGTATGAGAGACAAGTTTGAAAACCTGCGCCATATATGCAGTTAAAGCCCTCTGCGTTTTTATAAGCTGCCCCTCCCGCTAATTACTACCCTTCAAGGAAAGAATCAGCGGGAGCGAACCTGCCCCTGCCGGCGTCTGCGAATCAACTTGTAAAAGAGGTTACAACCTGCATGCGCAGGGATGCGCTTACTGGTGGTGCCCGGTAGTTTTAGGACAGGTGCTAACGCCCAGGAGCGCATAAAGCGGGCAATAACCCACTAAGCTCGTAAGCAAAAAGATGCCCGCCAGCACCAGCAACACGATGGCGACGGTGCCTGTCACAACGCCTGTATAAAACAATACACCCACAACCACCGCGAGGATCAACCTGATCAATCTGTCGGCATTACCCATGTTCTTTTTCATGACTTTAAGGATAAATGTTTAATGTTTCTGAATCCTGCTATATGCCCACTGCCACAGCCAGGCATGAAAAGTAAGCAGCTGTTTCTCTTACTTTCACGAAACTAATATAGGTACCTAAAAGGCTATAATTCAGTGACATTTATCACAGAGGCAGTGATCTTTATCATGTT
Source organism: Pontibacter saemangeumensis (assembly GCF_039541895.1). Classification (NCBI taxonomy): domain Bacteria; kingdom Pseudomonadati; phylum Bacteroidota; class Cytophagia; order Cytophagales; family Hymenobacteraceae; genus Pontibacter; species Pontibacter saemangeumensis. Next base: position 195,673 of record NZ_BAABHC010000002.1, read on the forward strand.
TCTAAAAATTTTTCCTCCCCTCCTTTAGGTTCCCATATTTGTTTCTGCCGAAATGATTTCACCAGAGCCCAGGCTAACAGAGCAGGCTTAAGGTTTTCGCACCCGTGCCTGAAGCCCCTTCTATATAGCCTGCCGGTTTCCGGGAAACAACCTTGTCCTGAAAGCATATACAAGAACGTCCTGGTCTGCGTATACAGCGTAGCCATAACTGATATGGCTTTGACACTTACATCTTGCTTGTATGATGTAAAATGGACGTCTCAAACGAAATCATGTACAACCAGAACAGTATTCTGATAGTAGCTCTTCTGTTTTTTGTGATCCTGCTCGCAAATGAAGCGGGCTACCGGCTGGGGCACTACTACACATCCAAAACCGACGAGGATGTAAAGAACCACACAAACACCATACAGGCGGGCACCCTCGGCTTGCTGGCCCTGATCCTTGGTTTTACGTTCAACATTGCGCTGCAACGGTACAACAACAGGAGCCAGGCGGTGATACATGAGGCAAACACCATCGGCACTGCCCTGCTGCGAACGGACCTGCTCCCGCAACCCTATGATTCCATTACGCACGATTTGCTTCAGAACTACATCGACCTGCGCCTGGCCGTCAGCAACACCTCTTTCGCAGAGCTAGACGAGCAGCACGCGCTAAATGCGGAAACAGAGAAAATTCAGAAAATGATCTGGATTATCGCCGTGCGGGCAGCCGAAGTCGACCCCCGACCCGTGACGACGGGCTATTTTATTGACGCCCTGAACAGCATGATCGACGCGCACGGGGAACGCAACGCCCTGCTCCAGCTGCATGTGCCGGAGGTGATCCTGTTCCTGTTGTTTATCGTGTTCATCATGTCCGGGGCACTCATCGGCTACGCCAGCGGCTTAGGAAAAAGGAGAACCACTATCCCCACCATGATGATGACCTTCCTGATTTCGCTCGTCGTGTTCATCATCATCGACCTGGACAGACCTAAAAGAGGCGTCATAAAAGTTAACCAGCGTAGCATGGAGCAACTCAAGAGCATGTAGTGAAATTTTATTATAGACCTTCCGCTGCAAATTTAAAGCTGTCGCCTTAGTTAATTCCAGCTACTTTCACCTCTCGCAGCGAAACCCACTATTGCCACCCTACACCTGCACAAACGGTTTTATACCAATAACAACTGAATACTGCGCATGGAGAGGTTCAGTAGAACCCGCCCATCTCAGGAGGGGAATCTGCAGACAAGTAAAATGTAATGCGCAGGAAGCAACCGATACTGGTTTTTTATATACCTCCGGGGATTTATACCAAGGCGCCTGAACCCTCTTCCATATAGGACTTCATCCTTTTGAATGAAAGGAGCGTGGCATTTACACTGTCCGATGGATGAAAACATATAGGAGCTGGTATTAAATCCTCGCCTGGTAGGTATAGAGCTGGTAGTACCTTCCTTTTTTTTCCAGGAGTTCTTCGTGCCGCCCTTGTTCCACGATGCGCCCCTGCTCGATTACCAGGATCTGGTCGGCCTGCCGGATGGTGCTGAGGCGGTGCGCGATGACAAAGGTGGTGCGGCCCTGCATCAGGGTTTTCAGGCTGGCCTGTATCAGGCTCTCGCTCTCCGTATCCAGGTTCGAGGTGGCCTCGTCCAGGATCAGAATGCGTGGGTCGGCCAGCACGGCCCTGGCGATGGCGATGCGCTGCCGCTGCCCTCCCGAGAGCTTCACGCCCCGCTCCCCGATCAGGGTCTCCAGGCCATCGGGGAAACGGTCCGTAAACTCCTGCACGTGGGCGGCCTGCACGGCCTGCATCAGTTGTACTTCGCTGGCGTTCGGGCGGGGGAAAAGGATGTTGTTGCGGATCGTGCCCTCGAACAGGAAATCATCCTGCAGCACCACGCCCAGCTGGCTTCTGTAGCTTTGCAAACTGATCGTCTGCAGGTCGTGGCCGTCAACGGTTATGGTGCCGCTATCCGGGTTCAGGAAAGAGGCGGCCAGACCGGCGATAGTGGTTTTCCCGGAGCCGGAGGTGCCCACCAACGCGGTGACAGTGCCGGCAGGCGCTTTGAAGCTGATTTCCTTCACCACTTCCTTCCCGGCCTCATATGCAAAAGACACTTTGTCGAATACCACGTCGCCGTATATATGGTCCAGTTGCAGGGTTCTGTGCCCGCCCTCATCTTCCAGGGGCGTGTTCAGAATTTCCTCGGTCCGGTCGAGCCCGGCAAAGGCCTCGGTGAACTGGCTGCCGATGTTGCTCATCTGCACGATCGGCGCGATCATGAAGCCAAGGTAAAGCGTGAAGGCCAGGAAATCTCCGAAGGTAAGCTCCCCGTTCATGATCAGGTAGCCGCCAATCCCCATGATGCCCGCCGAGGCAAGGCCCAGCAGCAGCGTTGCCGCACTCGTGACCAGGCTGGTGGTGACCAGGCTCTCCTTCACATTCAGGAAAAGGCGCGTGACGCCCGCCTCGAATGTTTTGATCTCCTGCGCCTCGGCATTAAACCCCTTGATCACGCGCACGCCGCCTAAGGTCTCCGTCAGTCTGCCTGTAACCTCTGCGTTGATGACGCCGCGCTCCCTGAAGATCGGTCTTATTTTCCCGAAAGCCTTCATCGAGATCACCCCGAAAATAGCAACCGGGATCAGCACATAGGCCGTCATGAGCGGACTGATCACGATGAGCAGCACCAGGCAGATCAGGGCGGTCAGCACCCCTCCGATCATCTGGGCAAAGCCTGTCCCGACCAAATTCCGGACCCCTTCCACATCTGTCATGATGCGGGATACCAACTCGCCGGTCTTGGTGTTGTCGAAGAAACGGATGGGCAGCTGGATGATGTGCCGCTGCACTTTTGCCCGCAGCTGGGATATAAGGTGCTGCGCCTCCACGCTCAGTATCTGGGTCAGGGCAAAGGACGTGATGGACTGCACCACAATGGCAGCGGCCACGGCCAGAATCAGCCATTTCAGCATCGTCATATCCCCGTTCGGGATCACATCGTCGATCAGGTACTTGCTGGCGCCCGGCAGGATCAGGCCGGCCAGGCGGCTGATGATGATCAGGACCAACCCAATGGAAAGGTACTTCCGCCTGGGCCATATAATGGTTTTGAAAACCTGCCCGACGGTTACGTTCTTGAGCTTTTTTGATTTCGACATTTAGATAGAATGAAACCCGAAATTACGACTAATTAAGTTACCGACATTTTTCATAACACCTTTTCAGTTATGGCAGCAAAGGTTTCGCCTACGTGGCCATTCTAAAATGTTTGATCCGAATTTAACTGCTAACAGTGGCTCCTGGAGCTACGTGTCTGGGAGATAAGATGCGGAGGCCCAGACGCTCGCAGGAGCTCCGTGCACTGCGAGGTCTTCGGTGCGCGCGCAGCTCCTGGGTTTTCGAGTGAGCCCCGACGTTAGATGCGGGCTTCCTTACAATTCCTTTGGGCAGGTTTTGTTTCTTTTACTGCAAATATCCTGAAATTTACTGCCATGCAGATCACTAACTTGCAACGCTCTACTTTCACACTAAACCATCGAAGGCCTTGCGCTATTTTTTCCATATAGGCTATAACGGAAGCAACTACAGGGGCTGGCAGCGCCACCCCTATGGCAGCAATGTGCAGCAGGTAATAGAGGCTTGCCTGCAAAAGATCCTAAAGGTTCCGGTCGGGGTTGTGGGATGCGGGAGAACCGATGCCGGGGTGCATGCCCGCCAGTTCTTTTTCCAACTGGATGTAGCTGAGCCGTGGCAGTTCGACATGCTGTTCCGGCTGAATAAAGTTTTGCCCGATGATATTGCCGTGTTCGACATCATCCCGATGGAAGGCTTCCCGCACGCCCGGTTTGATGCGACTGCAAGAAGTTACGACTACTTCATCCATACCTACAAGGATCCGTTCCTGAGCCAGGTAAGCGCCCTATATCTTCTAAGGCACCTGGACTTTGAGGCGATGAAGGCGGCCACTGCCCTACTCCCCCATTATAGCGACTACAGGGCCTTATGCCTTTCACCAGCAGAATACGACAACACCGTTTGCCACGTCACGTCTGCCCGGTGGCTCACAGATGGCAGCGGCGACAGACTGCGCTTCCAAATCTCAGCAGACCGGTACCTTAGCAGGATGATCAGGATCATCGTCGGCAAACTCCTCCGGATCGGGATGGGTACCCTGTCGCCTGAAGAGTTCGAAGGCTACCTTTCCACGAAACGCACACCCAAACACCTCTCTCCGGCTCATCCACAGGGGCTGTACCTGTCGAAGGTTACTTATCCGTTCCTGGATCTTGCCCCCCGCAGTTGCTTCGCTGCCATTCTACAAAACCGGGCAGACGCGGACTGGCAACCCATCTGATAAACTCGGGTAGCCAGCTGCTCTGCTGCGCGCTTCTCATCCAACGAATTTATATAGCGTGTAGATCTCCGAAACCTGCCGCCCACAGAGGGACTTCCAGTACGTGCCGTTTTGCTGAATCCAGGGGTGATGCTTCCCTATTATATAACAAATGCACCTGAAGAGGAGTTATAACTATATACCTTGAGCGTGTGCATTGAGCTTCATCCTTTCTGCTGCAAAAAAGAGATGAAACGACGTACTGCAAGGTAATACCCGGGCTTCACCGCAACTAACACCTGCAGCTTCCCTCATCCTGCCATTTTCCGGCAATTTTCACGCTTTGCTTTTACCATACCTTTCAAAAAATTTACATCAGAAGATCAAATCCCTATGAAATATCAGATCAATATAAATTCCGCCAACACCGTTGAGGAAATGCCCGGCTACTGGACGACAGAAGATTACATCCGGCTCCTGGCAAAGTTTAATTACCCGGATGCAGACAAAGCAGGCAAGGACACATTAAATGAACTGCTGCTGATGGCGATCACGGACTATGAACCCAATGAAGCCGCAGCCATCCTGCTGGAAGATAAACTGAGCGAACAACTGAACGAAGGGCAGATCGAGCAGATATCCAATGACATGCTACTGGATAAGATCGTCGAGGAATACCCGGAGATCAGCCTGCACGCTACGCTCTTCCATATAAACCAGCTCTTATACAAAGCCTTCAACGGGAAATTCCCGAATACAAAGGCCACGCTGCTGGCGTGTACCATCACACCGTTGGAGGAAAACGGCGAGGCAGAACTCACCAAAGAAATGGTTCTAAAACTGCTGGGTGCAGGCCTCACGGACAGGAACCTTGTACAAAGGCTGTTTACGGAGCAAATGACAGGAAGCGTTCCTTTTCCGGAAGCAGCGAATATCCTGTGGGAGCTAAACCCGGCGGCCGGTCACAGCTATGAAATCCTTACTTCGGAAAACTGGATAAGCCCCGATGATTTCACGACACATGACTTCGAGGCGCAGGTAGAAAAAACCGAGATTTTAGAGCAGGAATAATCCTGGAGACGCAACAGGCCGCGTTTTTTCAGCGTCTGCGGCCTGTACGGCGCCATGCGCTTTTCCTGCCGTTCAGCGCCTCTACCCTTCCGCTTTGTCAGGGAGTCCGCACCTCTCCGATGGCGGCTAAGGCCAGCAGGAGGCCCTCGGCGCGAACAGCAGCTGCAACTTTTCGGCCGGGCTGTAGTTTCATATATAGCCGAGCTGACAGGACGCTCGCAATCATTACATCCACTAAAACAAACTTAAGACGATGCCATTTATTGAAACAGAAGACATTCAGAAAGAAGAAAACGTATACATCAACTACCAGGACAGCGGCGAAGGCCAGCCTGTGATCCTGATCCACGGCTGGCCCCTGAGCCACAGGATGTGGGAGAACCAGGTACAGGCCATCGTAGAGGCGGGTTTCCGGTGCATCGCCTACGACCGGCGCGGCTTCGGTGATTCGGACAGGCCCTGGAACAACTACGACTACGACTCCCTTGCCCTGGACCTTCGCACGCTGATCGAGCAGCTGGACCTGCGGGATTGCATCCTGGTTGGGTTCTCGATGGGCGGCGGTGAGGTGGTGCGCTACCTCTCCCGGTTTGGTGATGACCGCATTGCCAAGGCGGTGCTCATCAGCTCCGTTATCCCGCTCGTGAAAAAAACGGACGCTAACCCGGATGGTGTGCCGGAAGAGAAGCTGAACGAGATCATGGATTCCCTCCAAAACAACCGTGTCGCCTTTCTGGCTGCGTTCAGCAAGCAGTTTTACAACTACGCGGATCAAAAGGACAAGGTAAGCAAGCAGCACCTGCAATACGACTGGGGCATCGCTTCTGCCGCCTCGCCCCGCGCCACCATCGAAACTGCCAAAGCCTGGGCCAACACCGACTTCCGGCAGGAGCTGCGGAACGTGCGGGTACCAACGCTGATTGTGCATGGGGATGCCGACCAGATCGTGCCGATTGAAACCAGCAGCGAACAGTCATCTAAAGTGATCCGTGACAACAAGTATGTGGTGATCAAAGACGGGCCGCACGGGCTTTTCATAACCCATAAAGAAGAACTCAACAGCCTGCTGATCGATTTTTTGAAAAAGTGATTTCACTTTGTATTTCATATAGGAAACAGCCGCTGCCTCCCGGTAGCGGCTGTTTCCTATATATACCGATGCGCAGCCCTAATAGGCCAGGAGCCGGCCGCAGGAAATAACGGCCAGCCACACTGCGATGGAGCATACCGCCGCTGCTTTAGCCGCCAGGGGCGTCTGACCGGCAGTCCATAGAGCGGCAGACCGGAAGACATAGCGATGAAACAAGCCCGCATTGACACCGCCTGATGCGAGCAGGATCATCTTTACAAGAAACACAGGATCGGCGGCCAGTGAGACGGCATTGGTGCTAAACAACAGCACACCTGAGGGGATGATCAGGAGCAGCCCTCTCCGGGACCAGGGCAATAAATGCCCCGCTAAGGCTTTGACAGGCAGGTTTCGGGAAAAGCCCAGCAAGCGCAGGTCGAAAAGGAAGGCGGCGCCCACCAGCACTACGATTCCCGCTATGTGTATGATCTCAAGAATAGGGTACAGCCAGGCAGATTGCCGGATGGCCTCAGCCAGCGCGGAATTCTCCAGCCCCTGCAGCATGCCGACCATGGCGCCTGCCACTGCTAACGTAGCTCGAACTTTTTGTCTCCGACGAAAATTCGCTCTGCGCGCATCTCATTCTCCTCTTCCTTGTGGGGATACCCCACTACCCGTACCGTATCATCAGGCTTTATCATATCCGCTGCCAGCCCCCGGTCCCGCATCCTGCTGGTGGGGGCCAGCACCACCGTCCATGTTTTCCCCTCGTGCTCCAGTTTGAGAATGCCGTGTGGGTTCTCATAGGCTATCTCCTGCACTACCCCGGTATAATCCAGTTCCCTGGTCTGGTCGTAGTTGGCCCAGCCATGGTGAAAAAGCGCTGTCGCCATAAACAAAGGCAAGAGCATGTTTACGAGAAAATTAACAGGTAAAGCCATCGCTATAAAGGTTTTAGATGCAACTCTTCCTGTAAAAACGAGAGCTGAAAGAAAAGGGTGCACGGCATGCCTGTAAATAAAAGGTGGTGCCCCTGCCTGTTGTGCAGCAACATATGCCGGTGCCTATCAGGCTATTTCGCCGCAGCCTTCACCAGAGCAACCACAGGTCCGAAACCCTGTGCCGTATATCCAGCTCCTATACCCATATATAAATCCATATATAATCTTATATTAAAAGAGGCGGCATGCAGAGGGGTTGCTTCTCAAATTGATGCGTGCGCACAGCTTCAGAACTGCTCTTACTCCGCATCAAATCCTTCCAGGTGCGTTGGAACAACAAAGAATGTTGCCCATCTTGCACACCGGAAAACTTACCCGAACAACAACCTATATGGATTTCAGACACACGTCCTTGGTGGCAGCAATCAGCCTTCTCTGCCTCAGTTGCTCCTCGCTGCCGCGCAGTACCGACACAACCGCGGAGTTACAGGCCACGGCTTTGCATCCGTACGGAAGATATACCCTGAACAGTGCTCAGCACCTGGAACTGGTGAGTTCTGCCGCGCATTTCGGGTTCAGCTTTGAGGGCAACGAAGCAGCCATATATGCCTCCATCCCAAACGCCGACGGCCATAATTACCTGCAGTACGAGTTGGATGGGGAGTATCAGAAGAGAATCAGAATTGCCGGAAACGCAACAGATCCCATCCTGATTTCAGCGCCCTCCGAAGGAAAGCATACGGTGTGGGTATATAAAGCAACAGAGGCCCATACAGGCCCCATCGAGATCAGGAAAATAACGGGCCGTAACCTGGAAGCTATAGAGGAGAAAGCCGCCCCGGTGATTGAGTTTATCGGAAACAGCATTACGTGCGGCGCTGCCGCCGACCCTTCGGAAGTACCGTGCGGCACCGGGGAGTACCACGACCAGCACAACGCCCTGATGGCCTACGGCCCCCGTGTGGCAAAGGCGGTTGGAGCCAACTATGTCATCAGCTGCGTGAGCGGCATCGGTGCTTACCGCAACTGGAACAGCGACGGGCCAACCATGCCGGAGGTATATGAGCAGGTGGATTTCCGGGATACAAGCCCGCAGCGCTGGGATTTCAGCGCCTTCACGCCGCAGGTGGTGAGCATTGCCCTGGGCACGAACGACTTCAGTAACGGCGACGGCAAAAAGGAAAGGCTGCCGTTTGACAGCACGCGTTTCGTGAACAGCTATATAAGTTTTGTGCAGCAGGTAAAAAAGAAATACCCTGCCGCCCAGATCGCCCTGCTCAGCAGTGCGATGGTGAACGGGAACAACAGGATTACCCTGCAAAACGCGCTGACAGTAGTAAAGGAGCAAATTGATGCGAGGTACCCTGCAGACAGGCCCGTGGCCCTTCACTTTTTCCAGCCGATGCAGGCGAGTGGCTGCAGCGGGCATCCGAGTGTGCAGGAGCATGCTGTGCTGGCCGAAGAGCTGGCGCCTTTCTTCACGAAGCTTCTGGCCCCACAGAGAGAATAGTGACTTTGCTAGTTGTCTTCACAAGATGAATGAACAGAGCCACATGCAGGGTTTGGGGGTGGCTGAAGTCAGCATATATATATATAAACTTACCCGCAGGGAGACCGTGTGAAGGCAGTCTTTAAACCTGATGCCTCCTGCAACCCTGATTGATTTGCTTTCTTATACCCTGCGTCGCACAAGCCCGATATGAACCGATTTTTATCCAGAGAAACTTCGCTGCAGTTGCTGCGCACCATACAGGCTTCGTCACATCGCTTTATATATGAGCATGAGAAACACAGGGTGGTGCTTTTAAACGAAGGAGGCGAAGAACTGGCCTTTTTCAGACTCCCGATCGTGTTTCCACCTCCAGGCACCCCCACTCCGGTGGAAGTGGCGCAGGTGAATTACGTGATGTTGCTAATTCAATCCGGAAACTGCGCGCTGGGCTATTTTGAGGACGGTATCAACCTCGACCATAAAGTGTTCCGCTCCTATATGGTCCGGAAAAAGCAGGGCACGAGCCAGATCAAGTACCTGAAAACCAAAGGCAAGTCGCGGGCGGGTTCCAGGGTAAGGTTAGGCGAAACAGTCGAGTTCTTCGAAAACATCAACGAACGGCTGCAGGCGTACTTCTCAGAGCACGAGGTGCATCGTATTGCTATCAGTTGCTCCAAAACCCTGATCCCTTACCTCTATCATTCCAAGGTACCCACCCCTTTCGAAAAGAACGACGCCCGCCTCTATAAAATACCGAAGCACATCCACACGCCCATTTACGAGGTGATGATGGACGCGCACAAGTTCCTGCTGAAAGGGAAATTGATATATGAGCCGGTGCAACAAGCCCTGATCGATGCGTTGCTGGGTGAGGCAAGCGATTCGCCCGAGGATGTGGACGAGGAGGAGTTCTAACCTCCCCTCCAGGTTTCAGAAATCCTGAAAGGCAAAAAGCGCCGGAACAGCCATTGACTGTTTCGGCGCTTTTTATTAGTTGATTAACCTAATCTATTCACTACCAAGGGTTTTAGGCGCGCCTGTCGGGGCGGCCTGGTGCAGCCGGTAACTGAGCGTGAGGTTCACCTGCCTCCTGCGGCCCTGGTTCTTGCTGCTGGTATAAAAGGACACCCCCTCTACACTCTCGCCCTGGTAAACAGAACGGCTGATGCGTGTGTTAAACAGGTCCAGCGCGTTGAGCGTGATGGTTCCGTTTTTGTTGAAGATGTCTTTGCTGATGCCCAGGTCGACGTAATACAGCGCCTTTTGCCTGCCCTGCGGGGTTTTCTGGGGTGCTTCGTAGTTGGCCCGCACCTGGAAATCAATGTTGTGGGGGAGAGTAAAGCGTGACGTGTGCCGGGTGAACCAGCTGTAGGTCTCGGTGCTGAAATTTTCCTCGAAATTACTGCCGTCGATGATGGCCCGGAAGAAGTTGAAGCTCTGGTCGAATTTATACCAGGTGGCGGGCGTGAACGAACCTGCAAATTCGGCACCGTAGGCATCTTCTGCGGCCAGGTTCTCGGGGCGCAGTGAGGCAACGCCTTCACTGCTCACGCGCCGGATCGTGGCGATCTTGTCCACCGTGTGGCGGTAGAATAAAGTGGAGGAAAGGGAGCCCATCTCAAAATACTTGATGTGCCCTAGCTCAAAGGCATTCGTAAACTCGGGATCCAGGTTGGGGTTGCCGCCCATTACGTTCCGGCTGTCGGACAAGGTGAAATACGGGCTCAGGTCAAAGTAAACGGGCCGGCGCACACGGCGGCTGTAACTGACCTGCACCGCGTTCTCCTTTGGCAGGTTGTAGGTGAAGTGCGCACTCGGGAACAAATTAGTATAGCGGCGCGGGTTCACTTCGTTTGTTTCGCGGAGCGTGGTTTTCACATCGGTGTGCTCGGCACGCAGCCCCACCTGATACGAGACTTTCTTTGTCTTATTGCCCAGGATGCCATATACGGCATTGATGTTCTCGTCATACTCAAACACATTGTCCAGCCCCGGAAGCGGCGTGATGTCACCGGACGCACTCTCATCCCCCACCAGGTAGTCGTTGACCATGTCACGGAAACTGCTCCTGATACCGGCCTCCAGCTTCCCTCCTTCCCCGAAAGGCTGCACGTAATCTATCTGTGTCAGGTACTGCTTTTCATACTCATCGTTAAGCGAGCGCTGCAGCAACGCCTGTGCGGCATCGGGCGTGCCGTTCGGCGAAAAGGTGTTCTGGGTATATACCTGGTCGGAGCTTTCCCAGTAGTCCAGGAAGCGGAAATCCGCGTTCAACTCCTGCCCTTCCCTGGCAAAGGTTTTCTTATAGGTGATGGCGTACTCCGCATTCACCTCATCCTCGTTTTCGTCCTGCTTCCGGGCGGTATAGCTTTGCAGTTCCTGGCTTGCCAGGTAGTCTTCGTAGCGTATATTCCGGATGCGGTTGGCATCACTCCTCCTGAACATGTAGGAAGCGGTGAGGATATTGGTCTCGGTGAAGAAATAATCTAGCCCGCCCCGGATGTTGTTGTTGAATCCGCGCACTCGGGTATCGTATTCCTGCCTCAGAATGGAAGTAGTGCCGTCGGCGGTTAGTTCCTGGTAAAGCGAACCTATGCTGGGCGAAATGCGGTATGCCAGGCCGTAATTTACGAAGAAGTTTATCTTTTTATGGCGGTAATTCACATTGGCTGCTCCCCCGTAATTGGTCGGCTCGCCGGCAATCACTTCAAAAGAACCGTTGAAGCCGCTCTTGCGCTCTTTCTTCAGTACAATGTTGATGATGCCGGACATGCCTTCGGCCTCGTAGCGGGCCGAGGGGTTGGTGATAATCTCCACCCGCTCAATCAGGCTGCCCTGCAGCTGCTGCAAACCGCTGCCGCCTTTGAAACTGACCAGGCCGGAGGGCTTCCCGTCGATCAGAATGCGGACATTCCCGCTGCCCCGCAGTTTCACGCCGCCTTCCGCATCCACTGACACGGACGGAATGTTGCTGAGAATTTCGGTGGCCGAGCCGCCGGCGTTCGCCAGGTCCTGCCCGACATTGAATATCTTCTTATCCAGCGACAACTCCATCGAGCTTTTTTCCGCCTGCACCACTACCTCGTCGAGGGCAGTGGCTGCCGCCGCCTGCAGGATTACATTGCCTAGCTGGCGTGTCGGGTTTTCTGCCGTAAGCCTGAACGGTGGCGATTTCAGCGCTTTATATCCCATAAATTCCACCAGCGCATAGAATTCCCCCAGTGGGGCATCCAGGGTAAACTGCCCTTCCTCATCCGTAATATTTCCGGAAACCAGGCTGTTATCAGCGCTTCTGAATAAGCCCACGCTCGCATAGGGCAGTGGCTGACCGGTCTGGGAATCCACCACCTTGCCCTTCACAGCGGCTTTCCTCCCTTCCTGCGCCTGGCTAAGCAGCGGAAACAGGCCGAAAAGCAGGAGAAAACAGGCAAAGAGGCAAGCGCCCCTTTTATCTGATGGTAAAACTTTATACATAAGCACGTTCTGGTTAACGGTATTGAAGCAAGGCTTCAGCTCTTTGATACAGTAAATTACAAAGCATCCGGAAGAAAAATACTACATCGGATAAATTATATGTGCTATGATGCCATTTGCATCTGATCAGGCTTTGTCTGATGGTACTTATCAGTCTGCCGCAACGCTCGCGCTGACAGGTCGCCGCCGCTCCCAACGAAAGGTTCGCAAATCTCTGTTGTGTAGGTCCGGATAGCTCCGGGAGCGTCTTCACCAGATGCGGAAGCGCCCTTCTAAACCAGAAGCAAGACTTATAGGTTGAACAGCAGGTTGGCCTGCAGGACGGACTGATCCAGCCCCTCGATTCCGGCCACGTTTCTCCAGTAGCGCCACTCAGAGCCTATATATACTTTGCCGGGCTTGCCCTTCAGGTTACCCAGGTCCAGGAAAAGCTGTGGCTGTGTCAGGTACTGGGTGCTGCCGGGGCCGCGGTCACCGATAAAGTCCATGAAGCCGCGGAACCGTAGCTGAATCCTGTCGGTGGCGGGCAGGGGAATATCCCAGCTTGGCGTGATGTTGTAGGTGCCATGGTACTCTCCGCCATGCTGCCTGTAATAGTAGGTTTCGAGCTGCAGCAGGCCGGGGCCCGGAAGCCTGAACTTAAAGGCGGGCCCGGCTGTGTACACGAAGAAATCTTCAGGCCCTCCGAACAGCACGTTGACACCGGCGCCCAGCAGCACATCGCTGATCGGGCCTAGCGCTATTTCCCGGCCGGTCGCTCGGCTCAGGCTCACCTTCGGGTAATACTCCAGGTAAAGGTCCGGGCTCTTCAGGCTTACGTCGTTCGACAAATCCGCGAAGCCGAAATGCTCGAAAGCGCTGTAGGAGCCGAAATGCTCGACGGTGATGGTGGCCAGGTCGCCGGAGCGGTTCAGGTGGCCCCCGTACAGAAACTGCAAATTAGACCCGCCCTGGTAGATGACCTGGGCGCAGGTAGGCTGGCTCAGTAGCAGCGTGAGGGAAAAGAAAAGCAGGAGCAATGTTTTTTTCCTGGCAAAGATTCCAGGCCTGGAAGCGCGTGCGTGCATGCTGTAGGATTATAGTTGTTAAGGCGATTCGAAACCCTAAAGTTAAAGGCTTGTTTTGATTTCTGCTACAACAGCAGCGTTAATCCCCATTCCCCTCCCCATTGTGCCCAACAACCCTGTCTAACAAAAACAGTCTTCCAGAAGCAGCTTTATCCTGCGACCGCTTGTCCTGTCGTGTTCCGGCCAGTTGCGGTAAAAGCTGAAACAGCGTGCGATTCATATATAACCGCAGCTTTCCCTGCTTCCGCCCCCCTCACAACCTGCTAAGCGGCGGCATCGCATGATCAGGCATGCATGGATTGTTCAAGAGCGGCTGGCTCTCCAAAATCTGTTATCCTCACTATCTGGCTGTAGGGGTAATTTCAGCAATTACGTATCTTTGAATAAATCTAACCGCTGAACCAACCAGCACCCGGCTCCACCGTTAATTAGAAAAGCACCATGAACCTTAGCAATGGCCACTCCCCTTCTGCTAAATAAAAGACAACATGACAAAAGCCGCTTCCCTGCCACAGGAAATGCTCCGCGTATTTGAAAACATTCCCGATTTATACCTGATCCTTTCGCCTGACTTTACCATCCTCACTGCCAGTGAACCTTACCTCCGGGCCACCCGCAAAGAGCGAAGGCATATACAGGGGAAACAGCTGTTTGATGTGTACCCGGATAATCCGGCGGCAACGGAGACAAACGGCATGGGTAACCTCCGCCAATCCCTTGAATGGGTTTTGCAGAACAGACAGCCCCACCCTATGCCCATTCAGCGCTACGACGTGACCCAACCGGAGCAGCCGGTACATTTTGAAAGGAAATATTGGCGCCCCTCTAACACCCCTGTGCTGGACGGCAACGGAGACATTTGGTATATTATCCACCGTGTGGAGGATGTGACAGAGCTGGTGATGGCGCATGAGCAGTTAGGCAGGCAGCAGGAGCAGCATACGGCGGAGGAGAAGCTTTCTAATTCCGCCATCGCCGCTGCCCAAACCTTATCCGACCTTGAACGCGAGAAGGTGCGCAATATCTTAATGGATGCGCCGGCGCTTATCTGTCTTTTTGAAGGGCCGCAGCATGTGTTCAGGTTAGTGAACCCGCTTTACCAGCAACTGGTGGGCGAACGCCCCCTGCTCGGCAAGCCGATAGCAGAAGCGATGCCCGAACTGGCAGGGCAACCCATCTTCGGGCTGCTGGACAAGGTGTACCGCACCGGCGAGAGCTTTTACGCCAACGAGATGATCGTACAACTCGACCACAACAACACGGGGGGTTTAGGCAATAATTACTACAATTTTATTTACCAGCCCACACACGACCTGCAGGGGAAGATCGACGGTATCATGGTGTTTGCCTATGAGGTGACTGCGCTGGTGAAGTCCCGCCAGGAAGTAGAGCAGAGAGAACAGGCTCTGCAGGAACTAAACGAGCGGCTCTCGGCGGCTAATGAGGCGTTGCGGGAGGCATATGAGGAACTTTCCGAGACCCAGCTGGCGCTGAGGAACCTGAACCAGGAATTAGAAGAGCGGGTGTCGGCCAGAACCCGTGAACTGGAACGCGCCAAGGCCGAAACGGAGATCCAGCGGAACCACCTGTACGACCTCTTTATGCAGGCACCGGCTCCGATCTGTATTTTAGACGGCAAGGACCTCACGTATGAACTGGTGAACCCGGCTTACCAGCAGCTGCTGCCCGGCCGCAGGCTGCTTGGCAACTCCATGATTTCCGAAGCCTTGTCAGAACTGGTGAACCAGCCATTGGCCACGATGCTGGAGCACGTGTACCAGACGGGTGAAACCGTAGCGGGCAGAGAAGAGCTTATTCCGGTCGCGCGGTATGAGGGAGCACCCCTGGAAGACCGTTATTTTAATTTTACGCTTCAGGCCCGCCGGAATGAGCAGGGCGAGGTAGATGGGATTATCATTCTTGCCCATGAAGTGACGGACCAGGTTGCGGCACGGCAAGCGGTGGAACAAAGCGCCAATCAATTACAGCTGATTACCGACGCCCTGCCCGTGTTGATCGGGTATCTGGACAAAGAAGAAAAATACCGCTTCGCTAACCGGGCCTACGAGGATTGGTTCGACACGGACCCGAAAAACCTGTTGGGCCGCCCCGTACGCGAAGTGGTTGGGGAAAAAGCCTACCAGGGGGTGAAACACTATATAGAGCGCGCTCTTGCCGGGGAGCGGCTGGATTTCGAAAGCCGTATGCCCTACCGGGAGGATTTCGTAAAGTATATCCGCACCAGTTATGTCCCCGATATACGGGAAGGTAAAGTGGCCGGCTTTTTCACCCTGGTGAACGATATAACCGAGCAGGTGGAAATCCGGCAGCAGATAGAGGAAAGGGAAAGGGAGGCACGCGCCCTGGCCGGGGAACTGAAGGCCGCCAACGAAGACTTGTCCAAGTCCGTGAAGGCGTACAAGCGGCTATCCAAACAGCAGCAGCAACTTGTGGCCCTGGTGGAGAACAGCTCGGATTTTATCGGCCTGGCTACCCCCGAGGGAAGGGGTATCTATATAAATAAATCTGGCCTTGAGCTGGTTGGGCTTGAAAAGTCGCAGATAGAGGAGGTAGAGATCCTTGATTTTTTCCACGAGGAGGATAAACCCTTTGTAGAGGAGGTGATTCTGCCAACGCTGCTGGAGAAAGACCGCTGGGTGGGCGAGTACCACCTCCGCCACTTCCAGACCGGGGAGAGCATCCCTATCTACTATAACTGCTTTTCGATCAGGGAGCCCGTAACAGGCGAGTTGTTAGGATTGGCCACCATTATTATTGACATCACCAAAACCAAGAAACAGGAGGCGGAGCTGCAGGAACTGACAACGAAACTGGCTGGCACGAATGAGGAATTGCGCGAGGCCAATGCGCAACTCATACGCACCAACGTAGACCTTGATAATTTTATATATGCCGCTTCCCACGACCTCAAAGCACCCATCTCTAATATCGAGGGGCTGATGCACATACTCTTCGACTCCCTGCCACCGCAGGCGATGGCCAAAGAGGGGCTGGAGGATGTCAGGGGTATGATCGAGGATTCGATCGATCGGTTCAAGCGCACGATCGAGCACCTGACTGAAGTAACCAAGCTGCAAAAGGAAAATAACCAGGATGCCGTTCTGGTAGATCTCCAGGAGGTGATCCGGGATGTAAGGCTGGATCTTTCGACGCAGTTGGAGGAAGCAGGGGCGCAACTGGAAATAGACGTAGCCCGCTGCCCAGGCATCCGCTTAACCGAGAAGAACTTACGCTCCGTGGTTTACAACCTGATTTCCAACGCCGTAAAGTACCGATCGCCGGAGCGCACGCCGCAAATTCTGATCCATTGCCGCACGGAGGGAGAATTCGCTGTTCTGTCTGTCCGTGACAACGGCCTGGGTATGAACCTGAGCAGGAGCCATAAACTCTTCACCATGTTCGGGCGACTGCACGACCACGTGGAAGGCACGGGCATTGGCCTCTACATGGTAAAGAAGATCGTGGAGAATGCCGGAGGCCGGATTGAGGTGGACAGTCAGGTTGGGAAAGGGACTACCTTCACTGTCTATTTCAGAAACTAAGCAGGCGCTTGCCGCTATCTCTGAGGTTTTGCAAGCCTGACAGTGTTCAATTGAGGTGCTGACTCAAAACCAGAGTTGCGATTTACGCACGCAGTTTCATTGTCACTCACGTTACATTTTCCCTGGCGGACAATGATTAACATTCATCTGTATATCATTAAGGATTTCTTCCGTAGAATCATTTCCATTTTGCGTTAAGGGCAATTACTATTTTCTATGCAGGGCCACGCAAGATTTGAGTCGATTTCAGCGTTTTATATATGCCGCCAGTTATATGTAGTGCTGTATATAAACGGTTTTGTCGCCGCACCCCCACCAAGGGCGCAACTTTACCCCTGTGCGCCTATGAATTAAGTAGCCCTTAATGCTTACTTTTGTTATTATTTTTTTGGATACGGAGGATTCTATATATGGAGTACAGGTTTATTCACCACTGGCAGTATGAGCCTGGAGAAGAAGAAAATAAAATTCTCGGATCTGCCATCGCTCTTTCCAGCCAGGCCCGGAACGAAAACTTCCTTTCTGAAATAGCTGCCTTCATCTCTGAACAGACGGGGGTCAAGTACGTGAGCATCGGCCTTTTGTCGGATGACAAGGAGCACATTCATACCTGCGCCTTTCTCAGGGACAGGGAGGTACTGGAAAATATTACCTACTCTCTCAAAGGCACGCCCTGCGATGACGTGCTCACCCAGCGGTTCTGTTATTTCCCCTTGAATGTGGCGCAGAATTTCCCGGAAGACAAAGAAATACACGACCTCCAGATTGATAGCTACCTGGGCAGCCTCCTTCTGTCCGAAGCGAGTGAACCCATCGGGTTAGTCGCGCTGATGGATGTGAAACCAATAGAGAACGCAGCTTTCGCCGAGCACCTGATCATGGTGCTCAGCCCGGCCATTGAAGAGGAACTGAACCGGCTTAAGTTTTGACCATGCGCTAATGCCGGATGATCCTGCCGTCTTCCATCTCGATGATGCGGCCGGTGTTCTCGGCAAAGCTTTGGTCGTGGGTGACGATGAGCAGGGTCTGGTTGTGTTCCTCCGCCAGCTCCTTGAATATATCGAACACCATTTCACTGTTTTTCATATCCAGGTTGCCGGTCGGCTCATCGCCCATAATAATGTGCGGGTCGTTGATGAGTGCCCGGGCAATGGCAACGCGCTGCTTCTCCCCTCCCGATATCCTGTAGGCCTCCTTGTTGGCCAGGTGCTCAATACCAAGCATCTTGAGGCGCTCCAGCGCCCGGTGCTCCACTTCCTGCTCGCTCAGCCTGTTCAGTTTCATGCCGGGCAGCATCACGTTCCTGAGCACCGAAAACTCGTTGAGCAGGTAATGGAACTGGAACACAAACCCGATCTTTTCGTTGCGGATGCGCGCAAGCTCGGCATCATTCCGGCCCGTCATCGACTCCCGGTCAATCAGCAGTTCCCCTTCGTAGTCGGTGTCCATCGTTGACAGGATGTAAAGCAGCGTAGACTTCCCGCACCCCGACTTGCCGATCACGGATACAAACTCCCCCTTTTTTACGGAGAAGGTAATATCCGTGAGTACCTGCACCGTTACCGGGTCATGGAATTTTTTGTTGATGTGCCTAGCTTCCAGTATGATCTCCTGCACGTTACTTCCCCCTTATAATTTCCACCGGATCTACTTTGCTGGCCTTGCGCGCCGGGAAATAACCGGCAAAGTACGTGGTGATCATGGAAAAGAACCCCCCGATAAAATAATACACCGGGTTATAGTTAACCGGGAAGGTTTCTATGGTTGGCAGCGCCTCCGTGTTGAACGGGATACTGTCGATGACGAGCGAGAAAAGAAAGCCGAAAACCAGCCCTACCATCCCCCCAAAAAATCCAATGCTGAGGGCAATAATCAGGAACACCCAGTTTACGTCACTCCCTGAGAAACCGGTAGCTTTCAGGATCGCAATAGAGTCCATTTTCTCGTAGATCATCATGTTCAGGATATTGAAAATACCAAAGCCGGACACCACAAGCAAGGTAACCCCCACCGCATACGATATCATGGACCTTACATTACTGCCCGTCTCGAACTGCGCATTGGCGGTTTGTATGTCTTCGGCATCTATCTGAAATACCTGTGCATATTCCTTTGCTACGGCAGGTGCCAGGCTGAGGTCGTGCAGTTTTATCTGGAGATCGGTGATATAATTGGCAGGCTTGCCCAGCAGTTTCTGGGTGGTGCCAATGGAAGCGTAGCTCTGCACTTTGTCGATCTCCTGTATCCCCGACTGGAAATACCCCACCACCTTCAGAGAGAAACGCTCCCCCTGCACCGTCGTCACCTGCACCACATCCCCTATATCTGCCACCAGAATGTCTGCCAGGCCCTTGCCTAATATAATGCTGTTGGCCACGTTTTTTGCGTCGATGGCAGACCCGGCTGTCACGTAGTCCTGAAAATTGAACAGCCTCATCTCCTCTTCCACATCAATGCCATTGATCATACCCGTTATATCGATGGTGCCCTCGTTAAAGAACACCTGCGCCGTAAGTTTTGGGGCCACGCCCAGTACCCGTGGGTCGTCCTGCACGGCCTGTACCATAGGGCCGCTGTTATAGATTTCCTGGCGGGTGATGCCTGACTTTACGGAACTGATAAAATTATAAGAGTCTTTAAATTCCGAAGAAGCATTCACCGGTTGGTTCTCACTGGGCTTGATCTCGTTGTAGAGGCGCACGTGTGGCGTACGGTTCAGGATCAGGCCATCCAGCATGTCGTTCAGGCCGTTCATAAAGCCGAGCAGCGTGATGAACATGGCAATGCTGAAGGTAACGCCAATGGCAGCCACCAGTGTTTGTCGCCAGCGGGCCAGCAGCATCGATTTCGCTATCCCAAAGATGAGTTTAGTATTCATGGCGCCGGTTTCACGATCACATTTTCTTTCGTCAGCCCATTCAGGATCTCCACCTTCTGGTAATCCTTGAGCCCGGTTTCAACCTTTACTTTCTCTTCGTCCTCCGTCATCACAAAGGAGCCCTCGAGCAGGTACTCGCGCGGTATGGTCAAGGCGTTTTCCTTGGCCCGGATGATGATGTTGGCCTCCGTGGTCAGGTTCGGGTAAAGTGTCGGCGGCGAGGTCACGAAGCTGGCCTCTACCGTGAACGACCTGGTCCTTTCGTTCATCGCCGGGTTTACTTTATATACTTCGGCTTCAAACACCTGCCCTTTGTAGCTATCCAGGTTCAACAGCACTTTCTGCCCGGGCTGCACGCGGGCTATATCATATTCATCTACCTGCAGCTCCAGTATAAACTCATTTTCATCACCGATCACCGCCACCGGGGTTTGTGGGCTTACCATCTCCCCTTCTTCTTTCAGCACGCTGTAGACCTTCCCCTTCATCTCGCTTTTCACGGTATAGTCATCTGACCTGGTCTCGCTGATCTGCAGGTTCTTCTGCGACTGCCGGGCGGCAAAATCAAGTTGCTTTTTCAGGTCGTTGTACCGAAGTATGGCGGACTTATAGGCTGTCAGCGAGTTTTTATAGTTAAGCTCGCGTTGCTCCAGTTCCACACGTGTACCGATCTGGTTGTCCCACAGGTTGCGCTGCCTGACCAGCAGGAGCGAATCGTTATGCTTTTTGCTTCGGGCAAGGTCTATGGCAGCCTGTAACTCATTCAGTTTTTCTGAATTGGCGCTGACCTGTGCATATTCAGCCGCTAAACGTGCGTTCTCGGTGGTGAGGCGTGCTGCCTCATTCTCCACTTTCAGGAGCGGGGCCCCTTTCTTCACCACATCCCCTTCCGTTACCAGCACCTCCTGTATAGTACCGCTCACAGTAGGGAAAACCTGGTGCTGGTTCCTGCTTTTCACCACACCGGATGCATATACCGCCTCTGAAATGTCTTCGACAGTGGGCGTTGTTTTTTCCTGTTTCCCACCGCAGGAAGCTAACATTAACACAATCAAAGCCAAAAGAAAACATCGTTGCATATGGATTAATTTTTTTGGGCCATAGGGCATCTTTCTAAAAACGCAGAAGCATTGCCAGGATTAGCAGAAGAAGCATGTTTAAAGGTTGCCTTAAACGCCTATGCTTCAAATGTAGGATTTTTACCACTATTGAAACATGATTTTGATCAGTCATTTTTCAAAACAGGCGGGTAAGTCTTTTCACAGCAAGTGCTTCCGGCTCTTCCACTTTTTTCTCTTCCATATCACAAAAGGTGTCCATCCTACAGCCTAATTATTATCATGAACAACTTACGGTTCGATATGCGTAAACTGAATAAGCATTTTCAGAGTTGGGGTGATAAAATATTTATTTATATATACTTCAGGAGCAAGCATATCCTTCAAGAGCAAGCCCGGTCCATAGGCTCGCCACCGGAATATCATATACCAGCAGATCCGGCAACATTATAATGAAAAGTCTGTGCACTATTGAACACTCTATATCATAAACCCATGTACGCGTACTGGCTGCCTGTGCGTCAGGCAACCGTATAGTCATTTTTTCTTTCGGATATATGGCTTTGACTGCTCTACCACAGGAAAAGTACTGTTTTCGGTATGGAGGGAGAGCCTAAGACCTTACTATCTCACCAGAACTTATACAAATCTAGGCCACTGCCTTCAGGAGGAACCTGATATGAACTGTCTTTTTTCATGACCTCTGTCATTTGATAAAGACTATTGCTTTTTGATTTTTGCATATAACCTTATCACTGAACCCTAAACCACACGACCATGGCAGTATACACTGAAAATCAGTTCACAGGCAAAGTAGCGCTGGTAACCGGAGCCTCCTCAGGTATCGGAAAAGCAACAGCCCTGCAGTATGCGCGGGAAGGTGCAAAAGTAGTTGTATCGGATGTGAATGAGGCGGAAGGAAATGAAGTGGTGGAAATCATCCAGAGCAACGGAGGAGAAGCCATTTTTGTGAAGGCAGATGTGGCCAACCCGGAGGACTGTGCGCATATGGTAAGCAAGGCCGTGGCCGCATATGGCCGGCTTGACATCGCCTTCAACAATGCGGGTATAGGCGGTGAAACCAACCCTATAGGCGACATGAGCATTGAGGCCTGGAACAAGGTGATCGCGGTGAACCTGAGCAGTGTGTTCTACTGCATGAAATACCAGATACAACAGATGCTGCAGAACGGGGGCGGCGCTATCATCAATAACTCGTCCATACTGGGGCAGGTGGGCTTTGCGAACTCTGCTGCCTACGTAGCAGCCAAGCATGGCGTAGTAGGCCTCACCAAAAACGGTGGCCTGGAATACGCGGCGAAAGGGATAAGAGTAAACGCGGTCGGGCCGGCGTTTATCAAAACTCCCCTGTTAACAGATGCAGGCATGGATGAGGACACGTTTCATATCTTAGCCGGTTTACACCCAATCGGAAGGCTCGGAAAACCGGAAGAAGTGGCCGAGTTGGTAGTGTGGCTAAGCTCTGACAAAGCCTCTTTTGTGACAGGTGCCTATTATGCAGTAGACGGCGCTTACCTGGCACAGTAAACGTGCCTCATACAACATAAAGCCCTCTGCCCTGTTAGCCCACACCTAAGGGAGCAAATGAGATTTAATCTTTATAACAATTTGGCACGTAGCTGGTTAACTCATTACCCTGTACCATATGTACAGTAGTTCTAAGCTAAGACCTATCATACCATGCGTGTAACAGAAGAAAAAATGGCAGGCAGTAAGCGCCCCCCATCTGACAAAAAACGCCAATGGCACCACCTGGAGGCCGCTGAAGTTATGGAACTACTTCAGGTTTCTGCTTACGATGGCTTGAGCGACAAAGAGGTGGAGCAGCGGAAGGAGCAGTACGGCCGCAACATCATGACTCCCAAAAAGCAGCAGAGTGCGTTTGTTCGGTTTATGCTGCAGTTCCACCAGCCGCTGATCTATATATTGCTGGCTGCAACAGTGGTTACTATTTTCCTGGAAGAATACATCGATGCGATTGTCATATTTGCGGTTGTTTTCATCAACGCCATCATTGGCTATGTGCAGGAGTCAAAGGCGCTGCAGGCGATTGACGCACTGGCCAAAAGCATGACGCCCAGGGCACAGGTAATCCGTAACGGGGTGAAGCAGAACATTGATGCCAAGGAACTGGTGCCGGGCGATATTGTCCTGATCCAGTCAGGCGATAAATTCCCGGCTGATGTGCGCCTGGTGCAGCAGCGGGATATGAAAGTGGACGAGTCTGCACTGACTGGGGAATCGGTTTCGGTTGAGAAAAATGCAGCGCCCGTAGGAGCCGACACGGTGCTGGGTGACCGCTTCAGCATGGGCTTCTCCTCCACCATGGTGACGTACGGGCATGGCAAAGGCGTGGTGGTAGCCACCGGTGACCAGACTGAGGTGGGCAAAATACAGAAGTCCATTGCCGGCGCCCAGGACCTGGATACACCGCTCACCATCAAGATAAAAGAGTTCAGCCAGTTATTGCTGTGGGTGATCCTCGCCCTGTCGGCTATCGTTTTTGCCATCGGACTTCTGCGTGGCCAGGGGGCAGGGGAAACCTTTATGGTGGCTGTCGCTCTGGCCGTGGGTGCCATTCCGGAAGGACTCCCGGTGGCCGTTACCATCATGCTGGCGCTAGGCGTTTCCAAAATGGCAAAGCGCCGCGCCATCATCCGGAAACTGGTGGCTGTTGAGACACTTGGAAGCACAAACGTAATCTGTTCCGATAAAACAGGCACGCTTACCGAGAACCAGATGACGGTGCAGCGCATAGCAGCAGGTGACCGGCTCTATACAGTAACAGGTATCGGGTATCGTCCGGAGGGAGAAATCATGGAGGGAAAGCAACAGGTAGAACTTGCATCCAACACGGCCCTGGAGCATTGCCTGAAGGCCGGAATCCTCTGCAACGACAGTTTCATTAAGGAAAAGGATGGCCTATGTACCATCGAGGGAGACCCGACGGAGGGAGCCCTGGAAGTTGCAGCCCGCAAAGCAGGTTTCGACAGGAAACTATTAGAGCAGGAACAACCCCGCGAAGACGCTATCCCTTTTGAGTCGGAGTACCAGTATATGGCTACCCTCCATGGTGGCGCCCAACCGGTTATATACCTGAAAGGCTCGGTAGAGGCCGTGCTGGATCGTTGTGACAAAGCCCTTCAACCGGATGGCCAGCTGAGCGAGGTTAACTGGGCTACTGTAGACGAGCAAGTAGCGAAAATGGCCAGCAAAGGCCTGCGCGTGCTGGCATTCGCCATGGCCGGGGCACCTGCCGGCATGGCAGGCATCGGGCACGACGATACCAGTTCCGGGCTTATCTATATAGGGTTGCAGGGCATGATCGACCCTCCGCGCCAGGAAGCGGTAGAGGCTGTTAAACTTTGCCAGCAGGCAGGGATTGATGTGAAAATGATCACAGGGGACCACGCCATCACTGCCGCTGCCATCGCTGAGCAGGTTGGGTTGAACGGGCGCAGGGAAAACGGCAGGTTAGTTTCCATCACGGGGAAGGAGTTGCAGGAGATCACGGATGAGGAACTGGAGGGCATAGCCGAGAACACCTCTGTCTTTGCCCGGGTGTCGCCGGACCAGAAGCTGCGGCTCGTGAAGGCACTGCAGGCACGGGATAAAATTGTGGCCATGACGGGTGACGGTGTAAACGATGCCCCCGCCCTGAAGCAAGCCAACATCGGCATCGCCATGGGGATAACAGGCACTGATGTTGCCAAAGACGCCGCTGACATGGTGCTCACCGACGACAATTTCTCATCTATAGAGGGCGCTGTGGAGGAAGGAAGAAGCGTTTTTGATAACCTGACCAAGTTTATCGTCTGGACGTTGCCTACTAACTTAGGCGAAGGCCTTGTGATTCTGGCTGCTGTTATCTTAGGTTCGCAGCTGCCGGTGCAGCCAGTGCAGATCCTTTGGATTAACATGACTACTGCTGTTCTGCTGGGTCTCACGCTGGCATTTGAGCGGAAAGAACCGGGTATCATGGATCGTCCGCCGCGCCCCTCAGGGGAGGCCATTCTCACCAGAGACCTGATCATGCGCACGCTGCTTGTCGGCTCGCTGCTGCTGATCGCTTCTTTTAGTTTATTCCTGTACGAGTTAGAACAGGGCACTACGATAGCCGAGGCTCAGACCGTGGCTACAACGGTGTTTATTGTGTTGGAGGCATTTTACCTGCTCAGTTGCCGCTCGCTTGTGAGGCCGCTGCGTGATATTGGGTACTTTAGCAATATGTGGGTGTTCTATGGCATTGCAGCCATGTTTTTCTTCCAGGCGCTGTTTATATACACGCCCGCCATGAATACTCTTTTCCACTCAAGCCCACTAGACGGCATGCAATTGCTGCGCATTTTCGGAGCCGGGCTTATTCTGGTTATCATCGTATCAGTAGAGAAACACCTGAGATATGGCAGCCTGGTGAAAAAAGAAAAGCAGCGGTGATGGACGTTTTTTTGGAAGTGCTCGTGACGAAGGAGGCCTATATAGCCTGTATCAAAGCAATTAACCGCTGTTTAAAATTTCGAGAACCACAGTGTTCATAATTTTGTCAGAACATGATGAAGCGAGAAGCACAACGGGGATACAACTTATGCATCCCCGTTGTGCTTCTCGCTTAATGCTTCCTTACCTGCTTAACCCAAACAGTTGTGGGAGGTACAGTACATGTAGCTTCTCACTAGTTCACCGCTTCCTATATCAATCGTTGTTTTTGCGCAACAGCATGACAGCGGCGGCGGTAACAGCGGCGGCAACTGCCATTTTCGTTACCAGCCCGGTCTTGTCATATTTCCATTCAGCCCCATAGCCCTTTTCGGCAAAAATATTGGGGGCCTTGCCCTCCGCGAAGTCCTCGATAATACCTTCCACTACATTTACCCGATCAGCCAGCAATAGAGGCAGCCAGTGCAGATAGCTGTTTTCGCTGTACCTGAAGGCAAACCGCCTGATCATGCCGCTTAATCCGGAAGGCGGTGCAGACGTGCCGAAAACGGCCGTTATGTTCGGACGCTCAATGGAGTGCAGCACCTCTATGTTAATAGGCTGCTGCGTTGGCCTCTCCCAACTATACCCCTTTTGTTCTTCGTCTGTCCGGTGCTTTATGGGGTAGGTCGGATCATTTTTCGGATCAGCGTCTATCCCCCACCCTTTTATGTGTGCGTATTTTTCTGTTGTATTTTCCATAATTTTTAATCTTTACATTCTGGCTGATGGTGGAATAAGAACCGGCTTGATGCAATTATCCAGTTTGTCGGAGAAGATGCGGTACCCATCGGCTACTTCTTCCAACGGAATGCGGTGCGTAATAAGGCCTTTTGGATTGATCACACCGTTTTGCACGTGCTCGATCAACCGCGGCAGCAGGCGTTTTACGGAGGCTTGGTTGGCGCGGATGGTGATGCCTTTGTTCACTACGTTCCCGATCGGGACAAGATTATCGGTAGGCCCATATACCCCAACAATGGAAACGATGCCCCCTTTTTTCACAGAGTTGATGGCCCAGTGCAGTGCCGTGGCAGAACCGGCCTGCAGCAACAGCTTTCTGCCGGTAATGGTCTGCATGGCATTTCCGGCAGCCTCCGCCCCTACCGCATCTATACAAACATCAGCACCCATCCAATCGGTTGTCTTCTTCACGAAAACTACCGGGTCATCCATCTCCTGGAAATTATAGGCTTCGCATTGGGAGTAGTTGCGGGCAAATTCCAGCCTGTAGTCCTCTTTGTCGATCACAATCACACGGCCTGCACCGAACAGCCAGGAGCATTTTGCAGCCATAATGCCGATCGGCCCGGCCCCGAATATAATAACCGTATCCCCTTTCTGAATACCTGCCATTTCCGCGGCCTGGTAACCTGTCGGCACTACGTCAGTCAGAAGCACCGCATCGTCCGGGTCCATCCCCTGCGGGATAACTGTGGGCCCCACATTGGCATATGGAACCCGCGCGTACTCTGCCTGGCCGCCGTTGTAGCCACCTGCTGTGTGCGAATAGCCGAAAATGCCGCCCACTGCCGTGGCCTGCGAATTCGCCTCATGGCAGTTTCCGTAAAGTTCCTGCTTACAAAACGCACATTGCCCGCAGGCAATGTTGAAGGGCACCAATACGTGGTCTCCTACTTTAAGCTTGGTCACTTCGGACCCGATCTCTTCAACGACGCCGGTAAATTCATGACCGAAGGTGGTACCGACGCGTGTATCAGGAACATTGCCGTTATATAAATGGAGATCGGACCCGCAGATGCAGGAACGCGTTACCCGCACAATCGCATCCTGCGGATGCTCTATTTCGGGCATGGGTTTTTGATCAATACGGACCCGTTTCGGCCCCCTGTAATTCATTGCCAGCATAAGTTTGTTCTCGTGTTTAAATGAATGGTTTTTTGTAGTAAGCTTTGAAATTGGATGAATAGTTAAAGGGCTCAACATCCAAAGTTCTTATCCGGAGACGAGGCTCCCTGATAAATTTCCCCTTAGTGATACTTTGCAACACCTTCTAAGTTACAGCAAGGGAGTCGAAACAGATGATTTCCGTATTTATACTGTGGATTGGTAGATGTGCCTCCGTATTTAAATCGGGTTAGAGGTATGACTTTTTTCGAAGCATATAGGATTAGTATTGATACGTGAAGATCTCATCATATATAAAATTCAACTATATAGGCTATTACACGTTATTTGCTATATCACATGGGCTGGAGCATTTTAGCCGGTTTTAATATGTTTTATCTGTAAAGACATTTTGCCATGGACAGCTTTTTAGGAAAATACAGTCCCTACCTGTACGCTATTTTACGCATCGTTTCAGGATTACTTTATGCCATGCATGGCAGCCAGAAGCTTTTCGGGTGGCCTGGTGACAAGCCTGCAGTGGAACTAGTCTCTTTGATGGGGCTCGCGGGAATCATCGAGTTGGTAGGCGGCCTGTTAATCATGATTGGCCTGCTGACAACGTGGGCAGCCTTTATTGCCAGTGGCCAGATGGCGGCCGCATATTTCATTGCCCATGCGCCTCAGGCGGCTCTCCCCCTTTTGAACGGTGGGGAATTGGCCGTCATATACTGTTTTCTTTTCCTGTACATCGCATCCAAAGGGGCAGGTATCTGGAGCGTGGACGGAGCGCGGAGAACACATCCGGTAACAGCCCTGCATACATAGAACAGCCCCTTTTGCCGCCTTATATATAGTTGGCGTGGACGAGGCGCTTTTCGTCCTCCCACCTGTGTGCTGCTTTGCTAAAGCACCCTGAAAAGTAAGTGGAACCAAAACAAACAAGCCGCTAACGAAGTATCACCATAGCAGGTAAGCACAAAAAATATCATGGAAGGTAATTTTAAGCCGATAGGCAACCCCACCAAGTCTTCTTATACCCCGAAAAATGAGCAGGAGGCATGGATTGCAATCATGCACGCCTGTATAGCGGTCGATGGCAAGGTGGCGGATGAAGAGTTAGAGGAGCTGTCCAGTACTTTAGCCGGTAAAACTATGTTTGAGGGGCATGACGTGCTTGCCTACAGCAAAACTGTTTTTTATGAGCATCCAAAAATTGGCAGCAAAGGCCTGATCGATAACTCCGTCGATAAAATAGCAGTGGAGAACAGGGCCACCCTCTTTGCCCAGACCATCCAGTTGCTGCTTGCCGACTGTGTTGTGACAGACAAAGAGAAAGAGCTGATCCATTACCTCTACTCTGCCCTGGACATGGACCCCAGGCTAGCTAATCAGATTGTAGAGGTGATTCTTATCCTGAACAAAGGCAACGCCTGCTGAACGGTAAACAAGGAATAAGGCGAATAAAACGTTTGGCAGTGTTTCCTGTTTGGGCTGAAGCATATATAAATGCTGTCATCCTCAGAAATAAGCATATCCTATATACGGCTGCCGCATGCTGCTGCTCATATGGACTCCAACTTCGCCAAAATAACTTGCCCTATAACATGATAGCTACTAGCTGAGGCATATAATTGAGTTATGCAAAGATGCTTATCAACTGCTTGGCGTTCCTGAGCTATATAAACATAGTCTCTTTTCACTCCTATCCTCCTACTTTTTATCCCGGCCGCTTCGCCTGCACACAGGCTGGGTACTAAGTATCCATACCAACCATACGAAAACTATCCTTGTCTATTCTCTGACCGGTTGACTCCGGGTGTGCTTTAACTTTTTGCCTCGAAGGTCCGGAATATTGAAAACATCGCCTTTGCTTTTGCGTTTAGTTCTCTTCAAGTATGATGAACAGGCAGCTCGATCTCACGCGTTTTATCAAATATGCACTTGCAGTATTGCTGGTATCCCTGCTCCTATACCTGGGGAAGCCTTTTCTGATACCGGTCGCCATTGCCGCGTTTTTTGCGATGCTGCTCTTCCCCTTGTCCCTGAAACTGCAACGGTACAACCTGAAAAAGTCAACGGCCGCGCTCGTTTCTATCCTGCTACTGCTGGCATCCCTGGTTCTGCTGAGTTCCCTGATCTATTACCAGGGCCAGAAGCTACAAGCAGACCTGCCGGAGCTAGAGACGAAGGTGGAGGAAAGAACGGAAAGACTGCAATGGCTGCTTTATCAAACGACAGATATTTCAGAAAATGAACAGGAAGAGATCATTGAGGAAAAAAAACCAGACATTGCAAAAGCTGTTTTCAAAAGCCTGCGGGACCTTGTGGTGCAGGGACTTTCGATCCTGCTATTCGTTTTCATTGTGCTGACGTACACTTTCTTTTTTCTTGTCTACCAGCAGAAGATCCAGAATTTTTTCATCAAACTCCATCTGTTTGAAAACCAAAAGGAATCTAAGGTAGTGCTTGCGCGCATGTCCAGAATTGTACACAATTACCTGCACGGAACCCTTACAGTGATGGCTGTTTTAGCCGTCGTATATGCTTTTGGCTTTTGGGCGATTGGGATCGAGTACGCGGTGCTATTCGGGCTGATTACTGCGCTGCTGCGTATTGTGCCTTATTTTGGGTCTTACCTTGGCATCGCGCTCCCCATTGCGTTTGCCCTGCTCACCAAAGACTCCTTCTGGTACCCGGTCCTGGTGCTGCTGTTTTTCATGGTCACTCAGCTGATAGAGGCAAACCTGCTGACGCCCTATATAACCGGATCAAAGGTAAAGCTCAATCCCCTGGCCACGATTATGGTTATCTTACTGGGCAACCTGTTGTGGGGTGTGGCAGGCATGATTCTGTTTGTGCCTTTGGTCGCCAGTATGAAGGTGATCTTTGATGAGATCCCAAAACTAAACCCATATGGCTATATACTCGGAAAAGAAGACGATGAGGCCTGATTACCGCGTGTTTCCATGCCTGAGGATCCGCAAAAACCTCAGAAGCTGTTTTAAAAGGTAATTGGGGATAAAAAAAGTACCCACTTCGGTTAAGAAAGTCGAACGACCAACTATTCAGAACCTTGGTGAGTACCAACCAAAAGAAACAAAAAAGGAAGAGTTATCCAAGCGACATCAGCCAAAACGGCTGGAAAAAGCTGCAGCAGGCTATGCCTGTTGTTAAAACAGCGCGCAAGGCTGGCGGCCGTCCCCCCGCTGATATGAGGGAAGTGATAAACGCCATCTTCTACGTGGTGAAGACAGGCTGCAGCTGGCGCAGCCTGCCGCATGACCTGCCCTGCTGGCAGACGGTGTACGGCTATTTCAACCGCTGGGGCAGGGACGGCAGTTGGGAGGCCATCAACTGCTTCCTGGTCAAGAAGGCGCGCGCCAGGGCAGGCAGGCAAGCCCGCCCCACGGCTGGCTGCCTGGACTCGCAGAGCATCAAAACCACGGCCTGCGGTGGCCGCCACCGAGGCTACGACGCGGGGAAGCAGATAAAGGGCCGCAAGCGCTTCATCCTGACCGATTCGCAAGGGCTGTTGCTGGCTGTGTGGGTATGCGCGGCGAGCGTGTCGGAGAAGATGGGGGTCAAGTGCCTGCTGCGCTACCTGCGCCGCTCCTTTGTCCTCAAGGAACTCTGCAGCCAGATGAAGCTGGTGTGGGTGGACGGGGGGTACCGGGGAGACGACCTGAGGCGCTTTGCCGAAAAGCTCTGGGGCTGGTGCTGGCAGGTGGTGCTGCGGACTGATGAGGCGAAGGGCTTCAAAGTGCTGCCAAGAAGATGGGTGGTGGAAAGGACCTTCGCCTGGATGCTACATGCAAGACGATTGAGCAAAGACTATGAAAAAAACAGAATAAACTCCCTGAGTATGGTCTACTTGGCTATGATCAGTGTCATGATAAGAAGATACTAATAGGTTTTAAAACAGTTTCTCAGAATGGTATATAGCTGAGTTTAGCCCTTGAGAGGAGAAGGCAGTGGGGAAGAGCGGGAAAGTCGTTTATATTATGATGCCACGCTCAGTCGCTGCAGAATCGCTTTGCAGGGCACTGCAGAGGTTACCTTGAACATGTGCGGGGTGTGGAGCGGAACGGCAAAAAAATCGCCGGCTGCTAAGCTGTAGGTGTTGCCCCCGGCGATGATATCACAAGTGCCTTCGAGGATCAGGAAACGCTCCTGCTCATCGTGGTGCACTTCCTGATCAGCCGCTTCTTTTATCCAGACGATGGCTGTGGTGGCAGCTGGCGTGTACCCGATTATTTTAGCATATATCTCGTCTGCATCATGCGGCAGCACCATGTCCTGGCGGTTAAGCCAGAGCGCGTAATCCTGCGGACGTGAGTTCGGAGTGATTTCAGGAGGTGAGACTGGCAATTCCCCTTGCTGCATGCGCTCCATGTAATCGATGGTGGCCATCAGCAAGGGCTTGACTACATTTCTCGGCTTTACCGCATGCGCCTGGGCATAACGCTCCATTGCCTGGCTGATGATGTCAAGTTCGTGGCGGATTTGGGGATGGGCAGCAGCCATTTGTTCTACGGCGAGGCTTTCCTGCGGGCTGGCAGCCCCCATGACATACAACTCCAAAACCCCGGACTCTATAAACGCTGTGATCGTAGAGTTCATGCTGATTTTCCTTTTTTTAAACTATATAAATGCCTACCTGATTCTGTTTGTCAGACTTTCCACTGGTATGCACAACGCTGCCGCGGCACTAGCACAATGGCATCCATTCAGATAAATCATCCCTGGTGGCGCTTTCCGCTGAGGCTTAACCGGCAGTCTATGCTGCCCCTGTCCCCATGTTCTCCGGAGGTTCTTCTGGCGCATATATAATGGGCGCAAAATTACGGAATCTTTATTGTTTGGCAATATACGAGAACCGGGCTTTTTACCGATTATACAGGGATGACCTGCGCCCAGATGTACCTCTGTTGCCGGTGGATTAAACCTACTATAATAGATCAGACTGCCGTATATATAACCTAAGTGGCGATTTACTTTCGCTGTTGAAACAAGACCAACCCCTGCAGGGAGGAGAATAAACTACATTAGGTGAAAATTCCTCTCCTGGCAAGGATTAGGGGTAGGTTCTTAGTTATTAAAACTCTATCAGTTTTATATAGCGCAACTTGGATTGTGTATTTTAACGTTTTTGGCACCTGATTCCTACAGGAGGTTAAAAGTTAAAGCGGATTATCTTTTGGGTCCAGCTTCAGAACCTGCCATGCTGGGTCATTCATCCGGAAACAGAAAAAGGAGCACAAGGCTCCTTTTTCTGTTATGCTTTAATCATTTCTTTAATACCTGTCTGATGTATCTGCTTTCCCTACTTTTTCGAAATGGGTAGCCTGTTTAATGGTTTTTTCTTTTCCTTCCGGGTCTTCATATGTGCGCTCTTCCACTTCCACCGAAAGAGTTTTGCCTTTCAGTTCTTTGGAATCCACTTCCTTTTTCTCAATACCCACAGCTTTGAGAAAGGAAGCGAGAATAGGCTGACCGGGCTCACTCAGGTAAAAACGCTGGTTCACAAAGCCTTCCTCGTTTTCCAGGCGGCAGTTTATAAACGGGATCTCCTTGTTCTCGCTTTTTCCCTCTTCTACTTCAGTTACCTGCACCACATGCCGTCCATTTGGCAGGAATGGCTTTTCATCTATTTTCAGTTTCATAGGTTTCTTTTATGCTTCTTCACTTATACTTTTGCTAACTATATACGCAAACATCACACTTTAGTTAAGTTATTCATTTTAAAACTCAGATATATACTAAATTTGTTAGCAAAATTCTCAAAGAGTGTTTTCCCCTACTTAACCTAATTCTTGTAATCGCCCGTACAACCTATTACCCCGGAGAAGTCCGGAGGCCAGTTATGTTAAATGAAAACGGAAGGAAAACTTATGAGCACGAATAACAGGAACATCGAAAACGAAGGAGATTTTGAAAAGGATAAAAATATAAGCGGGCGCCCACAGGGAACGAATACAGGCCCGGTAGCGGGAGGTGCCGATAACACACGCGGAGAGAACAAGCCCAGCAGTGAAGGAAGCAGCGGCGGCGCTAGAAAAGGCAAAGGAAGTCCTGACAACGATGACCAAGCGAACCTGAGCACCACTACCCGTGGTTCTGACAGCGCGGACAAAAAGTTCCGCAATGACCAGCCAAATGCCAGCACGCTGAAAACGCACAAAAGCAACGTAGACATCAAGGACCAGAAGAAATAGTATGCCTCTATAGGCAAGTCTGGCATTCAAAAATCTATCAGAAGACCCGACGCACCGGGTCTTCTGTTTTTTTAAGAAGATGCCAAGGGATGACCACATTTTCTTGTCACGCAGGCTTGTGATGTAATGCTCTTCCTGCGGTCAGTTTGCCGTTGCCCCTCTCCTGATTTCACCGGCAGGAGCTGCATGAATTGCCTGTGTTAAATCATATTAATTGGAGAATATTGTTATATTGCTTTTGGTATTGCCTCGGAATGGCCCTCGTTAAACAGGGGGATGAGCAGTACTTGTCATTTTTCACCCGGATACAAAAACACACTATATCCTACCTATGCAACTATCTCCTCTCAATCGACGCGATTTTCTGAAAGGTGCGACGGCCGCTCTGGCCCTGACAGCGCTTGGAGCACACGGAATGATCCTGCCCCAGCAGTCGAAACCCATGCGGGTTGGGTTGATCGGCGCAGGCTGGTACGGAAAGAGCGACCTTATGCGTCTGATTCAGGTAGCCCCGGTGGAAGTGGTGGCGCTTTGCGATGTGGATGAGAATATGCTGAAAGAGGCAGCCGCCCTTGTCAGCGAGCGCCTGAAGACGCGCAAAAAGCCCCGCCTATACAGCGACTTCCGGAAAATGCTCGCCGACAATAAATTTGATATCGTGCTGATCGGCACCCCAGACCACTGGCACGCCCTGCCCACCATTGCCGCGCTCAAAGCTGGGGCGCACGTGTACGTTCAAAAGCCGATCAGTGTGGATGTGCTGGAAGGTGAGGCCATGTTGTCGGCCGCCCGGAAATATAAACGCGTAGTGCAGGTAGGCACACAGCGCCGGAGCACGCCGCACCTGATCGACGCAAAAAAGAACGTTATTGAAGCGGGCCTGCTGGGGAAGGTTTCGCATGTGGAGATGTACTGTTACTACCACATGCGCAGCAACAACAGCCCGGAAGTAAGACCTGTGCCGGAATTCCTGAACTATGACATGTGGTCTGGACCAGCGCCGCTGCGGCCCTATGACGGGCTGCCGCACCGTCGCTGGCGCAACTTTATGGAATACAGCAACGGGATTGTGGGTGATATGTGCATCCACATGTTTGACGCGGCACGCTGGATGCTGGACCTTGGCTGGCCCAAGCGGATCAGCTCTACCGGCGGTATCTATGTGCAGAAGGAAGGAAAAGCCAATACATCCGATACGCAACACGCGCTCTTCGAGTATGATGAGCTCAACTGCATCTGGCAGCACCGCACCTGGGGCACACCGGCCAACCCAGACTATCCGTGGGGCCTGACCATATATGGCGAGAAAGGTACCTTGATGGCCAGCCCGATGCAATATGATTTTATCCCGGTGGGCGACGGAGAGAAAATTCACAAGGATGCAGTGTATGAAAAAGAAAAGTATCCGGAGGACCTGAACGAGGAAGGGATGGAACTGCATGCCGCTCCGGCCACGAGGTTGCATATGCAGGACTTCCTGGCGGCTATCAAGAAAGGCGGCCGTCCGGTGGCTGACATCGAGGAAGGCCATATCTCCACGGCCAGCTGCATCCTGGCTAATTTATCGATGCTGGTTGGCCGCCCTTTGGTATATGACCACGCCAGGCGTGAAGTTGTAGGCGACCCGGAAGCTACGGCCCTGCTGCAACGCCCTTACCGCCAGCCCTGGGTGCATCCGGACCCTAAAAACGTTTAGCGCGCTATATAAGCCACCGTACTACAGGCCATCGCGGCTAAAGTTTTTACCGCTTCTGCCGGCCCAGGTACAGGTATGCTCGTTTTCAGCTTCCTTTCTACCTGAAGCAGGAAGGGCATATATAAAAGCGTATGCGTAACTTGCACCAAACCGCACTTCCTATGGCAACATACCTTATTCTAAAACGCCAAGGACGAAAAAGGCAGCTGGCCGCAGGGGCGGGAAAGGGATTTAATAAGCAGAGAAGCATATGAGAGTAGTGGGCAATATCCGGCAGATAAAACAGCAACGGGACACCGGCAACCAGGAGGTAGAACTGCACCTGGACAAAGTAGAGTATATCACGCATCGAAAAGACGGCAAGTATTACCAGCCGTTCGATTTTGTGGAGGAGTTGGACACCCCGCTCGTAATTACCGGCGATTGCCTGGCGCTTGCCGGCGCAAAGCATGTAAAGGAAGGCGAAAACTCCTTCGTCTTGTTTGATAAAGTAGCGGACGACTACGTACTCAACGAGAACAAGCAGCTTTCCTTAACGGTAGCGCACGATTTCGATTCGGACACCACGCTTGTAACTTCCGCAACCTATATCGTCACCGTTTCGAACGAGGAGTTTACGCAGCTCAAGAGCGCCCGGAACAAGGCCCGCAAACAAAGCAAAAGCAGAAAGGGCAGGTAAAAAATGTTAGGTGGCCCTGGAAGTTCAATAAAGTTAAAAAATACAGGTTTAGGCTTCATTTTCACTGAGCCGCTGCACTGGGGTGAAAAACAGCCGCTACTTCCTCAGGTACAGAATAAGGTGGGTGTAATCAATTACGCCCCGATTGGCAGAGAGAATATCGGCACCGATAATGCCGTCTACCTCTTCCAGCTTCATGTTCTGGAAGGCCTTGTTTACATGGTCCAGGCTTACCAGGTAAATACTTGAGTTATTTATTTCAAGCTGCCCGATCTTCATCCTGTTGCCGGTTGAGAGCTGCATGCCCATGGCGCCTCCCCCTGTCCCCGTCACGGCCTTGTTTGATTTCCGGGACGTTAAATGGAAGGCAGCCTTTCGCTTCTCCTCCAGTATGGTAGCGCCGGCCCCGGTGTCCAGGATAAATTTTCCGCTCACGCCATTCAGGGAAACCTGCATTTGAAGATGCCCGGAGGGCATTTTTTTCAGCTGTATCCGTTCATACTCCTGGTGCTGCGTCAGTAGCTCGTCCAGGCTCATGTCGGCTGAGACGGTTGTTTGAGCTGGCGCATCGGTTACAACAATTGTTTTGGGCTGCGGTGCATTACAGGCTGCGACCATACCTGTCAGCGTCATTATCAGGTAACAGAAAACCTTGCTCATATATACTCCTGTTTCAGATATGCTTTGGTGAGAACTGAAAAGCGCAGTGGCGTAAGACCTACCAGCGCCTCTCCCCTCTATAAAGTATATCTGGCCGGAAATCGTTTCAAAAATCAGTTGATTCCAGCCTTTCCGCCGAAGAAAACAAGCCCTGCCTCCTATCAAAAAGAGCTGCCTGTCTGGGTAGCTCTTCTTGCTGGCCTGATCAATCTGTCCGCAGGTTTCTGACCGGGTCTGCGGTTGCCGCTTTCATGGCCTGGATGCTGATGGTAGCAAAGGCCACGAGGGCCGCCATGATGCCTGCCGCAAAGAATACCCAGACAGGAATGTCAATGCGGTAAGCAAAGTCCTGCAGCCACTCCCGCATGGCGTACCAGGCGAGCGGAAAGGCAATGACCGCCGCTACCAGCACCAGTTTCATGAACTCCCTGGAAAGCAGCGCCACGATGGTCGCGTTGTCGGCACCCAGCACCTTGCGGATACCAATCTCTTTCTTCCGGCGCTCAGCGGCATAGGCGGCTAAGCCAAACAGGCCAAGGCTGGCAACGAAAATAGCCACCCCCGTGAAAATCCACAGCAACGTTTTCAGCTTGTCTTCCGCCTTGTACATTTTCTCAAAGTTGTCATCCATAAACATGTACTCTATCGGATAATCAGGTGAGAACTTTTCCCAGACAGCTTTCACATGCTCCATGGATCGGGCTATGTGCTCGGCGTCCATCTTTACGGCTACCTTAAAGTTTGACCCGGGGTAGATTTGCAGCACCGTCGGATCGACTTTATCATATAAACTCTTGAAATGAAAGTCTCTTACAACCCCGATGACCTTTCCTTCTTTTAGCGAATCAGGGTTATCCCAGGTTGGCCATAACAAGGTTTGCCCCAGCGCTTTCTCCGGTGTCCCGTACCCAAGTTCTCTCACGGCAGTCTCATTGATGATGAAGGCCTGATCCGCATCTGTTTTGAAGTCTTTTGAGAAGGCTCTTCCGGCTACAAGTTTTACATCCAGTGTAGGGATGTAATCAAAGTCTACATTAAGCAGGGTGGTTCCATGGTGCACCTGTTCCCCGTCTCTGGGCACGATGACGCCGTCTCCTGCCGTGGCATCGCCCGGGAAACCGTAGCCAATGGACACGTTTTTGATGCCTGGCCCTTTTGACAATTCGTTTTTAAACGTCTCATAGTTCTCATACATCGAGTCTCCCCTCAGCTGAAAGAACATGATCTGCTCTTTGTTGAAGCCAAGGTCTTTGTTGTGCAGATACGATACCTGCTTGTACACTATGATAGCGCTGATGATGAGGAAAATAGACAGGGCAAACTGCAGGACGATCAGTCCATGCCGCAACCACTGAATCCTGCCTGCCCTGTTATCCACCACTACTGCGCTCTTCAACACCTTTACAGGCTTGAAACCCGATAAAACCATAGCCGGATACAGGCCCGCCAGAACGCCCACCACCAGTGTCAGGAGCAGTAACAGTAAAAGGATAGCTGGTTCCCTGAACACGTTGAATGCCATTTCCTTGCCGGTGAAGGCATTGAGCGAGGGCAACAGCAAAGAGGTGAGCGCCGCCGAAAAGATAACGCTGACCAGTGTGAGCAGCATGGTTTCACCCAGGAACTGCAGCATTAACTGCCCACGGCTGGCTCCTACTGCTTTCCTTACACCTACTTCTTTCGCCCTCTGCATGGACTTGGCCGTAGCCAGGTTGACAAAATTAAAGCAGGCGATGAGCAGGATAAATATGGCAATCAGACTCAACGCCTTTACATAGGTGATGTTGCCCTTTACAGCCTGATCAAACTTGAAGCCCGCTGAATACAGATACACTTCGTTCAGGGGCTGCAGGAACGGGAGGTATCTGTAAGGCTTATTGTGGGCTTCGTCAATCTGCTTTGCCACAATGGCCCTGAATTTCGACTGCGCTGCCTGCGGATCAGCTCCTTCTTTCAGCTTCGCGTAGGTATAAAACTGCTGCCAGCCCCAGCTCTTCATTCGCTCGGCAGGCAGTTCAGCGGCAGCCATAGGAAAAATAAAATTCACCGGCAGATGAAACCGTTCGGTCGTGCCGAAGACACCCCGTACTATGAAGGGCAGTTTGTTAACCGATACTTCTTTCCCCACCGGATCCATATCTCCAAACACGCGCTTTGCAAACTCATCCGAGATGACAATGGAAGAAGGGTCAGCCAGGGCTTTCTCGGGGGAGCCATATATGAACGGAAGTTGGAACACCTCGAAAAATGCAGGATCAGTATAGAATCGGCCTTTTTCATAGATGCGCTTTTCACCGGCCTCCACCAGGTTGTTCGCGTCGAACTGTAGCATCAGGATGCGCACCACAGTCTCCACCTCCGGTATGCTTTGCTCCAAGGTGGTCCCGAACATGGGAGGCACCACTGCCAACACAGTACCGGCCTCCTCTGCTGATATATCGTTATAGACGCGGTACACCCTGTCCCCTTCCGGCAGAAACTTGTCGTATTGCAGTTCGTCATATACAAACAAACCGATCAGCAGGCAGGCGGTAATCCCCAGGGCCAAACCTGCTATATTGATAAAGGAAAAAGCCTTGTACCGGAATAGGTTGCGGTAAGCGGTTTTGAAGTAGTTTCGGAACATGATGCAGTAGTTTAGGCGTTTATTGCTGTTGATTCACTTGCAACCACGCGTCTGCAGAATAAATGCCAATTCAATATAACACTCTAAATCAGAATGTTATAGAAACCAATAGTTTACCAGCGTGCAAAAGCGCGCAGCGGGTGTGCGATTTTGCACACCTGTAACTTTGTTAAAATGCCCTTTCAACTCATTCTCAGCACCTTGTAATAATGGCATAATTGTAGTTTCTTTCGTTTCTATAGAATGGATGTATGCAACTGAAAAAGGCTTCCGTACTTGTTGTCGATGATGACCCCGACGTGCTCACGGCGGTACGGTTGCTGTTGCGCCCGCAGGTACAGGAGATTGTGACGGAAAAGAACCCGGAGAACATCCCGTCGCTGCTGGCGCACCACTCCTTTGATGCAATCCTGCTGGACATGAACTTCACCAGTTCCATCAACACGGGCAACGAAGGGCTTTTCTGGCTCAAAAAAATAAAGGCGCTCAAGTCTTCCGCTGCCG
Source organism: Pontibacter saemangeumensis (assembly GCF_039541895.1). NCBI lineage: Bacteria > Pseudomonadati > Bacteroidota > Cytophagia > Cytophagales > Hymenobacteraceae > Pontibacter > Pontibacter saemangeumensis. The sequence goes on from NZ_BAABHC010000002.1 coordinate 235,338, forward strand.
TCATCATGATTACCGCCTACGGCGACATTGACCTCGCCATCCGCTCCCTGAAAGAGGGCGCTTACGACTTCGTGGTCAAACCCTGGCACAACGACAAGCTCCTCGCCACCGTCCAGGACGCTATTGGGGAAAAGACGAACGGTTCCAAACGCTCCTCCCCCACAGGGCCTGCATCCGTCATCGGTTCAGAGTTGATCGGTGAGTCGGAGGTGATGCAGGATATTTTCTTCAAGATAAAGAAAGTCGCGCCAACTGACGCCAACATCCTGATTCTGGGCGAGAACGGAACTGGCAAGGAACTTATCGCCAAAGCCATTCACCAGCACTCGCTGCGCGCTGACAAACCCTTCGTGAAAGTGGATGTGGGCGCGCTGACGGAGTCTCTTTTCGAGAGTGAGTTGTTCGGGCACAAGAAAGGCGCCTTTACCGATGCCCGCGAAGAGCGTGCCGGACGTTTTGAAGCTGCCAACAAGGGCACCATCTTTCTGGATGAGATCGGGAACATCTCGCTGCACCAGCAATCAAAGCTGCTCAGTGTGCTGCAGAACCGCCAGGTGATCCGGGTGGGTGCCAACGAGCCGGTGCATATAGATGTGCGCCTGCTCTGCGCCACGAACGTGCCGCTGGCAGAAATGGCCAACGAGGCCCGCTTTCGCAAGGATCTCATATATAGGATCAACACCGTGGAGATCACCGTACCCCCATTGCGCAGGCGCGGAGATGATATCCTTTTACTGGCGCGTCATTTTGCCACGGTTTACGCAAACAAATACATGAAGCCTGTTCCTGAACTGGCTAAAGCAGCGCTGGACAAACTGAAAAGCTATCATTTTCCGGGCAACGTGCGTGAGTTGCAGTATGCGATCGAACGGGCCGTGATCATGGCGGATAGCGACATACTGGGGGCATCGGATATTATCTTCTCTCCCATCGAAGCCGCCCCGGAGGCGGAGACTAGGCAGCAGGAGACCAATCTCGAAGAACTGGAGAAGAAAACGATCCTGCGCGTACTCGAGAAGCACAGCGGCAACCTGTCGAGGGCATCAAAGGAACTGGGCATCACGCGTACGGCACTGTACAGACGTCTGGGCAAATATGATCTTTAAGAATTTCGAAGGCAAGGTGATCCTCAGGGTGGTCGTGCTCTGTGTTACCCTCAGCGCCCCTGCGGTCGTGCTTGTAAATGGCTGGCCGGAAGTACTCGTCTTCCTGCTGCCCCTCCTTCTCTACCAGGTATATGAGCTGATCCGGTTTCTGAGGCAGGCGCAGGAAGAATTAAACCAATTCATAGAGTCGGTCCATTACCGCGATTTCTCCAGGTACTTTAATGAGAAGGATGACTCTGCCCAACTGAAGACCCTTCGGAAGGGTTTCAACGAGATTAACACCACCTTTAAGCGCATCAACCGGGAAAAGGAAACCCAGCACCAGCAGTTGCAGAAGATTCTGGAATTAGTGGACACCGGTATCATGACCTATGACCTGGACAGCGGCGAAGTGCTGCTGATGAATGAGGCGATTAAAAAGCTGCTGCATGTTCCGTTCATGAAAACAATCCACTACCTGGGCAAAAGAGACCTGGAGCTGTATGAGCAGGTGCTTGACCTGCAGCCTGGCCAGAACAGAATTGCCACCGCCTATACCTCCCAATTGGACAAGAGCAGCATCAAAGTCCTGCTGACGGCAACAGCGTGGCAGAGCAACGGCAACCGGTATAAGCTGGTGGCCTTCCAGAACGTGAACGAGGCGCTGGAGGAAACGGAATCGCAGGCCTGGCAGAAACTGCTGAACGTGATGACGCACGAAATCATGAATTCCATCGCGCCCATCTCCTCGCTGGCAGACACCTTAAAGAACCGCCTGCAGGAAGCCGTGGTGACAGGGGCCTCCTCCGAGGATTTCGAGGACCTGGAAGTGGGCGTCGGCACCATCAAACGCCGTAGCGAAGGCTTACTGAAATTTGCCCAGACCTACCGCAACCTCAGCAAGATCACGACGCTGAATCTAAGACAGGTTTATATCAGCGATCTCATCTCAAACCTGCACCGGCTCATGCAGCCCACCCTGGCGCAAAAGCACATTATATTCCACATGGATCTCTCCGACCCAAATTTATCCCTGCAGGCAGACCCGAACCTGCTGGACCAAGTCATGATCAATCTGTTGGTGAACGCCATGGACGCTGTGAAAGACACTCCTGAACCGGAAATCACCTTGACTTCTTCTATCGGGACAGACGGGCGGGTGGTGATCAAAGTGATGGACAATGGCGCAGGCATGCCCAGGGCGGTACAGGAAAAGATATTCATCCCGTTTTTCAGCACCAAGAAGCAAGGCAGCGGCATCGGGCTGAGTTTGTGCAAGCAAATCGTAATGCTCCACCGGGGAACGATACAGGTGCAGTCAGAAGAAGGTGTGGGAACGGTGTTTATCTTAAGGTTCGGCTAAGTAGGTCGGGATACAATTTAGTCGCGGTTATATATAGCCAAGCAAAGCTACTATGGCACTGTCCAAAAAGCTGCCAGACCTAAAAAATCCCAGAAATGAGCTGGACGGTCAGCGCCAAGGCCCCAAGGATTAGATAAAACAGGGCTTCCGCCTGCAGTATTCTAGCGATGCGTTTCATATGATTGAAGTGTTTTGCACGCACTTATATACGGCAAAGTGCTTAAACAGAAGCAACTTTGGTTACTATGTTTTTCTACTTTACACATATAAAAGTTACTGGAGCATGTTCCATGAAGGCTGACCAGTGCGCACACCTGCAGCTAATCAACAGAAGCAAGACCTTCTCTTTTAAACGGGCAGTTGCGCTGCTACATAATTGGTCAAGCGGTCTTTCACCGGTTTATATGCTATATTGCTCCCCTTAATTCTCTACATTCGGCTGAGGCAGGTTTTCAGGCTCTCCCGCCAGTGGGGGATTTTAATGCCCAGGTTTTGCTTGGCTTTCGTTTTTTCCAGCACCGAGAAGGCCGGGCGTTTGGCTTTGGTGATATACTCGGAGGTTCTCACGGGCACCACGCGCACCGGTATATGGCTCAGTTCGAAAATGGCTTTGGCGAAATCGTACCAGGAGGTGAGCCCTTCGTTGCTGTAGTGGTAAATGCCGTAAGCGGTGTTGTTGGTCTCGATGATATGGAAAATAACTTCCGCCAAATCCATGGCATAAGTAGGTGTCCCGATCTGGTCCCAGATCACCCGCAACTCGTCCTTCTCCCGGCCCAGCCGCAGCATCGTTTTCACGAAGTTGTTTCCGAACTCGGAGTACAGCCAACTGGTCCGGAGGATGAAGTAGTTAGGTATATAGCCGGGAATGGCCTGCTCGCCCTCCAGCTTGGTAGCGCCATATATGTTCACCGGTGCTGTATCATCTGTCTCTGACAAGGGATGCAGGCTGTTGCCCGAAAACACAAAGTCGGTGGAGATATGGATAAGCGTGGTGCCGAACTCCCGGCACAGCTTGCTCAGGCTGATGACACCGTCGCGGTTGATTTGCCTGCTCACTTCCGGCTCGTCCTCGGCCTTGTCCACGGCGGTGTAGGCGGCGCAATTGATGCAGTAGGCAGGTGCATGTGTCGTAAAAGCAGAGCGTAGGGAATCCTCATCCGCTATATCCGCCTCCTTGCGGGAGAGGAAGATAAAGTTGCCGGCGTTTTTTTCCTTTACCACCGCCTGCAGACACTGCCCCAACTGCCCTGAGGCCCCGATTACGATTGCTTTGTTCATATATGCGTGTTCAGCTGAGACTGTCTCCAGCTATTTTCGGCAATTTACAACGCCTCCGCGCATATTTAAAACAAAAAACAGGAAGACTATACCCAGCGGCTCAGGAACTGGTTAAACGTTTCTTTGTACTGGTCGCTTACCGCAATGTTGGTCTCCCCTATTTGCACCTTGTTGCGGGAAACGGCACTTATTTTGTCCAGCGCCACGATGAAGGAGCGGTGGATGCGCATAAACCTCCGTGACGGCAGCTTTTCCTCCAGCGCCTTCAGGCTCGTCAGCGACAGGATGGGCTTGGCCTCGCTTTCCAGGTGCACCTTCACGTAATCCTTCAGCCCCTCTATATATAAAATGTCGCTGAAGGCGATACGCACCAGTTGGTACTCCACCTTCAGGAACAGGTATTCTTCCTCAGGCGCTGTAACCGGGGCAGCCAACTGCGGAGCGGGCTTCTGTACCAGTTCCGCATAGGCTTGCGCCTTGCTTGCCGCCTTCAGGAAATCAGCGTAGTTAAAGGGCTTGACCAGGTAATCCAGCGCATCCACTTTATATCCCTCCAGGGCATACTGGCTGAAGGCCGTCGTGAAAATGATGCGGGGCCCGACACCGTACTCTCCTTTATCCAGCACGCGCGCCAGCTCAATCCCGCTCAGGTCGGGCATCTGTATATCCAGGAACACCAGGTCCACGGGCTGCTGATGCAGGCCCTGCAGCGCCTCCACGGCACTGGAGTAGCGCCCTACCAATTGCAGAAACGGGGTCTGCTGGATAAAGGCGGCGATCATCCCCAAAGCCAGGGGCTCATCGTCAACGGCAATGCATCTCAGCGTCATGACAGGTTCAGCTTTAAGTGTACACAATATTCATTATCGGGCGTTTTCTCAGTAACGGCTAGCGTGTATTGGCCCGGGTAAAGCAGATCGAGCCTCCTGTTGGTGTTGGCCAGCCCGATACCGCTGCTCTCCTCCATGACTACTCTTTTCTCGGGTAAAACCGTGTTACACACGTCCAGTTCCACCGCCTGCCCCTGTTGCTGTATGGCGATATGAATCCTGCTTGGCAATAGGGCACTCACCCCGTGTTTAAAGGCATTCTCCACAAACGGAAGAAACAGCATAGGCGCCACCAGCACGTCCTGCACCGGCTGGGGCTTCTCAAAGATCACGGTCACTTTCTCCGTCAACCGGAGCTTCATCAGGTTGATGTAATCTTCCAGGAACTCGATCTCTTTGCTGAGCAGGGTAGTACCGGATTGTGTTTCATATAGCACATACCGCATCATCCGGGACAGCGTATGGAGGGCCTCTCGGGATGATTCAATGTTGATCATGGTGAGCGCGTAGATGCTGTGCAGGGTGTTAAAGAAGAAGTGCGGGTTTATCTGGGCTTTCAGAAAAGACAGTTCGGAACTGATCTTCTGCCTTTCCAGGCTTTGCCTGATCTCTGTGTCTAACTGCCACTTCTGCACCGTTTTGATGCTGGTGCTTATCCCCAGCACCAGCAAGGTGGCCAGCATCATCACCGGGTTTACGTACATCCCGCCTTTGTGTGACCTCGCTGTTTCCCCGGGGTTGAAGGCCTGGTGCATCAGCGCCGGCAGGTTCAGCCATTCATCCGTAAGCTTGCTCGCCAGCATCACAAACAACACGGAACCGAGCGCAGCCGCTGCAAACCCCCCTACCCTGTTCTGAAACAGGAGCCGGGGCACCAGCAGGTTGGTGTTCAGGTAAAACAGACCCACCCACAGGGCAAACACGACGCCCTGTTTCACCCAGAACTGGACAGGCAACTCAATGTCCCAGGCCAGGGGCTGGCACAGGAGCAGCAGGAGCCCCAGCAATACCAGCAACTGAATCAGGAGGTAACCGTGGCGATTAATAAAGGTGTTGGCCATACAGAGGTTAATATAGCTATATACAGCCACAAACTTACTATTCATCTATGGCTAAAGTCTTTCTTATCTACTGTTTAACCGATTTCACCGACAGCTTGCCCCTATTTTACCCATGACTCAACCAATGCTCAACCAATGGCGCGGGTATCTTCAGCACAACTGAAACCATCGGCTTATAAGGGCCACTCGTCGGCGTTTGGGAGCAGCCAGTCTATTCCGTTTTTTTATGCGACAGGGATAGACTTGCTTTGTACAGTTATAATTGAAAAAACCACGTCATGAACAAATACTTTTCTTCCATCGTTTTTGCCTGCCTCTGCCAGGTTGCTGTAGCGCAGTCGCCTTCAGGCGGTGGGCCGCTGGCTTCTACCAACATCTCCCGTGCCACGGCGGGCGCTGTTGCGCCAAACGCTGTGGCCGGCAGCATTACGGGCACTGTGGTGGATGCCGCCACACAGCAGCCGGTCCCTTACGCTACCATCGCCTTGGTAAACCCCACCACCAACAAGCCGGTAGACGGCACGATGGCAGACGACAAAGGAAAATTCACGCTGGAGAAAGTGGCGGGCGGTACTTATAAAGTGGCCGTTTCCTTTATAGGCTACGAGGCAAAAACCCTGGACATAGAGGTAACAGACAGAAACGCTTCCGTTGACCTGGGTAAAATAGCCATCAGCTCCACCGCAAAAGCCCTGAATGAGGTAGTGGTAGAGGGGCAGCGCGCCATGATAGAGGAGAAAGTGGACCGCACCGTATATAACGCGGAGAACGACCTGTCCAACAAAGGCGGGGATGCTTCAGACGTGCTGCGCAAAGTGCCCATGCTCTCCGTGGACCTGGACGGCAACGTGTCGATGCGCGGCAGCCAGAACATCAAGGTGCTCATCAACAACCGCCCCTCCACCATCACGGCGGGAAGCGTGGCCGACGCCCTGAAGCAGATTCCCGCCGATATGATTAAGTCGGTGGAGGTCATCACCTCGCCCTCAGCAAAATATGACGCGGAAGGCTCTGCCGGTATCATCAACATCGTGACGAAGAAGAACACCCTGCAGGGCGGCTCCCTGAACATTGACACCGGCGTTGGCCTGAGGGGCGCAAACCTGGGCCTGAACGGGAGCTACCGCACGGGTAAGATGGGCTTCTCGTTGGGCGGCTTTGGCCGCATGGGCTACAACACGCCCGGCAGCTTCGAGAACGTGCAGACAACAATTGTTGACGGCGTACAGAATGTGGTAAGGCAGGAGGCGGCGACAGACAACAACATGATGTTCGGGCGCTATACCTTCGGTTGGGACTACGATATCAATGAAAAGAACTACCTCAATGGATCTGTACAGTACGGGGTGCGGAACTGGCAGGCAAACCAGGACGACCTGCTCTCGCAGCGCTTCCAGGGAGGCTCCCTGCTGAGCAGCACGCTGCGCGATGTGGAGACCACCGACAACTCCGGAACAGTGGATGTGAACCTCAACTACACCCATACCTTCGACAAGCCGCAGCATGAGTTCAGCGTCCTGACGCAGTTCAGCCGCAACAACCGCACGAACGACTTCCTCAACCAGATATATATAGGCGATGGGAACGACCTGGAGCGACGCCTGAAGAATATCAATGAGAGCTTTAACCAGGAATCTACTGTGCAGTTGGACTACACCAACCCGATTGCGAAGAACCAGTTGGTGGAGCTGGGGGTGAAGCAGATTAGGCGCCAGGTTACCAGCGACTACGAGACTTTCATGGCGGACGGCACCGGGCCTTTCGTGAAAGAGGCCAGCACAAACCTGAGCAACGTGTTCAACTACAACCAGGATGTGACGGCGGGTTATCTGTCTTACACCCTCACCACAGCCAACAACTACAGCTTGAAGGCAGGTGCCCGCTACGAGTACACCACCATCAACGCCAACTTTGAGAACAGCGAAGAGGGCGTGAGCATTCCGGCATATGGTGTGCTGGTGCCGAGCATCAACCTGTCGAAGCGGCTGAGGGACGGCAACACCGTGAAGCTGGCCTACAACCGCCGCATCCAGCGCCCGTCGCTGGAGTTCCTGAACCCGAACATTCAGAATTCCAACCCTGCCTTCAGGACCGTGGGCAACCCGGAGCTGGACCCGGAGTTTACAAACAATTACGAGTTGTCTTACAGCACATACTTCAAGACGACTTCCCTGAACTTCTCTACTTTTGTCCGCAACACCAACAATTCGATCCAGGCGGTGCGGCAAACGGCGGAGGACGGCGTGCTGGAGACCACATTCTTTAACATTGGCCAGGAGGAGGCGTACGGGGGAAGTATTTTCGGCAGCATCAACCTGAGCAACAAACTCACGCTGAACGGGGGCACGGACATTTACTACGCCGTGATGAGCAACAATGTGGAAGACCCGGCACAGCAGGCCAGCAACAGCGGCGTGGTCTATAACATCCGCGCGATGGGTAACTACACCCTCGGCCAGGGCTGGGGCATCCAGGGCTTCGGCTTCTACCGCGGCAGCCAGGTGCAGTTGCAGGGCTTGCAGGGGGGCTTCGGCATCTATAGCCTGAACCTGAAGAAGGATTTCAACGAGGGAAAAGGCAGCATCGGTTTTGGGGCTGAGAACTTCCTCTCATCGTCCATGAACAGGCGAACCGAGCTGAACACGCCAACGTTCAGCCAGACGAGCAACAACGTGATAAACAACATGAACTTCAAGGTGAACCTCAGCTACCGTATTGGTAAGATGATGTCGGAAGGTACACGAAGAAGGAAGAAGTCAGTGAACAACGATGACCTGAAGGGCGGCAGCGGTGGCGCGCAGGATGCAGCGGCTGCACCGACTGGCCCGACACAGGGTGGCGGCATGCCACAAGGGACCACTATGCCTCAGGCTGGGGCGCAGCAAGGTGGTAAACCAAGTGTTGCTACGGGAGGAGCAACGCAAGGCGCAAGACCTGCTCAGTTCCCAGGGCAGCAGCCGGCAAGCGTGCCGACAGGCGCACCTGCTCAGGCAGCAGGCACAGACAGCACAGCGGCAGCAGAGCCCGCTGACAGCACCCAACAGGTTGAACTCACCGGCCGATGGAAAGGTACCGTAGGAGAACGCGAGATGACGCTGGACCTGGTAGCGGACGGCAACACATTAACAGGGACCATGCAGACGCCGACGGGCCAGGCGCCACTCTCTAACGGAATAATTTCCGGGGATGAGTTTTCCTTCACACTTACTATGGGAGGAAACGAGGTGCCATATAAAGGCAAAATGGAGGGGAGCGCCATTAACCTGACAGCTGACTTCCAGGGCCAGCCCGTGAACATCACCTTGACACGCGAAAAATAGAATACAGGCCAAAGCACCCGGTTCATCAGCGACCTGCATCAAGCGGAGAACTGGTGGGTGCTCCGGCACTAATAAAACAAATAATCTCTAACCAATAAATTAGTCGACGTATGAAAAACTACCCTGTCCTATTAAGCGCGCTGGCATTGGCCGCCATGCTTCAGAGCTCTAATGTAGCAGCTACAGACAAGCCTTCTACCGGATCTGTTACCGCCGCCGCGGCTGTCACCTCGCTGCCCGTAAACACAGCCGCCAGCACCATGACCTGGAATGCGAAGAAGTTTGGCGGAGAGCACAGCGGTACTGTACAACTGGCCAACGGCACCCTCGACGTGAACGGCCGCAAACTGGTAGGCGGGAGTTTTGAGGTTGACATGACCTCGATCACGGATACCGACATCACAAACCCGGAGTTTAACAAAAAGCTGACGGACCACCTGAAGTCTGAGGATTTCTTCTCCGTGGACAAGAACCCGGTGTCCACCTTTAAAATCACGAAGGTAACGCCTATAGCAAAACCCAAGGCAGGAGCACCCAACTACACCATCACCGGCGACCTGACGATAAAAGGCATCACCAATGCCATTACCTTCCCGGCTACCGTCAGAATTGACGGTAAATCGGCTGAAGCAGATGCTAAAATAGAATTGGACCGCACCAAGTGGGATATCAAGTACCGCTCCGGTATGCTGGGCACGGCAGCAGACAAGGTGATTGACGACACCTTCACCATCGACCTGAAACTGAAGGCAGGCGCCGCTGCGCAGTCGCTTGGCAGCAAATAAAGAAAATAAGGATGGGGCTTTTGGGATGATCTTCCGTTGGTAAAGCTCTAACATGTGAAGGCGTGCTTCCCTCCCTCCCCGATTTTTAAGATACTCTATTTCATACAATCCTTAAGTGAGAAGCCCGGCCCGTTGCCGGGCTTTTCTTTTATCTTCATAGAAGCGGGATTAGAAACTATTCTACGGTGCCTCAGAAAATAAAGCTTTCCCCGTTTGAGTATCCGGCCTTTATAAATAAACCTACTTCTTTCTGCTTTGCCGAAATTTTGTCAGCAATGGCTGACAAAACAGGTCTGCATACAAGTCCTTCGGCTTGCTGTGGAGCATCATTATACCGTGCCCTATACTTAAAGTAATAGTTATAACAACATCTATATATAACAGATCTACAACAAACTAACGCTATGTTTACACATTTTTTACTCACCTGAATATATAGGCACTATTGGGGTCAGAGATGGAAGGCAAGCTCCTGTTAAAATCCACTGCAAGAAAAACTTCACCAGCTTTTGTAACTTTAGATAGGCGCATTCTTTGTTTATCTAAAACAGGTAGCGAAACAGGAGACAGTTGAGCAGACAGCTGGTTCAAATTTATACCGGCAGCGTTACCTTGTGCGGCACCATCCGTTTAAACCATATATAAAAATCAGCACTATGGAAAACAAGGAAGAAAATCAAGCAGCCATCTTTGAGCAGATCTGTGAAGTCAACGACCTGGACCCACAGGTGATCAGGGCAGAGGCAAAACATAACAACAACCGTAAGCACGGGCCCGGTGAAAACATAGACAGGCTGATCCGGACGGCCTTTCGGCATCGTGCCAACGAACTGGTGGCAGAGCTGGATATAAGCTCAAGCAACAGCGTGGAAGAAGGCAAGGAGTACCAAGCTGACGGTGACCCTGCGGCCCCGAGCTTCACCATCAACGAAGCGTATATCCGCACAAAATACAGCGAAGCGGAGGCAAAGCAAATCATCGCAGCACTCGGCCGTGTACAGTTGCCCATACAGTCTTAATAGTTAATGTATCCCTGCATATACCCTATATAAAACGTTCATATATAAAACATTATACCACAGCAATAGCACAGAAGATAACTTCTTTAGAAGAATACCGAGTCATTGGGAAACCAATAAACCGCCGAAGGTTCTGTCAGAAATCTTTTCAAAGGCTTACCAGATTCTCACGTGCTTCTTCTAACTTCACACATATGGAACTACAAGGCACCTGGACAAAAGATGAGGAAGGCTATATGTCGTTTGAGACACCGGAGCTGCAGCGCCTTTACGAAACGGTAACAGACAGCTACCACCGCATCTATAACCGGTATGTGGAGGAGTTGGATGACGATGACGACGCCTATTACAAAGCGCTGGAGGAGGGCTATGAAATGATAACCGATTACAAGAACATAGAGGGCCAAGAGGAGTTCGTGACAAGTTACAGCACCCCTGCCTATATAGCCGATATATGGTACGGGTTTGACGAGGAAACCAACAAACGGGTATATAGCCAGGGCTTTATCCGGATCAGCAGCAGAACCACTTCAGCTTAAAACACCGCCAATCGAATCAGCTGGCCTTTTCGATATGCTCCTGGTCGTTCAGGGCGATTCTGGCCAAAAGCTCACGGAGGCGCTCGATGTGCACCTTCATTTCCTCTGCCCTGCCTTCCTGTAACTCCGCCCAGCGCCGGCTTCCTTTTTCCGTATCGCTCTGCGACATATGCAGCAGTATATTGCGCCGCTCCTCTAGGGTGCGCATCGCTACCCAGAGCGTCTCCTCCAGGTGGGAGGTCATGCTCAGCAACAGCGAGTCCTGCGTATAGGCGTGGCCGGTATGGCACCTGTAGCGTTTCAGTGTGCCGGGTTGGGTGAGTTCCCATAGGCTACCGCCACACTCAGGGCAGCTGTACGGCACCCGCTCCCCTATTTTATTCAGCTCTTCGATGTCGTTCATAGCACTGTTGGTCATAATGCGTTCAGTAATCTGCACTTCCTGCCAGATATCGCCGGGAACATTCGCAGCCTTTTGATTTGGCTCATGGCACAAGGTTACCAGCAGCTCCGCCATTTCATCCAAGGCAACTACATGATCGGTTTCCACCTGCCGGATGACGTTCTGCGGCAGAGGGGCGAATTCAGCGTCCTCAGGGTCCTGTACCACTGTTTTGCCGCCGCTGCGCTTGATCGCCTCCATGCCGGCCACGCCGTCACTCAGGAAGCCCGTTAAGATCACCCCGATGGCATGGGGACCATAATACGCCGCCGCAGACCGTAGCAGAGGATCGATGGAAGGCCGGAACTGGTTTTCGCGCGGTCCCCGCACCACCAGCATTTCCTCCTCCTTCAGGAGCAAATGCCTGTCAGGAGGCGCCAAGTAGATCGTTCCGGGTTTGATTCCTTCCTTATCCACCGCAACCTTACACGCAAGGGCTGCGCGCTGCCCCAGCCGTTGCACCAGGAAAGGTGCGGAGGAATCCAAGCTTAGGTGCTGTACAATGAAAATAGCGGCCGGCAAATCGGCCGGCAGGTGGGCCAGCAGCCTCTCCAGTGCCTGCATACCGCCTGCCGAAGTACCGATTACGATGATTTTATGGCTTCTGCCTGTCACATTCCACATGCTGTTCTTCCCGATAGGTCCCCTTACGTTACGCAGCCTTGTTCTAAACCTTCCTGCGCAAGTAACACTCTTCCCGCGTAACCTACATAGAATAAGAGTGTCCTGAGGCACATAATCATTTGTGTACGAGTCACTCCCCTAAGTGTTAAATTCAACCTTAGAAACAAAAGTAAAAATCCTGACCTTGGCTGATACGCAACAATACCCGTATTTAGAAGAGCGTACTATCGTGAGGTAACGGCTATAAAATTTAAATAATAAGGTAAATTCGCAGGTTGGGGCCTGGAAGCCTGCATACTTGTAATCAGCAACATCAGCTAACTGAAGGTGAACAGCAAAAAAGGAGAATCAAAAGGGCATAAAGCAGATAATGAATTGTTTGTAGTAGGCGTTGGAGCCTCTGCAGGAGGATTCCAGGCGCTGGACGCTTTTTTCAGCAGCGCCCCCCTCGATAGTGTTGCCTATGTGATTGTGCAGCACCTGTCCTCGGAGCACAAAAGCCTGCTGCGGGAACTGCTGTCGCAGCACTCAGTGCTGGAGATAGTGGAGGCGCAGCAAGATGTGCGGGTTGTCCCGAACAAGGTGTTCATCATCCCAAGCGACAAGGAGCTCACGATCAGGGACAACACCCTCCAACTGAGGAACAAGACCAATGCCGCCCGCACCAAAACGATTGACACCTTTTTCAAATCCTTAGCCGCTGACAAAAGACGCCACGCAATCGGCATTATACTGTCAGGCACCGGTGATGACGGCGCTGAAGGAGTAAAGTCCATCAAAAGAGCAGGCGGCATGGTGCTGGTGCAGGAGCCTGAAACAGCCAGGTTTGATGCGATGCCCCGAAATGCCATTGATACCGGCAGCGCGGACTTTGTGCTGGCTCCCGAGCTGATGCACCGGGAGGTGTTTAATTACGTGAAAGTAGCGCCCATCGCTGACGAGATGACCGATCTGGTGAACAACGACACAGAGTCCTCGTTCTTCCAGATCCTCGACCTGGTGCATGAGCATTCCGGCATTGACTTCAGCAACTACAAACGGCCGACCATCATCCGGCGCATCAGCCGGCGCATTGCCATCACCGAGTCCGGTAACCTCATAAATTATATGGACTACCTGCACCTTCACCCGGAGGAAATTGAAATCCTAAGCAAGGAGTTCCTGATCGGGGTGACGCAGTTCTTCCGCGACGCAGAGGCTTACGAAGCGCTGGCCACCACCGTGATTCCGAAGTTGATTGACGGCAAAAAAGTGTCGAACCAGCTTCGCATCTGGGTGGCGGGCTGTTCGTCGGGCGAGGAGGCCTACTCTCTTGCCATCCTGGTTCGGGAGTACATGAACAAGGTGAAGAAAGACCTGGAAGTAAAGATTTTCGCCTCCGACATAGACCGCGAAGCCCTCGATTTTGCCGGCAAGGGGCTTTACACGGCCAGCAGCCTGAGCCAGGTGTCGGAAGATCGGCTGAGCAAGTTTTTTGTGAAGGAGGAAGGAAAGTACCGTGTGAGCCAGCGCATCCGCCGGATGGTGATTTTTGCGCCGCACAATGTGGCAAACGACCCGCCCTTCAGCCGGATTGACCTGGTGAGCTGCCGCAACATGCTGATATACCTCAACCCTGAGCTCCAGAAAAAGGTGATTGAAAAATTCCATTATGCCTTGCGGGAGGGTGGCTTCCTGTTCCTGGGTTCCAGTGAAAGCCTGGGCGAGGTAAAGGGGTTCGCCGAGGTAAACAAAAAATGGAAGATTTTTCGCAACGAGGAACCGGCGCAACTGCTGGGGATGGACTCTTTTGCCAGTGCCGGGCTGAGCAGGTCCTCAATGCCTTTGCAAAATGTACCCAGCTTCACCCGCGACCTGACAACAAAGCAGGCGCTGCACCAGAGCTTTAACGAGCTGCTGAACGAGATCATCCTGGACGAGTATAATTTTGCCGCGGTCTATATAGACGAGAATTATGACGTATTGCATGGCGCCGGCAAATTCAAGAATTACCTTGACCTGCCGGAGCAGACGTTTACGTTTAACCTGCTCAAACTGGTACCACCGGACCTGGCCAGGCACCTGAACCCGATGCTGCGGAAGGCCGTCCGCGAAAAAGAAAAGGTATCCGCGCAGGGAATCCAGGTGCGCGACGGCAACAACCTGCGCCATATAAATGTGGTAGTGAAACCTTACCTGGTCGAGAAGAAGCTGTACCAGCGGTTTGTGCTGGTGCTTTTCTCTGACGAGCAGCCGCGCATTCCGCTCGAGGCAGGGCAACACGCACTGGAACCTGATAAGCTTCAGGACGAAAGAGTACACGAGCTGGAGGTAGAGCTCCAGCAAACGAAAGAGGACCTGCGGGTGGTGGTGGAGGAACTGGAAACCGCCAACGAGGAACTGCAGAGCACCAACGAGGAGCTGCTGTCGAGCAACGAGGAGCTGCAGAGCACCAACGAGGAGCTGCAGTCGCTGAACGAGGAGCTGCACACCATCAACGCCGAGCATCAGTACAAGATAAAGGCGCTGGTAGAGCTCGACGACGACCTGAACAATTATTTCCGAAGCACGAACATCGGGCAGATTTTCGTGGACACCGAGCTTATCATCCGAAAGTACACGCCCGCCGCCACACAACTCATCAACCTCATCGAAAGTGACATCGGCCGTTCCATCTATCAGATATCCAACAACCTGCGCTACGATGAGTTGGTCGAGGATATACACAGCGTTATCACCACCACCCACGTTGTACAGAAGGAAGTTCAGGACAAGAAAGGCGTCTGGTACCAGATGCGGATCATGCCATATATCACCCAGGACCGCAAAATTGACGGGGCTATTGTTATCTTCATCCAGATAAACGAGCTTAAGAACCTGCAACTGCTGCACTCCGGCATCCTGGATAGTTCCCCCAATGCGATCGTGGCTCTCAAAGCAGTACGGAACGAAGCCAATGCCATCTCAGATTTCAAGCTGAGCATTGTGAATTATAAGGCACAGGAGCTTTTCGGGAACCATGAGAGCAACATACTGGGGAAATCGCTTCGGAAAACCTACCCGGCGTTACTGGAGCAGGGCATGTTTGAAAAACTGGTGCAGGTGGTGCATACGGGCGCGATGCTGGATGTGGAACAGCACCAAAAACACGCGGATCAATTCATATGGCTGCACATTGTCGCCGTTAAATTCGATGATGGCCTGGTGCTGACTCTGCAGAACATAACGGAGCGCAAACGCCATGAGCAGGACCTGAAGAAACAGCAGGAGGAGATTAAGGCCAGCGCGGAGCGTTTCAGGACGCTGTTGGAGGCGATGCCGCATATAAGCTGGACGAACAAGCCTGATGGGGCAAAAAGCTCCTTTAACGGGTACTGGTATGAGTATACAGGACTTTCAGAGGCCGAATCAGCAGACTGGGGCTGGACGAAAGCCATCCACCCGGATGATGTGGAGCATGTGCTGCAAAGCTATATGGACTCCCTGAAAAAGGGCAAAGTGTACAGTGCCCAGGCCCGCTTTCTCCGCAAAGCAGATAACCACTACCGTTGGCACCTCATTAAGGATGTACCGATCCGGAACCTGAACGGCGATATAAATCTATGGGTGGGTACTGCAACCGACATCCAGGACCAGAAAGACGCGGAAGAGGCGACCATCCAGCTGCGGCTGGCGCAGCAGCGCGAAATCCTGAAGGCGATTTTGCAAACCCAGGAAACGGAGCGCGATCGCATTTCGGAAGCCCTGCACAACGGGCTGGGCCAGATCCTGTACGCTGCCAAGCTGAACCTGAACAGCATGAGTTCCGAAAGCCCCGATGTCATAGATATAAAAGAGCGCGTCGACCAACTCCTGAGCGAAAGCATCACGGTAACACGCAATATTTCGTTTGAACTTACCCCCTCTGTGTTGAAGGAATTTGGTCTGAAGACCGCAGTCGAGGAAGTGATCTCGCGCATTACGCACCCCAGCCTCAAAATCACGATCGACATGGTCAGCTGTGACAAACGCCTCGACTATACCATGGAGTTGTCGCTGTACCGCATTATACAGGAACTGCTCAACAACATCCTGAAACATTCGCAGGCGACAGAAGCTTCTATCGAACTTACATGCGACCAAAGCTCCGTCATGCTTTGCGTGAAAGACAATGGCATTGGAATAGACCGTGAGGAGTTGAAGAAGCCAAAGGGAATCGGCCTGCACAGCATCCAGAACCGGGTAGACCTGCTGGAGGGTAAACTGGAAGTGGCAACTTCAAAAAACAACGGCACCAGATTTAAAATAGATATCCACCACTAACCCGCTTTTAAGTCAAGAGATTTACCAGGCAAAGCCTTTTACTTTTACATTAACTATGGCATTTTATATATCTGATTATGTATCATATATAATTATGTTTGCAAAGATTAACTGACAACAGCTAAACTCCAATAACGTGGACTCGGTAATTGTTCTGCCTAAGCTTCTAACAATTGTCCACCCCTCCGGCTTCACAACTTTCATGTTCTATAGCTAAGTGTAGTGCTCTCAGGCCGAGAGGCCTCGTTTTCCCCCTCGGCGCTGTGTAAGTGAAGCTGCCCTCGCTCCGCTGCGGGCTGCCTCACTTCGTTCGGCACCGCATCACTTACAAATAGAGGGCCCCTACCCCCGGCACCTCAAGGAAAAACTGGAAACAGTGTCGCTTTGTGCCAGCAACGCATTATATATTCTTTTGCATAATGATCATTATATTTGCGAATTGCGCTAAATTTAATTCCCAAGTCTACGTTCCAATAACAGTTGTTCTCAGCAAAAAAATCTTCGGTCAAGACAAGCATTTGTATGCATATAGACTGACCTTGCTGGGAGGGCTACAGGTATGCAGCCCTCAATCCTTTATTGCATTTAAGTGCATTGTACTGAGCATCTCCTGCGCTTCGAGAAGAACGGCTGCATAGGGCTTATATAGAACCCGCTGCGGAACTTCACCAGGCTCTTCTTCGGCGTCCCATAACCCAGCGCGGTGCCAATGCGCCAGGTTGTCCCAATCGGGGCGGTCGATTATGGGATACAGGCACACGCCCCACAAGGGCACCCCCGCCGCCAGCACTGCTGCACACTCTTCGGCCATATGCCGTATCCAATATGGCCGGTCTACTCCCGGGTGGCTGGTTTCCGTGAGCACAACAGGTCTGTTGTAGCGCTCATATGCTTGCATTAACAATTTGTGTAAAGGCAGCCACCGGGCATCTTTCGGTTCATCTGCCCAACCCAGGAAGTCCTGCGTATGCACCACCCACTGGTTGTCGTAGTAATAGTTGAAGCCCAGTATATCGAGGTAGTCCTCAGTGCCGCCCAGTTCAGGGCAAATGCGTCCGCACAGCATATCCACTGCCTGAAACTGCAGCTCGTGCGCGTGTCGGGCCTCCTCCACCTGTGCGGGCGTGGCCTCCAGCGGCGGCACAACCTGTACCAGCGGCTCTGTCGTGAGGATGCGGATTGAAGGGTCGGCTTCGCGCAGTGCAGCGACTCCTTCGATGTAGGCCCGCATCAGGCCATATTTGACTTCCCAGCCCTGCCCCACGCAATACGGCGACGTGCCGCGCACATCGCCGCCCAACCAGGACATAAAACTCACCTCATTGATAGGCGTGACCACAAGCGGGCCTTCCGGATTTAAGGTGCGGTAAAATTCCACAAACGCACGGCACATCGCAGCAAAACGACGGGCAAACATCGGGTGCAGGGGAGTGAGGTCGTCCGGGTAGCCGAAATGGCACAGGTCCCACACCTGCTGTATGCCCTGCGCCTTCCCACGCTTCAGCATATGGGCGACCACAGACCAGTCGTAGGTGTAAGGCTTCCTCTCGACCTGACTCCAGCGGATACCTTCCCGCACCGTGCGGATATGAAAGGGCTGCAGGTTCCTGTAATCCTGTTCCAGCAGTTGCAAATGCCCGGTCAGTTTCAGAAAATCCACTCTGTTACCGAAAGCATTAAGCTGATCAGTGCATTCGAACCCCGCCATCCAGAAAGACAGAAAGGGGTTTTGCCTGTATAAGCCTGACCGTTTAGTTTTGGGCGTTTCCGCCATATGCACCAGCTTAGTTAACGCTTCGGAAAATGGTGAAGCTGCTATTGACGGGTACAAGAAATCACCGCTTTCTAAAATTTGTCTCAAAAAAACCAATCTTAAAGATCCTGAAACTGCTGTAATCTATCACATCAACACATGATTGCTAATCACCTGATTTCAATTTGATTATCATCAGCTATATATAACTTATTCGTTCATGCACAAACCTTAGTCGTGCTTAACTTTCCCGTTCAGGCTAATCGTGGTTTTGGGGGCGGCAGGTTCGGAAGCAGCCGCGGCCGCCATCTTTCTTCTTGCCATCACAGGAGCCTTTGTCTTTGTCACTGCCGCTGCTTCACCCACTGGTGCAGGGCCGCCCTCTCCAGATAAACGCTTGAACAGGGTCAGTGCCTGCGCCACAACCTGGTCCATGTTGTAATAGCGGTACGTTGCTAGCCGACCGACGAAATGCACACCTTCCTCTGCCTCGGCCAGTTTCCGGTACATGGTGTAGCGTTCCGCATTCTCCGGGCGGGGCACAGGGTAGTACGGGTCGCCTTCTGCCTGCGGGTATTCATATACCACGCTCGTTTTGGGATGCTCCTGCCCCGTCAGGTACTTGAATTCCGTCACGCGGGTGTAGGCGTGCTCGTTGGGGTGGTTGATGACAGCCGCCGGCAGATGCTGCTCTTTGTCGAGCGTCTGGTGCCTGAACTCCAGCGAGCGGTACGGCAGCTTGCCAAACCGGAAACCGAAGTACTCATCCACCGGGCCGGTATAGATCAATTCTTTATATGGAATCACCCCCTCCAACTCCCTGTAATCAGTGTTCAGCATCACCTTGATGTTAGGATGGTCCAGCATGCGGCTGAACATGGCCGTGTAACCGTGCAGCGGCATGGCCTGATAGGTGTCGGTAAAATAGCGGTCATCGCGGCTGGTGCGCACCGGCACCCTTGCGGTCACCGACTTATCCAGCTCCGAAGGGTCCATGCCCCACTGCTTCCGGGTATAGTTGCGGAAGAACTTTTCATATAGCTCACGGCCCACCCTGCTCACCACTACATCCTCCGATGTTTTTATATGCGGCACTTCTTCGGCCACGGAGGCGAAGAAATCCTCCAGCTCGAAACTGGTTAAACTCAGGCCATATAACTTATTGATTGTATCCAGGTTAATCGGCATAGGCACCAACTGCCCGTCCACGCTGGCTAGCACCCGGTGTTCGTAGGGCCTCCAGGCAGTGAAACCGGAAAGGTAATCGAATACCTCGCGGGAGTTGGTGTGGAAAATGTGCGGGCCGTAGCGGTGCACCAGCACACCCGCCTCGTCGTAATGGTCGTAGGCGTTGCCCGCTATATGCTGCCGCTTGTCGATGATCAGCACCCGTTTGTTCAACTGGGTGGCCAGCCGCTCTGCCAGCACACTGCCAGCGAAGCCGGCACCCACGATCAGGTAATCAAACCCTCCTTTTTTCGACACCGTCGATACTTCTGTGCTGCTCATCATGCTGCTTTTCCCTTTCTCTGCTTTGCCGCCTGCGCCATGAGCCGCACCATCTGCCCCCAGGTTTCGTCCCAAGACATATTTGCCATAAAATGCTCCACTTTCTTTCCCCATGCCTCGTCCTGCTTCTGCCCCAGCGCAGCCATTATGGCTACTTCAAACTCCGTCGCCGAAGAAGCGATATGCACCAGCCCTTGTTCCCCATAGGGGCGCACAACGTCCCGGATAGGCGTTGAAACCACGGGCTTTCCCGCCGCCAGGTACTCCGGTGTTTTGGTCGGGCTGATAAAGGCGGTGGATTCATTGATCGCAAAAGGCAATAGGGCCACGTCCCAGCCGCTCAGGTAAGACGGCAGTTCCTTGTAAGACTTCCCGCCCAGGTAGTGGATATTCCGGCGTCGGGGCAATGTGGCCGGGTCAATTTTCACAACAGGCCCGACTATTACCAACTGCCAGTCAGGTTGTGCGTCCGCCAGGTCCTCAAGCAACGCAATGTCCAGGCGCTCGTCTATCACCCCAAAAAAGCCGAGTCGAGGAGATGGAATTGAAGCCTGGTCTGCTGGCTGCTCCTGCCGTCGCCTGGCCTGGCCGAAATGCGCTTTGTCGATGCTACTGGGGAAGGCATGCACAGCAGCGTGTTTATCGCGCTTAGCCTCATAAAGACTCTGGCCACCCGTAAACACAAGGTCAGCTTTTTGAAACAGCGCGAGTTCCAGCTCTTTCAGCCGCGGTGGTGCGAATTTAAATGCCGCCAGTTCGTCCATGCAGTCGTAGACGGTGAGCACCGGCGAAAGGTGTGAGGTGAACCCCAGGGCCATGGGCGTATAGTACCAGAGCGCATAGCTGGCAATCCCCTGCTCCTGCAGCATGCCGTTCAACAGCTCCCGCTGCACATCCTCCAGTTGCTCGGGGGTCAGGCCGTGCGGCAGGCGCGGCACGGCTACCTGCACGCCTCCCTCCCGCTCCGAGAGATCAAGGAAAGGGGTATCGGTATCAACAAACATGGGCTCTTCCATGAAAAACACGCGCCCATGGTTCGCGAAGCGGGACAGCAGGTGCTGCGGCCGCTGGTAAACAAAGTCCCAACGCAGATGCGAAAGGCACACAACGTCTGGCATGTTCAGCAGAAAGTTATCTGGTTCCCGGCTTTTGCTATTTGCTTTGCTAGCCGGATAAGAGCTGTTATAGGCGGGCTTTATGTCGTTTATTTCTATCTCATGGTGCACTGCCGTTTCCGGTGTCTCTTTAAACATAAGTTTATTCTCCTTTTTATGTAGTGTTATGGGGTGCTTTTAAAATCGGCTCTATCTGTGGATGTCCGAATCAGGTATTACGCTAGGAAAGTAAAAAAGTAAATGCTTTAACACCGATATATAAAAATATAATTTACAGGGAATGCACCGGCGGGCTTAACCACTTGAGCATAAACATAAATCCCTATGAACTAAGGCACTATAACTACGAATCATATATATAAATTTTTGAATTATATTGCCATTTCAATTGCACCCCAAAAGGCGGATTAATTGGCAGCAGCAGGTGATAAAACAAAGGTAAGTCTGCAGGATGTACAGGAGGCCGCCTCAGCCCCAGCCTGAATAGCGGACCAACCGTGAACCCGGAGCAACAAGGCAGGCAGCAAGGACGGCAAAGGCGTAATCCCTAACACAGAAAATTCGTTATACTCTCAACCCACTGTGTATACCCTGCTGCTTATGACTACTTCCGCACATTCCAATTTCAGTTCGACAGAAGGTTTAGAGAATCCTATGCCAGCTAAAGGCCCTCAGAATCCGCTGCCACGCGCTGTGCTGCGCCCAAACACGCATTACCTGCTGGACGGGGAATGGGACTTTGCATTAGACCCGGAAGACCGCGGGCTGCGTGAAGCCTGGTACCTTGGCTATAGGTATGAACTCACGGCAAACTGGCCTGGCTCTGTTGAGGCGCACATGGTAGAGGCGAAAGGGCATCCGGCGGTACCCTGGCAGGACCAGGTCATTGTCTGGTATGAGCGTGAATTCGAGCGTCCTGAAAGGGAAGAGAATGCCGCCCCTGCCATGTTCCAGATTACCTTTGGGGCCTGCGGATACGAAACCCGTGTGTGGCTTAACGGCCGCCTGCTCAGCACGATTGAAGGGGAAGAAGTGCACTATGGGGAGTATACCTCCTTCTCATACGAGATAGAAGAAGACCACCTGCTGCCGGTCAATCACCTGACCGTGCGCATTGCGGATACCATGAGTGCGGAAACTACGCGCGGGAAGCAGGAATCGCATGTGTACAAGCGCGGGGGCATCTGGTACCAGACGCACACCGGAGCGGTACGCAGCGTGTGGCTGGAGACCGTGGAACGAAACCGGCTCCGTTCCCGCGTTGGCGTCGTGAGCGTCATCGAGGATTCATTGATCCGGTTTAACCTGACAACCCGCATCCATGACCCCGGGCCGTACACGATCCGGCTCCGCATATATGAGCGGGACAAACACAACGAGGCCCCGCTTTACGAATCCGACTTTCACCTGCACCTGCACGCCGGGCAGAAGCAGCAGAATGTGGTGGTGCACGCACCGGGCATACAATGGTGGTCGCCGGACAACCCGCACCTTTACCGGCTGGCCGCTGACCTGATAGACGCCAATGGCTATTCGGCGAAGATCGTGGCCCATTTCGGGCTTCGGAAAATCGAGGCGCGGGGCCGTTACCTGTACCTCAACAACAAAGCCATTTACATAGATGGCATCCTTTACCAGCCCGGCACCTCCACCTACGAGGAGACGCGGCGCCATATGTATGCCATGAAGGAGCTTGGCTGTAACCTGGTGCGGGTGCATATCGCCGGTATTGACCCGCGTATATACAACCTGGCTGATGAAATCGGGCTCCTGCTGTGGGTGGAGGTGCCCAGCCCCCACAGTTCAACCCAGAAAAGCCGCGAGAACCATTGGGCCGAACTGCTCCGGATGCTCGCCCTGATCGAGACCAACCCCTCCGTGGTGATCTGGAGCCTCTACAATGAGGATTGGGGAGCGCAGGACATTGCCACGAACCCCGACACACGCCAGTATATCATGAATACTTACCACTATATGAAAATCCGGCACCCGCAGTTTCTGGTGGTGGATAACGACGGTTGGCAACACATTTCCTTTGAGGGCAAACTCAAGTCCGACATCCTGACCGCTCACCTCTATACCCCGGAACTGGATAGATGGCGGGAACTGCTGGATGCCCTGACGCAGGGGCAACTGGAGGGGGTGGCTGCCTTCCCGCTGGTGGTTGGGGACCCGTATTTCTACAGGGGGCAGTCGCCGCTGATCGTGAGCGAGTGGGGAGGTTTCGGGTTTGCCGACTACGGCGGGCCGCAGGGGCCGGAAGAGCGGGCGGAGCGCATCCGTATATATAAGCAGGAACTGCGCAAGCGCCCTATAGCCGGGGATGTCTATACCCAGGCCACTGACATAGAGGACGAGCGGAACGGAATCATAGAACCTCACACCGGTAAGTTGCTGGTGCCCCCAGGCCTGCTTCGTTCCCGGGAGGGAGATTAAACCAGTAAACTAACTATATACATCAGGCCACAATCATTTCGAACTTAGGCGCTCGCTATATAAGGGATAACTGATCTGGCTTGGCTGTGTGCCCGAGGAGTCGTTCTTGCTCTAGGGTAAGGTGCCAGTTAGTTTTGGATATATATAAGCTATATAAAGTCCTGTTGCGGTAGAAAAAATGGCGGATTTAAAGTCCTTCAGGTATCCATGAGGTGTTGCACATCCACGTACTCCAGGTAAGGCTCCACAATGGCAAGGGCGGTGGCGTCTTTCCGGAAGGAGGTTGTGATTTGCAGCCCCTCCTTTTCCCAGAGCTCCACAAAACGGTTGTTCAGGGAGTACAGGGAAACACTCCACTCCAGGTGCTGACGCTTTGCAAGCACAGTACCTTCTTTTGCCAGCACCTCGGCCTGGCTCCAGGAGGGCAGGCGCTGAAACATCGAAAACTCTAACATATAAATTTTAATATGGGTGCTGCTCTACCAATAGCAGCACCATGATGGCTTGTTACAAATATCCGTGGAACACTGATCCGCACATTGCGGCCGCATCCGGCTTCAAGTACATTTTTCTATTACAAAACGTTTAAATAAGCAAACAAAACTGCACCCTGCCACGTGATAGTGTCATCTATCCAAAACTAACTTAAAGAAAGCAATGGCACAAAGCGAAGATGAAGTGAAGGTGATTGTTTTCGACCTCAATAAGACTTTCTATATCAAAAGCTCGAAAGACGAGTTTTTCGAATTCATATGTACGAAGCGCCCCAAGCGGTTGGCCTATTATTTTGAAATGGCCTACTATAAGCTGCTTCGCCAGCTTCACCAGATCCGGAAAACGGAATTCAAGGAAAACTTCTTTAATTATTTAGACAATATTCCACCCGAACAGGTGGAGGCGTACGCCACTGAATTTTGGGAAAAAGAGTTTCCCGGGAATTTCAACAAGGAGCTAAAGGAGCATTTCGACAACATGAAAAAGCAGGGTGTCAAGCTTTACTGTGCCACAGGGGGGCTGGAGCTTTATGTGGAACCGCTGTTCAGGTTATATGAAATCGACGGATTTGCCGGCACCCAGGTGAAGTATGATGGTGAAACATACAAGGTGCAGGGCAAGGCCTGCAAAGACGAAGAGAAGGTGTGCAGGATGGAGAAGCATTTTGACGGGAAGCCTTTCAAAGTGATAGAGGCCTATTCCGATAGCAAAGAAGCGATACTAGAGGAAGCCGAAAAGCCATTTCTTCTAAAAGACGAAAAGATTGAGCCCTACAAGAAAAGAAGGTAAGGGATATCTGTTCCCTGTATGCGTTTCGAGTTACTGATGTTTGTCTAATTCGAGCAGTGGGTTTTTGGTTGTGCCCCTGCCCACTCTCCCATATGCGCTGGCGAAGCACCAATTATTGGGTATTTTTTTAAACAATCCCAACGCCAGAACGTTTTGATAGGAGTATCGAAAATTATAAATAAAATAATTCTATGGAAACATCAATGAATGATCTGAAAAACAAAGCAGCAAGAATCAACCCGGAGCATAGAGAAGGACCGGTAGCCAGCATAATAGAAGAGCAAACTGCAAAAATACCCTCTGATGTATATTTATGGGCCGCAATTGGCTCTATCGCTGCATCGTTGGCTTTCAAAATAATGAAGCAAGAGAAAAACGCCCTTTTTGTTGGGCAGTGGGCACCAACCTTCCTGTTGTTAGGTAACTACAACAAGATGGTGAAGCTTTTGGGCCACGATAGCAAATCTTAAATAGATTTCACGTCATGCCGGACTTGACTGGCAGGGTGTAGTTTTTTATGAATGGTGTCTGCGCTGGCATTGCCAGCCCATCATGAATAAAATCAAAGAGCGCCGCAATAGTAAAACCTGGTAGACGGATTTTACTATTGCGGCGCTCTTTCTGATGTAGCAGGCTTCGGTGGATTGGGCAGCGGCAATCTGATTTATATAGCTTCCTGATCCACTGATCCAAAAGGAATAGATTGCTCTACTTCTGCCATTCAACCTGCAAAGACTTAAGTCATCGGATAAAATTTCAGCCAATTTTCGGTTCAGAGACCTCCTGGGAAAATCTTTAACTTCTATATAGATAGAATACTTGCTTTTTTTCATCCTGATTTTGTCATTTCTCCTTCACCCGGAAAAACACCTACTCCACTTCAACACGGGCAACGGCGGCAAGCGGGATATGCACATTGAATTCAGTGTACTCCCCCTCCACTGATTCCACCAACAACTCGCCCCCATGGCTTTTGGTCACGATGTCGTAGCTGAGGGAAAGCCCCAAGCCAGTGCCATACCCAGTGGGTTTTGTCGTGAAGAAGGGCTGAAATATCTTCTTCATCACAGTTGACGGAATACCCGTGCCATTATCCCGCACCTTGATTTGTATATAATCCTGTTGTCGAAGCGTGCTAACCTGCACCTCAGGCTGGTATCTCTCCCCATTTTGTTTCAGCTTCTGCTGGGTAGCATAGAAGGCGTTGTTAAAAAGGTTCAGCAACACCAGGCCTATCTCCTGCGGAATCACTTCTACTCTGCCCAAATGCTGATCAAAACTGGTTACCAACTTTGCATTAAAGCTCTTGTCCTTTGCGCGCAGGCCATGGTAAGACAAAAGCAGGTGCTCGTCTGCGAGGGCATTCAGGTCTATCGCCCTTTTCTCCCCACCTGAGGCCCTGGAATGCTCCAGCATGTTCTTTACAATGCTGTCGGCCCTTTTCCCGTGGTAATGTATCTTGTTCAGGTTCTGCTCCACCAGCATCAGCAGCTCCTCCTCCAGCGCATCATTTAGTTGCCCGTTTTTCATTTCCTCGCGCAGCTCCTGTAGCAGTTCTATGCTTACTTCAGAAAAATTGTTGACAAAATTGAGCGGGTTCTGAATTTCGTGCGCGATGCCGGCGGTCAATTCCCCCAGCGAGGCCATTTTTTCGGATTGGATTAACTGGCTCTGCGCCTCCTTTAACTGCAGATATGCTTCCTTTAGCTCTACGTGGCGCAGCCGGTGAATCTCCGCCTCCTTCTTCTCAGTTTCTATCTGGTTGAGCAGTTCCAGGTTCTTTAGCTTCGTGCTGGCAGTCAGGTTGATGGTTTCTTCTTTAATGCGATGGTATTTCTCATAGCTTGCAAGGGCGCTTTGGAAATCACCTGTTTGCTTGAAAACGTCCGAGCGCGTGAGATGAATGTCGTAGAGCAGGTATTTCAGGTTTGCTTCCTCCGCATTGTGAAGCGCCTGCTGCAGGTAATGATCCGCCAGGTCAAATCTTTTACCGTGTATATATAACTTAGCGAGGCAGGTACACAACCGGCAGAAATTAGCCGGAAAGGGGTTGGAATGCTGCTTTGTAAGCTCCAGGGCTTCCGTCAGGTATTTCTCCGCCTGTTCCGGCCTGTTCTGCTCCAGGTAAAACTCTCCAAGGTAGTGCAAAGACACCAGCCACCCATGTATTTCGCCCAACGCACGCCGGGCCGCAAGGCTCTCGAGCAGGTGTGCCTCCGCTTCCGGGTACTGCTGCAGTTTTTGGAGGATTACGCCCATTCCCATCCGGGCGGCGGCAACACCCGCAGCATCGTTTAGCTGCCGCTGCACGTCCAGGCTTGCGCTGTAGTGTTTTCTTGCTTGCTGCAAGTTGCCGGACTGCATATACAGGTACCCCAACTGCATGTTGCACACCGCCTGGCCTGACAGGTCGCCCATTGCCTGCCGGAGGGCAAAGCTTTGCTGAAATGCGTCCAGCGCCTGCGTAAAGTCTCCGATGCTACGGTATACCAGGCCCAGGTTGTAGAAGGTTCTTGCCCGCCCCTCCTCATCCTGCAACACCTCAAAAATGCCGGCAGCCTGCATCAGCGTCTGGTAGGCTGAAGCGTAGTTTGCCAGCACCACTTCGGCGAAGCCTCGGTTGAGAAGCGCAGTGGCAGCGCCCTTCTGGTAAGCGATTCTTTCCGCGAGCGCATGGGCCTCCCTGCTCTTCTGCAGCGCAAGGGCTGTGTCGGTGTGTCTGGCCTCATAAGCAATGCTATTAAGCAGGTCCACGCGCATGGCAGTATCCACCGTTTCCTGCAGCTGCTCCTCCAATGTTCGGATAACCTTGTCTATTGTGCTCACACACCAAACTGCGTTAAATGATAATCAGCATGTGCGTAAGCAAGAAGCCCCCAATCCTCTCGGGTCATCTTGCCGAAAACCGTGTGCGCTGGGTGAAGCTTCGGGGCAGCCAAAAGCCTTTCGATAATGGCCTTGTATCTTTTCTGTTCAGTCTCCAGGTCGTCTACCACGGAGCCCAATTGCACCACATCCACCTCCGGAAACGTTTTAATGTTCCCTTTATCGCGACCAGGCGGCTTTATGTTATGCAGGAACATCCACTTGAACAAGGTGCGCGTGAGCAGGTTGCTCCTGTCGGGCATGGGGATCTCCGCAAAAGCCATGCGGTTTGCCTCAGTTAAATGCCGCACCATCTGCTCCACATTCAGTTTCCCCCACCTGCCTTTGGTGTCCGCCTTCAACATGTCCACACGTTCAAACAGCCCTTGCTTTATGCCAGGCTCAAAGATGCTGTGTTTCATACAAAACCCTCAATTTAATGCTATATAGGTAAAGCTCCTTTGCCTTTGAAGATAGGCTGTAGGTGCGTCTTTTGGATTAACAGCAAAAGTCCAGGAAAGGCGCGCGTATCTGTTCTGTCTTTGAAAATACAAAACAATCTTCATATATTCAGAAAACATAAACGTTGAAATTTTTATATACTACGCCTGCATAAAAGGCATGTATTCTGAGATGCAGGCATATATAGGATTTGGCTTTCAGCCGCACCCCATCTACTGTAATCCACTATCAGCAGCCGGCGCAGGTCACCTTATGTGTGACAGCTTAAACAGTTCAGTATATAGAATTGACCCTAAACTTTAACCGCAACAGACACTTTTGAGCTTCATTGTTATAGCTAAAAAAGAAAGCCTGCTACAGGTAATCAAAATACGTCTTTCAAAGCCTGCTGTGCAGCGTGATACCCGCACATGCCGTGCACGCCGCCGCCCGGAGGAGTTGAAGACGAGCAGATATATATACCCTTGGCAGAAGTGCGGTAAGGGGAAAATCGCAGCACCGGTCTCGTATATAATTGCCCGATGTCGATGATGCCACCGTTGATATCGCCCCCTATATAATTTGGGTTGTACGCCTCCATCTGCGCAGTGTTCATCACATGCCTTGCCAGTATCAAATCCCGAAAGCCAGGGGCGAAACGCTCCACCTGCTTTTCAATGGCTGCCGTCCTATCGACCTGAGAGCCATTCGGAACGTGGCAGTAGGCCCAGGCGGTGTGTTTGCCATCGGGTGCGCGTCTGCTGTCGAAGAGGCTTTGCTGCGCTAGAAGCACAAATGGCCGTTCGGGGTGCTTCCCCTCGGAGGTCAGGTGCTCGTTCCCGGTGATTTCCTCCAGGGTGTTGCCTATATGCACCGTCCCGGCCCGCCTGCACTCCGGAGCAGTAAAAGGAATGGGACCCGCCAAAGCCCAGTCTATCTTGAAAACCCCCATGCCGTAGCGGTAGCGGCCAAGCTGCCATTTGTAAAGGGAAGAGAAACGGTGCCCCGCTATCTGCAGGAGCTGCCTGGGGGTTACGTCAAACAGTACGGCGCGGGCAGAAGGCAATTGACTTAGATGGGTTATATAGGTATTCGTTTCTATTTTGCCACCCAAGGATAAGAAATACGATGCCAGGGCAGCTGCAATCCTCCCAGATCCTCCTACCGGAACAGGCCAGCCCTTCACATGCCCCACCGCCATCAGCACCAGCCCTATGGCAGAAGTCGTCAGGTTTGTCAGGGGCTGGATGGCATGGGC
The DNA here is from genome assembly GCF_039541895.1 of Pontibacter saemangeumensis. Taxonomy (NCBI): domain Bacteria; kingdom Pseudomonadati; phylum Bacteroidota; class Cytophagia; order Cytophagales; family Hymenobacteraceae; genus Pontibacter; species Pontibacter saemangeumensis. Next base: position 264,629 of record NZ_BAABHC010000002.1, read on the forward strand.
TGCCATGCCGGCCCACAGGCCGCGTGCTTCCGTGGTGCTGAAAAGCTGGTTTGCCAGCGTAACAGCCGAAGGAAGCGCGTGCAGCCCGAACCTGGCCATTGCCAGCGGATGGCCCGGGATGTGCAGGGGCGCCAGCAAGTCCGGGGCAAGCTTCGGCCAATCCTTGACCAGGGGTTCCATCAGCCTGTGGTATGCGCCCGCGTCAGTTCCTAGCTGCCGGGCCGTCGCCTCTATTGATTTATCCAGCACGGCAGCCGTGCCGTTATCGAAAGGGTGTGCTGCCGACAGTGGCGGAAGCACGTATTTCAGTCCGTGGTCGGTGAGCGGGAGTGTTTTAAAAAAAGGGGATTCCGCGGCAAGGGGGTGTATGGCAGAGCATACATCGTGCATATAACCTGGCAGCGTGAGCTCTTTTGACCGAAGCCCGCCGCCAAGGGTATCTTTTGCTTCGAGGAGCAGCACAGAGGCTCCGGCCTGCTGCAACACGATGGCGGCAGCTAATCCGTTGGGGCCGGACCCTACCACGATCGCATCAAAGTCTTTTCTATCCAAGTGTAGTGTTCTTTAGAAAGGTCCGGCAAGGCAGTAATCGAAAAGGCCAACAGGTGCCGCCACAGCTATTTATATATAGGCCTGCCCGTAAGATACGGCCCTTTTTACTCTTGGTTTATTCGGCAAACAGATAAGCTAAATGTTTTCCTATAGGCCAGTTTCTATACAGCGGCAGGTTCCAGCACATTGTTTGCGCTGCCGCCTAAAATTAACTTGCGCAAAGCAAAGAATGAAGCTGAGGCTATGCGAACGATCGGAGGGAAAGGAGGTAAATGATGAAGCGGATTATTCCAGAACATCGTAAATGACCACCGGCAGTGCTTTGTTCTTCAGTTTCACCTCGCCAATATGCTGGCACCTGAACGACTCTTTCACCTGCTCATATATAGTGGACGGAATCACGATCTGGCCGGGCTGGGCCACTGCCTGCAGTCGCTGTGCGACATTTACGGCATCACCGATCACGGTATAATCCAGGCGCCGGAGCGAAGCCGAGCCGATATTCCCGGAAACCATCTCCCCGGAACCGATACCGATCGACACCTGGGGTTTGAACATTGTGCCTTCCGCCTGAATCTCCGGCACCGACTCAAATGCCTTCCGGACGGCCAGCGCTGCATCAATGGCACGGTCGAGGTGGTAGCTGCCCCTGAAAACGGCCATCACGGCATCTCCAAGGAACTTGTCTATATGCCCTTCCTGCGCGATCACTTCCTTCACCATCAGGTCGAAGAGGTTGTTGAGCAGACTGACCACAGTATTGGCGGGCACGCGCTCCGTTATCGCCGTAAAACCGCACAGGTCAATGAAAGTGACGGTGGCCTCAATGGTCTCATTCAGCAGTAGGCTGGATTCAAACTCCTTGTGAATCATGAAATTCAGCACTGTTTCATCCACATACATCTTCAGGATGTTGTTTTCCTTGATGGCGCGCACGGTTTCCCGCAGTTGGTTCACGTGCTGCATCGTTTTCTCCATGGTCACCTCCAGGTCCTCGAAGTTCACGGGCTTGCAGATGAAGTCAAAGGCGCCGCGGTTCATGGCTGTCCGGATGTTCTCCATATCGCCGTAAGCCGACACGATCACGGCTTTGATGATCGGGTTAGCCTCGGGCAGCTTTGTCAGCAAGGTGAGGCCATCCATTTCAGGCATGTTGATGTCACTCAGCACAATGTCCAGATCGGGATGTTCCTGCAGTTTCTTCAGCGCCTCCACGCCGTTCTGAGCGAATACAAACTTGTAAGTGTTCTCCCTTATTTTCCGCCTGAACTTCTGTTTTATCAGCAGCTCCAGGTCGGCTTCGTCGTCAACTACAAGTATTTTAGCCATTAGGATACCAGTATTTTGAGTTTCTCCTTTAAAAGATTAAAGTCCAGCGGCTTCGTCAGAAAATCGTCGGCCCCGTACTTCATCGCCTGCTGATAGTTTTCCTCGTCACTGTACGCTGTAATCATCATCACAATGGGAGGCGGAGAATTATATTTTTGCCTGATCCTGCGGAGCAGTTCAATACCGCTCATGCCAGGCATGTTGATGTCAGAAAGTATGAGCACGACTTCGGAAGGATGCTGCTCCATATATGAAAAGGCTCCCTCGCCGGAATGAGCGAAAGAGAGGCTAACTTCGCCTTTCTTTATCTCTTTACGGAAGCGCTGTTCAAACAGCGGCTGCACATCCAGCTCATCATCAACAACAAGTACATTCATACTTAGCTTAGAATATCCTATACAATTTAAAAATTATCCCATTATATAATTATATACGGCAATAAAAATTTTAGACAGTTAATTTTATTGGTTTCTGTAGTGTATTAAAGCATTTTCATCTACTACCTCCTTGCCGCATGCACAGCATTGGCATTTGCTGAACCATGAACGCCCCCCACTATGCAGCTGCAACAACTGAAGCAGGTATATAAATGATAAACTCCGAGTACTCCCCCTCCCTGCTCTCCACCCGCAGCTCACCGCCATGGCCCTTGGTGATGATGTCGTAGCTCAGGGACAGCCCCAGGCCCGTGCCCTGCCCGCTGGGTTTGGTGGTGAAAAAGGGCTGGAAAATCTTGGCCCGCACTTTCTCCGATATACCGGTCCCGTTGTCGCGCACCCTGATCTCTAAATTACCATGCTCGCAACTCGTACAAACCCGCACTTCGGGCAGATAAGTATCACCCATTGCTGCTTTCTTTTGCTGCGTAGCATAAAAAGCATTGTTGAAAAGGTTCAGCAGCACCCTTCCAAAATCCTGGGGAACAATATTTACGGGACCCGTCCTCGCTCCAAAATCAGTTTTTATAACCGCACAGAATGCTTTGTTCTTAGCCCGTACGCCATGATACGCAAGGCGCAGGTATTCATCGACCAGTGCATTTATATCTGTCAGCTGCTTTTCCCCTTTTGTGGTGCGGCTGTGCTCCAGCATGTTCTTCACGATCGCATCAGCACGCTTGCCATGATGGCTTATTTTAATGCTGTTTTCTCTCAGACCCGAGGCTATCGCCCCCGCCTCCTTTACTTGGCCAGTATGGAGGTTCTCCTGCATCTCCTCGATCAGCTCCTTGTTTACCTCGGAGAAATTGTTTATAAAATTGAGCGGGTTCTGTATTTCATGGGCTATTCCGGCCATCAGTTCTCCCAGAGAGGCCATCTTCTCTTTCTGGATGAGCTGTACCTGGGTGGATCTGAGTTCCTCCAGCGACTCCTGCAAGGCGGCGGTTCTTTCCTCCACCTGCCTTTCAAGCGTTTCGTTTTGGGAGGCAAGCAGCTCCTGCTTTTCTTTTTCCTGTGAAATGGTTTTCTGCGAGAGTTCTTCTACCTCCTCCAGCTTTTTTTTCAGGGTGTTGTTGATGAAGGCAAAATCAAGACCAAGATAAATAGAGGTCGCAATAGGTATACTCAACACAGATATCACGTAGAGCATGGACCTGAAAGGGCTGACCCCAATGAGGAACTCTCTTGTCAGCACGCCTAATGAAAGGAATATCACAAAAAATAAAAGGCAGGCGACGGCTCCCCAGGCAATAAACCAGGCACCTCTCTTACCTCTGTTGGCAGATTGGAGTGCAACGCGGAGAATATTCAGCTTGATCAGAACCTCTAGAAAAGCTCCTCCTACAATCCAACCCCAACCATATTGCGGTATAATGAAGAATACGCTTATTACCACCAAAATCAGCAGGCCAAGAAATAAAGAGTCTCTCTTTGTGTTGGATAACTGGTAAATGGCTGTCAGCAGGAACATATCAGCAATCAGAAGCAACGAAAAACAGGTATTGTAGAGAAGAAACCGGGATGAAACTACATGCCCATCAACAAAAATCCAGACTCTGATAATGTTCTGCGCTATGAAGAAAAAAGCAAACAAAGCAAAGGAAAGGTTTGCTTTCTGCTGCGGATGAAATACGTAGAAAGCGGTGTGTAAAAAGATCAGCAGGGCACATGCCCCAATCATAAAAGTCCAGAAAATTAAGAGGCGGGTAAAGAAATATTCATGATTTTCAATTGCTGTGATCAGGTTATTTATGCTGATCCTGAGTGCAGGATTAGAGGTTTCGAACATGGTGGTGTAGGACAAGCCAGGCTCAAGTGCATAGCGAACGGCTAAAACCTGGTGAGCTTCCTTCGTGAATGGGACCATAACGGGCCGCCACATGGGATCATACGCTTTCACCTCTCCCGGTTCTATACTTACACTTCCAAAGCGATGAATCAATGTACCGTTCAGGTATATTTCTGAAGCGCCCGATTGCTGAATAAGCAGGGCCAGTTGCTGTTTCCGTACCGTCGTGTCAAGGGACAGGTGCAGGCGAAACCAGCCAATGCCATTTTCCGGAACTTGCGTAAGTTCATGAATGTCCTGCGTGGGGTTGATCGGCTGCCACTGCGCATCATCGAATCCTGGCTCAGCCCACGCCGGGTTGTCGCCTGCCTGGTACTTCCAGCCCGTATCGAGCAATACGCCTTCTTCCGGTATCTGCTGCAACTGAAATACACGATCAGCTTTATGCTGTGCCTTTAGCTGCACAAAAGCAAAGAAAAAGCAAAGTAAGACAGCCGCTTTCATAGCACTATGGGTTGCTTGTTGAATGTTGTGGTATATGGCAGTCTGATGCTAAACTCGCTGTACTCCCCCTCCCTGCTCTCTACCTGCATCTCTCCGCCGTGCCCCTTTGTGATGATGTCGTAGCTAAGTGATAATCCAAGGCCTGTTCCCTGGCCGGCAGGCTTAGTGGTGAAGAAGGGCTGAAAGATTTTGTGTTTCACGCTCTCTGGCATCCCCACCCCATTATCCCGCACCTGGATCTCCACCTGGCTTTGCGATTTGCGGCTGCTGACGCTCACCTTAGGCATATAAGCCCTCTCCTCGCCGTTTGCTCCGGCATGTACCAGTTTCTGTTTCTGTTGCACAGCATAGAAAGCGTTGTTGAACAGGTTAAGTAGCACCCGCCCTATATCCTGTGGTACTACCTCCACCTTCTTCAGTTTAGGGTCAAATGATGTAGAGAGGGTACAGGTAAATTCTTTTTCTAAAGCACGAAATCCATAGTAGGAAAGGCGCATGTACTCATCAGCTAAAGTATTGATATCTGTCAGCTGCTTCTCTCCGGAACTGGCGCGGGAATGCTGGAGCATATTCTTTACGATGCCATCTGCCCGTTGCCCGTGCTGATGGATCCTCGCGAGGTTTTGCTTCAGGTCGGCTGCAATCGTCAGTACCTCCTCTTTATGATCTGCTATGGCCTCCTGTTTCAGTTCCTCTACCAGTTCCGAACTGACTTCAGAAAAATTGTTGACGAAATTGAGGGGATTCTGGATCTCATGGGCAATGCCAGCAGTCAACTCTCCCAGGGAAGCCATCTTCTCTTTCTGGATGAGTTGGGATTGGGTTGCTTTCAGGTGTTCGAGAGTGCTTTGCAGTTCTTCTTTTTGCGCTACCACCTCAGTGGTGCGTTCAATCACCTGACGTTCCAAGGTTTCATTGTGGGACTGAAGAATTTGCTGCTTCTCGACCTCTTGGGAAATTGTCTTCTCCGACAGCTGCTGGACCTCTACCAGCTTTGCTTCCAGGGTGCGGCTGGTGAAGGCAAACTCTAGCGCCAGTAAAATGGAGATGGAAACAGGAAAACTTAATGCGCTTATATTCCACATAATGTCTCCTGTAATAAAGTTTGAGCCTGCAGGTATATAACCGTAGGACATAGCTACAAAAATAAAGTAGAAGACAAAAAAGCTGATCGCTCCCCCGGCCACTATCTTTGCGCCTCTTTGCTTTCTATGTAATGCCAGCAAAGACACTCTCATTGTTTCTAATGGAATCAATAAGATAACCGAAGTAAGCAATAAGTTTGTGTGGTGGTAAAGCCATAATGCGAGGGGAGTATAGAGAAGGAGTGCAGTAGTTATTACCCAAATAAAGATTCCCTTGTGTTTATTAAAAATCATGTAGAGGGCCCTTAGGTAAAAAATATAACTAAGGGAAACACATACATATACAAAAAGTATCAAATATGCTTTAATATCTTGGTGATAGACTTTGAAAGATAAATTAAATAAATAAGACCAAAGTGCTGATAAAAGAGTGTAAAGGAAAAAATACAGGTTGGCCCGCTGCGCGGGGTAAAACCAAAAGAAAGCAAAGTGCAGAACCGCGAGAATCAGGAATGCCCCTGTCCTGAAAAACTCAAAGGGAGAGTCATCCTCTGCTTTCATATAGCTGACAGCCTCATTTATTCCGCTCACCTTCATCATCCAAGCAGGATTGTCTATGCCTCCATACTGGAGGTAAGGGAGGTTCTTTTGCAGCGCAAAACGCACTGCAAGCACCTGATCAGCCCCTCCCCTCAATGGCAAAGGGATCATCAGTCCCAGTGGCAGCTTGTGTGCCTGCACCTCTTCAGGTTTACCGCTCACCACACCCAAGCGCTTTATCAGGCGCCCGTTCAGATATATTTCGGCGGCACCTGTTTGATGCCCATACAAGACAAGCGACTGCTGGCGCACTAAGCTATCTACAGAGAGATGCAACCTAAACCAGACAATGTTGTTTTGCCACAGCTGCGGCAGGTTTTTAATATCTTCAGTAGGATCGATCGGCTGCCACTGCGTATCATCAAAATCAGGATCAGCCCAATCTGGGTTATCACCTGCCTGAAATTTCCACCCTTTATCCAGCAGGATTCCCTCTTCCGGCAAAGCCTCAATCAAGAGCACTTGTGCCATGGTTGTGCTAGCCTGGCCAATAGCCAGGTGGTGCAGCACTAAGAGGAACAGCAGCAGGCAGCGTGGTTTCATGAGGACGTGGGCTTAACAGGTGAACCAACAGGCACCGGCAATTGGATAATAAACTCCGTGTACTCCCCCTCCCTGCTCTCTACCCGCAGTTCACCGCCGTGGCCCTTGGTGATGATGTCGTAACTCAGGGACAGCCCCAGGCCCGTGCCCTGCCCGCTGGGCTTGGTGGTGAAAAAGGGCTGGAAAATCTTGGCCCGCACATTTTCAGGGATGCCGGTGCCGTTGTCGCGCACCCGGACTTCCACCTGATCTGGCAGTTGCCTCGTGCTCAACCGCACCTCAGGCTTGTATCCTGCCAGGCCCTGTTTCTGTTTCTGCAGCACGGCGTAAAAGGCGTTGTTGAACAGGTTCAGCAATACCCGGCCCAGTTCCTGCGGCACCACGTTTACTTTGTGAAGCTGCTCATCGAAATCGGTGGCAAGGGCGGTGTTAAAGCTTTGGTCCTTTGCCCGCAAACCATGGTATGCAAGGCGCATGTACTCGTTTGCCAGCGCGTTCAGGTCCGTCGGCTCTTTCTGACCGGTGCTGCTGCGTGAATGCTGCAACATGCCCTTCACGATGGACTCGGCGCGCCGCCCGTGCTGCTGAATTTTATAGAGGTTCTGAACGAGGTCTGCCAGGGATGCGCGCGCGTCGGCCAACTGGCTCGCGTCCAGTTCCTGCCCTATCTCCGAGCACAGTTCAATACTCACTTCCGAGAAGTTATTCACGAAGTTGAGGGGGTTCTGGATCTCATGCGCAATGCCGGCGGTCAGTTCCCCGAGCGAGGCCATCTTCTCCGACTGCACCAATTGGGACTGCGTGGCTTTTAAGTCCGTCAGCGCCTTCCTGAGCACATCCCGCTGCAGTTCCGTCCGCTCTTTCTGCTCCTGGATTTCCTCATTCAGCCTGGCAAGCTCGGTATTGCGCAGTTTAAACACCTCTGTTTCTTTCATGGCTTGCTCTATTCGGTGTGAGATCTCCAGGTCAAGCACTTTTTTGCTCATCGCTTCGCTGTGGACCTCTTTTTCCAGAGCGGTGTGTTTCTCATAATGCAGAAGTGCCTCCTGGTACCTTCCAGCCTGCTTCAGCACCTGGTAATAGCCTTTGTGAATCTTGGAAAGCGTGTCTTTTGCCTTGATCTCCTCCCCGATGCGCAGGCCTTCGTCTAAGTAAAGAAGCGCTTTTTCGAAATCTGCCCCGGTGTATCTTTGGTCACTGTAGAGTTGGCTGAAGAAATAGAGGATTTCTGCCTGGCCTTTTCTGTCCTGAATCTCCACCCGCACCTGCTGGCTTTTCAGCCAGTACTGGAAAGCCGACTCATAGTTTTTAAGCCCAAAGTTTATGCTGCCGATATGGAAAAGTGCGTTTGCCTGCCCTTTCTTGTCCCCGGCGGATTCAGAGATGGCCAGGCTCTGCTCGCAGAATGACAACGCTTTCGCATGGTCCCCGAGCTTATAGTAGGCCGTGCCGATGTTATCCAGGCATCCTGCCTCGCCCCATTGGTCGCCGCTTTGTTTCCGGAGCCTCAGGCTCTGTTGATAATACGCCAGGGCATTGTAGTAATCGCAACTCTCGAAATAGATCAGGCCGATGTTATTCAGCACGTATGACTCCGTCAGCACAGCCTTTTTCCTCCTCGCATCCGACAGGCTCTGCAGCAGGTAGTCCATGGCCTTGCTGAAGTTACCGAGATACTTGTAGGTGATCCCCAGATCATATAAATTCAACGGGATTCCCTCCTGGCCCGCCAGCTTTTCCCTTATGGTCAGCGCTTTATACAGGTAATCAAGCGAATCCCCGTAATTGCCCCTGCAACGGCTTATGATGCCTCTGTACTGCCATATATCGGCCTGGCCTTTCAAGTCTTTCAGGGTCTCGTAGATCGGAAAGGCTTTTTCCAGGCAGGCTGTTGCCTTGTCATGATCGGAGTGCCTGATATGGCAAAACCCCAGGGTACGCAACCCATCCGCTTCCCCCTTCTGATACCCCACACTCCCGGCAAGACGCACGGCTTCCTCGCTGAGCGAAAGCGCCTGGTTCGAGTCGACAACCATCAACTCCCATGCTTTGCCGTTCAAGGCGTCCACCTTATTCTGAGTGGCTTCAGCAACGGTAGGTATAGCCGGATCCTGCATATGCTTCAGACCATGTAAAGCTCCCACTGAATTCTGTCGGGGTCTTTAAATGCGACGTAGTCTTTGTTTAAAGTGGCGTCTTTTTTAACGCCAGTGTTCTCGACGCCGGCTTCCGTTAAGGCTTTAGCCACCCGGTGCAGTTCTTCCTCATCCTCGCATGCCATCGCCAGGTGGTCCATCCCGATCCGGAAGGGGCTGAACACCGCCTCGTCACCCTCCTGCGCGGTAGCCTCCATGAACCCAATAAAATTTGAACCGATCATCATCCCGAACAGGTGCGGGGTATCGAGTAAAATATCGAAGCCAAGTACGTCACTGTAAAACTTCTTCGACCGGTTCATGTCCTTACACCTCAAAGCGATATGATGAATACCCGAGGTTTTGATGTTGATAGCCATAACGAATTTGATTAGGTGGATATAATTCATTTTTTTAATTCAGGCTGGCTGGTGACGCTCAGGTGGTCACCAGAACAGTTTCATTTACATTCACCACAGGCACCTGTATTATAAACTCTGTATACTGTCCTTCAGCAGTCGAGAAGGTCAGCTTGCCCCCGTGGCCCTTGGTAACAATGTCGTGGCTGAGCGATAGGCCCAGCCCGGTGCCCTGCCCGGTAGGTTTCGTGGTGAAGAAAGGCTGGAAGATTCTGCTCACGGCTGTTTTCGGTATACCCGGGCCGTTGTCCCGCACCCGAATCTCCACTACATCCTCCAGGCGCCGCGTGCTCACTGCCACCTGCGGCTTATACTCCTCCTCCTTTTTGTGCTCCTTTTGCTGCTGCACAGCATAAAAGGCGTTGTTATACAGGTTCAGCAGCACCCGGCCCAGCTCCTGCGGCACCACTTCCACCAGACCAACCTCTTTGTCAAAATCAGTAACAAGGTTGGTGTTGAAGTTTTTGTCTTTGGCGCGCAGGCCGTGGTAAGCCAGGCGGAGGTACTCATCGGCCAGGGCATTGATGTCGGTGGGCTCTTTGTGGCCGGAGCTCTTGCGGGAGTGCTGTAACATACCTTTCACGATGGCATCTGCTCGCTGCCCGTGCTGGTAGATTTTGGATAGATTCTGCTCCAGGTCTGACAGAATGGCCTCTGTCCCAGAATCGTTGCCGGCGCTGTCCTTTTGTTTGATTTCATGGCGCAGTTCCTCAACCAATTCTGAGCTGAGTTCGGTAAAGTTGTTCACAAAGTTTAGTGGGTTCTGGATCTCGTGGGCAATACCGGCGGTTAGTTCCCCCAGCGAGGCCATCTTCTCCGACTGCACCAGTTGCGCCTGTGTGGCCTTTAAGTTGTCGAGGGTGTGCTGCAGTTGCGCTTTCTGTTGTTCCAGTTCATATGATTTACGCTCCAACTCTTCTGTGCGCTTGGCCACCAGGCTCTCCATTTGCTCTGCGTAGCGCCGCAGGGAGGCAGTCATATGGTTAAACTGTTGTGCCAGCGCCCCAATCTCATCATGCACCTCCACAGGCACTTCCACGCGCAACTCTCCTGCATTCACCCGCTGCACCCCCCGCAGCACATAACTAAGGGGCCGCAACAGGTTGCTCTTGAAAAATGCGGGGAACACCAGCACAATAATAAATGTGGAGAGGGGAATGAGGTACGCCAGGATGCGCAGGGCATTTTTCTTGTCTTCGCTTACGCCCACCTGGTTATCTACACCGTAGAGCAGGAAGCTAAGCATCCCCAGCAGCACCAATGTCAGGCACATGAACAGCCCTACCAGCTTGGCAAGGAAAGTCGTCGTTTCCTGGGCGTAAGACATATAGTTGATCACGATCCAGGTGAGCAGCACCAGGTAAAAGGCGTGGTGCAATTGCTCCCACCACACCGGAATAATCTGAAACACCCCCAGATTGGCGTTCAGCCACGTAGCGACGAGCAACAGGCACCAAAGCGCAAACACGCGGTATGCTTTTGTATCACGGCTGATCGGCTCGATGAATTCCTGCAGTACGCTTTCGCGCGTCACCGGCAAGGCGGGTTTAGCGGCCGCGCCTGCTTTCTGCCGTATTCGTATAGACCATATGGCTTTGCGCACGAACACCGTCACGATCCAGACGGCGATTACAAACTGCACCGGGAAAGTCCAGGGAAACCCTACTCTGTGAAACGAAAGCCCTATAAAGAGCACCACCGCGCTTACCAGCAGCACCGCACGCATCTCCCTGGGGTAGGGGTTTTGTCGGTATGAATAGCAGAACAGGAGGTGGTACAGTGCCAGGATTATCAGAATAACACTGTGCACCCATACGATGGGCTCGTAAGCCGGCGTATCAAAAGCGGAATTGCGGAAAAAGGAAACAGCATTGTAGAGGGTGTGCAGGATGAACATCCCGGTGATAAGGAAACCATCTTTCGTTTTGTCCCGGATACTGAGCAGGTACAGCGAGATAACCAGGCAGAGGGTAAACTCAGCGAGGGCAGCAGTACTTTGCGGCCGGAGTTGGAACCACTCCATCATCAGCAGTACAGTGGTTTGCAGAAGCAGGCTCATGGCAGAAGCAGCTTAAACATTCTATGTAAACGCGCTTCAGGGGCAAACCCGGCGCGCAGCTCAGCAACATCCAGTCGGACAAGAGTTTCCTAAATAGCTCCCCAACACCTTTCTTGTTTTCTATGATTCAGACCACCTAAAACCATACAGGGGTTTGTCATATATATGCCCTGCTACATCATGCATGGATGATAGACCGGCAGGCTGTCCAGCCAAAGGCTAACAGCTAATAATTATACGGAAAATATCTTATATTATATAGAGGTGCCTAATATATAAATCAGGGACTGCAGCCAATGTGCTATCCTACTGTTAATAGCTGCTCGTGGGCAGGATTATAACTGAGAAAAGGGTGTGGGTGTGACCATGCCCTCTTCAGCCAAACATTCTGTCTGCTGCATCAGTGCTTCACGAGAAGGATGCCCCTGCCGCAGAGGGCAAAAAAAGAGCCGCCCAATCAAAAGAAAGAGCGGCTGCTACTATAAAACAAACAACTACTACTATTATAAGAACATGTTGAGGAAGTCCTGCTTGCCGTTTAAGTACTCGTAGCCAAAGCCCTCTTCCGTCATTCTAAGCTTTATATCCTCCACATCCTGTGCCTGCTTTACCTCCACCCCAATAAACACCGGGCCTTTCTCCTTGTTGTTTTTCTTGATGTACTGGAAGTGGATGATGTCATCCTCCGGGTGCAGCACCTTGTTCACGAACGTGCGCAGGGCACCGGGTTTCTGGTTGAAGGTGATCATGAAGTAATGCTTCAGCCCCTGGTGCTGCATCGCCCGCTCCTTGATGTCCTCCATGCGGGTAATGTCGTTGTTGCTGCCGCTGACGACACATACCACATTTTTACCTTTGATCTGGTCAGCGTAGTACTTCAGCACGGATATGGAAAGCGTTCCTGCCGGTTCCAGCACCACGCCTTCCTCGTTGTACATCTTCAGGATGTCGACGCACACCTGCCCCTCCGGCACCAGCACCACATCGTCCAGCAGTTCCCGGCATATCTCAAAGGTCAGCTCACCCGGGCTTTTCACGGCCGCGCCGTCCACAAAACTGTCGATGGCGTCCAGCGCCAGGCGCTTCTGCGCCTTCAGCGAGTTGTACATCGACGGGGCTCCCTGCGGCTGCACGCCCACCAGTTTGGTGTGCGGGCTGAGTTGCTTGAAGATGCTGGAGACCCCGGCCGCCAGGCCGCCGCCGCCAATCGGCATGAACAGGTAATCGATGGGAAACGTGGCGGCTTTCAGAATCTCCAGCCCCACCGTCGCCTGCCCTTCCACAATGGCGATGTCGTCGAAGGGGGGCACAAAGGTGCTGCCACGGCTGTCGGAAAACTCCTTGGCCGCCTTAAAGGTGTCGTCGTAGGTGTCGCCGGTCAGCACCACCTCCACCATCTCCTTCCCGAACCCACGCACTTTGTTCACTTTCTGGGCGGGTGTATTGGCTGGCATAAAGATATAGCCCTTCAGACCAAGCAGCTGGCACGCGTAGGCCACGCCCTGGGCATGGTTGCCGGCGCTGGAGCAAACGATCTCCCGCTCGCCTTCCACTTTCGGCAGCGTGCTCATTTTGTTATAGGCACCCCTGATCTTGTAAGAGCGCACCACCTGCAGGTCTTCCCGCTTCAGGTACACATGGGCATCGTACAACTGCGACAGCCAGTGGTTCTGCAGCAAAGGCGTCTTGTTGATCACCCCTTTCAGGTTCTTCGCTGCCCGCTCTACATTCTCAACAGAGACTACGTTGTCTAAAGCGACTGTATCTTTATCCATATGCCTTTACTTAGATCTGGAGCGCAGCTTCCTTACGGTAGCGCCCGTTTGCCATAATTCTGAATCACGCAGTTCTTTCAGTTCTGCCTCCAGCTCTTTCCTGTAACCTGGCGTTGAACCGCGCTGGATGGTGCGCTCTGCTTCCTTGCCGGACGCCACGCTGTCATATAACTCGTTTATCACGGGCAGGGTCGCCTCTCTGAACTTGCCTTTCCAGTCGAGGGCGCCGCGCTGTGCGGTTACGGAGCAGTTAGCATACATCCAGTCCATGCCGTTTTCGCCTACCAGCGGCACGAGGCTTTGGGTCAGTTCCTCTACTGTTTCGTTAAAAGCTTCAGACGGAGAGTGTCCGCGCTCACGCAGCACCTGGTACTGGGCCTCGATGATACCGGCCAGAGCGCCCATCAGCACCCCGCGCTCACCTGTCAGGTCGCTGTATACTTCTTTCTTGAAATCTGTTTCGAAAAGATAGCCGGAGCCCACGCCGATACCCATGGCAACCGCTTTTTCATACGCTTTACCAGAGGCATCTTGGAATACCGCGAAAGAGGAGTTCAGGCCGCCGCCGCTAACGAAGAGCCTGCGCAGGCTGGTGCCACTTCCTTTAGGGGCCACCAGGATCACATCCACATCAGCCGGTGGAACGATGTTCGTCTGCTCCTTGAAGGTGATGCCGAAGCCGTGGGAGAAATACAATGTTTTACCGGGCTTCAGTCTTTCCTTGATCACAGGCCAAAGCGCTATTTGTCCGGCATCGGAGAGCAAGTTGCAAATGATGGTGCCGCGCTCTGCTGCTTCCTCAATCGAGAAGAGGGTTTCGCCTTCCACCCAGCCGTCTTTAATTGCTCTTTCCCAGGAGGGAGAATCTTTACGTTGGCCAACGATCACATTGAAACCGTTGTCTCTCATGTTAAGCGCCTGTCCGGGGCCCTGCACGCCGTACCCAATTACAGCAATCACTTCGTCTTTCAGGACTTCCTGCGCTTTAGAAAGCGGGAATTCCTCGCGTGTAACCACTGTTTCGTCTACTCCTCCAAAATTGATAGTTGCCATTTTGTTTTAGCTGGTTTTAGTTTTATTGATTTTTGATAATATTCTTTTTCAAACTGGTGCAGGGGAGAGGATTCGTAACGCCTATATAGGTTCGCTTCCCTTTTCTTCTCTCCTATCGCTATATATGCCCTACATCGAGAAGATCTTTTCCCGGCTGTTGAGGTACTCGTTCTCCTTTACTTCCTCGCCCGGCTCGGCACGCTCAAACTCCCGTAGCTTCCGGTTAAAGCCCTCGCTGCCTTTGATGATGGCGATGCGGGCGCTGCGCACGAACTCTATCAGACCATATGGCTGCAGCACCTTGATCAGGTTGTCGGTTTCCTCGCGGTGGCCGGTGGTTTCAAACACCGTGTAGTCTTTCCGGATCACCACAGCGCGGGCCCCGTTCTCGCGCAGCAAGCGCTCCACCAGCGCCTTTTCTGCGATCACATCGGTCGGCACCTTGTAAAGCGCCATTTCCTGCCAGATCACGTCCTCGTTGGTGTGGTAGTACACTTTCAGCACCTCTACCTGCTTCTCTATCTGCCGGGTGAGTTTGCGCACCACCTCCTCCGACTCGTGGATCACGATGTTGAAACGATGGATGCCCTCTATCTCGGATGGCGAGGTGTTGAGGCTTTCGATATTCATCTTCCTGCGAGAGAAGATGGTGGCAATCCGGTTCAACAGCCCCACGTGGTGCTCGGTGTATACCGTGATGTTGAACTCCTGCCTGTCTATATGATTCTGATTCGTCATACCCTTGCTTCCGTTTACTTCAACCTGATTTCGCTTACGCTGCACCCCTGCGGCACCATCGGGAACACGTTGTTCTCTTTGGTCACCATCACCTCCAGCAGGTAAGAGCCCTTATGGGCCAGCATCTCCTGCAGGGCGCTTCTCAGGTTTTCCCGCTCTGTTACTTTTTTGCCGGCGATGCCGTAGCCTTCCGCCACCTTGATGTAATCCGGGCTGGTGATATCCACGAAGGAGTAGCGGCGCTCGTGGAAGAGCTGCTGCCACTGCCGCACCATGCCCAGGAACTGGTTGTTCACGATGATGATCTTCACGTCCACGCCGCTCTGCATGATGGTGCCCAGCTCCTGGATCGTCATCTGGATACCGCCATCTCCCGCAAAGGCCACCACCGTTCTGTCGGGGGCGCCAAACTTGGCCCCAATGGCAGCCGGCAAAGCAAAGCCCATGGTGCCGAGGCCGCCGCTGGTGATGTTGCTGCGGGTGTGGTTGAGTTTGGCGTAGCGGCAGGCCACCATCTGGTTCTGCCCCACATCGCTTACGATGATGGCGTCGCCGTTGGTGAGCTCGTTCAGCTGCTGCATCACCTCCCCCATCGTCATCTCGCCGGAGGCCGGGAACAACTCATCCTGGATCACCTGCTCCACTTCCTGTGTCATATAATCCCGGAACTTCTGCAGCCATTCCGGGTGGCTCTTAGCCTCCACCAGCTCTGTGAGCAACGGCAGCGTTTCTTTGCAGTCGCCCCACACCGGCACGGTGGCTTTCACGTTCTTGTCTATCTCTGACGGGTCGATGTCTAAGTGCACCACCTTCGCCTGCTTCGCATACTTGTCGAGGCGGCCGGTCACCCGGTCGTCGAAGCGCATGCCGATGGCAATCAGCACGTCACAGTCGTTGGTGAGCACGTTGGGGCCGTAGTTGCCGTGCATGCCCAGCATGCCCACATTCAGCGGGTGATCGCTTGGCAAGGCCCCTGCCCCCATAATGGTCCAGGCGGCCGGGATGCCGCTCTTCTCGATGAACTGCTTGAACTCCTGCTCCGCTGCCCCCAGGATCACGCCCTGGCCCCACAGCACAAATGGCTTCTTCGCCTGGTTAATCAGCTCCGCAGCCTCCCGTATATATTCTTCACGGATGATAGGCTTCGGGCGATAGCTGCGGATGTGGTCGCAGCATTTATGCTCGTCGTAGCTCAACTGCTGCAGCTGCGCATTTTTGGTGATGTCGATCAACACCGGGCCCGGACGTCCGCTTTTGGCTATATAGAAGGCCTTGGCAAGCGCCTCCGGTATCTCCTTCGCGTCCGTTACCTGGTAATTCCATTTGGTGACAGGGGAAGATATACTGATTACATCCGCTTCCTGGAAGGCGTCTGTGCCTAACAGGTGGGCGAACACCTGCCCGGTGATGCACACGAGCGGCGTGCTGTCTATCATGGCGTCGGCGAGGCCCGTGATTAGGTTGGTGGCGCCGGGGCCGCTGGTGGCGAATACCACCCCCACCTTGCCGGAGGCGCGCGCATATCCCTGCCCGGCGTGGATGCCGCCCTGCTCGTGGCGCACCAGCACGTGGTTCAGTTGCTCCCTGTAATCGTATAAGGAATCATATATAGGCATGATGGCACCGCCCGGATACCCGAAAATGGTGTCTACCCCTTCTTTCAGCAGACCACGTATAAGCGCCTCACCCCCTGATATTGTCTTCTTCTCTTCAAGCAATTCTGGAGCTTGTTTCTCTTGCGTTAACATAAGCCTCTTCTAAATCTGTTATACATCCGTTACTTGCGTCACTCACCGTCCTGATATACTTCTGCAGCACGCCGCGCTTCACCTTGGCCTCCGGTGCCACCCACTTGTCGCGGCGCAGGGCCAGCAGGGCGTCGTCCACGTGCAGGTGAACGGTGTTGGTGGCGGCGTCCAGGGTGATGATGTCCCCGTCTTCCACCAGCGCGATGTTGCCGCCCTCAAAGGCCTCGGGGCACACATGGCCAATCACAAAGCCGTGCGTTCCGCCGGAGAAGCGGCCGTCTGTGATCAGGGCCACTTTATCGCCCAGCCCGGCCCCCATGATGGCGGAGGTGGGCTTCAGCATCTCCGGCATGCCAGGACCGCCTTTCGGGCCGACGTAGCGGATGACGACGACATTGCCTGCCTTCACCCGGTTCACTTTCAGCCCTTCGTTCAGTTCCTCCTCCGAGTTGAACACCACGGCAGGACCTTCGAATTTCAAGCCTTCTTTCCCCGTGATCTTCGCCACGCCGCCCTTCGTCGCCAAGTTGCCATACAGGATCTGGATGTGGCCGTCGGCTTTGATCGGGTTGGAGAGCGGCCGCAGCAGATCCTGCTCTTCGCCCAGCGGCTTCACATCCGCCAGGTTCTCTGCAATGGTCTTGCCTGTCACGGTCATCAGGTCGCCGTTAATGAGCCCCTCGTTCAGCAGCGTTTTCATGACGGCAGGCACACCACCTAAAGAGCAAAGGTCTTCCATCAGGTATTTGCCGCTCGGCTTCAGGTCGCCGAGCACCGGCGTCCGGTCGCTCACTGCCTGGAAATCCTCCAGCGTCAGGTTTACGCCCGCCGCAGAGGCAATGGCAATCAGGTGTATCACCGCATTGGTCGATCCGCCAAGCACCGTAATCACCACCATGGCGTTTTCGAATGCCTCGCGCACCAGGATGTCACGCGGCTTGATGTCTTTTTCCAGTAGGTTCAGCAGGTAATGCCCTGTCTGCAGGCACTCTTCCATCTTCTGCTGGCTCACTGCCGGCGAGGAGGATGTATAAGGGATCGACATGCCCAGCGCTTCGGCCGCAGAGGCCATGGTGTTGGCGGTGTACATGCCTCCGCAGGCCCCCGGGCCCGGGCAGGCGTTGCGGATAATGCCGCGGTAATCCTCCTCCGAAATATTGTGGTTCAGTTTCTTGCCATATGCCTCAAAGCAGGAAACGATGTTCAATTTCTCCCCTTTGAAATTTCCCGACTTTATCGTGCCGCCATATACCATCAGCGACGGTCGGTTCAGACGGGCCATCGCAATCAGCGAGCCCGGCATGTTCTTGTCGCAGCCTACAACGCAAGCCAACGCATCGTAATTATGGGCCCCCGTGATCGTTTCGATGGAGTCCGCAATCACTTCCCGCGACACCAGCGAGTAGCGCATGCCTTCGGTGCCGTTGGTGATGCCGTCGCTCACGCCGATCGTGTTAAAGCGCAGCCCTACCATACCCAACTGGTTCACACCTTTCTTCACTTCGTCCGCCAGCCCGTCGAGGTGCATGTTGCAGGTGTTGCCTTCAAACCCCGTGGAGCAGATGCCGACAAAAGGTTTTTGCAGATCTTCTTCTGAAAGTCCTGAGCCGATGAGCATAGCCTGCGAGGCAGGTAAGCTGTCGTCTTGCGTGTAGATGCGGCTGTATTTGTTTAAGGCCATGGAGATTATGGTTTTTTATCGTGGATCTGAGGAAGCAAAGGAAGCATGCTTAGAATTGCTGCTCTGTCTGCTAACTCTTCACCGTCTTGGTTTTATATATGCTGTTTCGGTTTTATACTTTCCTAAAGTTCTGCCTTTTGCTTTTGCTGCTAAAATGAGTCTGCTAAAAACCTACTATTTCTAAAAGCTCAAAGAAAGTTTTTATAAAACTGACTATCAATTACTTATATACAAGTACCATACATTATCTAAAGAAAAATAGTCCCCGCATTTACGGCTGATTATCAGTGAACGAGCAGCAAAACGGCCTCCCATAAGGCAGATAAATGCGCACGAGCTATATATAGTCAGGTACTCAACACGGCTGCAAAAGGGTGTTACACTATCATATATAGCAACTTCTTAAACAAAAAGCCTTTCGGAGTACCGCGGGCTTTATCAGACTTTCTTACCTGATCAGCAGGTGTATGGCTCTTTCATCCGGCAGCGGAGGGATAGAGCGCATAACGTGTACTGTAGCAGAAAGCAAGCTGCAAACTCAAGTATAAAAGGCGTTGGTATAAATGATAGCCATATATAATATTAATGATAGCCATATATAAAAAGAGCCGTCCCTGTTAAGAGACGGCT
The DNA here is from genome assembly GCF_039541895.1 of Pontibacter saemangeumensis. NCBI lineage: Bacteria > Pseudomonadati > Bacteroidota > Cytophagia > Cytophagales > Hymenobacteraceae > Pontibacter > Pontibacter saemangeumensis. The sequence continues at coordinate 283,709 of NZ_BAABHC010000002.1, forward strand.
GCTTTTATCTGTTGCTTTTATATGCTCAGTTTTTCAGCAAACCATCTCCTCCTCCAGTGAAATGATCACGGAAATAAAAGGAATAATGACGCTGATTTGGGTTTGTTTTTGCATTTCTGTCAATATACGAAAATAAGCTGACTGCAACAAAAAGATCACAATCAGCGGCTGCGAATTGCCTATATAATCGTGCTAAGCCCTACTTCCATGTTATACTTGTAAGGGCCTGTCTCGGCTCCGTCCAGCACGCAGTAGGATATAAATGTGCCCACCTGCTCTGTTGTATAGGGTGAGTGGCTGTTCAGCTCCGGTGTCAGCACTTTCTTTTCGAGTGCGTACTGCACAGCTTCTTTCACCAGGTCCGCTTCTTCCTGCAGGCCGAAGTGCTCGAGCATCATGGCAGCAGACAAGATGGCAGCGATCGGATTGGCGATGCCTTTGCCCTTGGCCTGCGGGTAAGACCCATGGATGGGCTCGAACAGCGACACCAGTTTACCAACCGAAGCAGACGGCAGCAAGCCCAGCGAACCGGCGATCACCGATGCTTCGTCGGAGAGGATATCTCCGAACATGTTCTCAGTCAGGATCACGTCGAACTGCTTTGGGTTCAGGATAAGCTGCATGGCGGCATTGTCCACGAAAAGGTAATCCACCGCCACCTCGGGGTATCCTTTGGCGATGCCCTGCACCACCTCGCGCCATAACCTGGAAGTCTCCAGCACGTTGGCCTTGTCTACCAATGTCAGTTTCTTGCGCCGAGTGGCCGCCGCCTGAAAGGCGAGCTGCGCAATGCGCTCTATCTCTTCCCGGCTATAGGTGCAGTTGTCATAGGCGCTGTCGGCGGTGCGGCCTTTCTCCCCGAAGTACACGCCGCCGGTCAGTTCCCGGAAAATCAGCATGTCGGCACCGGCAATGCGGTCGTTCTTCAGGGGGGAGTGCTCCAACAGCACCTCATAGGCCGTCACGGGCCGGATGTTGGCGAAAAGGCCCAGCGACTTGCGCAGGCGCAGCAAGCCCTGCTCCGGCCTTACTTTCGCCGAGGGGTCGTTATCGTATTTCGGGTCGCCGATGGCGCCCAGCAGGATGGCATCCGCCTCCAGGCAGGCATCCAGCGTCTCATCCGGCAGCGGGTTGCCCGTGGCGTCGATGGCGCAGGCGCCCATCAGGTATTTCTCAAACTCAAATTTGTGGCCGAACCGTTCGGCTACCGCTTCCAGTACACGAATGGCTTCGTGACAGACTTCAGGACCAATGCCGTCGCCCGGCAATACTGCGATCCTTTTATTTAATATGCCCATTGTCTTTTGTTCTCGTAGGTTTCTATGGCCTCTTTCTGACTCACTAAAAAATCAATATCATCGTAGCCGTTAATCAGGCACTCTTTTTTGTAAGGATCAATCTCAAAAGAGACGCTTTCGTTCCACACTGGCACGAAAAATTCCTGCTTCAGCAAGTCGACCACAAATTGCGTCTGCGGCTCCCGCTCTACCTGCTCCAGCAAACGCTGCAGCATCTCGTCAGACACCTGCAAGGGAAGCAGCCCGTTGTTGAGCGCGTTGCCCCTGAAAATATCAGCGAAGTAGCTGGAAATCACCACCCGGAAACCGGCGTCATAGATGGCCCAGGCCGCATGCTCTCGGCTGGATCCGCAGCCAAAGTTCTTACCCGCTACCAAGATCTGCCCGTTATACCGCGGGTTATTCAGCGCAAAGTCTGGTTTCAGGTTCCCGCTGCTGTCGTAGCGCCAGTCGCGGAACAGGTTTTCGCCGAACCCTTCCCGGGAAGTGGCCTTCAGGAAACGGGCCGGGATGATCTGGTCCGTGTCTATGTTCTCTATCGGTAACGGAACTGCGCCCGACTTAATAATCTCGAACTTTTCCATTAATTCAGGTATTGGGTGATGTCAACAATCTTTCCTTCCACGGCGGTGATGGCGGCCACCAGCGGACTGGCCAGCAAGGTGCGGGAGCCGGGGCCCTGGCGGCCTTCAAAGTTACGGTTGGAGGTGGACACGCAATAGGCACCGGCCGGAATCTTGTCTTCGTTCATGGCCAGGCAGGCACTGCAACCCGGCTCGCGCAGCTCAAAGCCTGCCTCCGCCAGCAGTTTGTCGATGCCTTCGGCCCTTGCTTGCTGCTCCACGTGCTTGGAACCCGGCACAATGATCGCCTCCACATGGCTTGCCTTATGGCGCCCCTTCACAAACTCCGCCACTACCCGCAGGTCTTCGATGCGGGAGTTGGTGCAGCTGCCGATGAACACGTAGTTCACCTCTTTCCCGATCAGCGACTCGCCGGGCGCAAAGCCCATATACTGCAGCGATTTATCAAAGCTGGCCGCCTCCCCTGTTGGCACCTCCACCGGAATATGGGAATTGATGGCAATGCCCATGCCCGGGTTCGTGCCGAAGGTGATCATCGGCGATATCTCGGAGGCATCGAAGAAATACTCTTTGTCGAAGGCAGCGCCCTCTTCCGTATAGAGCGTTTTCCAGTAAGCCAGTGCCTCTTCCCAACGCTCACCTTTCGGTGCGTGTTCGCGGCCCTTCACGTATTCAAACGTCGTCTCGTCGGGGGCAATCATGCCGCCGCGCGCGCCCATCTCAATGCTCATGTTGCAGACCGTCATGCGGCCTTCCATGCTCAGCGAGCGAACGGCACTGCCGGCGTACTCCACAAAATAACCCGTGGCACCGCCTGTGCCTAACTTAGATATGACATACAGGATCAGGTCTTTGGCAGATACCCCGCGCCCTAGCTCGCCGTCCACGGTGATGCGCATTTTCTTCGGGCGGCTGATGAGCAGACACTGCGAGGCCATGACCTGCGCCACCTGGCTGGTGCCGATGCCGAAAGCGATCGTCCCAAAAGCGCCGTGCGTGGAGGTGTGGCTGTCGCCGCACACAATCGTCATGCCCGGCTGCGTGATGCCCAGTTCCGGCCCGATCACGTGCACGATGCCCTGGTTCTCGTGCCCTAAGCCAAACAACTCCACGCCGTATTTCGCGCAGTTCTCCGTCAGTTTGTCCACCTGCATGCGCGAGAGCGGCTCCTGGATCGGGAGGTGCTGGTTGATGGTAGGCACGTTGTGGTCGGCGGTGGCCACGATCTGGTTTTTCCGGTACAGCGGCAGGTTGCGCGCCGCGATCTCATCAAACGCCTGGGGGCTGGTTACCTCATGGATCAGGTGCTTGTCTATATAAAAAACATCCAGTCCGCCCGGAATGGAGCGGACTACATGTGCATCCCAAATTTTATCAAATAATGTCTTCTTCATATTAACTGGCAGCAACCAGGTTTTCTTGTTCAACTAAGATATGCAAATCGTGATCCACTACTTCTTTGGTGCGATCCGCCACCTGCAGGAAAGAGGCATAGGCTTTGTCCAAGGTATTTTTATCGAAGTTATAGCCGATTTTCTGCAAACGGTATGCCAGCGCGGCGCGGCCGGAGCGGGCAGTAAGCACAATAGAAGAGTCCGACACACCGACATCGCGCGGATCAATGATCTCATAGGTCTCGCGGTGCTTGATCACGCCGTCCTGGTGGATGCCGCTGGAGTGCGAGAACGCGTTGGAGCCTACGATGGCTTTGTTCGGCTGCACCGGCATGCGCATCATATGCGACACCATCGCAGACGTTTCCGCCAACAGCTTCGTGTTCACGTTTGTGTCGAGGTTGAGGTACGGGTGCTGGCGTAAAATCATGACAACTTCTTCCAAAGCCGTGTTTCCGGCACGCTCCCCTACCCCGTTGATGGTACACTCGATCTGGCGCGCCCCGTTTACCACACCGGATATTGAGTTGGCCGTTGCCAGGCCCAAATCGTTGTGGCAGTGCGTGGAGAGACGGACCCTGTCAACGCCCTTCACGTTTTCGTAAAGGTACTTTATTTTCGCACCGTACTCTTCCGGCAAACAGTAGCCGGTGGTGTCCGGTATGTTCAGCACGGTGGCACCGGCCTTGATGGCGGCCTCGCACACCCTGGCCAGGAACTCGTTCTCGGTTCTGCCGGCATCCTCGGCGTAAAACTCCACGTCCTCCACAAAGCTCTTTGCCAGCGTTACCGCCGCAATGGCGCGCTCCAGCACTTTCTCCTGCGTGCTGCGCAGCTTAAAGTTTATATGTGATTCGGAGGTGCCGATGCCGGTATGGATCCGGGGGCGTCGGGCACCGGACAGTGCCTGGGCCGCCACGCGTATATCCTCCTCCACAGCTCTTGAAAGGCCGCAGACGGTTATCTCCTTTGTCTGGGCGGCAATGGCTTTCACCGCCTCGAAATCTCCCGGGCTCGAAACAGGAAAACCAGCCTCTATCACATCCACGCCCAGTAGTTCGAGCTGCCTTGCAATTACCAGTTTTTCCTCCATGTTGAGTTTGCAACCGGGCACTTGCTCGCCATCCCGCAGGGTGGTGTCAAAGATTTGTATTTTTTGAGCCGACATAGTTAATTTGATCTTAATTACAGAAATTAATTCAGTACTTAGAGGGCAAGTAAGTCGAAAAGCAGGAGCTACAAAAACTATTTTCAGAATAGGCTGTTATTTCTAATCGCGCTAATTTCATTTATAAATTCCTGTCTTTCAATTAAATACGCAATAAAAATATACAATGTCTAACGAAAACACCGATCCCGTTTTTCAGTTGGTTAAATCCCTGACCAAAACTGAAAAGCGGCATTTCCGGCTGTTTGCCAAGCGGCAGGGCTCCACGGACGGCCTTAAGTTTCTGCAACTGTTTGATGCCATGGACGGCGAGGCGTTCTATGACGATGAGAAAGTGCTGGAGAACGCGCCCGCCGTGAAGAAGACGCAGCTCGCCAACATGAAGGCCAACCTGTACAAGCAACTGCTCTCCAGCCTGCGCCTGTACCACTCCGGGCAGAACCTGGACATCCAGCTGCACGAGCAGCTCGATTATGCCCGCGTGCTCTACAACAAGGGCTTTTACCAGCAGAGCCTGAAGATGCTGGAGAAAGTTAAGGTCAGCGCCCACCAGGGCGAATTGCCGCATATCGCCCTCATGGCCATTGATTTTGAGAAGCTGATCGAGTCGCAGTACATTACGCGCAGCCTCGAGGGAAGGGCAGAATCGCTGGCGACCGAGGCAATAGACACTGCCCGCCACGTCACGCAGATACACGCGCTCTCCAATGCCGCCCTCCGGTTATATGGCTTATATATAAAAGTCGGGCACTCGCGCAACGAGCAGGATTATATCCACACCACCGCCTTCTTTAAGGAAAACCTGCCGCAGGTAGACATGCAGCACGCCGGGTTCTATGAGAAGCTGTACTATTACCAGGCCCATGTCTGGTACCACTACATCAACCAGAACTTTAAGTCTTGTTACCGTTACGCGCAGAAGTGGGTGGACCTGTTTGAGCAGTACCCGGATATGAAGTACAAACAGGACACCTTATATATAAAGGGGCTGCATAACCTGCTGCTGGCGCTCTACAACATGCTCTATTACAGCAAGTTTATGGAGGTGCGGCATAAGCTGGAGCAGTTTGCCGTGGACGAGCACCGGCGCCCCACACCGAATTCAGAGGTGCTGCTGTTCCTGTTTATATATACCAACCGCATTAACAGCTACTTCCTGGAGGGCCGCTTTACAGAGGGGGTGGAGATCATTCCGGAGCTGCTGGAGAACCTGAACCGCTACCGGTCGCAACTAGACCCGCACCGCATGCTCACGTTCTACTACAAAATCGCCAGCCTTTACTTCGGCAGCGGGGACAATTATAAGGCCATCGAGTACCTGAACAAGATCATCCAGTACAAGGACATCAGCCTGCGGGAGGACCTGCAGTGCTTTGCCCGCATCCTGAACCTGATTGCCCACTACGAGGCCGGCGAAGACGAGGTGCTGGAGTACCAGATCCGGTCGGTGTACCGCTTTTTGGGCAAGATGAACGACCAGCAGCAAATGCAGGTAGAGATATTCCGTTTCCTGCGAAGCCTGGGAGATGTAGCGCCGCATGAGCTGAAAGACGCCTTCATCAGCCTGAAAGACAAATTACTGGCCATTTCCAGGGATCCGTACGAGAAGCGGCCTTTCCTGTACCTCGACATTATCTCCTGGCTTGAGAGCAAGATCGAAAACGTGCCGGTGCAGGAGATCGTAAGGCGCAAGCACAAGCACATGAAGTAAACCGGCTTTACAGCTTCCCAAGGTCCCGCTTGTTGAGGTACGCAAGCACCTCTTCCACAGAGGCCAGGTCACCGATGGCGTGGTAGTTCCGGATGCGTTCCATTTCCCCGGAAATGAGCCCGGCCCGCGCGTCCTGCACCTTTCCCTGCGAGTGCACCACCTCCTCTTTCCAAGGCAGAGCTTTCCCGGGGAGGCTGTAGACATACAGTTGGGGGTAGCTTTTCAATACTGCCGTTACGGCTGCCATATAGGCGCGGGGCTGCTGAAAAGGGCTTGCAGACACGATGATGCGCCTGTAATTTTGTTTTTTGGCAAAAGCCACCATGGACGTTGCCTCGATACCGGTGTGCAGGATGTCCGTATCAGCCGGCACGGGTGGCACCGGCTCCAGCATCCCCTCTCCCATTCCCGCGTTCACCAACGCATTCTTCCAGCTTTCGAAGCCGGGGTAGCCGCTGATGGCCCCCGTGCCCAGAAACAGTACCCTGCTGACGCGCTCTTGCTGCCATAACTGCCGGGCGACCGCAAACGCGGATTCCTGGTTATCCTCTGTCTGGCCAAACAGGAAAAGCGCGTCTGCAGGCGCTTCGGGTAAAGTATCGCACAAAGTACGGATGATCAGTTCTTCTATCATAGCCCCTCCTATACGGCGGATGGGTGTGGCGGGTGTATTGTGTTTGAGAAGGTAAGTAAGCTGTTGCTTTATCCTTGCCTGGGGTAAGACTTATATATGCCAACACTCACACGAAGTGTATGTTTCAAAAGTAAAAAAGACTATACAATGTGAAAAAGGCGTGAAGCGGGGTCTTTCTCTGTACTTCATTTACCTATTATACCTAATTCTCATTTTCCTGAATTAATTATAAACGGCCCTTCTATTAAGCTTTTAATATATTATATTAGCGGGATTAATATCAACCTTTACTTTTAGCTATCAGTAACGCCTATCTATTTTATATCAACTCACAAAAGCAAACTTAAATGAACTACAACATCATGAGCAAAATAAAGCTAATAACCATTTTCCTATTAGCGATTTGTTATACAGGGCGAAGTCAAGATACAACTTATTTTGATGTAGATTGGAACATCACACATGGCGGTGAATATTCATTCTACAGGGTCACATCCCCATATAAAACTATGTTTAATGTGACAGATTACTATGCATCTGGGAAAGTTAAAATGAAAGGATACTCCTTATCTAAGGATAGTCTAACAGAACAAGGCATTTTTACATATTATTTCGCTAATGGGCTTATTGAGAATAAAATTACATATAAGGATGATCAGAAGCATGGACCCTATAGTTTATATTATACAAGCGGTGCATTGAAAGAAACGGGAACACACAAAGAAGACAAAATATCAGGCAAAAATGTGCAATATTTTGAAAACGGCAACATAAAGAGGAAGGCGAAATTAAATAATGGGAAGTATAATGGGAAGATGGTCTACTACAACGAAAATGGTGTAATGATTGGCAAAGGTAGATGCAAGGATGACGTTTGGGATGGGAAATGGACTAAGTATGATAACAATGGGGAAAAAGTAACTGGCATTCACTATGGCACCTCCTTTAAACTTAAAGAATGTAGAATAAATATAAATCCTACTACTTATGTGTGGAGCCTTTTTGACAAGGAAGAGTATGTAGGCTATGATAGTTACTTAATAAGGTGCGTATCAAGCATTACAAATAAAAAGAATCCTATAATAAAAGCCCCCGAAATAAGGCTGCTCAGTATTAAAAACAAAGAGCTTTTTAATGATTTTTATAAAAATGAAGCTCTTAAAAAAAGTTATAATATCGAATTCAGCGACAAAGCTTTATCTCTCAAAGAATCTTTTGTTCTATAGGTTGAAAATGATATTATCAAAAAAGATAGTATGTTAATTTTGAAGTTATCAAATGGAGCAAAAAACTTTATTATAGAAACAACCATTGACACTGATAATGCCATTCGTAATGAGCAAATTCTTCAAGATTTAATAGGAAGTATATCAGGTTATTGATAAGGTGTTGTAGCTGATATTCACACAAAGTTTTTAAAGTTTATTGATACTATTTCTTACATATATAAAAGGGGTGTTTCAAATTTACAGAACCGCCCCTTTTATATATAAGTTGCTGCATGTTTTATATCAGTAGTCTTTTATATTATATGCCGGTGGTAAATGAGAAGGCGCTTTTAAAACTTCACAATATCCCTGACGCAGTTCCTAACATGTCTCCTATCAAAAAAGAACATCCAACAGAGAAATCCAACTTGCACCCCCGGAACAAACACCGGGCGCGCTATGATTTCAGACAGTTGACAGCGAGTTGCCCGGAGTTGGGTCCATATGTAAAGGTGAACAACTACCAGGATCAATCCATTGATTTTTTTGATCCGGCGGCGGTTAAAATGCTGAACAAGGCGCTGCTGAAGCATTACTACGGCATCGGTTTTTGGGATATACCTGCTGGCTATCTATGCCCGCCCATTCCGGGAAGAGCCGAATACATCCATCATATAGCCGATTTGCTGGGCAGCCAGTTTGCCGGCGTTCAGGGACAGGGAGTACCGCAGGGTGATAAAATAAAATGCTTGGACATTGGCGTGGGAGCCAATTGCGTGTATCCCATTATCGGGAACAGGGAATACGGCTGGAAATTCGTCGGCTCAGACATCGACCCCGTTTCCATTGAATCTGCCAATAGAATAATTGAAATGAACCCCGCGCTGCAAGGGCAGATAGCGTGCAGAAGGCAGCACACCCCAAAAGATTATTTCAGAGGGATTATCCATAAAGACGAATATTTTGATCTTTCGATCTGCAACCCTCCTTTTCATGCCTCTTCAGCAGAGGCCAGCGCCGGAACGGTCCGAAAACTAAAGAACTTAAAACACAAAAGGATCCCTGAGCCAGTCCTGAACTTTGGGGGCCAGAGCAATGAGTTGTGGTGCGAAGGCGGGGAAGAAAGATTCATTGTAGATATGATTGGCCAAAGCAGGGAGTTCTCAGCCTCCTGTTTCTGGTTTTCCACCCTTGTTTCGAAAGAATCCAGCTTAAAGAACGTCTACAAAGCATTAAAAGCGGCCGGCGCTTTCGACTCCAGGACGATCCCGATGCGTCATGGAAATAAAACAAGCCGAATCGTTGCCTGGACTTTTCTGACAAAGGAACAGCGGAACAACTGGATGCGCACAAGGTGGGTAAACTGAACCTGATGATACCCCCCCTTAGGCATACATTCAATTTCATAGCTACACACAGGTTCTTTTATAACCTACAAACAGTCAGGTTTATATATAGGTAGCCATATCAGGCAGGTATTGATTTCGGTGCCGCACCATCGACAGAGGACCAACCGCCACAGTTGTTGCCGCTTTTGCCTCCTGCTTTAGAACTTCACCAACGCAGTATAATATAGCTCGCCCGGAAAGGTGAATCCGGTGGGATCTTCTCAAAATCCCCCTGCGGCATGCACGGGCGCCCCTCCCACAACCCTGCCCGCCGCAAACGGTATATATATGGCAGTGCTCCAGTAACTCTGACATGTTCTTGAACTCTGACATAGAAGCATTGCGTATATAAACCGGAGTGCGATGCACTTACTTTGTTGTAAGTGATCCATCCCTACTTCTCCGGGTAGGGAAGTAAACTACTCTTGAAGAATATTCCCCTGTTGGATGGGGAAACTTCAGTCATCAAAAATCAAACAAGTAGCTATCACTACTTATTTTATATGTAAAAGATTTCTTGTAACTGGTATTTCCCGCTCTTGCACAGCCGAACGATGAAACTTTTGCTGAAAAATACGCTCTTTTAAATAAATGCTTACTTATATTGCAATAACTTTAATTAAAACTCCTTAAACTATATATCATTGCAAAAAAATACGCGATACATGGATGGTTCCGCCAACAGCACAATTCAGGTTTACAACAAGCAAGTAAGCCTCCGGTTTCAGTTGTACAACAGCCTTTTCACGGCGCTGCCCTTCCACAGGGTGGAGAAAACGGGTGTGCTCCTGACTATTTTCCTGCTGCATTGCGAAGAAGGCTTTGCCAAGAACCAAAGCCCGGTAGAGATAATCGACTCTTTTTTCAAACAGCATACCTCGTATCAGAACGACCAGGAAATGGTGGACCTGCTGTTCCGTTTTGTGCAGTACACGGAGCGCCAGGTAGTGCTGTTCGACGCGCTTGAGGACGCCGCCTACCGCGATATTCATGATATGAACGGCCCGGGCACGCTGAAGCAGCTGCAGACGGAAGTGCTGCAGACAAAGAAAAAAGCGCAGCTGGCCGAGAAGCTGAAAGACTTCTCGGTGCGGCTGGTGCTCACCGCCCACCCCACCCAGTTTTATCCGAGCGAGGTGCTGGGCATCATCAACGACCTGTCGAAGGCGATGATGAACGACAACACCGCCCAGATCAACAGCTACCTGCGGCAGTTGGGGAAAACGCCGTTTTTTAAAAATGAAAAACCCTCGCCTTATGACGAGGCCATGAACCTGATCTGGTACCTGGAGAATGTGTTTTACCATGCGGCCGGCAACATCCTGTCATTCCTTAAGAATAATTTCCCGCACGAGGTAAGCCCAGGCAACCCGATTGTCCGCTTCGGCTTCTGGCCCGGCGGCGACCGCGACGGCAATCCTTTCGTGAACGCGTCCATCACCCTGAAAGTGGCTGAGGCGCTGCGGGGCGGCGCCCTGAAGTCCTACTACCTGGATGTGCGCCGGCTGAAGCGGCGACTCACCTTCAAAGGTGTCTCGAACGTGGTGCTGGCGCTGGAGCAGAAACTTTACAACAACCTGTTTGTGCCGAACCACGAGCTGGACATTTCCAAAGAGGAGATCATCTCGGCGCTGCAGCAGATACACACCATTCTGATAGAAGAGCACAACAGCCTGTTCCTGAGCATGGTGGAGAACCTGCTTCGGAAAGTGGAGTTGTTTGGCCTTTTCTTCGCCTCCCTGGATATACGGCAGGACAGCTCGGTGCATACCGAGCTTTTAGAGGTGCTGGCAGAGACATCGTCTGCAGTGCCCGCGAATTATGCTGCCCTTTCGGACAAGGAAAAGATTGCTGTGATGCTGCAGGTAAAAGAGGCCGTTGACCCATCGGGGCTGGAGAGTGAGTTGCACCGCGACGTGCTGCAAAGCATGGCCGCTATCAAAACCATTCAGCAGACGAACGGGGAGCAAGGCTGCCACCGCTACATTATCAGCCATAGCACCAGCGCCCTTGACGTAATGCAGGTATATGGCCTGTTCCAACTGGCCGGCTGGAAAAAGGATTCCCTCCCCGTGGACATTGTGCCGCTCTTCGAAACGATCGACGACCTGCAGCATGCCGCCGGTGTGATGAAAGACTTATATGAAACGGAGGCGTACCGCCAGCACCTGCAAAAGCGCGGCAACATCCAGACCATCATGCTGGGCTTCTCGGACGGCACCAAAGACGGGGGCTACCTGATGGCCAACTGGGGTATATATAAGGCAAAGGAAGAGCTGAGCGCCATCTCCAAGCAGTATGACGTGGAAGTTGTGTTCTTCGATGGCAGGGGCGGCCCCCCGGCAAGAGGCGGCGGGCAAACGCACCAGTTCTATGCCTCTATGGGGCCGAACATCTCCAATAAGGAAATACAGCTCACCATCCAGGGCCAGACCATCAGCTCTAACTTCGGGATAGTGGACGCTGCCCAGTATAACATAGAGCAGCTGATGCACGCCGGCATCCGGAACACGCTTTTCGCGTCAGAAGACGCCACGCTCACTGATAGTGAGGAAGAGCTACTGCAGTACCTCTCGAGCGAGAGTTTCGAGAAGTACAGCGCACTGAAAAACCATCCGAACTTTTTGGAGTACCTGAACTCCGCCAGTCCGCTGCGCTACTACGCCGAGGCAAACATTGGCAGCCGCCCTTCTAAGCGCAAACCGGGCAAGCTGAACCTGAACGACTTGCGGGCCGTGCCATATGTGGGGTCATGGAGCCAGCTGAAGCAGAACCTGCCGGGTTATTACGGCGTAGGCACCGCCCTGCAACGGCTGGAGGAAGCCGGTAGATGGGAGGAGGTTCAGCAGCTGTATGAACGTTCGCTGTTCTTCAAAACGCTGATGGATAACTGTGAGATGGCGATGACCAAGTGTTTCTTCCCGCTGACAGCCTTCCTGGCTAAGCACCCGAAATATGGGGAGCTGTGGAATATGATCTTTGAGGAGTTCCAGCTCACAAAGAGCTATATCCTGCGGTTGACAGGGGCTTCAGCACTGATGGAGGACAAGCCGGTGAATTTACTGTCGATCCAGATGCGCCAGCGCATAGAGTTGCCGCTCCTGACCATCCAGCAGTACGCCCTCACCAAAATACGGGAGATGGAGGAGCAAGGCGTACAGAGCCCGAGCAAGGCGATCTACGAGAAAATGGTGATGCGCTGCTCCTTCGGGATCATCAATGCGGAGCGGAACTCTGCATAACCTAATCGCTCTATTTTATATGTCCCTGTTGCCACCTGAAGCATGTGGCGGCAGGGACATATCTTTTTATGGCATATCATATTACAGGCAAACTGCTTGCCGCCGTGACACTCTGCAATCAAAGCCTTCATTCTATATAACCCAGATAGTTAGCTGTTCTATCCCTCCGAGGAGGGAAATCTCCTCATAAAAGGGGTATTATTCTCTCTTGGGAGAGTCAGGGGTGGGTTTCTGAATACTATAATTCAGGCAAGTTTATATATCGCAACTTGAGTTATATAAGCGCCCCCCCTTATCGTGCTATTCTCTGTAAATATGTTTAAACAATTGTCATAATATTGTTTGATTTTCTCTTACCTTTCCCTTTTACTACACCCCTGCTTATCCAGCATAAGTTTGTAACCTGGCGCTTGAATCAATCTTTATCTTTATTCCCTTATTTAATGAAAAAACTTTTACTTTCCGCCGCAGCTTGTCTTCTTTTCCTTGGAGAGGCCTACTCCCAGGGATGTGTGGCCATCAGGAGCAACGGGATGATGTCCTGTTCCATGGAGCATCCCGGTGAGGAAGCGGCCGCTTCTGGCTGGCAGCTCAACGTATCGCACCGGTATTTCAAATCCTTCAGGCATTTTAAAGGGGATGAAGAACAGAAGGAGCGCCTGATCGAGAACACCGAAGTCGTTAACTGGCAGCACAGCATGGACATTTCGGTGCTCCGCAACTTCAACAACAGGTGGTCCGTGAGTGTCGGGATCCCGTTGTTGGCCAACAAGCGGTCCTCGCTTTACGAGCACGGAAGGAAAGAGCGGCACAATAGCAACTCTGCTGGTATCGGGGATGCCCGGATTGTGGGGTATAAGTGGCTGCTTGATCCTGAGAAAGCCACCAAAGGCAACCTGCAGCTGGGCCTGGGTGTGAAACTGCCGACCGGCAATTATAACTACAAAGACAATTTTTATAACGTAGGCCCGGACGGCGGGGACGAAGAACGCCCTGTCGACCAATCAATCCAGTTGGGAGACGGAGGTGTCGGCGCCATCACGGAGTTGAACGGGTATTTTTTGCTTGGCAGTCACTTCAGCGCCTACGGCAATGTGTATTACCTCTTCAACCCGCGAGGCACAAACGGCACCCGCACCTACCGCGAGACGCTTTCCCCGCTGCGCGCCAATGAGGCCATCATGAGCGTAGCGGATCAGTATATGGTGAGGCTTGGCGTGAGCCACAGTTTCTCGGGTAAGTTACAGGGGCTGGTTACATCGTTGGGGGCCAGAATGGAAGGCGTGCCCGTGGAAGATGCCTTCGGCAGCAGCGAAGGCTTCCGACGCCCGGGATATGTACAGTCGCTTGAGCCGGGGGTAAGCTACCAGCTCCCGAAAGTCACCTTCTTTGCATCAGTGCCTGTTGCCTTTAAACGTGACCGCCTGCAAAGCGTAACCGACAAGGAAGTCAGCGCACAGACCGGCAACTATGTGCACGGCGACGCAGCTTTCTCTGATTATGCGCTCAACATCGGGGCATCCATCAGGTTGTAACCACGCTTGCCACGTCTGTTAGCGCATGCCGGTATATCGGTGGAATAACCTCCGGCTGCCATTTATACAGTTTCCGGCTGCACTTCTGAGCGTACACGCTCAGAAGTGCAGCCGGAATTTTTGATGCCCCTCCCCTACATCATCCGGGGCACTGCAGGAACCTTCCACAGGACACCTGACAGGCATATAAGCCATTACGCTATATATGCGGAAGTAAGCAACCCCACACCTCTCGTTGGGAAGCAACTACTCCAACTGCGGCGCTGCAACCGAATTGCGGCCTGCCTCTCTAAGGATTCCACCAGGTGCAACTGCGCACATTCAACCAGTTCGGTCGTCTAATTTAACATTCGAAACACCCGGCCAGAGGTAACTATAAGATGTGTTAGCTTTCCGGCTAAACCATCCAGGCAGGAATCCGGAAACGAAACATAAGCCATTTCTATAAATTGAACATTCCCAAGAAAGTGCTTAATGGATGCAACGCCTTATGTGAGCACTCCCCTTCTTTACTGAACTTGGCAGAACCCATCGGATGTTGACCATCAGAACCAATGTATTTTACAGTTTCTAAAAAAACCTTCAATAATCTGTTTTTACCATGCAGGCTTTAGTTTTGCCGCATTCTGCCTGAATTTTTCATATTTGGTTAGATATAGCGCCTCCTTTTTGACGAATTACTATCTAAAAACCCTGTTCTCATACGATATCTATAAATACTGATTTGTTTTTTTATGATTCCTGTAGTAAATTATGAATTCGTTTACACAAATAAGCAAGTGTTTACCTCAGTTTACAATAGATGAATCAAGACAAAACTATAAATGCCGGGTTGTACAGACCCGAGTTTGAGCATGACGCATGCGGGGTGGGATGTGTCGTTAATCTGAACGGGAAAAGAGCACACAGCATTGTGAAGGACGCCCTTACGATGCTCACAAACATGGAGCACCGTGGTGCAACAGGGAGTGATGCAGAGACAGGTGACGGTGCCGGCATTTTAGTGCAGCTCCCGCACGATTTCTTCCGGAAACAATTGAGTGAGTTCGCCATCAAGCTGCCGCAGGAAGGCGGCTATGGCGTCGGGATGATCTTTTTCCCTTCTTTGTATGAAGTGAGGGATAAGTGCCGCCAGATCATGAACCAGTGTATCCGGCAACTGGGTTTCGACCTGTTGGGTTACCGTTTGGTGCCGGTGAACGGCCGCGTACCCGGACACGAGGCCAAGGCGGTTGAACCCTATATAGAGCAGGTGTTTGTGCAGCCGGCCAACCCGGATATGAAGGAAGACGAGCTGGAGCGCAAGCTGTTTGTGCTGCGGAGCCTGATCACGCATGAGATCAAAAAGACGGTGAGCGGCGAGAACGGCACCTTTTTTATTGCCAGCCTCTCCTCGCGCACTATTATATATAAAGGCCAGTTGAAAACGGACCAGGTAGAAAAGTATTACCACGACCTGCGCCACCCCGACTTCAAGTCGGCCCTTGCTGTGGTGCACTCCCGTTTCTCCACCAACACCTTCCCGAACTGGAAGCTGGCACAGCCGTTCCGTTTCATTGCCCACAACGGCGAGATCAACACCATCCGCGGTAACGTCAACAAGATGAAGTCGAAGGAGGCGCTGATGAACTCCCCGCTCTTTACGGAGGAGGAGATGAAGTGGCTGCTGCCGATCACCAACCCGGAGAACTCTGACTCGGCCAACCTTGACGCGATGGTGGAGTTGTTGACCCTGGCTGGCCGGCCGCTCCCGCACGTGATGATGATGCTGGTGCCGGAGGCGTGGCAGGACAACCCCTTCATGGACCCCTATAAGAAAGCGTTCTATAAATACCACGCGGCCCTGATGGAGCCATGGGACGGCCCCGCCGCCCTGTTCTTTACCGACGGTACCCAGATCGGCGCCACATTAGACCGCAATGGCCTGCGTCCGGTGCGCTTCTGCATCACGCAGCAGGGCCGCCTGATCATGGCTTCCGAGGCAGGCGCCCTGCCGGTGAACCCCAAAGACGTGGTGCGCCGCGGCAGACTGCAGCCTGGCAAGATGCTGCTCGCCAACCTGGCGGAGAACAGGATATACGAGGACGAGGAAATTAAGCGCATGGTGTGTGACGATAAGCCGTACTTCGACTGGATACAGCAGAACCGCATTAAACTGCACCAGCGCCCCGAGCCTGACTACTGCCTGAACGCGGTGCAGCCGGAGGAACTCCAGAAAAAGCAGAAAGCCTACGGTTACACCTACGAGGACCTGAAGATGATCATCAAGCCGATGGCTACCTCTGGCAAAGAGCCACTGGGCAGCATGGGCTCGGATGCGCCACTGGCGGTGTTGTCGCTGCAAAGCCAGCATGTGTCCAACTACTTCAAGCAGCACTTCGCGCAGGTGAGTAACCCGCCGATCGACCCGATCCGGGAGCGTTTGGTGATGTCGCTGTTCACGCGCCTCGGCGAATCGCTGAACGTGCTGGACGAGACGGCGGCCCATACGCGCCAGATCCATATATCGCACCCGGTGCTGAGCCACGGCGATTACAACAAGATCATCAACCTGAAGAGCGAAGGCTTTGACCATGTCGTGATCAACGCCACCTTCCCGACCACGGAGAAGGGGTCGCTGCAGAAGGCACTTGACAAGATATGTGCAGAGGCGGAGGCCGCTGTGCGCGGTGGAAAGAAAATCCTGATCATCTCGAACCGGGACATTGGCGCCACCTGCGCCGCCATCCCGTCGCTGCTGGCGGTTGGGGCCATTCACCACCACCTCGTGGACAAGCGCATCCGCACGAAGACCGGTTTGGTGGTAGAGGCCGGGGATGCCTGGGAAACGCACCACTTCGCGACCATTATTGGCTACGGAGCCAGCTGCGTGTACCCTTATATGGTATATGACACCATCCAGAACATGCTGGAGCAGGACAAGCTGGACACTTCGGTGCCGTTCGCACAGTACGCCGACAACTTTATATATGCCGTGGGCAACGGCTTGCTGAAGATCCTTTCTAAGATGGGCATCAGCACGCTCCAGTCTTATCAGAGCGCGCAGATATTTGAGTGCCTCGGCTTCGGCCAGGAGGTGATGCAGAAGTGCTTCAAAGGCACCATCAGCCGACTGGAGGGCCTTAATTTTGAGGACCTTGAGAAAGAGGCCCTGACAAAGCACCAGTCTGCTTTCCTCAACAAGGATGTATTGCTGGAGACGGGCGGCTTCTTCCAGTGGAGAAGACGCGGGGAAGAGCACCTGCTGCGCCCCGAGGTGATCCACCTGCTGCAGAAATCCACGCGCCTGAACGATTTCCGCCTGTACCAGGAGTACTCGGCGCTGGTGCGCAAGCACCAGGAGTCGACGATCACGCTGCGTAACCTGTTCGAGTTCCGGAAGCGGCAATCGGTGCCAGTGGAGGAAGTGGAGCCGGTGGAGACTATCCTGAAGCGATTTGCAACCGGGGCTATGTCCTTCGGCTCACTATCGCACGAGGCGCACAGCACGCTGGCCATTGCCATGAACCGCATCGGCGGCAAGAGCAACAGCGGCGAGGGCGGCGAAGACGAGGCACGCTACATCATCAAACCTAACGGCGACTCTGAGCGGTCGGCCATCAAGCAGGTAGCCTCCGGGCGCTTCGGCGTGACGAGCCATTACCTGGCCAATGCCGATGAGATCCAGATAAAGATCGCCCAGGGGGCCAAGCCCGGTGAGGGCGGCCAGTTGCCGGGCCACAAGGTAGACAAATGGATTGCACGGGTGCGTCACTCTACGCCGGGCGTGGGGCTTATCTCGCCGCCGCCGCACCACGACATCTACTCGATCGAGGACCTGAAGCAGCTGATATATGATTTGAAGAACGCCAACCCGAACGCCCGCATCAATGTGAAGCTGGTTTCGGAGGCAGGCGTGGGCACGATCGCTGCCGGAGTGGCCAAGGCCAAAGCCGATGCCATCATGATCTCCGGTGCCGACGGTGGAACGGGTGCAAGCCCGCTGAGCTCTATCCGCCATGCCGGACTCCCCTGGGAGATCGGGCTGGCAGAGGCGCACCAGACGCTGGTTAAGAACAACCTGCGCAGCCGCGTGGTGCTGCAAACCGACGGCAAGCTGATGACAGGCTATGACCTGGCAGTCGCGACGCTGCTGGGGGCTGAGGAATACGGGGTAGCCACCGCCGCCCTGATTGTGGAAGGCTGTATCATGATGCGCAAGTGCCACCTGAACACCTGCCCTGTCGGTATCGCCACCCAGAACCCAGAGTTGCGCCAGCTGTTCACCGGGGAACCGGAGTACGTAGTGAACCTGTTCCATTTCCTGGCTGAAGAGCTGCGCCACATCATGGCTTCCCTGGGCTTCCGCACCATCAACGAGATGGTGGGCCAGACCCAGGTGCTGAAAGTGCGCAACGACCTGAACCACTGGAAGCTCAAGAACCTGAACTTCGCCCCGATCCTGCACCAGGAGGTGGCCCCCGGCAACGTGGGCATCTATCACCAGGTGCACCAGGACCACGACATAGAGCAGGTGCTGGACAGGAAGCTGATCCGCGACTTCAAGAAAGGGAAAACGGAGGTGGAACACCGCATCATCAATGTGGACCGCTCTGTGGGCGCCATGCTGTCGTATGAGGTGTCAGTGAAACACGGCAAAGAGGGGTTACCGGAAGACAGCTTCAAGGCCACTTTCCAGGGTTCTGCCGGACAGACCTTCGGCGGCTTCCTGGCCCCGGGCCTCACGTTCCGGCTCATCGGGGAGGCCAATGACTACCTGGGCAAAGGCCTCTCGGGCGGAAAGCTGATTTTGCAGCCGTTCGAAGGCACCACCTATGTGGCGCACGAGCACATCATTACAGGCAATGTGGCCATGTATGGCGCCACCTCCGGCACCGCCTATATCAACGGCATGGCCGGTGAGCGCTTCTGCGTGCGCAATTCGGGCGCAGAGGCAGTAGTGGAAGGAATCGGTGACCACGGCTGCGAGTATATGACCGGCGGAAAGGTGCTGGTGTTGGGCAACGTGGGCAAAAACTTCGCGGCAGGCATGAGCGGCGGAACGGCCTTCATATATGACCCGACGAACAGCTTCCCTGAACAGTGTAACCTCTCGATGGTGGACCTGGAGGAGCCGGATGACGCCGACCTGGCCTGGATAGAGCAGAAGTTGCGGGAGCATGTGGCCTATACCGGAAGTGTGCTGGCCCAGCAGATGCTGAAAGCCTGGCACGCCGACCAGAAGTTCTTCCATAAAGTAATGCCGCACGACCTGAAAAAGGCGCTGCAGGTAAAAGAAACAGAAATGATTAAAATAGTAGCCTGATGGGAAAAATAGATGGATTTCTGACTTACGACCGCGAGCTGCCGAAAGCGCGCGACCCGAAGGAGAGAATAAACGATTCGAACGAGATATATACCGCCTTCCCTGAGGAGAAGACGAAGGAACAGGCCATGCGCTGCATGGACTGCGGCGTGCCCTTCTGCCACAGCGGCTGCCCGCTTGGCAACCTGATCCCCGACTTTAACGACGCCGTGACGGAAGGGGAATGGGAACGTGCCGCACAGATTCTGTACAGCACCAACAATTTCCCGGAGTTCACGGGCCGCATCTGCCCTGCCCCGTGTGAGTCTAGTTGTGTGCTGTCCATTAACAAGCCCGCCGTTACCATCGAGCATATCGAGAAGGCGATTGCGGAGAAGTCTTTTGAGCTGGGGCTGGTAAAGCCGCAGCCGCCGAAGCGCCGCACCGGCAAGCAGGTCGCCATCATCGGTTCCGGTCCGGCCGGACTTGCCGCCGCTGCCCAGCTGAACCAGGCCGGGCACGAGGTGCACGTGTATGACAAGGACGACAAGGCTGGTGGCCTGCTGCGCTACGGTATCCCTGACTTCAAGCTGGAGAAATGGACCATCGACCGCCGTTTGGCCGTGATGCAGGAAGAAGGTATACACTTCCATTTGGGAGTGGAAATCGGCAAGGAAACCTCGCTAAGAAAACTACACCGAAAATACGATGCCGTGCTGGTTGCCATCGGCTCCACCAAACCGCGTGTGCTTAACATTCCCGGTAACGACCTGGAAGGCATCCGTTTCGCAATGGACTACCTGACGCTGCAAAACCGCCGCGTGGCCGGTGAAACAATACCTGCGGAAGAAGACCTGCACGCCCGCGACAAGCACGTGCTGGTGATCGGCGGCGGCGACACCGGCTCCGACTGCGTGGGCACGGCCAACCGTCACTTTGCCCGCTCCATCAGCCAGTTGCAGTACCGCACCATGCCTTCCACAACGCGTGCACCGCACAACCCGTGGCCGGAGACGCCGATGACCTATACCTCGTCGAGCTCCCATGAAGAAGGGTGCGAGCGTAGCTGGGGTTGGCTGACAAAGGAATTCATCGGAGACGAGAATGGCCATGTTACGGGCCTGAAGGTGGTGGAACTGGAGTGGAAAAACGGCCGGGAGTATACCGAAAAGCCGGATAGCGCGCGGATTCTGCCCTGCGACCTCGCCCTGATCGCGATTGGGTATGACCGCCCGATGTACGATGCCTTCCAGGCCAGCTATGACTTTGAGTTTGACCAGCGCGGCAACTTTAAGCTAAAGGAATGGCAGACCAACGTGCCGGGAATTTTCGCTGCCGGGGATGCTTTCCGCGGTCAGTCGCTGGTGGTATGGGCCATTTCGGACGGCCGCGAGGCCGCGCGTGCCATTGATATATACCTGATGGGCGCCTCTGATCTGCCCTCAAAAGAGCTCTCCAAACTGATGCTGGGAAGCTAACATTTTGATAAATATATTACTGTTGGTGCGCGTACTGCGCCAACAGTTTAAAAAAAAGCCGCTGTGTCTCCGTACACGGCGGCTTTTCTTATTTCAGCCTGTCGTTACCCCCACTCCGATATCCTCCGCGACTGCATCTGCACTACAAAAAAGCCTGCGGCCAAAGCAGTACTTGCTGTAGCTGCCTTCCAAAACGGGCATTCCCCTTTGATACCCTATAGCGCTGCGTGCACTTATTTTGAGTGCGGAGTCACTTTTCACCCATCTGATTACTCCCAGCCAGGCCCAGTAACGTATAGCTAGTTTTAAGAATGGTGCAATTTCCTCCTTGGCATTCCATGGCATTGTCAACAAGGTTTCAGATGGCTGTTTAAGAAGTACTTCCAAATACATGTATGAAAATAGTAGAGCTTAAAATTATGCGTGGGCCAAACTACTGGTCCATCAAGCACCCCAAGATCATCGTCCTGAAACTAGACCTGGAGGATCTGCAGGATGTGTTGACGAATGAGGTGCCGCAACTGCCCCAGAAACTGCAGAAGCTTTTCCCGGGCATGGTGAAGCACCGCTCCTCCGTCGGCACCGAAGGCGGCTTTTTCCGGCTGGTGCGCGAGGGTACCAGTTTGAGCAAGGTGGTGCAGCACATCGCCCTGGAGTTGCAGACCATGGCGGGCATGGAGAGCGGGTATGGCCGGCGCTACGCGGCCAATGACCCGGGAATGGATTGGGTGGTGTTCTCTTACCAGCAGGAACGCGCCGGGGAGTATGCAGCCGAGGCGGCCGTGCGCATTGCGGAGGCGCTGGCGAAGGGGGAGCGCGTGAGTGTGATACAGGACATCGCGAAGCTACACCAGATCCGGGAGGACGAGTATTTCGGGCCCAGCACCGAGGCAATTATCCAGGAGGCGGTGTCGCGCAACATTCCCTATATCCAGAACAAGAAAAGTGGTTATATCCATTTAGGTTACGGCGTGAACCAGCAGCGCATGCAGGCTGCCATGACAAACAAGACGTCTTTTTTCGGGGTAGAGTGCGCCGGCGACAAGAACACA
Source organism: Pontibacter saemangeumensis (assembly GCF_039541895.1). NCBI lineage: Bacteria > Pseudomonadati > Bacteroidota > Cytophagia > Cytophagales > Hymenobacteraceae > Pontibacter > Pontibacter saemangeumensis. The sequence goes on from NZ_BAABHC010000002.1 coordinate 305,685, forward strand.
ACCAAGCTCATACTGGATGAGGCTGGCATTCCGGTACCACAGGGCTCCATTGTATACAATGCCGCAGAGCTTGAAAAGGCCGTGGAGGAGCTTGGGTACCCGCTAGTGACGAAACCGCTCGACGGCAACCAGGGCAAGGGGGCCAGTATCTATATACAGCACTGGAAAGACGCGCTCAAAGGGCTTGCTGAAGCGCAGCGATTTTCTGAGGCCGTAATGGTAGAGCAGTTTATCGAAGGTGCCGACTACCGCCTGCTCGTGATAGACGGCAAGTTTATAGCGGGGGCCAAACGTACCCCCGCCATGGTGACGGGCGACGGGCAGTCAACCATCCGGCAACTGGTGAATGCCGTGAACAAAGATCCGCGAAGGGGCGTTGGCCATGAAAAGGCGCTGACCCATATCAAGATAGACAAGATAACAAGGGGCATCCTGCGGGAAAAGGGGCTCACGCTGCAGTCTGTGCTCCCGGAGGGCGAAACGCTGTACCTGAAGAACACCGCGAACCTGAGCACAGGCGGCACCGCCACCGACGTGACGGACATCGTGCACCCTTACAATGTGCTGATGGCGGAGCGGATCGCAGGCATCGTGGGGCTGGATATATGCGGCATCGACGTGATGACTTCCGACATCGCCATCCCGCTCCCGGAAACAAGGGGGGCCGTGATTGAAGTGAACGCAGCCCCCGGCCTGCGCATGCACATCTCCCCCACCGAAGGTTTGCCTCGTAATGTGGCGGACCCGATCATTAACATGATGTTCCCCTATGGCTGCCCTTCCCGTATCCCCATTATTGCGGTAACCGGCACCAACGGCAAAACCACTACCACGCGCCTGATCGCGCATATGCTGAAGTTCAAAGGCCACAAAGTAGGCTACACCACAACAGACGGCATCTATATACAGGACAGGAAAATCATCAAAGGCGACACCACCGGTTCGTTCAGCAGCGAGTTTGTGCTGAAAGACCCCACCGTGAACTATGCCGTACTGGAGTGCGCGCGGGGTGGCCTGCTTCGCTCGGGCCTCGCCTTTACGCAATGCGACATCGGGATCGTGACAAACGTTTCCGATGACCACCTCGGACTTAAAGACATAAACACCGTGGAGGAAATGGCAGAAGTGAAGGCCGTTATCCCCAAAACGGTTTGTGCAAGCGGTTACGCCATTCTCAACGCCGACGACGATCTGGTATATAACATGGCGAACGGGCTTCGCTGCAAAGTGGCATTATTCAGTATGGACGAGAACAATGCCCGCATTAGGGATCATATAGCGAAGGGCGGCCTGGCTGCGGTGTTTGAGGACGGGTATATTTCCATTTTCAAAAATACCTACAAGATACGGGTGGACCGGGTAGCCGATGTGCCGCTGACTTTCGGGGGCAGGGCTATTTTTAACATTCAGAATGTGCTGGCCGCCACACTGGCCGGCTATATATCCCACCTCGAGATCGGCGAGATCAAGACAGCCCTGCGCACCTTCATTCCCTCCGCCGAAATGACACCGGGCCGCATGAACCTGTTCCAGCTGCCAAAATATGATGTCCTGATCGACTATGCCCACAATACCGCCGGCATGCTGGCTATCAGCGACTTTATCAACAAGGTGCAGGCGCATCATAAGATCGGTATTGTGGCAGGCATCGGGGACAGGCGGGACGAGGACACGCGGGAAGTAGGCCGCATCGCCGCCGAAGTGTTTGACGAGATCATCATCCGGCAAGACACGGACCTACGGGGCAGCAGCGGAAAAAAAATAAATTCGCTGCTGAAAGAAGGTATTTTCTTAGTGAAACCAGAGTTAGAGCCGAAGGAGATAAACCAGGAAATGCGGGCACTCGCCTATGCGCTGGAATATGCACCGGAAGGTGCGTTTATCACGCTTTTTGCAGAGAACATTCCGGAGGCCGTAAAGCTGGTGGAGAGTTTCCGGATTATACAGCACCGCAAGCAGGCAACGGATCAGTTAAGTTAAGGGAAGCGGAAGCACAGCGGAAGCAGAGGAATCACACCCCATGCTTCCGCTGAGAGCTGATATGGATTCTGTAGGGCAATATATACCTATGGAGGCGTATATTAGTATATTTCTTTAGGAGTCTCATTAAAGTGCGACCCGAGTCATTTACTCGAATAGCTTAATACTTAATGTTTTTAGTTTTTTGTGTAAATGGACGTAACGGCTTTGCTATAAGATGGCGAAGCTAACTTATAGTTTTTGTTGTACGGAGCCTTCTATTATTATAGGCTCAAAATAAGTAGCTTTAATTTTTTCATCTTCTAAAACTTCCTTCAAGTCTTCACGCACCACTACTGTCAATGGCCTTGCAAACCGAACAACTCTGTTGTCAACTTTAACTTTATTCGATAGACCTACGCATTCCCAAGACTTCATTAAAAGCGAGTTTGATAGTTTGTTTATATCCTTGTATTCATACCTCAATACAACAGGTTCTATTATAGTTGGCGTTCCGGCTAATTTTCCTACTATAACGTCATTGAAGTAGCCATCCCGATGGCAAACAGGACATTGCCCTTCAGTGACATACCCTGTTGATGATTCCTTGAATTTTGGTAAAGTTTCATTTGCATACAAGTGATAAAAGCCCAGAGGATTGTTTTTTGTATCTACTACTTGTAATAATTCAAACTCAGGCAGCTTTTCTTTTACCCTCTTATAAAAATTTTTCGATAGTATTAAATCACCATCTTTAGTTTCAAAAAGGTCTTTTTTGGTTTTGGCTATGCCTCTCGCTTTTAAGTTATGTTTTATTTCTGCACCTGTTCCGCACGCACAACAGGCATGGTGAAAGCTGTATTCTGTCTCACACGGTTCGCCACTTTCTCCATGCTGGCCCCCTCCGTGAGATAAGATGTAATATTTCATTGATAAAGTGAGGTTGCGTACAACGGCCGGGTGCATGCGGAGCCTTTAGCGCTATCGAAGTTTGAGCATGCATTGGGTTGGCACATGTTTTTCTAATCTGGTCACCTTCTGATTTTTATTGGAGCTACTGAACTGTCGCTGCTCAAAATAATAAAGTAATTGTCAGTCATCAATAGTTTATCTGGCCAATTCTCAGGTTTATCAGAATAGGAAAGGAACACAGTATCCTTTTTTATTTCATAAATTCCTTCAGCACTTCCAAGGCCAAGCTCTAAATTAAATTCCCCATTATCATAAAGTACGACTTGCTGGGTTCCTACCATCAAATCATCTAAACCAGAGTATTTTACTTCTCTGTTCTCACAAGAAGTGAGAATAAAGATTAACCCTATTTGAATTAATAATTTCATACTTCCAAATATGTGCCAACGTTTTGTACATAAAACGAGCAAGGCGTAGCCGAAGCATGGTTTATGTGCCGTGTTAGGTGGTTTAATTTTAAGCTTAACAACATGGACAGGTGTTTTACAGTGACGAGATGTATCAGGCTTGTCTTTCACTAACTAAGCCTCTTCACGACTAATGACCTTAATTCTTTTCCACTGGTTTTTTAACACCTCCTTATAGATTTCTGCTGAAAAACCACCACACATTAAGCCACACATATACCCATGTTCAGTCAAAGCAAACCTTCCATCTCTGGAGAATATTGGCGGGTCAATAAAGTAGACCCACCCATCAAAGTGCCTGTTGTACTTTGTCCAACTGATACCGCCCCTTTCTGTAAGTACAAGAGCCAAAGAGTCATATGGTACGGGGATAGGCTTCCCCTTTTCCTTTATGTCAAGTTTGAAGCTATTCGCTGCCTCAATCTGGCCTATTATATACTCACGTTCGCCTTCCCCTACCAAATCTATAAATGCTTCTACCGCATAATTTGAATATCCTGATTCAAGCGGGCGGCTGTTGTGGATTTCAAACAAAAGGAAGTGCTCTGATTGTATACTATAGGTACTGTCAAATACTTCTGAGTTGGCTAAGAATGAAATAAATTCATTACCTTTAGCATATAACTCTTTAAGCTGGGCTTCATTGAAAATCACTTTTTTTGCTTGCTCATCGTGATTATGAACTTCATCAGTATGTTCTTCTTTGTTTATCCCACAGCTTAGTAACATTATAGATATAAAGGAGACAAGGACATTCAAGCACTTCATCGGAAGATTTAAAAATTTATTTTTTTATACCACCTAACGTGCGGATATAAGTGAACATAAGCTTATCTGCACTATGGATGGAGGTTTCTTGGTATGCTGCTGCCTCTGTTTTTCAAAGCCTTTCGGCTGTTGTCTAATGCTCTCATTACAGTATAAGCATACAACAATATAGGAAATTCTATAGAACCTACGGCTTCTTTTGTCCCTATTTAGGGGTATTGTGCTAAAGAATTTCAAATAGTGTAGTATTAGTATTGGCTTCGCTGGCTCGTACCGCTTGTTTGGCAGCCTTTCCGCTATGTTTAGCTAAGATGCCGGTCAGTAAAGGCGGTACGGTTGCAAAGTTTTCTCTTTGATAACCATTCAGCATATTGCTACTATCCGATTATAAACGGATAAAATCGCCTGATGTACTTTGCATACGGGAGCGTGCGGCAAAATTTTATGAGGGCATTTTCTTTAGGGCGCGACACGGGCAATACCGGTCCTGTTTTTATAAGAAATGAAACACATGGCAGGTAAACTTTCCCAGGATAGTGCATTGGAGCCTGAAGAGTTGCCCCGCTTAAATGGCTATGTAAACAGGTTCTCGCTTTTCGTACAGTGGGTGCTGCTGCTACACCACCGCCTTGTGCGATATAGTTTCCTCCACGGGGATATTCTCCTGCTTGTTGCCTACTATAAAACGGTTGCCGGTGTCATAGGTGAAATAGCTCCAGAGCCAGTTCATGGTCACCACCAGCTTGTTGCGGAAGCCGACCACTGAGATGAGGTGGATGAACATCCAGATGAGCCAGGCGGTGAAGCCCTGTGTTTTAATCTCTTTTTTAAACAGCTTCAGGTCCGCCACGGCGCGGTTTCGCCCAATGGTAGCCATCGCGCCTCTGTCGTTGTAATCAAACGCTTTCATAGGTTTACCGGCCAGCATATGGCAGATATTCTCCCCTAAGAGGCGGCCCTGCTGCATGGCCGGTTGCGCCAGCATGGGGTGTCCCTGCGGGTTCGCTTCCGTCACCATGGCGGCAATGTCGCCGATGGCGAAAATATCATCGTAACCAGCCACGCGGTTGTGCACGTCCACCAGGAGCCTGTTCCCTTTCAGGATGCTTTCTGGCTTGATACCGCTGACCGGGGCACCCGACACGCCAGCCGCCCAGATCACGGTGCGGCTGATCATGGTCTCCCCCGAATCAAGGTATACGGTATAGCCGTCATAGGATTTCACGCGGCGGTTGAGCCACACCTTCACCCCAAAGTCCTCTAAAAATTTCAACGCTTCGCGCGACGCCTCCTCCGACATGCCCTTCAGTAAAACAGGGCCGCTCTGCACCAGGTGGATGTCCATTTCGCAGAAGTCGAGTTCTTTATAGTCCTTCGGGAACACATGCTTCCGCAACTCGCTCAGCGCCCCGGCCAGTTCTACTCCTGTCGGGCCGCCCCCCACTATCACATAGTCCATCAGGCTGTTTATCTGCTCTTCGTCCGCTACCTGCAGCGCCTTCTCGAAGTTCTGCAGAATGGTGTTGCGGAGTGTCAGCGCATCTTCCAGGCTCTTCATCGAGATTGCCTTCGCCTCCATCTCCTTATCCCCGAAAAAGTTAGAAGTAGCGCCGGTTGCCAGCACCAGGTAGTCATATTCGATCAGCCCGATAGAGGTTTCCACCATACGTTTTTCCGTGTCTATCTGCTGCACATCCGCCAGGCGGAAGTAGAAGTTCTCCTGGTCGTTGAATATTTTGCGGAAGGGATGAATGATGGAATCCGCCTCTACCCCCGCCGTGGCCACCTGGTAAAGCAGCGGTTGAAAAGTGTGGAAATTCTCCCGGTCCACCAACACCACCTGCACATCGGCCCCGCGCAGGGACTTCGCCAACTCAATTCCCCCAAAGCCTCCCCCGATAATGAGCACGCGCGGCTTCCCGATATGTTCTATCCTCGTATGTTGTGTCATATATAAAATGATGTGCCAGACAGCTCGGCTCTCCTCATTGTCTCGCTGGTATATGCTTTGGAAATACTGCGGCCACTGGCTGCGATTCCCGCATATTACTACGCACGGAGGCTGTTGCTGTTATGATGGAAGAAGTAGTATGCAGGAAGGGAAATCAGAAAAGAGCGATGAAGGTCATGGCAATAGCATGCTGCTTGTGCGCCAGCAGCAGTAACTTGGGCCGAAAAGAAAGGAGGCTGGTTTAACACCAGCCTCCTTTCTTTTCTAAACTCTTGTGTCAAGGTTCTTCCCCAGGTCTGTCACCTGCTGCATGAATGCGTCGATTGTCTCATCCGCATATGGGCCGTAGGCGTCGGCGATAGTTCCTTTAAGGCCAGAGCTGGTTTCCAGCACATACAGGATAGACATATCATCGGGGTTACTCTCCCCTTCGAACCGGTAGAAATTTACGATCTGAACCTGGTCGTGCATAAACTGCTGTTTGTCATCCAAAGTGCTGAGCCTGCCATCATCCGTTACCTTGAAGTCCTGAATATATCCTTCTTTCTGCACCTGCGCCAGCACCGTGACAAGAGGCGTGAGTTCAACCTTATCCTGCATAGTTTTCTTTAATTAGTCTGAGGGAAATATAACCTATACGCAGAAACTGCAGGAACATAGAACTAGGCCACAGGAAAGAACTGAAATGCAGGGTACAATTCATATATAAACAGCCGCCCCAGTCACACAATTTCAGTCCAGCATACTGATTCCTATATAGCTGTAGGTGCTATATATAACGCCATGAAACCATAGCTGCTTAGCAGACAGACGATCAGTCTTTCAACAGTGCGGCCACTATCCTCTCGCAGATTTCATGCGTCAGCAGGGCGTCCTTTGCCGTGATTTTCGGGGCTGCACCGCTGTCCACTGCCGTGATAAAATCAGCCACTATCTGCTCAAAGCCCCGCTTGTGCAGGGTAGGCTCCCAGTCGCTGCTGCCCAGCCTGAGTTCATCTGTTCCTTTACGGACTATTATATCCGAAACCTGGCACGCGATCCGTTTCTCGGCAGAACTCATTACCTCTACCCGTTCCTCAGTAGTGCCGCTGTCGCGGTTCATGATGCCAATGGCCGTGGCACTTTCAGATATAAACTGCACCGTTACGTGGTGCAGCAGGCCATCCTCTACTCTGCCACTCACCCGCAGTTCCTCCACCGGGTAAGGGAAAAGGAAGCGCAGCGTATCCACCACATGAATGAAGTCGTCGAAGATAAAGGTACGCACATCGGCAGGCTGGGCCGCACGGTTTTTCTGCATCAGCACCATATTGGGCGCTTCGAGTTCTTTCAGCTTCCGGTAAGCCGGCGCATATCTCCTGTTGAAGCCAGCCATCAGGATCAGGTTCTTTTCTTCAGCCAGTTCCACGAGGTACTTTGTGGAGGCATACTCGTAGGTGATCGGTTTGTCGACGTACACGTGGATGTGGTGGCGCAGAAGCGTTTCGACCAGGCTGGCATGGGCATCTGTGGCCCCATGCACAAACGCCCCTTTGATACCGCTGTTCAGCAGCGCGTCCAGGCTTTGGTGCAGGTGACTGAACCTGTACTGCTGCCCGGTGCGGGCAAGCTTGTCCTGGTTACGGGTATACAGGTGCAGTTCCACCCCTTCCCGTCTTCCCACTACCGGCAGGTACGCCTTGCTGGCGATGTCCCCTATCCCGATGATCCCTAGTTTTAACATTTTTCTTGCTTCTATAGGCGCTGCCCCTGCTATACCCGCACGACATGGGTTAAATTGTTAGCAGGTTATATAGCCGGATTATAGTATATAGGTTAAACGCTGTGCCAACCAGCGATTCTTTCCCCCTAAGCTATGTGGATCTAAAAGAGGCTTCTCAGGCGCTCGGCACTGGTTTCCGGGGTAATATCGCGTTGCGGGTCGCCCATCATCTCGTAGCCCACCATAAACTTTTTGACGGTGGCGGAGCGGAGCAGCGGCGGGTAAAAGTGCATGTGCAGGTGCCAGCCGGGGTGCTCCTGCCCGTCGGTGGGGCTTTGGTGGATACCGGCAGAATAAGGAAACGACACATTAAACACCCTGTCATAGGCCATCGTCAGTTGTCTGATCGCCTCGGCGAACGCGTTTTTATCGGCATCGTCCATCTGCCCGATGTGCTGGAGATGGCGCCGCGGCAGGATCATTGTCTCAAAAGGCCAAACAGCCCAGAACGGCACCAGCACCACAAACAGGTGGTTCTCATATATAATCCTGGTTTTCTCCTCCAGTTCTATCTCCAGGTAATCCTGCAGCAGGCTGCGCTGGTTTTTTTTATAGTAGGCTGCCTGGTGCTGCGTCTCTTTGGCCGGGCCGGCGGGGATAGAGCTCTGCGCCCATATCTGGCCGTGCGGGTGCGGGTTGCTGGCGCCCATGACCTGCCCCTTGTTCTCAAAAATCTGCACATGGTTAACGAAGTCCAGCATGCCCAGCTCTTCGTACTCCTGCTGCCACAGGTCCACCACTTTCCGGATATCCTCCACGGCCATGTCCGACAGCGTGAGGTCGTGGCGCGGCGAGAAGCAGACCACCTTGCAGATGCCCCGCTCACTTTCAGCCCGCAGCAGGCTACCCCTTGTGAAAGCGCCGGCAGGCGTGCCTGGCTGAAGCGCCGCAAAGTCATTGTCGAAGGCATAGGTGGATTTGTAGTCCGGGTTGTGCTCGCCGTTGGCCCGCTCGTTGGTGGGGCACAGGTAGCAGGTGGGGTCATATTCCGGCCGGTTTTCCTTGGGCATCTCCTCCTCCTGCCCCTGCCAGGGCCGTTTTGCCCTGTGCGGCGAAACCAGTATCCACTCACCTGAGAGTGGGTTGTATCTGCGGTGCGGATGTTCCGCTAAATCAAAAGTTGTCATGGCACATTGTCGTTTTGATGGAAGGCCGCAGCGGGAGCCGTGGCACAGGTTTAAGTTTTACGCGGCGAAGCTGCTTCCGTCCACGATCTCGGCTATATATGTTTTAAGCGTAATGCCGAACCGCTGCCGGTAGGCCTGCTCCATCTGCTGGACAAACGCATCGATGGCATCCACCTGCACCAGGTTAATGGTACAGCCCCCAAAGCCGCCACCCATCATGCGCGCACCCAGCACCGCGTCCGATTCCCTTGTCTGGTCCACCAGGAAATCCAGTTCCGGGCAGCTCACCTCGTAATCATGCTGCAGCCCCTCGTGCGAGGCATACATCTTTTGCCCGAAGGCTTTCATATCGTCGTTCGCCAGATCGGCGCAGGCGGCCTCCACCCGGTTGTTCTCGCTCACCACGTAGGTGCAGCGCCTGTACACCACCGGGTCAAACTCCTGCTGGTGCTGCGCGAGCATGTCGAGCGTGGCGTCGCGCAGGCTTAGCACCTCGGGATGATGCCTGTGCAGGATGGCCACGCCCGCCTCGCACTCCTGGCGGCGCGTGTTGTATGCGGAGGAGGCCAGCGAGTGCTTTACCTGCGTGTCGCAAAGCACGATGCGGTAATGGGCCATGGCGAGGTGGTAGTACTCGTACTCGAGCGAGCGGCAGTCGAGTTTGATGGCGTGATCCTGCTTGCCGAACATACTGGCGAACTGGTCCATGATGCCGCACATCACCAGGGCGTACTCGTGCTCCGCCTTCTGGGCCATCTTCACCAGCGTCAGCTTTTCGATGCCGAAGCGGAAGATCTCGTTCAGGCCAAAGGCCATCCCGCACTCTACGGCAGCCGACGAGGAAAGCCCGGCGCCGATCGGAATGTTGCCGCCGAAAACCAGGTCGAAGCCCTCCACGTGGTGCTTCGCCCGCTGCAGTTGCGCTACCACCCCCAGCAGGTAGTTGGCCCAGGCAATCTCCGAGCGTTGCACATGGCCTAAATCAAACTCGGCGTGTTCCTCCAGGTTATAGGAGTAGGCACGGAGGCTGTTTGTGCCGTTTGGGGCGATGGCGAAAAAAATCTCCTTGTTAATGGCCGCAGGCAGCACAAAGCCTTCGTTGTAATCGGTGTGCTCGCCGATCAGGTTCACCCGGCCCGGTGAGCGCACCACCACCGGCTCCTGCTTATATAACTCCCTGAATTTTGCTGTAATCTCGTTTAACATAGTTATCGGGCTTTCGTGAGGCTGCCGCAGCAACCTGCCTGGTTCTTTTATATATACCGTTAAAGCTACTAAAATTATTCATATATGAGTGGCCGCGCCTATAGCAGCTCATGCAGAGTTAAAACAAGGTTAGAGGCTTGTCATCCCGTGCTGCTATTTTCGCACGTAATTAACTCACAAAACACACCCCTTGTGCCTTGCCAGCAGTTCCTTCACGCACCGCTCTGACTATTTTGAGAGGCCGGTCACCTTGCTTCACCCTTAACTTTTTTATTGCTCCCGGCTGTTTCTGTGTCTTGTTTCCTTGCGCTAAACGGCACAAAAGCAGCGCAAACCTTCCAGAAGTCGTCAAACGCGCGTGGTGAAGGTGGAACGTGGCGCCTTATGCTCCGTATATGTCTGAAGTTTTAAATAAAAACAGACCATGGATATAGAAATCATACATGATGAGGAAGATCTCCGCTTTTACGCCGTAATAGCCGGAGACGAGGCCGAGCTTACATACACTTACCCGGAAAGCGGTGTGATGGACTTCGACCACACCTTTGTGCCGGAGGACGCGCGCGGCAATGGACACGCTGACAAACTCGTTAAAACAGGGTTGGAATACGCCCGTTCCCAAAACTATCTGATCGTGCCTTCCTGCCCGGTGGTGGGGGCTTTCATCAAGCGCCACCCGCACTACGAGGACCTGGTGCAACCGGAGTGATTTTTCGCAAACGTTTTGATTTAACCGAAGCCGGGCCTAAACAGCCCGGCTTTTTAATTTACTCTCATTTCCATAGCCAATCCATCCGAAGAAGCTTTGCCAGGATTGCCATATATACACCTGTTCAACAACCAATGCTTCGGGAGAATTCAGTAATCGACACAGGAGCAACCTACTGCTTTTATTGTCCACGCTTTATATATAGCCTATTGTCCAGGTCTGACTTGTACTCCTGTTTGGCATAACCCTTGCAAAAGCATAATTTCGGGCCTGCATCGCTTCCCGCCACAGGAGCCTGCCTCTATTTAAATTTACCGACAGTGGCTGCACATCAAGCATCATGAAGAAGAAATTTTCTACAACTGCGCTCGTCCGCTTGCTTTTAGGGGCAGTTTTGAGTTTGGTTACAGCGCAGGCACACGCGCAGGCTCCTGCCTTCACCCGACAGGACACGCTGCGGGGCAGCATTACGCCGGAGCGCGCCTGGTGGGATCTCTCCTATTATCACCTTGACATTGCCGTGAATCCGGCTGACAGCACCATACGGGGAGTAAACACTATTCAGTACGAAGTGCTGGAGCCGCAGCAGCGGATGCAAATTGACCTGCAGGCCCCCATGCGGATGGAGAAAGTGGTGCAGAACGGAAAGGAACTGTCGGTGCAGCAGGACGGGAATGCTTATTTCGTACAACTCACGGAGCCGCAGCAGCCGGGCGCAGTGAACAAGGTGCAGGTGTACTATGGCGGCAAGCCGCAGGTGAGCGAGAACCCGCCGTGGAGCGGGGGCATCACCTGGCGCTATGACGCAAACGGGAAGCCGTTCGTGGCGAACTCGAACCAGGGTGACGGCGCCAGCCTGTGGTGGCCCTGCAAAGACCATATGTATGATGAGCCCGACAGCATGCTCATCAGCGTGCAGGTGCCCAAGGGGTTGATGGATGTGTCGAACGGGCGCCTGCGCCGCGTGGACCGGCACCCGGACGGCTCCAGCACCTACCACTGGTTTGTGAGCAACCCCATCAACAATTATGGCGTGAACGTGAGTGTGGCCGATTATACCCACTTCTCCGAAAAATACCCGGGCGAGAAAGGCCCCTTAGACTGCGACTACTATGTACTGCGCGGCAACCTCGACAAGGCAAAAAAGCAGTTTAAGGATGTGGGGCGTATGCTGCAGGCTTTTGAGCATTGGTTTGGCCCCTACCCCTTTTATGAGGATGGCTACAAACTGGTGGAGGTGCCGTACCTGGGTATGGAGCACCAGAGCGCTGTCACCTATGGCAACGGCTACCAGAACGGCTACCGGGGCCACGACCTGAGCGGGTCAGGCTGGGGCAGGAAATTCGACTATATCATCATCCATGAATCGGGGCACGAATGGTTTGCCAACAACATCACCTATAAAGACTATGCGGACATGTGGATACACGAAAGCTTCACCACCTACTCCGAGAACCTTTTCGTGGACTATCATTATGGCAAGGAGGCAGCGGCCGAATATGTGATCGGGCAGCGCGCCCACATCCAAAACGACCGCCCTATTATTGGTCCTTATAACGTGAACCATACCGGTTCCGGCGACATGTACTACAAGGGAGCGAACATGCTGCACACCCTGCGCCAGATCGTGAACGACGATGAGAAGTGGCGCGGCATCCTGCGCGGGCTCAACAAAGATTTCTACCACCAGACCGTCACCACCGCCGAGATAGAGGATTACCTGAGCGAGCACACCGGCCGGGATCTGAAGCCTTTCTTTGACCAGTACCTGCGCGACGTCAGAATTCCCAAACTGGAATACCACGCGGATGGGAAGAAGATCATGTACCGCTGGAGCAACAGCGTCGCCGATTTTGCAATGCCCGTGAAGGTGACGGTAGATGGCAAAGAGAAATGGCTGGAGCCCAGCACTAACTGGCAGGAAATGAAAGTCGCCTCCAGTAAAGCCAGGCTGGAAGTAGATCCCAATTTTTACGTAACCGCCGCAAAAGTAAACTCGATCTGATACCCATATCCGGTGGTTCATGCGCGTTCCGTATAACCTGTCGGCAGACTCCTCTCCCCGGAAGGGTGGGTTCTGTAGAACAATTGTGCGCGCAGGATGCAGGTGCGAGTGGTATGTGTAATTCATAACGCCCGCATGGAATCATGCATGTTTGGTTAAGAAATTGACCTTCAAATATATAATCACCTGTATCTCATTCTATGCCTCTTTAAGGATGTTGGTAATTTAAAGGGTATTGTGAGCCGTTCGTCCAGCTGCTAAGGAGGATGAACGGTTTTTCTTTTCCTTGCGCTCTTACGCCACTCCCACCTCCCTTTCCCCAGGAAGTGCTGTTCCGCAACAGGTGTTGTGAAGGTGTGCTATAGATCCAACCGGCAAGTCTCAACACGGCGGTCACATAGCCTCGCGTATATATACTTATTATCCAGCATTAAATGGTATTTGCGCTGAATAAGTAACCACTTTTGTCTAATATGACAGCAGTCTTCCGTATGGGCCGTACAAGCATATTGTACGTAGCAAGGTACCGTCGGAACGGTTTTTTAGGTTGGTTAAAACCTCTCTTCGGTATCGCTTCATGCACTTTGCAACTTACAAGCTCAGTACGTAGGGTGGGCCGCCGATGATGGGTGCTTGAGGTGGCCTCACCCTATCGTACATCCTTCAGCCCAACCTGCTCTCGCACCTTCTGTCGGCTTAACCATAACTCCAGACGATCAGAAACAACCTACAGACAACCTCTATATTCCTGAATTTTAGCTTTTTACAATATTATTCTTTATTATGGGTCTTTAAGCAGAGGCTAGACGATGGCTGTAACTGTGCAGGAGGTTCAGGATTGTTTTTTTATAACTGCGAACGGCTGTTTTGATGTGGAGGATTGTCGCCAGCTGAAGCAAGCTATTGCAGCAGCAAAGGCAGCCGGCATCAGCAACGTGCTGGTGGACTGCGAACGTTTAACGGCTGTCACAACGGGCGCTTTGCGTGAAGTGCTCTCCCAGACCAGCGCCGCCGAGGTGGCGGGCATCAACCTTCTATTTTACGGGGTACAGCCTAAAATCCAGGAAATTATCGACAAAACAGGTCTGAATAGCGTATTACGTATTGTTCAGGGCTTGCAAGAGGCTTACTTCTACTGCAGGAAACATTCATCATAGTTTATTCAATTTTGAAGCGTATGAATTCTTCCTTGAGACATTTTAGCACAGATATTCTGCCCATCGAGGGTGGCACCATTGTCAGCCTGAAAGGAGAACTGGACGCCCACTCCGCCGTAATGGCAAGCACTGTGCTGGAGAGCACTGTTGAATCCGGGGCTGAAAACCTGTTGATCGATTGCAGCCAGTTATCCTATATCTCCTCTGCCGGCATCGGGGTTCTCCTCTCCGTTTATCATCTCAGCATGCTGAACCAGACCTGTCTCACACTCTTCAGCATGCCCCCTAAAATCAAAAACGTATTCGAGGTTCTGGGCATGGACAAGGTCCTGAACGTGACAGTGACCAAAGAAGAAGCCATGGCCTTTGCGACCGCTTCCCGCCGCGTATAGCAGGCCATCTGTGCATTGAGCATCCTATCTATCATACCCTGAGCTGCATGGGTGCATCAAACCTGTCTTAAAGTAACCTTTTGCTGCATTATCGGCATAATTTGGTGGTTTCGGCAGATCTGACACCACCCTGAATTACATGCACCGCCTCAAACTGCTGTTTCTTCTTTTTAGCCTTTTCTCCAGCCACTTACTTTTCGCGCAAACCCCGGATTCCTACTACCTCCTGAAACCAGACCGTGTCTTTGACGGCGAGGAAATGCACACTGACTGGCAGGTGCTGATCAAAAACAACCGTATAGAGGCTGTAGGGCCCACCACAGATGCACCGCGATCTGCCGAGGTGGTCGAATTGCGCGGCCAGACCCTGCTGCCGGGCCTGATTGAAGGACACAGCCACCTGTTTCTGCACCCCTATAACGAGACGCCTTGGAACGACCAGGTGCTGAAAGAGTCGCGGGTGGAGCGCGTGGCCCGGGCAACGGTGCATGCACGCAACACGCTGCTGGCCGGCTTTACTACGGTGCGTGACCTCGGCACGGAGGGTGCAGGCTACGACGATGTCGGGTTAAGACAGGCTATTGCCAAGGGCGTAGTGCCGGGACCGCGCATGCTCATCGCCACCAGGGCCATTGTGGCCTCTGGAAGCTACGGGCCCAAGGAGTTGAGCTATGAGCTGGAGACGCCGATCGGGGCTGCGGTGGCGGATGGACTAGAAGGATTGACAAGGGAAGTGAGAACGCAGCTTGGCAAAGGAGCCGACCTGATTAAAGTATACGCTGATTACCGCTGGGGAGCAAATGGTGCGGCAGCCCCGACATTTACCATAGAAGAGCTAAGGAAAATTGTGGAAGTGGCAGGCGCCGCAGGTCGCCCGGTGGTCGCGCATGCTTCCACCCCGGAGGGCATGCGTCGTGCCATTGCAGCCGGCGTATCCACGATAGAGCAAGGCGACGGGGCGACTCCAGCTACATACCGTCTGATGAAAAAGCACAACATTGCCCTCTGCCCTACCCTTGCCGCAGGAGATGCTCTGGCGCAATACCGCGGGTGGCGGAAGGGAGTGCTGCCAGAGCCCGAACATCTGCAGGAAAAGCGTAAAAACTTCAAAGCAGCGCTAGATGCCGGCGTCACGATCCTGATGGATGGTGATGTGGGTGTTTTCCCGCACGGCGACAATGCCCGCGAAATGGAAATGATGGCAGCCTATGGGATGAAGCCGCTGCAGGTGCTGCAGGCAGCCACCTCCGTGAACGCAGATGCGTTCAAAATCGGTGATGCCGTGGGCCGCATTAAACCCGGCCTGCTGGCAGACATCATTGCTGTTGAAGGTGACCCCACCCAGGACATCGCCTCCGTAAGGAACGTTACGCTGGTGATGAGAGACGGGGAGATTTACAGGAGGTAGCTATTGTTGTTTCAATTCCATACACCACTATTAAACAACTGATTCCCTATGCTACATATCCCGTATTTCAGTATTCATTCATTTAAACATGACTCTATGTATCCGGAGCGGCAGTGTTGAAATAAGGATGACAGGGAGCTATATACCCACAGTTGTTCAAATATAATCCCCGCTTTAAAGGGGCGTGTTGGTATTTGTAGATTAAAGATTTTATCTTGAAGTCCGAAAAATTTATCTAACAGCCTTATGCGTCTGAGGAAGCTATCCTTTCGCCCCGCTTTCTGCACATACATCGTAGTCACTGCCATGTTTGTCAGCAGTTTAGCCGGCTGCGCCGGCCTTGAGGGTGAGCAGGAAGCGTCTGACCCTACTGCCACGGGTGCTGCCATGCAGCTGGACAAGGCACCCTTCGGCTCTACCCCGGATGGCCAGGAGGCCATGCTGTATACGCTCTCAAATAAAAACGGCGTTTCTGTTACAGTATCCAATTACGGGGCTATTGTCACGTCTATCGTGACGCCGGACAAAGACGGGGAGATGGGCGATGTGGTGCTGGGCTTTGACAGCTTAGGCGGCTATACACAGAAACAGCCCTATATAGGCGCGGCCATCGGGCGCTATGCCAACCGTATAGCCGGTGGCCGCTTTGCGCTGGCAGGCGAGACATATACACTGGCGACCAACGACGGGGCAAACCACCTGCACGGCGGCGACACCGGCTTCGACAAAAAGATATGGCATGTGGAAGAACTCCCCCAGCAAAATGCGCTCAAGCTTACCTATGTCAGCATCGACGGGGAAGAGGGTTACCCTGGCAACCTGACCACCACCATCACTTATACTCTGACTCCGGACAACGGCCTGAAAATAGACTATATGGCCACCACTGACAAGGCCACGCCGGTAAACCTGACCAACCACAGCTACTTTAACCTCTCTGCAGGAAAGGTGAAAGCCATATATGGCCACGTGGTGCAGCTAAACGCCAACAGATACACGCCAGTAAACGAACAGCTGATTCCTACAGGCGAGCTTGCCAGTGTAGAAGGCACTCCCTTTGACCTCACGGAGCCGACGCCGCTCGGTGAATACATCAACCAGATACCCGGAGGCGGCTATGACCACAACTACGTGCTGAATGGCGGAAGTGAGGGTATGACGCTGGCGGCAACCGTATATGAGCCCGGGTCGGGCAGGGTGCTGCAGGTATATACCACGCAGCCTGGCATCCAGCTCTACACCGGCAACTTCCTCGACGGCTCACTGACAGGCAGAAACGGTGAGCAGTATACCCGCCACTATGCACTTTGCCTCGAAACGCAGCACTTCCCCGACTCCCCTAACCAGGAAAGCTTTCCGACCACGGTATTGCAGCCGGGGGAAACGTACAAAGAGTCAACGCTGTATAAATTTTCAGTGCGGCAAAGCAACGAATAATACGCACGGGGTGCCTGGCAACCACCGCATCAAACTGCCTGCCGGGCCATATATGCCATATGCAGCAATAACAACCACATTACTTACGCATTCACATCTATCTTAATTTTTTATGGCCGGAATTTCTCAGCAAGCACAAAAGGAATACACAGCTGCGCCATCGCGCAACTACCGTGGCCCTTTGGTTACCGTGACCCTCCTCTTCTTTATGTGGGGCTTTATCACGTGTATGAACGACATCCTGATCCCAAAGCTACAGCAGGTGTTCACGCTGCAACTCTGGCAGGCGATGCTCATCCAGACCGCTTTTTTCGGGGCCTACTTCATTATCTCGCTCCTGTACTTTGTTTTTTCGATCACCAAAGGCGACCCGATCCAGAAGATCGGTTACAAGAACGGCATTATCGTGGGGTTGGTGGTTGCGGCCGTCGGCTGCGCCATGTTTTACCCGGCGGCCAGCCTGCTGAGCTATGCGTTCTTTTTGCTGGCGCTCTTTATCCTCGCTTCCGGCATCACCATCCTGCAGATCGCGGCGAATCCCTATGTGGCCATTCTCGGCCCGCCTGAGGGAGCCGCCAGCCGTTTGAACATGACACAGGCCCTCAACTCGCTGGGCACCACGGTGGCACCGATCATTGGCGGCTACCTGATTTTCGAGGGGGTTGACGCAGTGCAAACTGGCTCTGCGGACTCCGTGAAGCTGCCTTACCTGGGCCTCGCCGCCACGCTGCTGGCCATTGCCGTTCTCATTAAAGTATCAAATCTCCCGCGCATCCAGAGCGAGGAAGAGCAACTGGCACCGGATGCCGGGGCGCTGAAGTACCGCCACCTGGTGCTGGGCATTGTGTGCATCTTCATGTATGTGGGCGGCGAGGTGTCCATTGGCAGCGCGCTCATCAACTTTTTCAGGCTGCCGGAGATTGCAGGGCTGGAGGAGACAGAGGCGGGCCATTTCCTCGCTTTTTACTGGGGCGGGGCCATGGTGGGCAGGTTCTTCGGTGCGGTGGCATTGGCGCAGTTCCGCCATAACAGCAGAAAGTATGTGATCATCGGGGTGATTGCCGCCGTTGCCTTTGCGCTGCTCTACAGCATCTATGGCCTGGACGAGGCACTGATCGCGCTCGGCCTCATCGCCCTGAACTTCGTGGTGCTGCTGCTGGGCCGTTTCCTGCCAGGCAGGACACTGGGCTTCTTCGCTACTACTGTGCTCGTTCTCCTTCTTTTCACCACATTTGCCGAAGGTTCCGTGGCCATGTGGTCTGTTATCGCCATTGGCCTGTTCAACTCCATCATGTTCCCGACCATCTTCACGCTGGCGATTGAAGGGCTTGGGATCCATACCAGCCAGGCCTCGTCGCTGCTGGTGATGGCCATTGTGGGCGGCGCGATTATCCCTCCGCTGCAGGGCTGGGTGGCTGATGCCTCCGGCAGCCTCCAACTGTCTTTCCTGGTGCCGATGGTGTGCTATGCCTATATCGTCTACTATGGCTTTTTAGGATCACGAATAAAGCAGGTCTCCGCTTAGACTCTTACTCCACACCATAAAAACATATAAAAGAGGCCGCCCGGTTTGCTACGGGGCGGCCTCTTTCAATGAGGGGCAATGTAAAACTATTTGATACCGCTGGCTACTGCATACTGCGCACGAAGCTGCTCTACAGCAGCCACCCCTGCCCCAACCTGGAGGGGAAGATGTAGAGAGGTTATATGTAATACAAGTGAACCAGCTGATATGGAGAGTGATCTGCCGCTTGTACTTTCTTTGCTTCTACAGTTGAGTCGCCTTTAATCGGACTGCATACCAGTGAACGTCGCTTTGCTTTCATGGACTAGCCAAATGATTTATATATACATCCAGTTCGTGTTCTTTTTCTAAGGATCTTTAAAAACAGTATTATCCTTTGATATACAATGCTGTATGTTATAATCATCTGGTGTTATGAAATTATAAAGCAGTACAATTTTTCGGTGCTTTATATATAGAGTGTAGCAGGATTGTAGTGTCAAAAATAGAATGCTTTTTTTTCTACTTCCTTTCTAAAAGCGGTAAATCGTTCAAATTTAACCATCTTAAGAATTAACGTAAAAAAATGAACTTTATGCATGGTGTTTCCCATTTAGGAATCATTAACTTTAATGACGAAAAAAGTACAAGAGATGTTCTGTGCCACGGTTTTGCACTTTACACACTTGCTTCACCGAACTTACACCATATTTCTCATAATTTTCTCAATTAAACTTTCAGTTCGCTATGTTCACAACTTTTACCAAACGTTTTACTTATTCTGTTCTTGCCGCGGCACTGGCCTTTGGCTGTACCCCCGAAACAGAGCAGGCAACGCCTAACGAAAGCCTGCATGCGGGTGCTGCAACGAGCGCTGTCCTCGATGGCTCCGTGAACCCCTCCGTAAGGCTTAAGTCAGGCCATTACATCCTGCTTGCCTCTGGTGCCGCCCTTCCCGCTGACCTGGAAAGTCAGGTAAAAACATTGAAGGGCAACGTGACGGGTCTGCTGGCAGAAGCCGGTATTGCCACGGTTACTTCCTCAGATCCTGATTTTGCAGCCAGGGCCGGAAAGATACAAGGCGTGAGCGCTGTGATCCGAGACCTCGATGTGCAGTGGTTTAACCCCTCAGACGAGAAGATTGTGGCGTTTGATGCCGAGGCGTACGGAAACCCTCCTGCCAGCGGCGACGACGACAAATACTTTGACCTGCAGTGGGGCCATGACGCGGTGAACGCGCCGGAGGCCTGGAACGCGGGTGCCCGCGGCCAGGGAGTGCGCATCGCAGTTCTGGACAGCGGTTTCGACCTAGACCACCAGGACCTTGCCCCGAACATCGATCTTAAGTCGAGCAGAAGCTTTGTCCCTGACGAGGCGCTACAGTACGCCCTCCCTGGCGTGGGCAGCCACGGCACCCACACGGCAGGCACGATCGGCGCAGCTGACAACGGTGCCGGCATTATCGGCGTGGCCCCAGAGGCGGAGCTGATCCTGGTGAAGGTGCTGCGGGATTCCGGTTCCGGTTCTTTCTCCTGGATGCTGCAGGGCATCGTGCACGCTGTAAACGAGGGTGCCGATGTGATCAACATGAGCTTAGGCGCGGCGCTTCCCCGGAACGGCAAGTACCTGGATGACAACGGCACACCGGAGGATACCTCCGATGACTTTATTGTGAGCGACACGAAAGCCACGCAGGAACTGATCAACGCGATCAGCAAAGTAACGACCTATGCCACGCAGCAGGGCGTTACCGTTATCGCGTCGGCAGGTAACGATGCCAACAACGGCAACAAAGACCAGTCTTTGGCGCACATCCCTTCTGGCGCTCCCAATGTGATTTCGATCTCCGCAACCGCACCGCAGGGCTGGGCACTCAACCCAACGACTGCGAACCTCGACTTCATGGCATCTTACTCCAACTACGGTACGTCTGATGTGGATTTTGCCGCCCCAGGCGGTGACTACCAGTATGCAGGTGAAGAAATCGCCAGGATAGGCGGAATCACACAATACGTGTTTGTGTTTGACTATGTATTCAGTGCCGGAAACAACCCGAATCCGGCTAAGTCATCTTACTACTGGTCTGTTGGAACGAGCATGGCAGCACCGCACGCAACGGGTGTGGCGGCGCTGATCATCGGGCAGAATGGTGGCGAAATGGACCCAGCAAAAGTGAAAGCAGCACTGCGTGCCTCGGCTGATGATTTAGGCAAGCCTGGCCGCGACCCTTACTATGGCTACGGCCGCGTGAACGCCTTCAAAGCGATCACAGCAGTACAGTAAGCATTTCATACCCTATTCAAAAGCCCCGGCAGGATATCCTGCCGGGGCTTTTTATATATAGCTCATCCCTTAAAAGCTGATAAATCGGGATGCATCACCAAATCCATATGACTCTTACCAACAGGTTTCCTGCTGCGGCTCTACCTGTACTACCTATATAGGAGGGAAAAATAGCGTACCCCTGCTTTTCTGAATTCCTCCATAAGAGACAGAAAGCGAAGGAATCCGTTGCTTTCAGCTCCTACAAAGCTATATATAAAATCGGGCTTCAGCAGAATCAATGCCCTGTGGCGGCGGCGGCAAAGAGAGTTCAGAAGACCTGAACCAGTTCATTTAGATCGGTTTACATCAGCAGAAGAAACAATAGAGCGTAGAATTTTTTAAAATTTTATCACTCCAATCCTGAAATTAATAACAGTTTTTTAATAAATTTGAGCGATTTATATCATTAACACAACAAACTACGCCTTAAATTCACCATGTTCATATAATTTCTTATTACTGATGACAAGAGGATTATCAAAAATACCATTCTTACTGCTGTTGCTGGTGGTGGCCATCACGTTAGTCATGCCCTCTGTACCCACTGCAGCCAACGCTTCAGAAATTAACGGCGCGGACACGGCGTGGATGCTTACTGCCACGGCGCTGGTCCTGATTATGACGCCCGGCCTGGCCTTTTTCTATGGCGGCATGGTGCGCAGGAAGCATGTGCTCTCCACCATGCTTCAGAGCTTCATCTGCATGGCTTTTGTTACCGTGATCTGGGTTGTCTTTGGGTTCAGCCTGGCTTTCGGTGAGTCTTTTGGCGGCATCATAGGCAACCCTGCCACCTTCTTCATGATGCGGGGCGTGATAGATGGTGCCCCTTGGCCGGCGGCCCCTACCATACCGCTCCTGCTTTTCGCAATGTTCCAGTTAAAGTTTGCCATCATCACGCCGGCACTTATTACCGGGGCCTTTGCGGAGCGCATTCGCTTTACATCCTATACCGTGTTTATCGGGCTGTTTTTCGTCTTCATATATGCCCCGCTGGCGCACATGACCTGGCACCCTGACGGATTGCTTTTCAAATTTGGGGTGCTTGATTTTGCCGGGGGCACGGTGGTGCACATGTCGGCGGGATGGGCGGCGCTTGCTTCCGCCATCTTCTTAAAGCGGCGCCACGACACCAGCAACCATAAGCCCGCGCACATCCCTTACGTGATGCTGGGCACCGGCCTGCTGTGGTTCGGGTGGTTTGGCTTTAATGCCGGTTCGGCGATGGGGGCTAACCCGCTGGCGGTTGTGGCGCTGGCCACCACCATCACCGCCTCTGCCGCCGCGGCAGTTGCCTGGATCTTCTTTGACGCCGTGAAGGGACGAAAGCCATCCGTCATGGGCACCTGCATCGGGGCCGTGGTCGGGTTGGTGGCCGTAACCCCCGCCGCAGGCTTTGTTACAATACCCCATTCGCTGGTCATTGGCGTGATCGCCGCAGTGGTCAGCAACCTGGTCGTGGAATGGCGCACCCGCACCACCTTAGACGACACGCTTGACGTATTCCCTTGCCATGGCGTTGGCGGCATGGTGGGGATGCTGCTGACAGGCGTTTTCGCAAGCCAGGCCATTAATCCGGCAAACGAGACAGGCAACGGCCTGATCTTCGGGGAGACAACCCTGTTCTTCGTGCACCTGGCTGCCCTGGTAGGGGTGTCGGTCTTCGCATTTTGCGGTTCCTGGGTATTACTGAAAATAACAGATATGATCTCGCCGCTGCGCGTAACAAAGCAGGAGGAAATTATGGGTCTGGACTTAAGTCAGCATGACGAAAGCTTGGACGACTCTACAGCAGAAGTGGCCGAGAACCAGGAAACGCATCTGGCAGTATCCTGATTTCCAAACATATAAAGTCTATATATACCTAAAAGCAACCCACATCTGCGGCTTCATTGCCCGCGGGTGTGGGTTGCTTTATGATTGGCAAAAACCGCTTTTAAACTGAACACACCGCCCTCTCACCCTGCAAGCAGTGAAGTGTAATGGAGGATGCATGCTTTATCACCTTCTGCCATTACGCATTCTAAAACCAGACGCGGTCATGCAGCAGATCTCTTTCAACAGGTAGATATGGGGAAGGTTATTCCTGCACCTTATCGATGGTTTTGCGCTTTTCTGTTTTCAATTGCTTGAAGTGGCTTGGCGTGAGCCCGGTTACTTTCTTAAACTGGTTTGACAGGTGCGCCACGCTGCTGTAGCCCAGCATATAGGCAATCTCCTTCAGGCTGAGTTCGTTATATACCAGCAGTTCTTTTACCCGCTCGATGCGCTGCAGAATCAGGTATTTCTCGATGGTGATGCCCTCAAAAGAGGAAAAAAGGGTACTGAGGTAATGATAGTCCACTCCTACTTTTTCTGCTATATAGTCGGAGGTATTTATATGTAGCGCCGCTTCCTCCCCCTGGTGCACGAGTGCAATTATCGCCAGTTTCACCTGCTCTATCAGCTTCGTTTTGCGGTCGTCGAGCAGCTCAAACCCGTTGGCCTGCATTACCTCCCGTATCTGCTCCAGATCCACTTCGCCGCCTGGCGAGGCTATGTCCGCCTCACCGAGCCCAACCTGCAGTACCGTGTAGCCCAGTTTATCCAGTTCCTCTGCCACCACGCGTTTGCAGCGGTCGCAAACCATATTCTTTATATATAACCTCATATCAGACATGGTACAAAATTAAAGAATCCAGTGCAAGCTATACGTTAAATGATATCGCCCATCCCTTGTATACTACCATAAATTAATGGTTCTTACATAATCAATGATACTTACCGGAACAACTTTACACTTTTGTTCTGTTAAACTAACACACGCTGTCGAAAGTCCTGCAGATGAATCACAGCCCTGCGACTGGCGCTGCCTTCTTCCGCACATGGCGCAACAGAGTTATTCTGTTCAGGTGAAGCAAGCATTTATACCTATATTCGCTGCCAAAGATATCTATATTATGTCCTCCGAAACAAAGGAATACCTTTCCATGCACTACCAGGAGGAAGATCTGCTGCTCCAGGCGCAATGGTTACGGCACGTGAGCAGCGAGGAATACCGCACTGGTGTGGCGCTGATAAAAGAAGTGGTCTTAGAAAATAAGGCTTCTTATCTACTGATTGACTCCCGCCGGCTCAGCAACGTACCCTTTGCTGACCAGCAGTGGATAAAGCGGGAAATTGCCCCATACCTTGTTTCCTCGGGCCTGCAGAAACTGGCCGGGGTCCTGACGGAGGACATATTCAATTACATTTCCTTCGAGAACCTGCTGCAAAACATCACCGAGGATCAAAAGGCCCGCGTGGAGGTGGCCCAGTTCACTTCGGTGGAGGCTGCCCTGGCATGGCTTCAGATGGAATAACCGGGCACTCAATCCTCGATCAGCACGCCCATTTTGCCCTGCTGATAATCCCGCATCGCCTGTAGGATCTCGCTCTGCGTGTTCATGACAAACGGCCCATGAGACACAACCGTCTCCTGAAGCGGCTCGCCCGCAAGCAGTAACAGGCGTGACTGCGCTTTCGCTTCTATCGTACAGCCCTCACCGTCCTGTTTCAGCAGCACCAGGTGGTGCCCCTCCACTTCCCCGTAGCCCTCGAGGTGTATGGTGCCATCCAGCAAGTATATGAAAGCATTGTAGTGCTCCGGAATCGGGAAAGAGGAAGCAGCCCCGGCTTCCATCTCGATGCGCAGCGCCAGTATCGGGGTGAGCGTTTTGATTGGCCCCTGCACCTCTCCGAACGCGCCGGCCACCACTCTCACTTTTGTGCGCCCGCCCTCCAGCTCCAGCACAGGCGTGTCTTCAGCCTGTAAAGGTATGTATTCCGGCTGGTTCATTTTGTGCGCCTTTGGCAGGTTCACCCACAGTTGGATGATCTCCTGCACGCCGCCGTGCTCCTGTATATCGGCAGGGGGCCTTTCGCTGTGCACCACGCCCCTACCCGCATTCATCCATTGCGTGCCGCCCGCATATACAACGCTGTTGTTGCCGCGCGAATCACGGTGATGCACCCCGCCTTCGTACACGAACGTGACAGGTGAAAATCCCCGGTGCGGGTGTGGGCCTACGCCTGAGCGGTGCGGTAAGGCGCCCTCGGGTAAATGGCTTTTATGGTGATGCAGCAGCAGGAAGGGATCTATCTGCTCTACCTGTTGCGTCGGGAAAGGCTGCCGCACGGGCACCCCACCCATATCCATTATGTCGGCATATAACAGGCGACTCACGGTTCTGTTTTTCATCGTGTCAAGCGGTCTGGTATATGGATATTTACGCAAATGCCTGCTCTTTAGTAGCACATGAGGCCATTCCTTTGATCCCTTTCCACAAAGCTACTAGCAACAAGTCTGCATCTAAAAGTGATATATGCCGCAGCGGGTAGGGCCGTAAGTTTGAAAGCCTCTATATCACGAATACCGGTATGCCTCGATTCGGGTGAGGATTCGCCTGCCACGCGAAAAGCAGTTTACCTCCCTTATCAGGAAATGATGCCATTCAAAACGGCAAACTTGATCAGGGCGGCGGTGTTTTTTGTTTGCGTCTTCTCCAGCAGGTTCTGCCGATGCGTTTCGATGGTGCGCTTGCTGGTGAACAGCCTCTCGGAAATTTCCGCGTTGGTAAAGCCTTCGGATATCAGATTCAGGACTTCCATCTCGCGCTTGGAAAGTTCTTTGTGCGGCTTTTTGTTATTATCCTGGTCTAAGGTAAAAGCTGGCGCGGGGGCATTCGATTTGCGCAGGAAATCGATCGTCAGGTTTGGGCTGATGTACTGCATGCCCGAAGCCACCATATTGATCGCGGCGCGGAGCTCTTCTTTGCTGATGTTCTTCAGCAGGTACCCTGCAGCGCCAACCTCCAGCATCTGCTGCACATACCATTCATTGTCCAGCATCGACAACACCATTACCTTCACGGAAGGGTGCTGCTGCCGAAGCAGTTTTATCGTCTCCAGGCCATCCATTTCGGGCATGCTGATGTCCAGCAGCACCATGTCGGCAGGTACCGTGGCGAGCAGCGTCAGCAGCTCGTTTCCACTGCCCGCCTCCCCTGCAATCTCTATTGTCTCGTCTTCCGTCAGCAGGGCTTTTATGCCTTCTCTGAAAAGTTTGTGGTCATCTGTAAGAACCAGCTTTATCATATATGCTCAAAATTGATCGATCTCCACCCGAACTACGCAATGAAACCAATACATCTGTTCTATCATCATTGGCCCTTGTGCCTTAACAAACCAGGTTTTATTTGGTTTAGGGTTTGCACTAAACTACTGCGTATTGAGCTTTTAATGATTGCCAATTCGCCTTCTGAAACGGATCATATCAACACTCCATTTCTATATACCTAAAGGTAAAAAGAGATCGTGTTTCAAAGCCAATGCTTGACAGCACATTACGTAAAAACAACAATAATTTTACGTATTTATCTCCAAAGTATATTCACTTTCCGCTCCCTTTTTATTGTGTTGCGTTGCTGGATAAGCACATCCCCGCATTAGCAAAAGGGGAGAATTCAGACAACTCCTACCCTTTCAAATCCCATATATCCTGAAAGCGCCGGCTTCTCAAGAGAAGCCGGCGCTTTCAGGATATATGGGAATAATGCTCCTAATCGAAATCCCGGTTGGGATCGCTGTGTCTGTAACCGCCCCTGTCTGCGTTGGCGGCGTAGCGGCCGTAATTTAAGGTATCCGACGAGCCGTAGCCGCCAGAGCCATATGTGCCACCACCCATGGAACCGTAGCCGCCGTAGTTCCCGGACGAGCTGCCGAAGGTGTTGTTGCCGAACGAACCGCCCCTGTTTCCGCCGGAATAGCCTGTGCCGCCGCCATAGTTTTCGCCGCCATAGGCACTGCCTGTGCCGGCACCATAGTCATCGCCGAAGCTTCGGGTGCTGTAGTTCGGCACGCCTCTGTCTGAGTGCACCCCCGAATCGCGGAAGCCGCCACCATAGCCTGAGGAGGAAACGTAATTTTCCTGGTTGCCCCCGCTGCCGCTCATAGCCCCATAGTCGGCGGAGCCGCCGAAGTCGCCGGTAGCACTGTAATTAGAACCCCCGAAACGGGAACCGCTGTAGCCGCTCATCCTGCCTGTGCCGTACCCCTGCTCAAATTGCGCATTCCGCTCCCGCTGCATATCATTGGCCGTGTTATAGCGGTCGGAGGTTCCCCCAAAGCTTGAGATGCCATACCCCTGGCGTACATCGCTCAGCGTGCCGCGGTCGCCGCGGGTGTTTTCGTAGTAGTTCCGCTCCATGTCGTAATCCCGGCTTCGGTAGTTGCGGAAGCGGCTGTTATCGTCATCCCGCTCGTAACCGGAATCCCTGTAAAAGTTATCGCTGTCCCTGGCCTCCCGGTGGCTGTCCCTGTATTCCCTTTCGAACTGCTGTTTCAGGTCTCCGTACTCTCGGCCGCTGCGGTTGCTTGGATACCGGTTTTCGTGGCCGTAGCCGCCTTCATGATCGTGCTTTCTGTCGTTTCTTTCCATAGTGTTTGATAATTAGATATAAATGATCCACTGCCTTTTTAAACGCGCCAGGTTTTAATCGGTTTTTTATAACAGTTATAAGCATGAAAGGGCCGGCATCATGTGCCGGCCCTTTCATGCTTATAATTTAGTTTGTAAACTACCTGTCGCGGTCTGCGCGGTTCCTGTTGGGAGACCCATCCTGCTCCCGGCTACGGGAGTCGAAGTTGCGATCGCGGAAGGATCGATCGTTCCTGTCTGTATCACCGGAATTGCTGCGGCCATAGGCGCTGCGTTCCCGGTCCTCATCACGGTTGTTGTAGCCGGTGGCGCCATAGCCTGTGTTGCCATATTCCCGGAAACCCCTATCGTGGCCAGTGTCACCGCGGGGTGCATCGCCGTAGCCGGCGGAACTGGGTCCATAGTTGTAATGCATGAAATCGCTGTATTCACTACGGTTGCCGTAGTTGCGGCTGATGTAATCGCCGTAGCCGCGCCTTACCTGGTCCGAATGGTTCCTGTCGCCGGCTGTGTTGCGGGGACCGTACTCCTGATGGGGACCGTAGTTGGAATGCCCGTAGGCCGAGCCGCCGCCATAGGTGCTGCCTCCTTCACCATAGCGGGTGCCACCGCTATAATCGCCATAGGCCCTGGTGTAGTTCGAGCCGCTTTGGTTGCTGCTGTCTCGTCTGTTTTCCGGATTGCGGTCATAGGTGTCGACGCTACTGCCTCTGTCATCGCCCATGCGGTTAGTGCGCCGGTTTCCGTGCTCGTCGAAGTCGCCGTAATGGTTGCGATACGGGCGGCTGCTGTTCTTATTGTCTCTGTTCATAGCTTTTCATATTGATGAATAATCCTTTTTTTAACGCAGGTTCCGGAGGCATGTTCCGCTCAACGTTAATTGGAATGGCCTGCCGGAACCTTCCTGAACTTCCGAAGGCACGAACTCTGGCCCCTGAAAACAGGTATAGTTAACCTGTAAATCAAGCAAAAGCACATGGAGCATCAGATACACATCGGCACCTCAGGCTGGCATTACAAACACTGGATGGGAACCTTCTATCCGCCCGGGATCAAGCAGAAAGGCTTTACAGAATACTACACCCGCTTCTTCCGCACGGTAGAGATCAACAACTCATTTTACAAGCTGCCATCAGCCGAGACCTTCGCCAACTGGCGCGCCTCCGTACCAGATGATTTCCTGTTCGCCGTAAAAGCCAGCCGCTATATCACGCACATGAAGAAGCTGAAGGACCCGCAGGAGAGCATCGGCCGCTTCTTTGGAAACGCCAACGCCCTGCAGGAGAAACTGGGCCCGGTGTTGTTTCAGCTGCCGCCGGGCTGGCAGGTGAATACAGACAGGCTGCGTGAGTTCCTGCAGCTGCTACCCCCCTATTACCGCTACACGTTCGAGTTTAGGCACCACAGCTGGTATGCGCCGGAGGTGCTGGAACTGCTCCGAAACTTTAACGCTGCTTTTTGTATTTATGAATTGGAATGGCATATGTCGCCGATGGAGGTAACGGCCGATTTTGTGTACGTGCGGCTGCACGGTCCGGAGGGTAAATACCAGGGCAGCTACACCGACGACACGCTGCGCTGGTGGGCATCGAACTGTCTGGGATGGCGCAATCAGGGTTTGTCGGTGTATGTATACTTCGATAACGACCAGCAGGGGTATGCCGCTTTCAACGCCAGGCTGCTGCAGGAACTGGTGCAGGAACAGAGTTGAAGCAAACGCCGGAAATTGTATCTTCCCGGTCTGAAAACATAGTACAAATTCACTGGTTTCCTATGTAAGCTGGGCGTTGCGTCGTAAATTTGCCTCCAATATTTGTAGCAACAAAAATTATTAATAATGACCAATATAACAACAGATATATGCATTGTGGGCGCCGGCCCGGTCGGATTGTTTGCCGTGTTCGAGGCAGGCCTGCTGAAGATGCGCTGTCACGTGGTGGACGCGCTGCCGGCCGTAGGCGGGCAGCTTTCTGAGATATACCCCAAAAAACCCATCTATGATATTCCCGGCTACCCTGAGATACTGGCCGGTGACCTGGTGAAGAACCTGGAGCAGCAGATAGCCCCTTTCCACCCCACCTTTACGCTGGGGGAGCGGGTTGAGCATCTCGCGAAGCTGGACGATGGCTCCTTTACCGTAACGACGGTGGACGGCACAGAGATTGCCTGTAAGGTGGTGGTGATCGCCGGTGGGCTGGGCTCTTTCGAGCCGCGCAAGCCCGCCATCGAGAACCTGGAGAAGTTCGAGGGCCGTGGCGTTACCTACATGGTGCGCGAGCCCGAGCTGTTCCGCGACAAGCGCGTGGTGCTGGCTGGCGGAGGCGACTCCGCCCTCGACTGGGCGATCTACCTGGCGAGCCTCTGCAAGGAACTGACGCTGGTGCACCGCGGCACCACGTTCCGGGGTGCACCGGAGTCTGCGGCCAAAGTGACCAGCATGGCGGAAGAGGATCATATTAAGCTTATCCTGAAGTCGAACGTGACGGAGGTACAGGGAGATGACGAGCTGCGTTCTGTGACGGTGATGGTGGACAATACCACGCCCTATGAAATTGAGGCTGATTATTTCATCCCGCTGTTCGGCCTCGTGCCCAAGCTGGGCCCGCTTGAGAACTGGGGACTGGAGCTGGACAAGAACGCCATCGTGGTAAACACCGAGGATTACTCCACCAACATACCCGGCGTGTACGCCATCGGCGACATCAACACCTACCCGGGTAAGCTGAAGCTGATCCTGTGCGGTTTCCATGAGGCGGCCCTGATGGCGCAAAGCGCGTACAACATCCTCAACCCAGGCAAGAAATTCATTTTAAAATACACCACCGTAAACGGTATACAGGAGCTGCAATCGTTATGACAGACGCGATAACCATATATGTAGAGCAGGACGGCGAGCGCATCCCACTGGAGGCCCCCACCGATATGGGCCTTTCGGTGATGGAAGTACTGAAAGCTAACGAGTTTGACGTGCAGGCCCTTTGTGGCGGCATGGCCATCTGCGCCACCTGCCACGTGGAGGTGCTGGAAAGCGGCGGATTGCCTGAGATGAGCGACGACGAAGCCTATATGCTGGAATCGCTGCCGCACGCCACGGAGAGCAGCCGCCTGAGCTGCCAGCTGCGCGTAAAGCCGGAGCTGGACGGGCTGGTGGTACGCATCATGCCGGAGGCTTAATTTTAAAGGATAAAGAGGCTGCCCCTGCAGCACATCATCAGCATTGATATATGAAACAGGCACTGCAGTTGCAGTGCCTGTTTTTTTATTTAAGGCGCTGGTTTAACATATTTAAAGGGGGGAAAAGTAAGTATTATATATAAATCTCATTGTTTTCTTATATTGCATCCAGTATGATCTTCCACCTATTGAAAACAAACATGAAACACGTAGCCTTCACAGCGTTTTTGGCAATACTCGGTGGGGGTGCATTAGCGCAAACTGCCGCGGGCAATTTCACCTTAAACGGCTACCTTGGCGTCACAATCCAGGACACTGATAACCAGGCATCGAAAGGCAATGGTACCAGTTTAGTCTTTGCCCCAAGTGCCGGTTATTTTCTTAAAGATAGGTTGGAGGTAGGGATAGGCACACACCTTGAGTATGCCAAAAACAAGAGCGTTTCTGAAGACGGAACGGATGTAACCAAAAACGTAACGACCGGTATCAGCTCCTATATAAAACGGTATATCCCTATCACTGGAAAACTCCATTTCACTGCCTCAGGTAATGTGGGCATCTACTGGAGCAGAAACAAAATGATGTATGCCCCTGCCACTTCATTTCAGGAAAATTACAGAACCATTGGGTATAGAATAGTTGCAATACCAGGCTTAACGTATTTCGTCACTGAAAAAGTGGGATTTAGTTTGAGCGTTGGCGCCATAGAACTTGAGCGGAGAAAAACAACATACGAGTCCACTCGCGCGCCATCCACTGCTACAAATACGGCCACGAATTTCAATGCCACTATCTCCCCTGCCAATGGCGCGGTTGGCATGCACTATTACTTCGGCTGTAAAGCTGAGAAGCCATGAAGAAGCTCCTATCCCTATTCATTCTCGTAGCGATAGCCCAGGGGGTGCAGGCGCAGACTTCGAAAGGCGCATTTGTCGCCACCGGTTCGGTTGGCTATAGTTTCGGAAAAGACAAGACCCCAGGTACAGATTTGGAAGATATTAGCAGAAGCTACCACATCTCTCCTAAGGTAGGCTACCTGGTATCGGATAAGGTGGAAGTGGGTGTTTTTGCGACCATATCTGAAAATGCCCGCCATATAAGATATTATTATGCAAACAATGAAATCAAACAGCGCTTTAAAGCGAAGTCGACACAGAAAGCTGCTGGTGTTTACCTGAAAAGGTATATTTTTTTCACAGACAAGCTGGCCTTATCAGGAATGGGGGAATTCAGCTATAGCACGGAAGAGACGACACACTTTGAATCCTTACAATATGGTGCTGATCCGGCTTCGTTTTCTACATCACGGTCAGAAAAAGCTGCTTTTGTAGCCGCCGCCCGCCCGGGATTATCTTATTTCCTTTCCGAGAAAATCAGTTTGAACGGGACTTTCGGCGAATTACGTTTCCAGAAGGATATTTGTACTACAGAGGAAAAGGAGCAGAACAGCACTGGTGAAATAACCAGCAGCCTGGATGAGCAGAAGGTCCGAACTTTTGCGTTAGATGTGTCCTCCTCTACCTTTCTGCTGGGCGTGAGCTACTTCTTTTAAAGCTTCTATCTTATAGATGCCGCTACCAAGACCTAAGCAAAACACTGCTCAAGCCTTGGTAGTGGCATCTGTAATCAAGTTTACCACCCACTGGCCAGCACATCGGCAATGTGCATGGTTTTAATAGGCTTTTTCTGCTTCTGTATATAGGCTTCGAGGTGCATCAGGCAGCTGGTGTCTGTCGACACGATAAAATCAGCACCCGTGGCGAGGGCATTTTCAACTTTCTGCTCGGCCATGGCCGTGGAGATCGCCTCGAACTTGACGGCGAAGGTGCCGCCGAAGCCGCAGCAGGTCTCGTTGTCTTCCATTTCCACCAGTTCCAGCCCCTCTACATTACCCAGCAGGGCGCGTGGCCCTTCCTTGATGCCGCACTCGCGCAGGCCGCTGCAGGAGTCGTGGTAGGTGTAGCGGCCGTGCAGGGCGGCCCCGGGGATGTCTGTAACGCCCAGCACATCCGTCAGAAACTCCGTCAGTTCATATACCTTCTTCTGCATCGAGCGGTACTTCACCAGGCTCGACGACTTCACGAAAATATCCTGGTAAGCGTTCCGCACCATGCCCACGCAGGAGGCCGAGGGGGCCACAATATACTGGGAGGTCTCATTCGAAAAATCGTCCAGGAACTTACCGGCCACCTCGCGGGCCTCGTCAAAAAAGCCGGCGTTGAAAGCGGGCTGTCCGCAGCAGGTCTGGTTCGGGTTATAATGCACCTCGCAACCGACTTTCTCCAGCACTTTCACCATGTTCATGCCCGTCTCGGGGTACAGCTGGTCCACAAAACACGGTATAAATATATCAACAATTATTCTTCTTGCCATAATCAGGAAAACACAGCGGAGGACTGCGCCATGGCGGCTGCAAACGCTGCTTTGTTCAGGTTCAAATTTAAGCCAATATTTTCGAAGTAAGCGATCAAATTTTCTGTGGGCATGTTCCCGGTCAGTTCGTCTGTTGCCATCGGGCAGCCCCCGTAGCCCCGCAAGGCTCCGTCGAAGCGGCGGCAGCCTGCCTCATAGGCGGCGGCCACTTTCTCTTCCCAGGCAGCGGGCGTGGTGTGCAGGTGCGCGCCAAACTCAATACTGCCAAACGCCGGAATAAGATGCGTGAACAGGTACGAAATATCCTCCGGGCTCGATATGCCGACCGTGTCTGACAGCGAGATGATTTCTACCTGAAGCTGGTGCAATTCCGCCACAAAACGGAGAACGGTCGCTGCATCCCAGGGGTCGTTATAGGGGTTGCCAAATCCCATGGACAGATACGTGACGAGGGTTTTGCCGTGCTGGTGGCAGATATCCTGTATATGGGCCAGCTGCTGCATGGCCTCCGCGATGCTTTTGTTGGTGTTGCGTTGCTGAAACGTCTCCGACAACGACAGCGGGAAGCCAAGGTACCGGATCTGCTCATGCTGTGCGGCGTCTTCGGCCCCGCGCACGTTGGCCACGATGGCCAGCAGTTTGGATGTCGAGTTCCCGATGTCGAGGTTTGCCAGCACTTCCACGGTGTCGCTCATCTGCGGAACGGCTTTCGGCGAGACAAAGCTGCCGAAATCAATCGTGTCGAAGCCAACCTTCAGCAACTCGTTGATGTAGGCTATTTTTTGTTCGGTAGGGATAAAAGCCTTGATGCCTTGCATGGCATCGCGCGGGCATTCGATTATCTTCATGGTGTCTCATCTCACACTGTACCTGTCGGCATTAACCAAAGATACAAAATAACTCACGCGGACGCGTACATAATCTAAAGGCAGGGTAAACAGACACAGCTTAAAGGGGTTTCAAAACCATTCTATATCGTCGTATATATGGCCGGGGAGAAAACTATCTGCGGCCGTGCAGGTTAAATACAACAGAACTGAACCCGTTCCTGCGCCAGTCCTTTTTCCTTGATTGTAAAACAATCACGATAATTTCGTATCGCTGGTACACGCTTATATATAGCCAAAATTACTTCGCAGGGTACCTGGTTAGCGGAACGGCCATTTAGAACGAAACAAAGATTGATGCCATATACCCACACCACCCCCGCAACGGCACCCGCCCCTGACGACAGCCAGCAACGCATTCAGCAACTGGTGCGGCGGCAACGCGCGTTCTTCGCCACCGGCAAAACCCTGGACACAGGCTTCCGCATCTCCCAGCTTCGTGCGTTGCAGCAGGCCATCCGGAGGCACGAGCAGGCGCTGTTCGATGCCATGTACGCTGATTTCCGAAAGCCCGCGTTCGAGTCGTTTAGTACCGAGATAGGCTTTGTGGAGCTGGAGCTGAAACTAACGCTGAAGAAGCTGCAGGACTGGGTGAAGCCGAGGAAGGTGAAGGAAACGATCATCAATTTTCCGGCACGGAGCCGTATTCACGCTTCCCCCTACGGAATCGCGATGATCATCGGCCCCTGGAATTACCCGTTCAACCTGCTGATGGCGCCGCTCATCGGAGCCATGGCCGCCGGCAACTGCGTGCTTCTGAAGCCCTCTGAGATTGCCCCTCATACCTCTGCCGCCATCGCAAAGCTCATCAGCGAGACGTTTGACGAAGACTATATAGCCGTGGCGGAAGGCGGCGTGGACGTGACCCGGCAGCTGCTGGCGCAACGCTACGACTATATCTTCTTTACAGGCAGCACCCGGGTCGGGCAAATCGTGATGAAAGCTGCCGCAGAGCACCTGACACCGGTCACGCTGGAGTTGGGCGGGAAAAGCCCGGCCATCGTGGCCGAGGACGCTGACCTTGCGTTAGCGGCGCGGCGCATCGTGTGGGGCAAATTCATGAACGCCGGGCAAACCTGCGTAGCCCCGGACTATATACTCGTGCAGGAACAGGTGAAAGAAGAGCTTGTGCAGCAGATGGCAAAGTGCATCCGCCAGTTTTACGGCGATGCCCCGCAGGAAAGCCCCGACTACGCCCGCATCATCAACGACGGGCATTTTGACCGGCTGTCGGCTTACCTCCAACACGGTACCATCCGCACCGGCGGGCAAACCGACAGCGCCAGCCGTTACATCGCCCCCACCCTGCTGGACCAGGTGAACTGGGAGCACCCCGTGATGCAGGAAGAGATATTCGGCCCGATCCTGCCCATCCTGCCCATTACAACACTGCAGGAGGCCATCGGGGTGGTGAACGCGCACGAAAAGCCACTGGCCCTTTACTTCTTCTCCTCCAGCCATGAGAAGCAGGAAGCTGTGCTGCGCAGCACGCAGTTTGGCGGCGGCTGCATCAACGACACGATCTCGCACCTGGCCAACCCCAACCTGCCTTTCGGGGGTGTGGGCGCCAGCGGCATGGGCAGCTACCACGGCAAAAGCAGCTTCGATCTGTTCTCCCACCAAAAGAGCATCCTGCAGCGCGGCACCTGGCTCGACCTGCCCCTCCGCTACCCGCCTTACCGCAACCGGCTCCAGATGCTCCGCCGGTTCTTCCACTGGCTATGATCCGCTTCCCCTTTCGCTATATCCAAACCTGGGGGCGATAATCTGCGTTTTTAGAATTGATGCGTATATAGTTTACCGACAGCGTCTACCTCGCTGCAGCTATAACCCTTAATAGAGCACTATGGAAAATCTTGTTGAGTACCTGGACGAATCGCTGGTTCCGCTGGAGGAGAAGATCAGGGATTACCTCGACGTGGAGCGGACAATTCGCCTGCTGGAGGTGGAGGTGCTCTCCTTGCAGAGCATCAGGCCCGACTTCGACCCCGATAGCCACGACTTTGAACAAACCGGGGCGGCTGAGAGGCGCAGCGATCGCCTGAACGAAAAAGAACAGCGGCTCGCCTCGCTGCTGGATCGTTACAGAAACTTAAAGCAGGAGGTGGTGAACATGCTCCCGGAGCAGAATAAGTTCTTCGAGCTCAATTTAGGGTACGGCCCGAGCATGGTTGGCTATTTTACGATAGACCATGAAACACGGCAACCCCTTTCAGAACCGGTTCTTCGGGTGGTGCATTAACACTGCGCGCAAACGGATCGTGAGCGAAGTGTGTCACCTCCAGATCATATAGTACCTACACCTGGTAACCATCTACATGGGTTTACTCTTACTGTACTTAGTAATTGCCTTGTTCTTCTCGTTCATGTGCTCTGTGCTGGAGGCCGTCTTGCTGAGTATCACCCCCTCCTATATCAGTATTGCCACGCAACAGGACCCGAAGCTTGGGAGAGACCTCCAGAAATTTAAAGATAACATAGACCGGCCCCTCGCTGCTATCCTCACCCTCAACACCTTTGCGCATACCATCGGGGCTGCTGGCGTGGGTGCGCAGGCCCAACTTCTTTGGGGCGAGGCCTACCTTTCCCTTGCCTCCGGCATCCTTACACTTATTATTCTTATTTTCTCTGAGATCATCCCCAAAACACTTGGCGCCAATTATTGGAAGCAGCTGGCCCCTTTTACCATCCGTACCCTGAAGGTCCTGATTTACTCCCCGCTGTACCCCATAATTCTCCTATCGCAGTTCATCACGAGGCGTCTAAAGAAGGAAAAAGGGAGAAGTATCCTGAGCCGGGCCGATTTCACGGCCATGACGGAGATAGGCATCAAAGACGGGATATTCAAAAAAGGCGAATCGCAGATCATCCGCAACATCCTGCGTTTCAATAACATCATGGTGCGCCACATCATGACCCCCCGAACGGTGGTGGTGAGCGCGCAGGAGGATATGACCATCGTGGATTTTTTCAGGAGCTTCCCAGACCTGCGCTTTTCCCGCATCCCCATCTATAAAGAAAACCTGGATGATGTGACAGGATACGTGCTGAAGGACGAGGTGATGTATGAGATGATCCAAAACCAGGGAGACAAGCCTTTGAAGGCCATTGCCAGAAGAATACAGGTGGTGCCGGAGCATATGCCCATCCCGACGCTGTTTAACCGCCTGCTCGAGCGGAAAGACCAGGTAGCGCTTGTGGTGGATGAGTACGGCGGCACGGCCGGCCTCATCAGCATGGAGGACATCATTGAAACGCTGCTCGGCATGGAGATCATCGACGAACTGGACCAGGTGGCCGATCTTCAGAACTGGGCCCGCAGCAATTGGGAAAAACGCGCCAGGAGGCTGGGTTTTAAAATGGAGGACTAAAGATGGCAGCTCAGGCGCTGGATTGCAGACGCGTCACACCAACTGGAATACCCGAAGTAGCGGCCCTGCAGCAGCTATATGAGGAGGCTTTTCCGGTATATGAGCGACGGGATTATGCACAGCTGCTGCAACTCCTCGACCAGCCTGCCATGTTCTTTTACGCGGCAATGCAGGATAAACTTTTCGTGGGGTTTTATATATACTGGCAATTGCAGGGCTTCTGTTTCCTGGAGCATATCGCCATCCTGCCAGCGCTTCAGGGGCAGGGATATGGCCGGCAGCTTATGCAGCGCATAATGCTGGAAACCGGAGCAAAGCTCGTACTGGAAGTGGAGCGCCCCACCAACGAGTTAAGCAGAAGGCGCATCAGCTTTTACCAGAACCTGGGCTTTGCGCTGCACGCTGAACATGATTATTACCAGCCGCCTTACCAGCCGGGCCGGCAGCCTGTGCCGCTCTATCTCATGGCTGCACCGCCACTTGCAGACCCGGCAGAAATAGCACATGTTTCCAGCCATATCAGACAAGCGGTATATGAGCGTTTCTACGAATAGAAGCCACTGACACTCAATTTATATATACCTGCCTTTATATACCGGGAAGAAAAAAGCAGCCGCCCGCCTCTTTGCGCTCCGCGCACAAAAGCTTATCTTGTGGGGCACAATCAGTTGCTTTAACCCGCCTGGTTCACTGCACACACCCTACCAGCTACCATTGCCCATGGCACAGATTTTCATTCGGCAGACTTTTCATGCAGAGCTGCAGACGCCCCTTTCGCTTCACCAGCTGCACCAGCAGATCCGGGAAGAGCTGGAAGTGGCGTTTCCGGAAAGCTACTGGGTGGTGGCGGAGGTCGCGCAGGTGACGGCTGACCGACGCAAAGGCCACTGCTACCTGACACTGGTAGACAAAGGCGATGATGCGCGGCAGATTGTGGCACAGGCCCGCGCCACGATCTGGAGCTCGCGCTTCCAGATGCTGGGCCGTTACTTCGAGGAGAAAACCGGGCAGCCGCTAAAGGCCGGGCTTAAAATCCTGTTCCAGGCCTCATTACGCTTCCACGAGCTATATGGCCTCAGCCTCGACATCGTCAACATCGACCCGAACTACACCATCGGTGACCTGGCCCGGCAACGGCAGGAAACTTTGAAACGGCTGGAGGCGGAAGGGCTGATAGACGCGAATAAACTGCTGGAGCTGCCCCTGGTCCCACAGCGGCTGGCGATTATCTCCTCTGCCACGGCGGCAGGCTACCAGGACTTTGTACACCAGTTGCATCGCAACAGCTTCGGGTACACGTTCCAAACCACGCTTTTCCCGGCTACCGTGCAGGGGAACGACGCCCCGGCCTCCGTGAAGCGTGCCATGGCACTTGCAGCAAAGCACCGGGAAAGGTTTGACGCCATTGTGCTGATCCGGGGCGGCGGCTCGCAAACGGATCTCAGCTGTTTTGACGATTATGCCATTGCGGCTGCCATTGGCCACTCCCCTTTGCCCGTACTCACGGGCATTGGCCACGAGCGGGACGAGAGTATTGCAGATTTGGTGGCGCACACGCGCCTGAAAACCCCCACGGCAGTGGCCAATTTCCTCATCGATCGTTTCCGGTCCGCTGAGGAAGCGGCAGAGAGCCTGTACGACAGCATCCGCATGCTCTCGGCGCAGCAACTAAAGCTGACAAATGATCGGCTGGAGCGCCTAAGCCTGCGGTTTGCCAACCAGACCAAGGCGCAGCTGCAAACCGCACGGGATAAAATGGAACTGCTGTCACGGGGGCTGCTGCTAAAGCCCAAGTCGTATCTCGAGGCGCAGAGGCACCTGGTCAGCGACTTCGACAAAGACATCCATGCAACGACGAAATACCTGCTGCACGAGCGGCAGCGCTACCTGCAGGAGCTGTCAGTTTGCGTGGAGGGCAGGAGCCAGCGCTACCTGCACATGAAAGGGCATGAACTCAACACACTGGTACATTGCATCGAAACAGAAGCCAGAGACGGGTTGAAGCGAAAGCAACTCCTGTTTACCAAGTGCAGCGACAAAGTAGGATTCGAGACGCATAAGAAAATGCAGCACGAACGCCACCGGCTGAAGTTGCTGGAAATGAGCATCGAGGCAAACAACCCGGAGCGCCTGCTGCTGCGCGGCTATACCTTAACACTGGTGAACGGGAAGATCACGAAAAGCATAAAAGACATAAATAATGGAGACGTTATCGAAACGAAAATGCAGGACGGCACGCTCCACAGTATGGTTGTAAATATTGACAAAGATGACGAATAAGGATTTAAAAAGTTTGACGTACCGCGAGGCGACACAGGAGCTGGAGGAGATTTTGCGGGCAATCGAGAATGACTCGGTGGATGTGGATGAACTAACGCAGAAGGTACAGCGCTCATCGCAGCTCATTAAGCTGTGCAAGGAGAAGCTGCGCAATGCCGAGAAAGCGATAGACCAGGTATTTAACGAGGAAAACTGCGAGGCCCCGGAAAACCGGGCAGCAGGCTCTGCGAACGGCTCGCTGTTTTAGACTACTTATATATAACAAGTATGGCAGCCATAATATGGTCAAAGGTTGATTTATAGCATAGAGCCTTTTAAGAGTGTAGCTTATATATAAGGGGCCTGACTGAGAAGGCTATAAACAAAAGGGCCACTTGTTTTTACGACAGGTGGCCCTTTTGTTTATGATCATGTTCTTATCAACCGGTCATCAGGGCGCCGGGAGACTGTTCCTGCCTTCTTGTCTGCACCAGCCGGGAAAGTGTCTGGCGTGCCTCCTCGCAGGTATCGACGTGGTATTTGGCAACCGAATACGAATTGCCCACTTTGATGGTATAGGCTTCGCGCGGCATGGCTTTGAAAATATCCTCATCTCCCCAGTCATCACCGATAGCCATTACAAACTTATGCGGGAACTTGCTCAGCCAGTAGCTGGATGCTTTTCCTTTGTTAATTTCCTGGGCCTTGATCTCCACAGCCATCTGCCCATCCAGCACCTGAAGGTTACTGTTTGAGGCGATAAAATTAAGATGGTTTACCAACTCGCGGGCGCGCATTTCGCCGAGTCCGGTTTCTACGCGGCGGTAATGCCACACCAGTGAGTACTCTTTTTCCTCGATAAAAGAAGCGGGCGTACGGTCAACGTACAGATCCAGGATCAGGCGGATGTCTTTCTTCCAGTCATCCAGGAGGCTCAGCATCGTTTGCCAACCGGTACCGCGCTGCTTGATCCACACGCCATGCTCCGCTATGATATCGATGTTCAGGTGACCAAGCCAATCCTGCATCGTCGCTTTTTCACGGCTGCTCACCACCACCACCCTGTTCTTGGAGTTCTTGCTGAGTCTTTCCAGTAAATCCATCAGCTCATCATCCGGGCGTGCCATCAGCGGCCGGTTGCGGTAATCTACCAGGGCACCGTCGTACTCCAGGAAGAACAGGCGGGAACTGGCCGAGTCATAGGCATCGTTCATTTCCATAATCGTCGCCTCATCGAGATAAGATGTAGCCAACGACATCTGCTTGATCTTAACATAAGACAGGCGATCCATAAACATACTCACCCAGTGGTGAATGTTATACCGCTGCAGCGACTCCTGCATGGTGGTCATGTGGGCGATCTGCTCCTCTTCCGGCATCGTGAGCGCAGTATACAATGCCTGCACCATCTGGTTTATATCATTCGGGTTTATGATCAGCGCATCAGACAGTTCCTTAGAGGCCCCTGCCATTTCACTTAATATCAGGACACCCTTTTTGTCTGACTTGCTCGCCACATATTCCTTACACACCAGGTTCATACCATCCCGCATCGGTGTCACGAGGGCCACATCGGCCATACGGTAGAAGGCAGAGAGCGTCTCAAGCGGATAAGAGCGGTAGAAGTACTGTATCGGGTTCCAGCTGATCCGGCTGTAGCTACCATTGATGCGGCCCACCAATTCATCCACCTCCTCTTTCAGCTCCTTGTATTTCTCCACCGCATCACGGCTTGGCACCACCAGCATCAGCAGCGTCACCTTCTCATGAAACTCCGGGTACTTCTGTAGAAACAGCTCAAAGGCCTTCAGGCGCTGGGCAATGCCCTTGGAATAGTCAAGCCTGTCGATCGATAGGATAACTTTCTCAGCATTCAGATTGCCCCTGTATATCTGCTCCCGCTTCTTAACTTCATCCAGGTCGGCTGTTTTGCTGTACTTTTCATAGTCGATCCCCATCGGGAAAGAGTCGACAAGCAGCGAGCGGCTGTTGGTGTTGATCCAGCCGTGCATGCTGCCGTATCCCACCAGCCGGTTAACCGAGCTCAGGAAGTGGCGCATGTCGTCATAGGTATGGAAGCCCACCAGGTCAGAACCCAACA
This sequence comes from Pontibacter saemangeumensis, assembly GCF_039541895.1. Taxonomy (NCBI): domain Bacteria; kingdom Pseudomonadati; phylum Bacteroidota; class Cytophagia; order Cytophagales; family Hymenobacteraceae; genus Pontibacter; species Pontibacter saemangeumensis. The sequence goes on from NZ_BAABHC010000002.1 coordinate 347,393, forward strand.
TCCCCTCCAGCAGTTCTTTTCGCCATGGCAGCAGGCGGAACACTTCGTACGAAGGGAAAGGGATGTGCTGAAAGAAACCGATCGTGCTGTTAGGCAGCTTCGCACGCAGCATAGAAGGCAGCAGCAGCAGCTGGTAGTCATGCACCCAGATCGTGTCTTCCGGCCCGGCCTGCTCCACCACCGCATCGCAGTACTTCTGGTTCACTTCCACATATGTCTCCCAAAGCTGCTGGTTATACACAGCATACTGGCTGAAATAGTGAAAAGTAGGCCAGAGCGTCTCGTTGCTAAAGCCTTCGTAAAACTCCTTCACCTCGCTTTCCGTCAGGAAAACGGGCTGCATGCTTTCAGGCCGCAGGCCCTCCCTGATGCGCTGCTGAACCTTAGCATCCTCCACCACCAAACCAGGCCATCCAATCCAGAGATTGTCTCCTTGTTTGTAAATGGAGCCAAGGCCCGTGGCCAGTCCCCCTTCGCTTGTTTTGTATTCAAGCTCACCCTCCTTCTCTTGCAGTTTTACAGGAAGCCTGTTCGATACAATGATCAGTTTTGCCATGTGTTATGGATGTTTTTTGTCGGCTTTTTTCAATAGCGCTTTGGGTGCGATCACGCCACCTACTGAGCCCATCTATTTGCCTCTGTTTAAATTCAGGTTGGGAACAATAACCTATTTTATCATACGCAGAACAAAGCATTTACGTTCTGGGAATATATAAAAATAGCTATAATCAAATCAGTATCAAAGGTTTTTATGTCCTGTATGACCAAATCAAAACCTGAATCCGCCTTCTGCAGTAAGTTGTGTTTAAAACCCCCATATCGCCTCGCTCCTTGTTACCAACTGTTAAATTTATCAGAATATTTATTGAATCCAAATGGAGAAGCTAACAGCTTACGTGCACCAGCTCGACGATCTTGCCATAGGGCTCACCATCTTAACGGCCGCCGCGCTGGCGGGCATAGTTGTCAAGTACATCATTTTCTGGCTGCTGCATATATATAACCGACACGACAACCCGTACCTGGTCCGTTCCCTGACGGAGAACCTCAACAGGCCCCTGGCTTTTTTTATCCCGCTGCTTTTTGTGTCCATATCCCTGCCGGGCCTGCCCTTCTCTGAGCAGCGGGTGGAGATTCTGCGGCGCATTACCGAGATCCTGGATATCATCGCGTTTGCCTGGATCCTGGTGAAGTTGACTGACGTGGCCCGTGACCTGGTACGGCACCAGTACGCCATCGATAAGACAGACAACATCCGGGAACGGAAGCTGTTCACGCAGCTTACGTTCATGAAGCGGCTGGCGGTCACGATCATTATATTCATCGCCACAGCGCTTATCCTGCTCAGCTTTGATGCTGTCCGGAAGCTCGGGACCGGCTTGCTGACCTCAGCCGGTGTAGCCGGTATTGTGGTGGGTTTTGCCGCGCAGCGCTCCATCGCCAACCTGCTGGCGGGTCTGCAACTGGCTTTTACCCAGCCCATCCGCATCGACGATGTGCTGGTGGTGGAGGGAGAGTTCGGGCGTGTGGAGGAAATAACCATGACTTACGTCGTGCTCAGGCTCTGGGATAACCGGCGCCTGATCCTGCCGCTCAACTATTTTATCGAAAAGCCTTTCCAGAACTGGACGCGCACCGGCTCCGATATCCTGGCGACTGTTTATCTCTACACCGACTATACCGTGCCTGTGGATGCGGTCCGCAACGAGTTAAACCGTATCTTAGCGGGCACAGATTTATGGGACAAGCGCGTGTCTGGGCTTCAGGTGACGGACTCAAAGGAGCGGACGCTGGAGCTGCGTGCGCTGATGAGCGCCAACAGCTCCGGCATTGCCTGGGATCTGCGCTGCCTGGTGCGCGAGAAGCTGGTCTTGTTCATTCAGCAAAACTATCCGGGCGCGCTTCCTAAAACGCGGTCTGAGTTTGTAGGAGAAAATATACCAGCCATTGCCGAGGTTTCCTAGCCGGCTGTTGGTTAAAAGGCCCCTGCTGCTCAACCCTTACCGAATTACATGGATATTTTTGAAGGAATAGATCAAAACATCGTAAACTGGGTAATTATACCCGCCCTTATTTTCCTGGCCCGCATCTGCGACGTTACGCTGGGGACCCTCCGGATTGTTTTCATATCGAAAGGCGACAAGGTGATCGCCCCCCTGCTCGGTTTCCTGGAAGTGCTCATCTGGCTGATAGCCATCACGCAGGTAATGGAGAACCTGAGCAACGTGGTTTCTTACCTGGCGTGGGCAGGCGGTTTTGCCACAGGTAATTTCCTGGGTCTGCGTGTTGAGCAGAAACTGGCGCTGGGGCAGGTGGTGGTGCGGGTAATCACTGTCGAGCCTGCCGATAACCTGGTGGAGCGGCTGAAAGGCCGCGGCTACCGCCTGACCTGTGTGGATGCGCGCGGCACGCGCGGCAAGGTAAACCTCCTGTTCATGATTGTCAAAAGAAAGAAAATGGAAGAGGTGATCGGGATCATCCGGAGTTTTAATCCGCAGGCCTTTTATTCCATCGAGGATGTGCGCTCAGTGTCGGAGGGGGATATACACGAGAGCCGAACGAAAGGGCAAAACGGCCTGCGCAAACTGATCCCGCTGCGAAAAGGAAAATGAGCCTTTGGGCAGTGAGAACTTTCAGCCAAAGATCAGAATGCACTGCATAACAGTCAAACAGATTAACATATTATTCCCCATATAAAAGGGGCAGCGTGCTGTATAAAACACGCTGCCCCTTTATGCTTGAAGTCAAATCCGGTATATAGCTGTCCCTTAGATCTGCAGCTTGAAGTATACCACCGCCAGTGGGGGCAACTTCAATGTGATGGAATATTCGCGCCCATGGAATGCCTCCTGCACCGACTGGATAGGATCCAGGTTATGCTGGTCGCTGCCTCCGTAGCGGCTATCATCCGAATTGAACACCTGCACCCACTGCCCCGCTAACGGTACACCAAGCCGGTAATGCTCATGCATGGCCGGTGTAAAGTTACAAACCACCAGCAACACATCGCCCGGGTTCTCACCTTTGCGCAGGAAGCTGATGACGCTGTTATGGGCGTCGTTGTAGTCTATCCACTCAAAGCCGCGCTGGTCGAAGCTATAGGCATATAAAGCAGGCTCCTTCTTATATATGGCGTTGAGTTCACGGAGCTCTTCCTGTATGCCATGGTGGTAACCGTATTGCAGCAGGTGCCACTCCAGGCTTGTATCGTGGTTCCACTCGCTGCTCTGGGCGATCTCCGCGCCCATAAACAGCAGCTTTGCACCGGGGTGCGCATACATATAGGCATACAGGGTGCGCATGTTGGCAAAACGCTGCCACTCATCACCAGGCATTTTCTGCAGAAGCGACCCTTTCCCGTGCACTACCTCATCGTGCGACAGTGGCAGCATAAACTTCTCAGAGAAGGCGTACATCATGCTGAAGGTGATCTCACCCTGGTGGTACCTGCGGTAGATGGGGTCTTTGGAGAAGTAGTCGAGCGTATCATGCATCCAGCCCATCATCCACTTCATATCAAAGCCAAGCCCTCCGTGTTCCACTGATGCGGTGACACCTGGCCAGGCCGTAGACTCCTCCGCAATGGTTTTGACATCCGGGAAGCGCTCGCGAACGGCTTGGTTGAAGTCCCTTAGCAACGAGAGAGCCTCCAGGTTTTCGCGGCCTCCGTGCTCATTCTGTATCCACTCCCCTTCTTTTCGGCTGTAGTCCAGGTACAGCATGGAGGCAACAGCATCCACGCGCAGGCCATCCGCATGATACTTATCTAACCAGAACAAGGCGTTGCTGATGAGGAAAGAGCGTACCTCGCTGCGGCCGTAGTTGAAGATATAGCTGTTCCAGTCGGGGTGATAACCCTTACGCGGGTCAGCGTGCTCGTAGAGGTGCGTACCGTCGAAATAGGAAAGCCCATGCTCATCAGACGGGAAGTGCGACGGCACCCAATCCAGGATGACGCCGATGCCGTGCTGGTGCAGCGCATCGATCAGGTACATCAGGTCCTGCGGGGAGCCAAAGCTGCTGGAGGGCGCAAAGTACCCCGTTACTTGGTATCCCCAGGAACCTGCAAACGGATGGTACATGATCGGCATCAGCTCCACATGCGTAAATCCCATTTGCTGCATATAGACGGGAAGTACCTCAGCCAGCTCGCGGAATGTCAGCGAGCGGTTCTGCTCCTCAACCTTGCGGCGCCAGGACCCGAGGTGCAGTTCGTACACGCTGTACGGCTGCGCCTGGTCTTTCATGCTCATGCGGCGCTCCAGCCACTGCTCGTCTTTCCAGTCGTACTGCAGTTCGGTTACCACAGAGGCCGTCTGCGGTGCCTCTTCGCGGCAAAAGGCGAACGGGTCGCTTTTCTCGACGTGGTACAGGTGGTACCTCGACTTGATGTGGTATTTATATAACATACCGGTGGGCACATCCGCAATAAAGCCTTCCCATATACCGGAGCTGTCTAAGCGCAGGTACAACTGGTGGCTCTCGCGGCTCCAGCTGTTGAAGTCACCCATCACCGATACCTGTTCGGCATTCGGGGCCCAGACGGCGAAATAGGTTCCACGCCTGCCCTCATGCTCAATGGGGTGCGAGCCCAGCTTCTCATATAAAGTAAAATGCTTTCCTTCTTTGAACAGGTAAATGTCAAAATCAGTAAAACGGGTAGCAACTTGTACTGCCGTGCCCGCGCCCGTTTGCTCTTGTTGCGGCGGCGCGACTTCAGGGGATGCCTGTGCCTGTGATTGAGCTAATTCAGCAGGAGCTCCTGCAGTTGTTTCTGTCATTTGCCCTGTTGTTTTGCCACGTCCTTTAGGCTTCAGCACGATCCGCTCCTGCACCATGTCGGAGGAGGCGATCGGCACGACAATGCCTTCAGACGAAGATGTGTCCGTTTTAGATTTGCGGGCCCTTGCGGGTGCTTTGGGAGCGGCCCCGGCTTCCGTTTTCTTAGGCCTGCCGCGCTTAGAGCCCTGGGAAACGGCTCCCTCTTCGCCAGAGGCAAGACCGGTTACTGGGGAGCCCATTTCAGCCGCGGGGGCATCAGCTTTCTTTTTTCTGCCCTGCGGTGTAGCTGGCTGTGTCGCCCCCTCTCCTGGTGTAGCCTCTCCGGCAGCAGTTGCCGCAGTCTTTCGGCCCCTTCCGGGCTTGATGGCTTTGCTTGTCATTCCCTGACCTGCATCTTGCTGGCCGGTTGCTTGCGTTATATCAGTGGTCTCGGTGGTTGTGCTTTCTTTCTTCTTAGCCATTCTTATACTTTTTCATGATGTATTTGATGCCTCTGATGGGGATGAGCACCCAATCCGGACGATTATTTAATTCATACCCGAGTTCATAGATCGCTTTCTCCAACAAGAAGGTGTGGATCAGTATCTCGAGATCTGCCTCTTTAGCGGGCACTATGCCGGAGCCATTAATTTTGCCCAGGTAGCTGTGCATAAAGAAGCCGCTGGCGTACTGGTACCATTGCTCGGCCCACGCCTCCAGGTACTCTACATCCTCCCGTCGTAGCCCTTCCTGCTGTATCAGGGCGCTGTAGGCAGCGTAATGGAACGAGCGGATCATGCCTGCCACATCCCGTAGCGCGGAGCGCTTCAGGCGGCGCTCACTGAATGAGCGGGCGGGTTCCCCCTCGAAATCGATGATGTAGAAGTCCTTGCCGGTAAAGAGCACCTGGCCTAAGTGATAGTCGCCGTGTGTCCTGATCTTCAGGGTTTCGATTTTATGGGAGAAGATCATTTTCAGGCGCTCCAGCACTTCTTCGCGCATCTGCAGCACTTCCTCGGCCTCGTCCCGGACGCTATCGGGCAGGTTTGGCAGGTGCTTTTTCAGGCTGTCGAAGTTACTGCGCACCAGCGAGGTGAGCGATGAGTACAGCGAGCGCTGGTAGTGAAGCGAGAACTCTTCCGGCACAAAGTCCTTCTCATCGTTTATACTGCCGAGTGCCAGGTGCATCTCCGCGGTGCGCAGGCCCAGGAGTTCTACACGCTCCACATGGGCGCCCCCAATCTGCATCTGCACCTCCTCCGGGATATCCGAGAAGGGCTGCGGGCTGGTCAGTGAGCTCGTGGCCTGCTTCACCTTCACGCGGTCAGTCTGTGTCATCACGCGCTCATACAGGCGCTTGAGCGAATCGCCTATATAGCTCCAGGCGTCCCCCTGGTTTGGTACCAGTTCCTGCAGCATCACAAGCACCATCGGCTGCTTGCCATCCTCGTGCTGCTCCAGCGCACCCAGGAAACGCGGCACGTTGGCAAAGCCGACTTTATCAGTCAGCATCTGCACAACCTCCACATCCGGGTTCACGGTTCTGTCTAATTTGCGGTACACCTTCAGGAAGAGCGAATTATTATACACGATTGAGGTATTGCTTTGCTCTGCCGAAAGGATTTTAGACGTAAAAGCGCCCTCTGCTCCGCGTATTTCGGCGGCCACGCTGCGGTTACTGTACCCGATCAGCTCGGCCCCATCCTGGCGCACATGCTTCTTCTTCACCATCATCTGCAGCAGCGTCTGCCGGAACTCCTCGCTGAAGAGGGCATCATACAGCACCCCTTCCTTTCCATCAATGGATACCCGGGAGATAATGCTGCTCGGCGAATGGTCGCGCAGTTCCTGCTCCTGCTCCCCGGTGGCAAAGCCTACCGGCAGTTGGTACAGTTCGGGCAGGCCTTCGTTATAGCTCACCTCGATAAACAAAAGCGAGGCCCCTGTTTTACCCAGGGGAAGTGGCATGTTGTTTACCACCTGCATGCGCTGCACCGTGCGCGCCTTGCCGCCGAACCAGCGCCGCTGGAACACATACGGCGGCAGTACGCGCGCCTCCAGTTCCTTCAGGGTTTTGGCATCCAGGGGTGCCCTCAGGGTGCTTAACTGCACCGCTTTCTTCTGCCCGTCCTGCGTCTGCGCAACCTCCTGCGGCTGAAGTTCCATCCAGTAGTAACCATGCCCGCTGATCGTAAACAGGTAGTCGCTGTCTTTGATGCTCGGGAATTTGTTCTTGCTGAACACTTCCACCGGAGTATAGCCTTTGTAGTCGTGCAGGTCCAGCTCTACCGCCTCGGGGAAGCGTGATAGGTTGGCGATCACCAGGATTGTCTCGTTTTCGTACTGCCGCACAAAAGCCAGCACCTTGGAGTTGTTCGGCGACAGGAACTTGATCGTTCCCCGACCGAAGGCCTTGTAGCGCTTGCGCATGTTGATCGTGCGGCGCATCCACCAAAGCAATGAATTGGAATTGTGGTTCTGCGTCTCTACGTTGATCGACTCATATTTATATTCCGGGTCGATGATAACGGGCAGGTACAGCCGCTGCGGATTGGAGGTGGAGAAGCCGGCATTGCGGTCCTCGTTCCACTGCATAGGCGTGCGCACCCCATCCCGGTCCCCGAGGTAGTAGTTGTCACCCATCCCGATCTCATCGCCATAATACACCACCGGCGTTCCGCGCATCGAGAAGAGCAGCACGTTCATCAGCTCGATCTTGTTGCGGTCGTTGCCCAGAAGCGGGGCCAGGCGGTGCCGTATCCCCAGGTTGATGCGCGCCATGGGGTCCTTGGTATATACCTTGTACATATAGTCGCGCTCCTCGTCAGTTACCATCTCCAGTGTCAGCTCATCATGGTTTCGCAGGAACATGGCCCACTGGCAGCTTTCCGGTATCTCCGGAGTCTGGTTGTAGATGTCGATGATGGGGTAGCGATCCTCCATCTTCACCGACATAAACAGGCGCGGCATAATGGGGAAGTGGTAGTTCATGTGGCACTCGTCGCCGTTGCCGAAATAAGCGGCAGAGTCTTCCGGCCACATATTGGCCTCGGCCAGCAACAGCTTGCCTTGGTGCTTGCTATCCACATAGGCGCGCAGCTTCTTGAGGAAGTCGTGTGTCTCGGGCAGGTTCTCGCTGTTGGTCCCTTCGCGCTCGAACAGATACGGCACCGCATCCAGCCGGAAGCCATCCACCCCCAGGTCAAACCAGTAGTCGAGCACCTTGAACACCTCTTTCTGCACATCCGGGTTGTCATAGTTCAGGTCGGGCTGGTGCGAGAAGAACCGGTGCCAGAAATACTGCTTCGCCACCGGGTCCCAGGTCCAGTTGCTCTGCTCGGTATCGGTGAAGATAATGCGCACGTCCTTGTATTTGGTCGGGTCATCGCTCCACACATAAAAATCCCTGTGTCTCGAACCGATCTTGGCGTTCCTGGCGCGCTGGAACCACGGGTGCTGGTCAGAAGTGTGGTTGATGACAAGCTCAGTGATAACCTTCAGACCGCGGCGATGGGCTTCTTTTACAAAAAGCTTGAAGTCCTGCATATTGCCGTACGAGGGATTGATGCTGTAGTAATCAGCGATATCGTAGCCGTCGTCGCGGAGAGGTGATGGGTAAAAAGGCAAGAGCCATATGGCCGTAACGCCTAAGTCTTCCAGGTAATCAAGCTTCTGCATCAGACCCTTAAAGTCGCCGATGCCGTCGCCGTTCCCATCTTTGAAAGCCTTGATGTGCAGCTCATATATGATGGCATCTTTGTACCAATGGATGTTGTCGTCTAACAGGAATTTTTCTTCTGCCATAGTTGTGGTCAAGTTTCTCTTTTAGGTTTGGTATTTGGGGGTCCGATCAGCTCTTACTGTTCATGGCCTGGATCGACTTCTTCGATGCGCAGCACATGCACCGGCATCTCACGCGGACGAAGTTCGACATAATTCCACTCATCTGTCCAGGTGTACTTGCGCTCCGACAGCAGGTCCTGCACCACGTACTGGCCCGGGCCCATGTTCAGCTCAGAAAGGGGCACGCGCACCCATCCGGCGTGTGTCGTGTAGGGGTCCAGGTTCACAACCACCACTATCCTGTTTTTGAAGTCGCTGCTCCACTTGGCATAGCACAGGAGAGCCGGGTTGTCAGTATCGCCGAAGGCGATGTTCCAGGTGGTCTGCAGGGCCGGGTTCACTTTCCGAATGCGGTTGATCAGTGTGATCACCTCGCGAATCTTCGTGAGCCTTCCCCAGTCCCAGTGTTTTATCTCGTATTTCTCTGAATCGAGGTACTCCTCTTTGCCGGGTACCGGCGTGGCAATACCGAATTCATATACCGGGCCGTACAACCCGTAGTTAGAAGACATGGTGGCCGCCATCACCAGGCGGGTGATATGGGCCGCCTCGCCTCCATCCTGCAACACAGGGGGATTGATGTCCGGGGTGTTGGGCCAGAAATTCGGACGGAAGTAATCGCGCATCTCCGTCTGCGTCAGCTCCTGCATATACTCTTTCAACTCGGCAGGCGTGTGGCGCCACGTATAGTAGGTATAGGATTGCGTGAAACCGAGCTTAGCCAGGCGCTCCATCACGCGGGGACGAGTGAAGGCCTCTGCCAGGAAGATCACCTCCGGATGGCTCTTGTGTATATCCTCGATCACCCACTCCCAGAACGAAAAGGCCTTGGTGTGTGGGTTATCCACCCTAAAAATAACGACTCCCTGGTCGATCCAGTGCTGCAGCACCCGCCTCATTTCCGTCCACAGGTTCTGCCAGTCTTCCGTCTCGAAGTTTACAGGCAACACATCCTGGTATTTCTTGGGGGGGTTTTCGGCATATTGCACGGTGCCGTCCGGCCGCCACTTAAACCATTGCGGGTGCTCTTTCACATAGGGGTGGTCCGGGGAACACTGGATGGCAAAATCAAGCGCCACCTCAATACCCAGGTCCTTCGCTTGCTGCACAAAGTTCCTGAAATCATCAAGCGTGCCCAGTTCAGGCAGAATGGCATCGTGGCCACCCTCGGCGGCGCCGATCGCCCACGGCGACCCGGGCTCGCCCGGCTGTGAGGCAGGATTGTTGTTTTTCCCTTTTCTGAAGGCTTGCCCGATCGGGTGGATGGGTGGCAGGTATATGGTATCGAATCCCATTTCGGCAATGCGTGGGAGCAGCCGTTCACAGTCTTTGAAGGTCCCGTGATGGCCGGCCAACTGCGCCGCTGACCTTGGGAAGAATTCGTACCAGGCGCTGAAGAGCGCTTTCTGCCGCTCAACGTCCAGTTTCAGCCGCTTGTCGTAGGTAGTCACGTGCTGGCGCTCGCCACTGTTGTTCATCAGGTCAGTCACTTCGTGGCCGGTGGCAATTGCCACCGCATCGGCGGCAGAGTGGTTGTTGCCTATCTGGTAGGCCAGGCTGCGCAGGTGCCCCTGCTCGCTTTCCGTTGCAGTGGCGGCGTTTGCCTCTATCAGCTGTGCCCCGATCTGCAGTTCCACCGTCACGTCCTGGTTTGCCTCAAACTTCTTTTTCAGGCCTTTTTGCCAGGTGTAAAAATGATCCACCCACCCTTCAATTGTATATTCATATCGCCCCATTGCCTCGGGGGTAAAAGTAACCTGCCAGCGATCGTTCCCCAGGAACTTCATCGGCAAGGCTGTCCAGTTTTCAGATTCTGAGTTGCTGGTGTTGCGGTATATAAGTTGTGCTTTCACTTCATCGTGGCCATCGCCGAAAACATCGGCTGTCACGGTCATCTCCTCTCCTACTACCCGCTTGGCGGGGAATCTCCCGCAGTTTATTTCTGGTTTTACATTCTCAATTACGACGCGTTTTGTTCCTTCGAGTTGTTCCATGTAGTAGTTCTTCTTTGTCTCCTGTAGTTACTGTGCTCGGATAAATAGGTTGCGGACAATATTCTATAATTGCTAATATGCCCCGTAACCGCACGATTACCCGTAGTTAAAGGAGACATTTATTAGTATCACAATATCTGCTTATTCACTAAAAATACACAACCTTACGCTGAAGAAGCAAGTTAATACGTGCTGTGAAAAACTGTATATTTATGTAACATTTATATGTCAATTGTTAGAAAGATAGGAGCACATTACCAGGCCGGGAGAGGAACAACCTTCACTGTTTGGGCGCCTAAAGCGAGTCAGGTGGAATTGGCATTGCAGAGTCCCGCTACAAAAAAGATCCCCCTGCAGCGGGAAGCCTTCGGTTACTGGACGGCCCTCGAGGAGGAAGCCGGCCCCGGCACCCGCTATATGTACACCCTGAACGGTGAAAAAGACCGGCCGGACCCTGCCTCCCAGTCTCAGCCGGACGGTGTGCACGCCGCATCCGCCGTAACAGACCACGGCAGCTTCCCCTGGGCGGATCAGCAATGGGAAGGCCTGCCGCTGGAGCAGTTGATCATATATGAGTTGCATGTCGGCACGTTCAGCGGAGAAGGCACTTTTGACGGGGTGCGAAAGCAGCTGCCGGAGCTGAAGGAACTGGGCATTACCGCCATTGAGATCATGCCCGTCGCCGAGTTCCCGGGTGGCCGCAACTGGGGCTACGACGGCGTCTTCCCATTTGCCGCCCAGAGCACGTACGGCGGGCCGGAAGCCCTGAAGGAACTGGTGAATGCCTGCCATGCCCATGGAATAGCAGTGGTGCTGGACGTGGTATACAACCATATGGGGCCCGAGGGGAACTACCTGAACGAGTACGGCCACTACTTTACCCACAGGTACAACACTCCCTGGGGCGATGCGCTGAACTTTGACGATGCCCACTCCGACAATGTCCGCAACTTCTTTTACCAGAACGCGCTGATGTGGCTGCGCGACTTTCACATCGACGCCCTTCGCCTGGATGCCGTGCATGCCATATATGACACCGGCGCCAGGCACTTCCTGCAGGAACTGCGGGAGCACGTAACCCAACTGGAGGAGCAGGAAGGGCGAAAGTACCTGCTGATAGCGGAGAGCGACCAAAGCGATGTGCGCCTGATCAACCCCATCAATCAGGGGGGATATGGACTGGATGCCCAGTGGTTCGACGACTACCACCACGTCATCCATACCCTCGTGACCGGAGAACGGGACGGCTATTTTGAGGACTACGGCAAACCGGAGCAGCTGCAAAAGGCCCTGGAGCACACGTTTGTGTACAATGGCCTTTACTCCGAGCACAGGAAGAAGACCCTGGGCACCGATGCGACTGACAACCCGGCCAGCCAGTTTGTCGTCTGCTCCCAAAACCACGACCAGGTCGGTAACCGGATGCTGGGCGAGCGCCTTAGCCAGTTGGTGTCCTTTGAAATGCTGAAAGCTGTCGCCGGGCTGGTGCTGCTATCGCCGTATGTGCCCATGCTGTTTATGGGCGAGGAATATGGCGAAGAAAATCCCTTCCTCTATTTCGTGAGCCACACCGACAAGGAACTGGTAGAGGCGGTGCGGCGCGGAAGGAAAGAAGAATTTTCGTACTTTGCATCGAAAGGCGTAGCGCCGGACCCGCAAAGCGAGGATACGTACCTGCGTTCCAGGCTGCAGCGGAGCTACATGACCAACGAGAAGCAGGGCAAATTAAGGGAGTTTTACAAAGAGCTCATCCGGTTGCGCAAAACATCCCCCGCCCTGGCCCGTCCGGATAAGCCGTATATGCAGGTAAAGCTGGAGGAGGAGAAGCTCGTGCTGCACCTGATCCATACTGGTCAGGAACCGCACCTCTACTGCCTGTTTAACATAAGTAACCAAACACAGCAAGCGACGCTGCTGCCTGCAGCAGCGGGAACGTGGAAGCCTGTGCTGCACTCTGCTGACACCGCCTGGGGTGGCCCCGGTGCAGAAATGCCTCATTCGCTTCAGGCGGGAAAGTCTTACACCCTGCCGGCAGCAGCCTTTATCATCCTTGAACAAGAAACTAAATGAACAAGTACATTTGTATACACGGGCACTTTTACCAGCCCCCCCGCGAGAACCCCTGGCTGAATGATGTAGAACTGCAGGAATCCGCCTCCCCTTATCACGACTGGAACGAGCGGATAACGGACGAGTGCTATGCCCGCAACTCTGCCTCCCGAATTTTGGGCGAGCAAGGAAAAATAGTCGACATCATCAACAACTACGCCCGCATCAGCTTCAACTTCGGCCCTACGTTGTTGGAGTGGATGAAGAAGAAGGAGCCGGAGACTTACCAAGCCATACTGGAGGCTGACAAAGAGAGCCTGGAAAGGTTTTCGGGTCATGGCTCTGCGATGGCGCAGGTATACAACCACATCATTATGCCGCTCGCTAATGAGCGCGACAAGCATACGCAGGTGATATGGGGGCTATATGATTTCAAGAACCGCTTTGGCCGCGACCCCGAGGGCATGTGGCTCGCCGAGACTGCCGCCGATACTCCTACCCTGGAGGTGCTGGCCGCACACGGCATAAAATTCACGATCCTGTCGCCCTACCAGGCCCGGCGCTACCGAAAGATCGGGGATAAAGACTGGCACCATGCGGAGGGCGCCAACATTAACCCGCGACGCCCTTACCTGTGCAAACTTCCTTCGGGCAACGAGATCGTGCTGTTCTTCTATGACGGGCCGGTGTCGCAGGGGATCGCGTTTGAGAAGCTGCTGGAGCGGGGTGAGGACTTCGCCAACCGCCTGTTGAGCGCGCTGGACACCGACACCCGTGAGCCGCAGCTGATGCACATAGCCACAGACGGCGAAACGTACGGCCACCATCACCGCTTTGGCGAGATGGCCCTCTCCTACGCCCTTAACCATATAGAGGAAACACAGCAGGCGCAGGTAACGGTATATGGCGAGTTTCTGCAGAAATTCCCGCCGCTGTACGAGGCCGAGATCATTGAGGAAACCTCCTGGAGCTGTGCCCACGGCGTGGAGCGCTGGCAGAGCAACTGCGGCTGCAACACGGGCGGCAACGGCGGCTGGGACCAGGAATGGCGCGGGCCGCTGCGGCAGGCATTCGACTGGCTGCGCGACAGGCTCTCGCCGCTATATGAGCAGGAAATGGAGAAACTGGGAGCTAACCCCTGGGAAGCGCGCAACGCGTATATCCAGATAATCATGGATCGTTCTGAGAAAAACGTGGAAGCGTTTATCAAGCGCCACACCTCCTATGAGCTCACCCGGAATGAGAAAGTCCGTTTCCTGAAACTGCTGGAGATGCAGTACCATACCCTGCTGATGTACACCAGTTGCGGCTGGTTCTTCGACGAGGTGACGGGCCTGGAAACCGTGCAGGATATATTCTACGCGGCAAGGGCTATCCAACTGGCAGAGGACCTGAGTAAGCAGGACTACGAAGAAGACTTCGTGCGTTTGCTGGAGCGGGCCAGGAGCAACCACAAGGAGAAGGAAAACGCCGCCAGGGTATATATAAAATCCGTAAAGCCCACGATCATTGACCTGCTGCGCGTGGGTGCCCACTACGCCGTCTCCTCCCTCTTCGCGGACCATGCCCGGAAGCAGGAGCTCTACAGTTACCAGGCCATCTCGCAGGAGTATGAGCTGATGGAGGCCGGCCGGCAGAAACTGGCGGTAGGCCGGGCCAAGGTACGCTCACTTGTAACATGGGAGGAAGAGGTGATCACGTTTGGCGTGCTGCACTTGGGCGATCACCAATTGTTTGGCGGCGTGCGTGAGTTCATGAGCCTGGAGGACTATACCCACCTACGCGACGAGTTGCAAACCGCCTTTGACCGCGGCAATGTCAGTGAAGTGATTATGCTTTTCGACAAGCACTTCGAATCGCACAACTATTCATTCTGGCACTTGTTTAAAGACGATCAGAAGAAGATACTGGACCAGGTGCTGGAGCATGCCATGGAAAACGTGGAGAACAATTTCCAGCAGCTCTACGACAACAACTACCCCCTGATGGCCGCCATTAAAACCCTGGGAATGAAATTGCCCAGGCCTTTGCAAACCACCGTCGAATACATCATCAACACGAAGCTGCTGCGGGAGTTTGGATCGGAACAGCCGGATGTATATGAAATCAAAAGGCTGCTGGACGAGGCAAAGCGCATGAAGGTGAAAATTAATTTTGTCTCACTTGACTTTGCGGCTTCCCAACGGGTGGATCGCCTGATGAAACAGGTGCAGGAACACCCGGACGATCTTGAGAAGATGGAGTTGCTCATCAGCCTCCTGAAAGTGCTGGAGAAGTCGAAGCTGGATGCGGATTACTGGCAGGCGCAGAACATTGCCTTCCGTATGCAGAAAACCGATTACGGAAAATACAAAAAACACAGCGAACAAGGTGATATTGAGGCCGCCCTGTGGCTTGAAAAATTTGACATGCTCTGCTCTAACCTAAATTTGAAAACAAAAAATGGTCTACCTACCTTCAGCCACGTACAGGCTTCAAGTATTCTCTAAATTTACGCTTAAACAGGTGCGGGAGCTGATCCCGTACCTTCACGAACTGGGAATCAGCACCGTGTACGCTGCACCTTTCTTTTGCTCGCGCCCCGGCAGCGAGCATGGCTATGATGTCACCGCCCCCTATGACATCAACCCGGAGGTCGGCACGAAGCAGGAGCTGAAGCAGATAGCCGAGGAGCTGAAAAGCAAAGGGATGGGGTGGCTGCAGGACATCGTGCCCAACCATATGGCCTACCACCCGGCCAATGTTTGGCTGATGGACGTGCTGGAGAAAGGACCGCAGTCTCATTTCTATAATTTCTTCGACATCGACTTTCACCACCCGGACTTCTCCGGACAGGTGATGGTTCCTTTTCTAGGGGACCCGCTGGAGGAGGTGATCAGCCAAAACCAACTGAAGCTCACGCTCAGCGACAAGGGCTTGCAACTCAATTATTACGACAGCGCCTACCCCGTGAGCGTGGCATCTTACAAAACGCTTTTGCAGCAGGCTCAACAGGTGTCGGGGGAGCCGGAGGTGAGCAGCCAGACGCAGCAGTTGCTGAAGGAGTTGCAGGTACTGGAGGCGGAGGAGAGCCTCTCGCCGGCCGCCTGGGGCAATTTCAAGAAAAAGCTTGTTACAAAACCGGAGCTGAAGCAGGCGCTGGAGCAAGTGATAGAAGGCATCAACCAGGACCATTCTAAACTGCCTGCCCTGCTCGGACAGCAGCATTACATCCTTTGCCATTGGCAGGAGACAGAGAAACGAATTAACTTCCGCCGCTTCTTCACGGTCAACGACCTGATCTGCCTGCGCATGGAGTACCCGGAGGTTTTTGAGCAATACCATCAGTTCATCAAGCAGCTCTGTGACCAGGGGCTGCTGCAAGGCCTGCGGGTGGACCACGTGGACGGCCTCTTCGACCCCACCACCTACCTTAAGCGCCTGCGCAAGCTGGCCGGCCCCGAGGCCTATATCGTAGTGGAAAAAATACTCGAGGGCGAAGAGCAACTGCCGGAGCGCTGGCCGATCGAGGGGAACAGCGGCTATGATTTCCTGGCGTGGGTGAGCAATTTATATACCTCCGGTGCAGGCCGCCGCAAACTCACCCAGATCTACAACCGCCTGGTGCCGAACGCGCCCACCGACTACGAGCAGCTGGTGTTCGACAAGAAAATGTTTATCCTGAAAAACCAGATGCAGGGAGAGCTGCAGAACCTGCTTCGCCTGTTGCAGGAGCGCCACCTCATACCGCTGGAGCCGCAGGAGGAGTGGCGGAAAGCGCTGGCAGTGCTGCTGTGCGCCTGGCCCGTCTACTGCATATATGGCAACCGCCTGCCGCTGTCGAAGGATGAGATGGAGGTAGTGGACAGGGGTTTTGACGAGGCGCGCAGGCAGGCACCGGATATGGAGGAACGGTTCCGGCAGCTGCACAACCTGTTCACGCTGCAGCCCGGCGACACGGAGCAGACCATACACGACAAGCTTTACTTTGTGATGCGCAGCCAGCAGTTTACCGGCCCGCTCGCTGCAAAGGGCGTGGAAGACACCACGTTCTATAACTACAACCGCCTCATCTCCCTCAACGAGGTGGGTAACAGCCCGGACATCTTTCACCTGAATGACGACGAGTTCCATGAGCGGATGCTGTACAGGCAGCGCGTGTACCCGCACTCCATCAACGCCACCGCCACCCACGACACCAAGCGCGGGGAGGGTGCCCGTATCCGTTTAAATGTGCTGAGCGAGCTGCCTGAAGAGTGGGAAGCAAAAGTGCAGGAGTGGCTGGAGATCAGCAGGAAACACACCACCAGGATCACCACCAACGACCTCTACTTCTTCTTCCAGACGCTGGTCGGTGTCATGCCGCTGAACGGCGAGGCAGACGAATCGATTGTAGAGCGCCTGCAGGAGTACCTGCAGAAGGCCCTGCGAGAGGCGAAAGGGAAAACTGACTGGGCGAACCCGAATGAGGTATATGAGCAGGCTGAAATGGACCTGGTAAGGCAGCTGCTGCTGGAGGATGAGAGCTTTATGGCCTCCTTCCGGCCATTCCTCCAGCGGGTGTCGCACTACGGCTGGCTATATGCCCTCTGCCAGCCGCTGCTGAAAGTTACCTGCCCCGGGGTCCCGGATATATACCAGGGCACTGAGTTTTGGGACCTGAGCCTGGTGGACCCGGACAACCGTCGCCCCGTGGATTACGACCAGCGCCGGCAGTACCTGCAGGAACTGAAGGCGCAGGAAGAGCAGACAGGCAGCGAAAGCCTGCACCGGCAGCTGCTCCAGAACCCGGCAGAAGGCAAAGTAAAGCTGTACCTGCTCTACAAGGCACTGAACAAGCGCCGCGAGTTGCAGGCGCTGTTCAGCTTCGGGGATTATGTACCACTGCAGGTACAGGGCGTACACAAGCACCACATCCTCGCCTTCGCGCGCCAGCACCAGGGGCAGTGGGCGGTGGTAGCCGTGCCGCTGCACCTGGCCAGCATCATCAGCGAGCTGGAACTGCCGCTTGGCCAGCAGATATGGGAAGACACCTCTATCGTGCTGCCCGAAAGAGCCCCAATGCAATGGCAGCAGGTATTTGGAGGGGAAAGCCTTTCAGCAGACGGCGCTTTACAGATAGCCGACCTCTTTAAAAGTTTCCCAGTAGCATTTTTAACCGCAACAACTGTATGACCATATCAAACCGCAGTGCAGGTCTTTTACTGCACATAACCTCACTCCCCTCGCGTTTCGGTATCGGGGATTTAGGACCGGAAGCCTACCATTTCGCCGACTTGCTGGAGGAGGCAGGGCAATTATACTGGCAAATCCTGCCACTCAACCCAACCGAGGGCGGGTACGGGCATTCGCCCTACAGCAGCCACTCAGCCTTTGCCGGCAATCCGCTGCTCATCAGCCCGGAGCTACTGCTGGAGGATGGGCTGCTGCAGAAGCATGACCTGAAAACTGACATAGAGTTTACAGAGGAGCGGGTGGAATACGATAAAGTGATCGAATTTAAGCTTCAGCTGCTGCAGCAGGTTTTCAATAATTTCAGGGAGAAGGCTGACCCGGAGCTATTGCATAAGTACAGCGCTTTTCAGCGGCAACATCAAACCTGGCTGACCGATTTTGCCCATTTTGCAGCCTTCAAAAAGCGCTTCGACAATAAAAGCTGGGTCGAATGGCCCCACGAGATTAAAAAGCGGGAGAAGCACAGCGTGGAGGCGCTTGCTGAGGAGATGAAAGATGAGGTTGAGTTTGAGAAGCTGCTGCAGTTCCTGTTTTACAGGCAATGGGAAAAGTTGACGTATTACTGCCACAAGAAAGGCATCACCTTTTTCGGGGATATGCCCTTTTACGTGAGCCACGACAGTGCCGACGTGTGGTCGCACCCGAAATATTTTAAGCTGGACGACGAAGGAAATCCGACCGGCGTGTCCGGGGTTCCGCCTGATTTTTTCAGCGAGACGGGGCAATTATGGGGCACCCCCGTGTTTGACTGGGAGGCACTGGCAAAGCACAATTATGACTGGTGGATACGCCGCATCGACCATAACCTGCACGAGTTCGGACTCCTGCGCCTCGACCATTTCCGGGCATTCTCTGCTTATTGGGAGGTTCCTGCCGGGGAAGAAACAGCCGAGAAGGGCGAGTGGAAAAAATCCCCTGGAGCGGAGATTCTCCGGCTTGTGCAGCAAAAGTACCACAAGATGCCGATTATTGCCGAAGACCTGGGCGAAATAGACCAGCCGGTACGCCACCTGATGCAGGAGTTCGATCTGCCGGGAATGCTCGTGCTGCTCTTCGCCTTTGTCTCCGACGAAAAGGCCTTTGAAGGTTCGTTTGTACCCCATAACCATACCCGCAACAGCATTGTGTACACGGGCACGCACGATAACAGCACGGTAGTAGCCTGGTACAAGGAGGCAAGCGAAGGGGACAAAAAAAACCTCAGCGACTATGCTTTCCACGAACTGACTGAGGAGAACGTGCACGAGGTCATGTCGCGCTTAGCACTGGCTTCGGTGGCACAACTGGCGGTGCTCCCGGTGCAGGATGTGCTGGGTTTGGGGAAAGAGGCTACCATGAACAAGCCTTCCACAGCCAATGGGAACTGGGCATGGCGCCTGAAAAAAAACCAGTTTACAAAGGAGCATGCCCGGAAGCTGCAGGAACTCACCAGGCTATATGGCCGTCTCCCGGAGAGAGGGTATTAGCCCACCTTCCTGAGGAATAGCTTGTTATATGCCATGGAAATGTTTATTTTAGAAGCAAAGCCCCATAGCCATCGGCTGTGGGGCTGCCCTTTAAACTGCAAAAGCGATGGCATATACCAGCTCCATGGTTGATTTAGGCACCAAAGCGCCAAGCTTTGCGCTGCTGGACACTATCTCCGATAATCTTGTATCCCTTGATGACATTGCTTCGCCGAAGGCCACGGTGATTATGTTTATCTGTAACCACTGCCCTTACGTGCAGCATATACTGGACAAGGTGGTGGAGTTGGCAGGGGAATATAAAACGACAGGCGTCAGCTTCGCCGCCATCAGCTCAAACGACACGGCGGCTTATCCGCAGGACGGCCCGCGGCACATGAAAGCCCTGGCACTTGACTTTGAGTTCCCATTCCCATATCTCTATGACCAGACTCAGCAGGTAGCGCGCCTGTACCAGGCGGAATGCACACCTGAGTTCTTTCTATATGACGGAAACCTCAACCTCGCTTACCATGGCCAGTTCGATGATTCACGTCCAGGCAACACTCACCCGGTTACGGGAAAAGACCTGCGCACGGCTTTAGATGCCTTGCTGAACAGGCAGCAGGTGCCACTGGAGCAAAAGCCGGGCGTGGGCTGCGGCATCAAATGGCGACAGGCTTAACTCAGGAGGCTTTTGGCGCGGCGATCTCTTTGCTTCTTTCGCTCACCAGCTCGGCCATGGCCGTGACATGGTCGAGATACTGCGAGGTATAGGCATCATGAGCCGCGTGGGCATATACTGCCGTCCCCCCCATAACGGCACGGATAATCTCGTCGTGCTTCTCCATGGGAATGGCGGGGCATCCGAGGCTACGCCCTAACCGGCCGGCCTGCCTGATGAAATCCGCTGTAGCGTATTCGGCGCCATGCATCACAATGCAACGGTCCCTGGCATTGGTGTTAAAGCCCTGGTCCAGCCCTTCCAGTTTCAGGGAGAGACCGTGCTTTCCATAATAGGTGTTATCGGTCACATAAAACCCGATGCTGCTCATATAGGACTCGTTCTCGTTTGAGAAATACTCGGCGTACTCCTGGCCCGAGTTACGGCCATGGGAAACATATGTGTTGAAGAGCACTTCCTTTTTATCTATATCGACCACCCAGAGCCGCTTCTCATTGGATGATTTGGTATAGTCGATGATCGTAATGACCGGCTTGTCAGAAACCTGGCCTTTGCGTTTCATGTTGTAATACCCTGTGAGCGCCTTGTCAAACACCTCAAACTTTAGCCCTGTTTCCTGCAGGTTCATATAGCTGTATAGGCTGTAGGCAACCTGGTTAAACTTCATCACCCTGTAGCCGGAAACCCTGTCCTTGATCTTGCGCGTATCAGGCTTGCCCATCGCTGACCCGGTGTTTACGGGGGTCGCTAACGGCGTCAGCACCAATGGTGCAAACAGCGGCAGCAGGCTTTTAGCCAACTTACGCTTAGCACTTCTCCATCTCGGTCTTTTCATCTTGCTCTGTTTTTGGCTCAACTACATTGTACGCGCATAAGCAGCCACGGTTAATTACAATTTCCTTTATTATAGCATATATACCCCTGTTTGATAAATTATGGCTATGCAAGGCATCATTTTTGATCCGTTTGCTGTTAATACATCGTACCGGATCTTTAAAGCATATCATGACGCTTCTAAACAAAAACAATAATATTCACATATTATATACCCTCCTGTTCCTGCTGCTTGCCGGCTGTAGCAGCGAGAAAACCCTGCGCGGTGTGTTCAACAAAAACCGGACGCCCCACGAAAGGTATGCAGCCAGGCTGAAAGACGCCAAACTCGACGAAACAGCCCTCGGGCAGGAATGGCTGCAGGCGGGGCAAAGGGCATTGAAGGATTCAATCACGGTTTCTCTGCCGTTCAAGGAAACCGGCTATTTCTCAGCCGAAGAACCCAGGGCGCTCGGTTACCGCGTTGCCGCCAAACGGGGCGAGCGAATTATCGTGAACCTGGAACTGCAGGCAAGGGAACAGGTGCAGGTATTCCTCGACCTTTTTGAAGCCTCCGAATTCCCGACAGAGAAGGCCCGGCACGTTGCTTCCGCTGACACGGCTGCCACCTCCTTGCGCTACGAGGTGGACGAGGACCTGCAGCATATCCTGCGGGTGCAGCCCGAGTTGCTCCGTAGCGGTCAGTACACGGTCACCATCCAGTCAGAACCGACCCTCGCCTTCCCCGTGCAGGGGAAAACGAGCCGGAACATCGCCAGCATCTGGGGCGATCCGCGCGACGGAGGCGCCCGGCTACACGAGGGAGTGGATATTTTCGCCAGTCGCGGCACGCCCGCCCTCGCTTCGGCAGAAGGTGTTGTCTCCCGCGTGAACGTGACGCCGCGCGGCGGAAAAGTAGTGTGGGTCTCTGACATCAGCCGCAGGCAGAACCTGTATTACGCGCACCTCGACAGCCAGCTGGTGGCACCGGGGCAGCGGGTGCAGGTAGGCGACACGCTGGGGTTAATCGGAAACTCCGGCAACGCCATCACCACAAACCCGCACCTGCATTTTGGGATATACCGCTACGGCCACGGCGCCACGAACCCCTACCCTTACCTGCACGATTCGGGGGTGAAGGTGCCTGAGGTGACAATAGACGCGGCCTTGGTGGGTAACTGGGTGCGTATAGCGGCAAAGGCCGCCAACATACGCCTGCAGCCCTCCACCACGTCCGGCATATTCGCTACCCTGCCACGGCACACGCCCCTGCGGGTTACGGGCGGCGCCTCCGACTGGTACCGGGTTGCACTTCCCAACGGCACCGAGGCCTATATAGCTGCGAGCCTGGTAGAACCCGCCTCCCAACCTGTGGATTTTGCGAAACTTGCCGTTCGTACAAACCTGCTGGATGAGGCCCACCCGCTTGCTGCGGCAAAAGAAAGCCTCACTGCCGGCAGCAGCGTGGCTGTACTCGGTGATTATAACGGTTTCAAGCTGGTGCGCAATGCTGACGGGGAGCTTGGCTGGATAAACCCGGCAGGCACCATGCAGGTACGATAGTCGTTGTTTTCTTTCAATTAAACGGGCGGAAGCGGCTTTGCTTGGAGTGGCTATTTTTGGCATACGGTTCCGTAAACAGCGTTCCCGTCTTCCAGAAAGATATTTTCTGCTTATATTTACCCTGAGGATCACCAAAAACAGAAAAGCATTTGAAGTTAGCCGCCATAGACATCGGATCGAATGCTGTGAGATGCCAGATCTCCAGCGTGCTTAACCAGAACGGCCATGTGTTTTTTAAGAAAGTGGAGTATGTTCGCTACCCCATCCGCTTCGGCGAGGACGTGTTCAGCACAGGCCATATAAGCGAAGTCAAGATAGAGAAGTTTGTAAAACTGCTGCATGCCTTCCAACTGCTGCTGGACGTGCACGACGTGGACCACTATATGATCTGTGCCACCTCTGCCATGCGCTCCTCCCACAACGCGCCCGAGATCCTGGCGCGGGTGCAGCAGCAACTCGGCATGGAGATAGAGGTGATAGACGGCGAGACAGAGGCTGACCTGATCAACAAGGTAATCTATAACTTCCTGGATGAGCGCAACTACCTGCACATCGACGTGGGTGGCGGCAGCACCGAGTTTAACATCTATGTGAACCGGGAGAAGAAAGCTTCGCAATCTTTTGAGCAGGGCTCCATCCGGCACATGCACCACCGCGATTCGTCGCAGCTCTGGAACACCATGCGCGAGTGGATCGAGTGCAACGCGAAAAAATACCATCTGTCACGCGCCATCGGCACGGGCGGCAACATCAACAAAATATTTGAGATTGCCGGGAAGGTAACCGGCCGGCCAATTTTCAGGAAGCAAATTGAAGAGGTGGCAGCCCGGATCAGCGCCATGAGCATGGACGAACGCATCACAGAGCTTCTCCTGAACCCTGACCGCGCCGATGTGATCGTACCTGCCTCGGAGATTTACCTCTCGGCCATGAAGTGGGCAAAGCTGGAGAGTATGATCGTGCCTGCCGTGGGCCTGAAAGACGGCATGCTGCACGCCCTCTACGAACGCCACCACCCCGAGCGCTTCGTGATAGACAAAATTATTTAGCCCTGTAGCCTGGCTACTTCCATCAGGCCTGGTATATAATCCAAGCTGCGGTATACTTGCCATATCGAAACATGAACCAGCCCTAACCTACCCGTTGACAAAGTGACCCCAACCCTAAAGGTGAATTTGCTCAGAAAAGTAATTTTTATTCCCCTCTTGGGAGGGGCGGGGGTGGGTTTTAGTCAGCAGTTTTAGAGTAGATTTGTAAAGCGCAACTTGAGTTATATATAACAAAGCGCGGCTGCAGCGTATCTTCCAGAGAAGAGGCTGCAGCCGCGCTGGTTTATATATGCGGTCAGGTAACGGTTGTATGACTACACCAGCTCCCCCTCTGTCACCTCGTGGCAGTACCTGTTGAAGAACAGCTTGTGGATATCAACCACATCCTCGTTCACACCTGCGCGCTTCTTCAGATAGGTGCCGTCTTCGCGCATAATATAGGAGTTCTGGTTGTCCTGCAGGTTGTAGTAGAGTATGTTGATCACTTCCTTTTTGAGCTCCTCGTTCACGATCAGGAACAGGGCCTCAATGCGCCGGTCGAAACTGCGCACCATAATGTCGGCGCTGCCGCTGTACACCTTCGGGTCGCCGTTGTTGTGGAAGTAGTACAGGCGCGAGTGCTCCAGGTATTCACCCACGATAGACTTTACGGTGATGTTCTCGCTCAGCTCCTCGCGGCCGGGGCGCAGGCAGCAGATGCCCCGCACGATCAGTTTGATGGGCACTCCCGCTTTGGAAGCCTTATAAAACTCGTCTATCACCTCTTTATCCTCCAGGGAGTTGATCTTGATGACGATGCCGCTCTTGAGTCCCTTTTTGGCGTTGCGGGCCTCGTTTCGGATCAGCTCGATCAGGTGGTGCCGCATGCTTTTCGGGGAGGTCATCAGGTACTTGTACTCATTCGGGCGGGAGTGGCCGGTGATAACGTTGAAGAACTCCGACACGTCGTGCGCATATACCTCGTTTGTGGTCAGCAGGCTTACGTCGGTATATAGTCTGGCCGTCTGCTCGTTGTAGTTCCCGCTGCCGATATGCACATAGCGCGTCACCTTCTCCCCTTCCTTGCGGATGATCATAAGCATTTTGGTATGCGTCTTGTACTTGCTGATGCCATATATGACGAAACAACCAGCCTTCTCCAGGCGCTCGCCCTCCCGCAGGTTACGTTCCTCGTCAAAGCGGGCCTTCACCTCAAACAGCACCGACACGTGCTTGCCGTTTTCAGCCGCCTTCAGCAGCGCCGCCGTCACCCGCGACTGGTCTGCCAGCCGGTAGATCGTCTGCTTGATCCCGAGCACATAAGGGTCTTCGGCAGCACGCTCCAGCAAACTTACGACCGGCTCCATGCTGTTGTACGGGTGGTGCAGCAGCACATCGTGCTCTTTCAGGTAATCAAACAGATCCACGCCGTCGCTGGGCAGGCTAAGCGGGGGCACCGAGGCTGGCTGCTTCAGGCCTTTGTCCTTGAACTGGCGGTGGTTAATCACCTGCCACAACCCGCGAAGGTCCATCATGCTGTTGATCGTAAAAACGTTGGCGTTGTCTATCACCCAGCGTTCTTTCAGCACCTTCATCAAAAACTGGGAAGGGTTTCGCTCTACCTCCAGCCGCACGACACGCCCTTTTTTGCGGGTACGCAGCTTTGACTTAATCTCTTGTATGAAATCTGCCTCCAGGTCATCCGACTCCTCCAGGGTGAAATCACCGTTGCGGGTAATCCGGAACAGATTAACAGCCACGATCTCCACATTCCGGAAAAGCTTTTTTATCTTCCAGCGGATAATCTCCTCTATCGGCACAAAAACGATCTTATCCTTGCGGTTGATTTCAAGGAAGCGCGCCAGGTTCTGTGGTATTTGCACAAAGGTTACCCGGTCCTGCGCCTTTTGCTCTTCGGTGGTGCGGGTGACCACGCCAAAGGTCAGCAACTGGTTCATCAGCAGCGGGAAGCCGTGGTAGTTATCGTACACCATGGGCGTGAGCAGCGGGTAGATGGTGTTTTTGAAGTAGGAGTCCACTTTTTTCTGCTCGACCTCCGTCAACTCACTGATTTTCAGTATATCACAGCCGCTCTTCTCGAACAGGGGCTTCAGTTCGTTGTTATAGGTCAGGTACTGATCATTGACAAAGCGGTGCGCATAGTCCAGCAGTTTTTTACGGAAAGGCAGTTCCCGGAGCCCTGAGTAGTCGGTGCGCTCTTTGCCGTAGTCGAGGTAATTGTACAAACTACCCACCCGGATCATGAAAAACTCATCGAGGTTGGACGAGGTAATCGCCATAAACTTAAGCCGGTCGAACAGGTTTTTGTTGGTGTCGCGCGCCTGGTCCAGCACCCGGTAGTTAAAGCGCAGCCAGCTCAGGTCGCGGCTAATGTATTTACTCCTCTTTATTTGATCAGAAACCTTATTTATAAGCATGCCTTCGGTAATTTAGACCCCGGATCCTTCTTTTCTTCTCCTGGGGCCGCTTGTGTTGTGTATTCCAAAATATAACCAGAAAGTATAGTTATTCCTTCATATTGCAAATTTATATTTTTATCGCCTGCCAGTACTCCATCCCCTCCTGAACTTTACGTGCCTTTGTTATTTTCAGGCAAAAAAACCGACAGCCTATCAGCCCCCTGTGGAACGGAGTGCCAAAGGAACAACGGCTGCGTGTATTGCCTGTATTCCCGTTTTATATATCCCAGCCAGTGCCGTACATGGTGAAATTACACGAATACAATTCACTGATAATAACGTACCCTAAAAGCAGGAATTGCAAAGCAGTGTATACCCCCTAACAACAACCCGAATGGACACAACAGATATACCCGGAGAAGCAGCGTATGCCTTCCCGCCGCTGCCGCTGGAAGACTGGGAAGCGACAAAAGACACCCTGCACCTCTACCTGCAGGTGATCGGCAAGCTGCGGCTGAAACTGATGCCCCGCCGCAACCACTGGTGGAATGTGACGCTGTATGTGAACAGCCGCGGCCTTGGCACCGGCCCGATGCCCTATAAGTTTTATACCGTGGAGATAGACTTTGATTTTATCGACCACCAACTCCATATCCGTACCAGCACGGGAGCCTCTGAAAGTTTCGGGTTGCAGGATGGGCTGAGCGTTTCCTCGTTTTACACCCAGGTAATGAAAGCGCTGGAGGTGTTAGGCATTCACCAGGAAATCCTGTCAAAGCCGTACGACAATAAGAGCACCGTCCCGTTTGCCCAGGATCATACCCATGCCACGTATCACCCCGAACAGGTTAACCGCTACTGGCGCGTGCTTGTTACCGTGGGCCAGGTGATGGAGGAGTTCAGCGGTCGATTTTACGGCAAAGCCTGCCCGGTGCAGCTTTACTGGCACCACATGGACCTGACAGTGACGCGCTTCTCCGGGAAAAAAGTACCGGTAAAGCCTGAGGCCAGTACGGTAGAGAAGGATGCCTATTCACATGAGGTAATCAGCTTTGGCTTTTGGCCAGGCGATGACCAGGTGCGTTTCCCGGCCTTTTACTCTTACACTTTTCCCTCGCCGGAGGGGCTGGACAAGGAGCCGCTGAAACCGGCGCAAGCCTCCTGGGTAGATTCGAACGGGAGCCCGATGGCGCTGCTCAACTATGAGGAGTTGCGACTACTTGAAAACCCACGCCAGGCGCTGTTCGATTTCCTGGAGAGCTGCTACCAGGCCGGAGCAAAACTTGCAGGCTGGCCGATAGAGGAACTGCAGGTGAAGGCGTTGGAGGAATTGTAAGTAGGGTGGGCATATAGTGTGGTCCAACGATTGGGCTATGGTGCGTTTATGCACGATAGCTGGTGTTGTGCTTTCGGGCTTTTTCTTTATTCTCCAGTACTTCCATTAATCGCTGGTTTAGGTAAAGTTTTTCCTTTCCTAACTTTGTTGCTTTTAAAAAGCCTTCGTTCTCAAGCGCTCTCAGGTAATTCCCCACAGTCTTTGGTGTTCCCATGTTCGCGTCGATCAGAAACTGGCGTTTAGTATACGGCAACCTGAACAAGATCTCAATCAACTCCTTTGAATGCACCTTTGGGAGTTTCTCTTTTATTTCCTCTGAGGTGGCCTCCATAACAGCCATGATCTCCTCCAGTTTTTGGAGTCCGCTGGTGGCTGTTTTTTCAATCATGTCCAGCATGTAGAGTATCCAGCCCTCCCAGTCTGCTGCTTCCGTTACTGCCCTTAGCTTCTGGTAATAAGCCGCCTTGTTCTGAATGATATACTCACTTAAGAACAGTGCAGGCACATCCAACAGTTTCTCCATTTTCAGATAGAGCAGAAGCAAAATCCTTCCTGTGCGTCCGTTACCGTCAATGAACGGGTGTATGGCCTCGAACTGGTAGTGCATTACGGCCATTTTGATGAGCGGGTCCAGCGTGCTTTCCTCATTAATGAAGCGCTCCAGGTTTGCCATTTTTTCGCGTATTACTGTTTCCCCTGCCGGCGGCGTGTAGATAACTTGGCTCTCCGTATTGGATAAGGTCGTGCCCGGGGTAGCCCTGATACCCGATGTGTTCTGCTTGATACATCGCATGATATCTACACAGAGGTTTGTTGTGATAAATGGCCGCTCCTTGAGCTTTTCCAAGCCGTACCACAACGCCTCCTTGTAGCTTATAACCTCTTTTGCTGCCGTGGGTTCATACCTCTTTTCAGCCACGACTGATTTATAGAGGTCGTCATTCGTGGTGATAATGTTCTCTATTTCAGAACTTGCCTTGGCTTCCTGTAGATGGATTGTGTCTAAAAAGAGGCTTGGGTTAGGCAGGTTTATGATGGCTCCGTTAAGTTGCGCCAAAGCCCTGCTTGCCTTTACAGTCTTTCGCATAACTTCCTTTGTCTCAAGATCTACATTCGGAGGGAGCAAGGGTAAGTCATTGTAGGGTTCTTCTCTATGAAATGGGGCCATAAACAACGAGGGTAACAATTACTCTTATTCTAAATACAAAGGTAAAAATAATGATTTATTACACTTGTTGTTTATTCAGAGGTAACTATTACTCTTGTAAGTAATTTTCATACATGGCATGAGGCACAACGGTCTTGTGCATGAGGCGTGCAATGCCGTCGGCCGAAGCATGGCTTATGCACCTTGTTGGCAAGAGTTATTTTCTTTTTCTTAAGTAACCGAAAAGACCAATAATCAGGAAACCAGCTCCAATAAAATAGTCCTCATTCGAAGACGCAATCTTTTTCTCAATTTCAAGAACTCTATTTTTGTCTAAATAAGTTTTTCCTTCAACTTCGACTGAGGTAACATGAATATTCTTTTCTGAATCAAGGCTCTTAACTGATTTGCTTGGAATAGTAAATTTTATCTTGTCTCCTTGATTAACATTACTCAAAAAGTCCTTTCTGTTAAAAATATGCAAGTAGTCCGCCTTAACTTGAAAGGTATTTCTATGATTGTCAGTCCAGATGTAATATTCGTGAGTGAAATTCTTAAAACCTGTGTTGTCCTTGAATGAGTGTTTTTCGTAGGTTCCTTCTATTTCAACCAAGTCCTTTGGAGAGGTTATACTCTCTTTAGTCAATCCTATGTAGAGAAAGTAAGTAAATGCAGTTAAACCAAAGAGTAGTGCCAAATGGCCTTCATTCAAGAATCTCTTCATTTTCTCTTCTTTCGTACTCATTAATTATTGCCAACGTCTCGTGTATACCTTGTGCGAGGCAGTCAGCCGAAGTATAGGGTATAAACCTTGTTGTGCGCAGGTGTTCTTTATAGTTCTCTATTGTGAATTTTGCAGTAGTACTGTGGGTCACAATCTGTTACTATACATCCTGCCAAATGCACCAACCCTTTTTCTGCCTTTTTCATTGTCTTCTTTGTCGGCAGTCCATATACTATAGGTATGATTCCGTCAGAATGCCCACCGATACATTTTGGCTTCTGTCCCTTTTCATATGTGAACCTACAAGGCGGTGGATATGGCAGATTTAGAGTAGTAGTTTCACCGTCCGATACGACCACACTATCCGTTATTGCGTCTCTGAATCCAAGTTGTCTGATGAACAAAGTATAATTCCCTTCTGGTATATCGTTGATTACAAAGTGTCCGCTGTTATCTGGCACAGCACCGTTGACTGTTGATTCTCCTTTTTGCAGAAGCACTCTTAGATATTTGTATTCCATCAATGAGTCCTGCAAAGCTATTTGTCCTGTTACTTGTCCGTTCTGGCAGTAACCACTCAACGAGAGAAGGGAAAGTATAAGAACAATGAAGGTCTTCATCTATTTCTTTTTTATGATTTCGCTTACGCACAACCTTTAGATTAGCGCTATATCATTTTTCCAATAGCTATACTTTCCTTTTACCAGGCATAGAGCTAACTTTTACCTATACCTGAAGAGCAGCCAGTGAACTACTCGCTAACAAGGCGAAATTCCTACAGCACGAATCAGTCTGGCTGCTTTTAGTTTTAATTGCAGGCGAGGAGTCATATAGATTTTCGGGTTACAGGCCCATGATAAAGGTTTCGACTCGCAGCTTGCCTTATTTACATCAAAAGATATGGAAAAGCTAATACAACAGCAAGAGGCTTCTTTCATCCTGGGCATTGATGTCTCCAAGGACAGCCTGGACGTTTGCCTGACCCGAAAAGGTGACGCAGTTCTGCTCCACCAGAAGTTCAACAACAACAAGGAGGGCTTCCAGCGGATGAAGGCCTGGATGAAGCAGCAGGGCTGTGAGGCGAGAAAAGACACGCTTTGCTGCATGGAACACACGGGCATGTACACAAGGCAGTTGGTGCATTACCTGCTGGCAAGAGAGATACACGTGTGGCTGGAGAGTGCCCTGCAGATAAAAAGGAGCATCGGCATGGTCAGAGGGAAAGATGATAAAGTAGATGCGCAAAGAATTGCCCGCTACGCTCTTCTGCACCAGCACGAGGCTCAGTGCCTCTCCCTTTCAGGCGTAACGCTGGAGCGGCTGAAGGACTTGCAGGCAAGCAGAAATAGGCTCGTTAAGGCATTGAAAAGCATCAAGGGTACTATCAAAGAACTACTCTCTATAGACCCTGTGTCTGCCAAAACACTGGAGCATGTCAACAGGAAAGCAATTAGGGGCCTGGAGAAGAGCAAGGAACAGGTGGAGGAAAAGATGCAGCAGTTCATCGCAAAGGACGGTGAGTTGAAGTGCAAGTATGACCTGCTCACCTCAGTCAAAGGCGTGGGTAAAGTGCTTGCTATCTCCCTTCTGGTCTACACCCAAGGCTTTACCAGGATGGAGGACGGGCGCAAACTGGCCTGCTACTGCGGGGTGGCTCCCTTCGAGTACAGAAGCGGCACGAGTGTGATGGGTAAAACGGGAGTTTCTAAATTTGCCAATAAAGAATTGAAGCAGGTCCTGCACATGGCGGCCCTGAGCAGTATCCGCAATAACGGGGAGATGAGGACTTACTTTGAACGGAAAGTCGGGGAAGGTAAAAGCAAGATGAGTGTACTTAACGCTGTCAGGAACAAGCTGCTACACCAGGCAGTAGCCGTCATCAAGAGGGGGACTCCCTATGAGGTAAGATTGAACATTATTTAGAACAAAGCGCTTGCTTTTATCATAGATTTCGTGCTGGTGCAGCAGATGGGCGAGGCGTAGCCGAGCATAAAGGCTGCACGTGGTTAGCTGTGGTTTTTTCTTTACTCAAGCCCGTATTTTTGACCGTATTCTCTAACTGTCTCTAAAAAATGAGGATTCTTTATTTCACTTAAAGTTCCTGTGTATTCTGCCTTAGCTCTGTCGAGTTGCTTTGATTCTCCATAGACTATCAACTTAGCCAATGGAGCTACAATTAATTTTTCAGAATTGAGAAAGTCCAGAAGAGCTTCTTTTGTGTTTAATTGATTGAAATATGGAAGAATAAAGTTTTCAAGGTTCGCTCGCATTTCTGAAATCAGCTGACTCTCTTCTGTATTATCGTCAATGTCGTACCAAGTATCATTCTGGTTTCTTAGTTCTCCGATTCTTTTTCTAATCAAACATTCAGGTTCAGTCGGGAATGATGGTACTTCTTTGTCTTGATTGTAGAACAAGCCTTTCCAATACTCTGGCAAGAATATTCCAGTGTTAATGGTGAAATTGATATGGTCTTTTGAGTAATAAGAGCTTTTTTGAATATTTATTATCTGTCCTAAGTTTTCCAGTTGCAAATAGAAGTTGTTGCCTTTCTTCTTGAACCCAAGTGGTTTTAAAACTTCATGAAACCCTACTTTAACTACTTTGTCAAATTTAACTTCTGTAGGTGTCTTCATTTTTACTCGATTTTTTATTCTTAAAATCATAGCTAACGTCTCGTATAAAAACTGTGCGAGCGGGCGAGCGTGATTGTCCGCAGGACAATCCGCTAAGCAAGCGAGCAAGATGTTTCCATTCGAGACAGGTTTAAGCATTGTTTTTATATGTTGTTGTGCTTCGTTTTTTTCTCCTCCAAAATGGCATTTTTTAGATCCGTTGGAATATTTACCCACTCGGTTTGATCCGTCAGATGTAGCTGTATGTCAGCTTCTTTTTCAATTAAATCTACTATATGTTTAAACCACTTTAAATATGTCCATTCTCTTGGTGCAGGAGAGTAAACGGCATTTTTGTCCGCGTCCCAATGAACCTCCGCCGCCGATCTGTAGATCATCGGAAATCTACTTTTCAAAGGGTGAATCAGCATTTTTCCCTCAGCGTCAATTTCTATCCGTTTTATTTTATCCTGTTTCATATTTTTTAAATGAAGCACAACGGCTCGTACAGGCAATGTGTGAGGCATCAGCCGAACGTAATGCCTGTGCTTTGTTAGGAGCAGACATTTTTATTTAGTGACTACTTTGTGAAAATAATACCTTGTTGAGATACTATCACTTTCATTATAGGTAATAATCAACACCTTATCTGTCAGCATTTCAATTATAGTTAAGTCGCCAGTAATTGGATTATATATTTTATTCTGCTTCAACAGGAAAGGCTTAAATCTTAGCTCTTCGTTACTTCTGTAAGTACTATCTCTAACTTCAAGAGTAAAATTCTTTAAATCTACGACGCTTACTCTTTCTCCTTCCTTATTTAAAATTTTATAAGCAGACCAAAGTCCCTGTAGTTGCTCGAAATTTATCGCGTCATTATTTGCTGTTAACCTGTTTTCATAAACTTCCCATTCCATATTGTTTTGTGTTGCTGAAACTGTTTTTGAGCTTGTATGAGGAGTACAGCTTAGGAAAAGAAGATTAAACAGTAATGGAGTACGATAAATCAGTTTCATTCTTATTTTTTGTTTGCTCCTAACGTTACTCGTGCAGCCGATAGGCGAGGCGTAGCCGAGCATAAAGGCTGCACTTTGTTATGGGGTTTTGTTCTTCAATTCTACTATGCCATCCAAGTTGTACAGCACATTCAATAGCGCATTATACCTGACATCAGCCGCTCCATTTTCCACCTGCACAGCCTGATTGTTCTTAAGCTTAATTCTCAGTTCAGACTGAGGATTATCTGCTGGCGGTGGTAACTGATTTTCACTTACTTTTTGAAAGTCGATGTGGCTTAGCAATTCATTTAAGTTTTTCACTAACTGTTGAGGCAGCTGCCCATGGTGCTCTCCTAACTTTTCTGAATAAAGTTTGCCAACATATTCAACCTGTCCACTTCCATCAATTGTTAAATCGAAAACAGGACAATCCCCTTCGCAAGGACCAGTACTAAAATTTATTTTACTAAACGCTAATTCAGGGTTGACTGGCTTAGCTCTTGAATAGCGGAGAATTTTATTGCCCTGTTCGAGAACAAGAGAATCTGTGTTCAGTTTTAGGAGCTTTAGTATACTCCCTGTACTGTTAGCATTATCGACTGCCAACAAATCATCGGTCAATGTGTAGGTATGAAAGCCCCATGTTCTTTTAGTGGGATGAAGCATTAAAGAGTCCCAAACTACGAAAAACTGCTGTTCTCCTTCCCAATAGCCCTTTATTTCACTTGCGAGAACATCTCCATTTATTATTTCCTGCTGCTGTGAGCAAGAACCGAGGAGAATTATTGCCACAAGTGAAATTATTGCTTTCATAAATTATCAATTCCCCATAACTATAGTGTATAAGGAGTTATTCCGGTTATTGGCCCTTTAGCTGGTGTATGGTGAACCTGCTTTTTGCGATCTTCAGACTCCGCTCGGGTTTCGGCTTCAGCTTCATCCTTCTATACATTTTAAAGCTAATATATTACATTCCTACAGATTATCAAGTGGGCTGACGATACTTTCCAGCCCGTGGCTGGTGATGTGGGTGTAGATCTCGGTGGTCTTGCTGCTCTTGTGCCCCAGCAGCGATTGGATGTAGCGCAGGTTGGTGCCTTGCTCCAGCAGGTGGGTGGCAAAGGAGTGGCGGAGCGAGTGCGGCGTTACCTTCTTCTGCAAGCCGGCCTTCTCCACACACCCCCGGAACACGTTGCGGATGCTGTCGGTGGTGTACTGCCCGCCGTACTGCCCCTCAAACAGCCATACCTTCGGCCTGTATTTCTTATAATAGGTCCTGAGGCTCTCCAGCAGCTTCTGCGAGAGCAGCGTGGTGCGGTCCTTCTTGCCCTTGCCGCCGCGGATGAGCAGCAGGTTCCTGTCCGACTGCACATCCGTGATTTTCAGGTGGATAACCTCCCCGATCCGCAGCCCCCCGGCGTAAAGCAGCTGCAGCAGGCAGCGGTGCTTGAGGTTAGCCGTGGCCGAGAGGATTTTCGCGACCTCCTGCCTGCTGAGCACGGTGGGCAGCCGGTCGGCCTTCTCGGGCCGCTCTACCTGGCTCAGGTCCAGGGTATGGCGGCCCAGTATGCGGTGGAAGTAGAACTTGACGGCGTTGATGCTCTGGTTCACAAAGGAGTAGGAGTAAGTGCCGGCCTGCACCATCTGCCGGTGGTAGGCGTTGATCTCGTCCACCGAGAAGGCGTTGACCCTGTCCAGGCCCTCCTTTTTGTGGCCGTTGAGGAAGCGCAGCAGAAGTGAGTGGTAAGTGCGCACCGTATTTAGGGAGTAGTTGAGCAGGAAGAGCTTCTCAATATACGGCTGCGGGCAGGTGATGTAGCCGGTGTCTTTCCGGTAGGTCTGCTCCCAGAGCCTGCGCATGATGGCCATGTCACTTATTTTCATCGTGCCCGCGAGCCACACCTGCGCCGTGCCCTGCACATCGTCGAGCAGTTGGTGCAGGCTGGCGGCCTCGGTGTCCACGGCAAAGCACCTGGGCTCCTGCAGCCACCGGCAGCAGGAGCTGCACTTCAGGGTATTGTAGATCAGCTCGTTGTAAGGGAAAGAGAGCTGTATCAGCGTCTTGCCCCCGTGCTCGAGCGGCTGCAGGCGGAGGATGGGCAGTTCGGGCAGCTTAGCCAGCGGCTCCGACTGCAGGTTTCCCGATGTAATCACGACGCCCATTGCCGGCCTTAGCCTCTGGGGTCTGCTCAGGTAGCGCGTGTCTACCAGCGCCACCCCCTGGAAGTGCCGGTGCAGCAGCTCGATGGCCTCCGGGGTTTTGTGCGTCACAAAGCACTTGTAGGTCTTGCTGTACTTGACAAATCCGCTCTCCTTCAGGCACTTGGTGATGCGGTGGTCCGGCTTGTACCACAGGCGGATGTACTGCTTCCCCCCGTGCTCGAGCGTGTTCAGGTACAGGACGGGGGCCGTGTGATAAGTCTGCTGCATGGTTGTAGCCTTAAATTCCACCAAATGTAAACCCCACCGCTAAATCATCCGTTTTCTGAAGCACATAAGTGCGTTTATAAACGCAACTATGCGTTTCAGAAAACGGATACTCTCATGAAGGAGGAAAAACAGTGCCCGCAGTGCGGCAACACGCTGAGCGGCAGGTCAGACAAGCGCTTCTGCTCCAACCAGTGCCGGGCGCAGGCCCACAACGCCAACAGGCAGCAGAACGAGGGCGAGCAGCTCATGCTTCGCATCAACGCCCTGCTGCGCCGCAACCGTACCATCCTCCGGCAGGCCAGCCCCCAGGGCAAAACCACCACCTACCGACAGGTGTTGGAGATGGCCGGCTTCGACTTCCGCCACTTCACCCACCTGTACCGTACCAAGAGCGGCAACACCTACCACTTCTGCTACGACTACGGCTACCTGCTGCTGCCCGAGGCGGGAAAGGTGCTCATCGTCAACTGGCAGCCTTACATGGACAACAGAAGCCAGCCATTTCCATAGACCGGATATATAAACAAAAAAACGGCGGCTGTATATTTTATATACAGCCGCCGCCTCTGATTTAAAGATGCTCCTTTGTTACACGTCTACGCGGGCGTACTTGGCGTTGCGCTCTATAAAGTCGCGGCGCGGGCCTACCTCGTCGCCCATCAGCATCGAGAACAGGTGGTCGGCCTCAGCGGCAGAATCGATGCTTACCCGCTTCAAACTGCGGTGCTCCGGGTCCATGGTGGTGTTCCAGAGCTGCTCCGGGTTCATCTCCCCCAGACCTTTGTAGCGCTGCACGCCCACGCTTTCTTCGCGGCCTTTGCCCAGTTCCTGTATCGCATCCACGCGGTCCTGCTCGCTCCAGCAATAGCGCTCCTCCTTGCCCTTCTTCACCAGGTAAAGCGGCGGAAGCGCGATGTATATATAGCCGTTCTCGATCAGCTCCTTCATATAGCGGAAGAAGAACGTGAGGATGAGCGTCCGGATGTGCGAGCCGTCCACGTCCGCATCCGTCATGATGATAACCCGGTGGTAGCGCAGCTTCTCCATGTTCAGGGCCTTGTCATCCTCCTTCGTGCCGAAGCTAACGCCCAGCGCCGTGATCATGTTCTTGATTTCCTCGTTCTCGTAGATGCGGTGCTCCTGTGCCTTCTCCACGTTCAGGATCTTACCGCGCAGCGGCAGGATCGCCTGGAACTTGCGGTTTCGGCCCTGCTTGGCAGATCCACCCGCCGAGTCGCCCTCCACCAGGTAAATCTCGCAGTTCTCGGGGTTGCTGTCGGAGCAGTCGGCCAGCTTGCCGGGCAGGCTGGTGCTGGAGAGCACGCTCTTGCGCTGCACCATCTCGCGGGCCTTGCGGGCCGCAAAACGGGCCTGGGCCGCCAGTATCACCTTCTGCACGATGATGCGGGCTTCCTTCGGGTTCTCCTCCAGGTACTGCGTCAGCATTTCGCCCACGGCCGTGTCCACGGCGCCGGATACCTCCGAGTTACCCAGTTTGGTCTTCGTCTGTCCCTCAAACTGCGGCTCCTGCACCTTCACCGATATAACGGCCGTGAGTCCCTCGCGGAAGTCGTCGCCGGCGATTTCGATCTTCACCTTGTCCAGCATGCCGGACTTGTCGGCATAGGACTTGAGCGTGCGGGTCAGGGCGCGGCGGAAACCGGCCACGTGCGTACCGCCCTCAATGGTGTTGATGTTGTTCACATAGGAGAAGATATTCTCGGCGTAGGAGGTGTTGTACTGCAGGGCTATCTCTACGGGCACGCCGTTCTTCTCACTCTCCACGTAGATGGGCTCCGGGATCAGCGTCTCGCGCGTCTCATCCAGGTAGGCCACAAATTCTTTCAGACCGCCCTCCGACAGGAAGGAATCGCTCAGCGGCTCCCCCTGCTCGTTCAGTTCGCGCAGGTCCTGCAGGTTAATGCGGATGCCCTTGTTCAGGAAAGACAGCTCGCGCATGCGGCTGGCGATGGTGTCGTACTTGTACTCCGTGGTGGTGAAGATGGAGGCGTCCGGCTGAAAGCGAACGGTGGTTCCGGTCTTGTCCGTTGTGCCGATCTCACGCACCGGGAAAGCGGGCACCCCGATGTTGTAGTGCTGCTCGAAAATCTTGCCGTTGCGGTGCACCGTCACATGCAGGTCGGTGGAGAGCGCGTTCACGCACGACACGCCCACGCCGTGCAGACCGCCGGATACTTTGTAGGTGTCTTTGTCGAACTTACCCCCGGCGTGCAGCACCGTCATCACCACTTCCAGCGCAGAGCGGCCTTCTTTGGTATGGAAGTCCGTCGGGATACCGCGCCCGTTGTCAGACACGGTAACAGAGTTGTCTTCGTTGATGGAAACAGAGATCTCGTCGCAATGGCCGGCAAGGGCTTCGTCAATGGAATTGTCTACCACCTCCCAAACGAGGTGGTGCAGGCCTTTGATTCCGATATCGCCGATGTACATGGCAGGTCGCTTGCGCACTGCTTCAAGCCCCTCTAATACCTGTATGCTATTTGCTGAATAATCGTTTGCTCTTTGTTTTGCTTCTACTTCACTCATGGGTGTGTCAAAAGGTAGATTAATAGGTAAAATTACCACTTTTATTTTGTTTATGCTATACTTTGGGAGGCATATAGCCTGCTAATTAAGCCGCCCCCGATCCGGGGCGTGCAGGGGGCCTCAACCACCCTATTAACTAAACATTTCAGAAGCCTGATTAGTGCCTGCACCGCCTACTCCTTCCCCTGTATAATACAAAAAAACCACCTGCGCCGGCAGATGGCCTCTGGCTAATCTTATATGAGAAAATGATTGCATGCACTGGCCCAGAAGGGGATTTGCTAAAGCCGGCGGGCTTTCACTTTGAGCCGCGATACCATGCGGCGGTTGAAATCGTAATACTCCGGCCCATACGGCACCGTGTTGTCCATCTCCTCCACTCCTACTATCGCATACTTGTCGTCGCCGTTCGCCAGGAAACTGAGTTTTGTTTTGGCGTGTGCCAGCGCCTCCTGCATCAGTTTCTGCTGTACCTCCCGGCGCCTGGCAAGCTCCAGTTGCGTGCCGGAAATATTGAGGTTGAAGGGAATGTTGCGGCGCAGCAGGTCCCTCAGGATGCGGCCATATACCACGCTGTCAGCCGCTATAATGTTGTAGGAGATGTTTGATTGCATCATGGCCGGCTGTATTTTCTCCTGCCCCATCTGCTCCGGCATGTAATTTATATAGATGTTGTCGCTGGTGAGCACCATGTCGGGCACCTCCTGCTGCAGGGAGTCTGCCCAGGCTGTGAACTTGCCGCGCATGCTCAGGGGCCCGTTGTAAGACAGGTTGAGCCGGAACCCGGCATCGGACATGGTTTGCTCGGCCTCGCCGATCACCTCCAGGTAATCCTCGGTGGCGTTGCTGCGCATGTCGCAGCCGCTCATGGTGCCGAAACCGGTCAACAGTGCCAGCACCCAAACAAATGGTTTTCTCATGTTATATAGCACGAAGATATATAGTGGATATAGAACGGAAATCATGCCACAAAATTGTTAAAAAACTGATACTCCTGCCTCCCTGCGGCTAAATAGAAAAAATACGGGTACGGAATACTAACTGTGCCTAAAATCAGCAGATTTGTGCTTTGAATTCCGGTGCTATGCGAACTGTTCTCCTGCTGCTCATCTCCAATGTTTTCATGACGTTTGCCTGGTATGGCCACCTGCGGTTTAAAGAAGTTTCGCTCTGGAAAGTCATTCTGGTCAGCTGGCTGATAGCTTTTTTCGAATACTGCTTTCAGGTACCCGCCAACCGGATCGGGCACGGGCAGTTCAGCGCGTTTCAGCTCAAAACAAAACAGGAGGTGATCACGCTGGTGGTGTTTATCGGCTTCTCGGTGCTGTACCTGCGCGAGGAGCTGAAGTGGAATTACCTCGTCGGGTTCCTCCTGATCTTGGCAGCCGTGTTTTTTGTATTCAAGAAGTGGTGACAGCTTTCGCCGCCTTTGGTGGTGGTGCTGGTTTTCGATCTGCTGCTATGCAACGCTTATCTTTCCAAATTAGCGTCGTCCTAAACCCTCTAAGGCTGTGCGCGTTTCTTTTATATATGTTTCACGCTTAAAACGGAGGTAATTTATGGCAATGAATTTTGATAATTATGCACGGGACGCAAAAACGTGGCTTCATGAGTTTTGCACTTACCTGGGCATATCGGATGAGCAGAAAGCAGCCAGAATATTCAGATCGGTGTTGCACGCCATCCGCGACCGCATCCCTACCGGGGAGGCGGTACACCTGGCAGCGCAGCTGCCTATTCTGTGGAAGGGAATTTACTACGACGGCTTTACCGTGCACGAGCCGGTGCGCATCCGCCACGAGGACGAGTGGCTGGAGTATATACGCAGCAAGGACTCAGGCGCCGGAGAAGCCGACTTCCCGACACTGGACCACGCCTACTACGCCTTTCATGATGTTATGGCCTTTCTGCGCAAGCACCTTTCGGAAGGGCAATACAAACAGGTAGCGCAGGCGCTGCATTCTGAATTCACCGTGCCTGCCTGACCGGAAAACAAACAAGACACGCGCATAGAATGCCCGGCTTCCGCCGGGCATTTTTTCTGTTACCGGTGCCTTGCCGCCCCTTGGGTGCATATGATCACCCGCCCTATATATACCCCCGCTGCGCGTATCAGGCTGCCGGCAAATCCATACTTAAAAAAGATATATAAATTCATTATACTTAATTTTATTATATTTATCATTGCGATTATATTATTCTCCATCTTTATATTTCCTACTCCGAATCCAATTTTGCTTATCAGGTATATGAATGGAAGCTTTGAAATCAGAACTGCCTACGTGTTTGGTTTTGCGGGCAATTTCTGGCTTTTATTTCTGGGGATCTCCGTGCTTTTGTGGATAAGCCCCTCTTTCGCTGAACAGGGGGTTTCAAACCTAAAAGCAACGGTGTTGGGAACAGTTGCGTTCCTGATCGGACTATGCCTGCGGTTCTCGTTTCATGGCGTGGAGGTAGATGCTGAATCGGGAAGACTAAGGGAATTCACCTCTATTTTAGGATATAAGACCGGCGAGTGGAAACCACTGACCGACCTGACGAAGCTACGTCTCAGTTCCTATAGCACCAGTTCCTGGAACACCCCAAACGGCACTTCGCCCACCTTCCGCAGCACCAGCACCATATATACCATCACATTGGTATCCGAAAAGCCCCTCACAGATTACAGCATCAGCCTGACAAACCGAAAACAAGCCCTGCATACGGTACAGGCGCTGGCACGTTTGCTTCACCTGCCCGTGGAGGAGGAAGGCATAGCCTGAGCAAGCTCTTTCGCAAAAGAGCCTTCCGTGTTAAAAATGCACCTGTGCCCGGTGTTGTGACGTTATGCGCCGCAAGCCACAACTACAGCGTGCCGTCAGGCAATAGAAGCCTAAGTGCTTATGTTTTATATATGGCAGCCCAATGCATCCCTCTGTCCTTCAGCGCGGCAACGCACCAAGACAGATTTGCTCTTGCCGATAGCCGGACCTACCTTTGCAGCATATAGCTTTGCCAGGGCAACTGCGCAGGCCAGCCAGCTTCTTTTAAACAGGCAGCCGGCGTACTGTGTATTCTGAACCACAATCCGAATGAAAAATTTCAATGCTGAGCGGCTGTTCTAAACTTTTTCAACCTCTCATTCCTTTTATAGTGAA
This sequence comes from Pontibacter saemangeumensis, assembly GCF_039541895.1. Lineage (NCBI taxonomy): Bacteria > Pseudomonadati > Bacteroidota > Cytophagia > Cytophagales > Hymenobacteraceae > Pontibacter > Pontibacter saemangeumensis. Next base: position 388,142 of record NZ_BAABHC010000002.1, read on the forward strand.
GTATGCCATGAAAAGAAAACTCCTCTTGTTTGCACTGCCACTCCTGTTACTCCTGGGCTGTACCGAAGGAGGTGCATCGGAGCAGCAGGAGCTGGAAGCCACGGTACTGGCGAAGCATGACAGCGCCATGGCCAGAATGGGCGACATCTTTAAGCTCCGCCGCAACCTGCGCACGCTCCGCGACACCCTGGCCACCCACGAAACCGACTCCGCCACCCTGCAGGCACTGTCGAAAGAGCTGGAAGGGTTGAACAGAGCGGATGAGGTGATGATGGATTGGATGCACAACTACAAGGCACCCGACAGCCTGCAGCATGAGCAGGCAATGACGTACCTGCGGCAGGAGTTACAGAAAATTGAACGGGTACAGGTAGTGATGGACAGTACCATTGCGGCTGCCCAGAAAACATATAAAACATATGAGCAACAACAGTAAATACCTCGCCATCCGAAAAGGAGTGATAGCCGCCGCAGTTGTTCTGTCGGCAGGCCTGGCTTCCGGCTGCTCCGAAAGCGGGGCCAATGGCAAAACCCTTCCCATACTGGGCGAGCGCGAAGCGGTGGAGCGCGAGTTGAACGGCAAAACAGTAGTGGATACCCTCTATCACCAGATCCCGGATTTCGCTTTCGTGGACCAGGACAGCCAGCAGGTGACGCAGCAAACGGTGGAGGGGAAAATATACGTGACGGACTTCTTCTTTACCTCCTGCCCTTCCATCTGCCCGAAGATGAAAAGCCAGATGCTGCGCGTGTACGAGAAGTTTGAAGACAACCCGGATTTGCTGCTGCTCTCCCACTCCATCGACCCGCAGCACGACACAGTAGCCGTATTGAAGGACTATGCGGAGCGCCTTGGGGTGAAGGCGGAAAAATGGCATTTCCTGACCGGCGAGAAAGACAGCATCTACGATATCGCCATGAAATACCTGGTGGCCGTGCAGGAAGAGGGCGATGCGGCAAGCGGTGGTTTTACCCACGGCGGCCACTTTGTGCTAGTGGACGGGCAGCGCCGGATACGGGGAGTGTACGACGGCACCAAAGAAGCGTCTGTCGACCAGCTGATACAGGACATCCCGCTACTGCTGAACGAGAAACGGCATGCGAAAAAATAGATGGCGCACGTCAGCGCTGGGCCTCCTGCTGCTCACCACCCTCACACAGTGCTTCACCGACAAGCAGAACGAGGGCCAGCGCCTGTACGCCGCAAACTGCCAGAGCTGCCACATGGAAGACGGCAGCGGCCTCCGCAGCCTGATCCCGCCTCTTGCCGGGGCAGACTACCTGCAGCAGCACCGCCAGCAGCTGCCCTGCCTGACGCGGCACGGCATTGAGGGGCCCATGGTGGTAAACGGCATTGAATACAACAGGGCCATGCCGGGTGCCGAGCAGCTCGGCACCGACGAAATCACGAACCTGCTCAATTACATCCAGACAAACTTCGGCAACAGCAACCCGCGCTATACCATGCAGGAGGTGGAGCAGCTTTTAGAACCCTGCCCGCCGCACCATAATTGAAAAAGAGACCGGTTAACAGGATAAAACGCGCAGCGTATCATCAGTGCGCCATGCTGCACTTCCCTCTTATAATTTATTTGGTAAGGCAATTGGCAACTCTGTGCCCAATACGCGTTACCTGATTCCAATTGGCCCTGTTCCCCTCGGCTACCTTAGAACCTCCTCCAGTTTATACGCCGGGTCCGCATTGAACCAGTCGCGGATAAGGCGGTAGGAAATGGAAATAGCGGTTGGAAGGCGCAGGGAACCGTCCTGCAGGCCACACGCCAGCTCGCTTCGGGAAAACCAGCGGGCATCCTCCAGCTCGTCCGTCTCCCTGTATATAATCCGGTTGCTGGCCGTAGCGCTGAAACCGACCATGATCGAGCTCGGGAATGGCCAGGGCTGTGAGGAGTGGTACGTTATCGTCTCAAGCTCCACGCCTGTCTCTTCTTTTGCCTCGCGCGCCACCGCCTGCTCCAGCGTCTCGCCGGGCTCCAGGAAGCCCGCGATGGTGGCGTACATTCCTTTCGGCCATATGGCCTGCCGTCCCAGCAGGCAGGCGTCTCCTTCTGATATGAGCACGATTACGGCAGTATCCGTGCGCGGGAAATGGTGGCCGTTGCAGGCAGTGTTGGTGCACTCGCGCACATGGCCCGCATGGGTGCTGCGCGTCGGGCTGCCGCAATTGGGGCAAAACCGGTGGCGCAGGTTCCAGTGCACCATGCCCCGGGCGTAAGCGAGCAAGGCAGCGTCCGGCTCCGGCAGTTCCGGCGCTGACGCACGGAGGTCTGCAAGGCTATATCCCGCTCCCAGCATACCCGGCAACTGTTCCTGCATCCCCTCCAGCCCAATAGCGAAATGCGGCACGCCATCCTCCGAGCCGAGATACACCAGCACCTCCGCCTGTGTGGCGAGCAGCTCTGCCTCCCGGCCATATAGCTTGGCCGCCTTCGTACCCGGCCCCAGTTCCTGGAGCAGGCTGAGCGTCTCGTGCACCACCAGCACCCGCGCCTCCTGCTGCCTCCAAAGTGCCTGTATATACTCCGCGTCAGGCCGCAGCTCTGAGAAACGGTTCAGGGGGTTGTGCGAAAAGAAGTTCATCGTTGGGTGTGGTGGTTTGGTCTTCGTATATATAGGAATAGGAAGATGCGACACATTACAAACAAAAGAGCCAGCCTGGGTTACAGAATGGCTCTTTTATATAGTTTCAAAAGCGGAAGTTAGGCTACAGCTTAGCGACCGAAATCATCCTGCACGCGCACAATGTCATCTTCGTTCGATGGGTTCTCTGCATCAGTGTGCTGCCATATCTCGGCTAGCACGCCCCACTCCTGCAGCCCCACCAGGCGGTGGCGCTCGCCTTGCTTCAGGGTGATGACCTCGCCGGGCGCATAGGATCTCAGTTCCCCTTCTTCGTCAGTGTCGCTGGTCACGACGCCTACCTTGCCGCTTACTACTCTCCAGATCTCGGCGCGGCGGTGGTGGTACTGCCACGACAGCCGCTTTTCCGGGGCCACCACCAGTATCTTCGGGCTTAGCTTGCCTGCTATCTTCAGTTTGTCAACGGACATGCCCTCAAAATAAGTGTCGGCGAATTTCTGCGCCTGGTTTTCATCGATCACAAAAAACCCGCCCCAAGGCCTGGTCTGGTCCTGCTTGTCGATGTTGAAGCCCTGTGCACTTAGTTGTTGCTCTATTTCCTTAAAAAGCTGCTGCTTGTCGTTTTCGTTCGGCATGATGTGTTATCGTGTTTCGTTTACTTGCAAAACAGGGTGAATGTCCTCAGCACACTCCACCCTGCGATTGAGGTGTAAAAGTAAAAGTATTTGCGGTCTTCTGCACAACAGGTTCAAATTTTTGAGCGCCGCACCTCGAATGCGGCTGCCTTACCACCCCGCCCCTCTCCCTCCCTGCGGACAAGCGCCTGCTTCAGGAAAGCAGAGCCTCAACTTTCAACGTCCGTTGCCGGGAACACTGCAAAAGCGTGCAGCAGACTTCTTTAAAGCAAAATCGCTGCCGCATCAGGGTCACTTAACCGTAAAGGTTTTTTTGTCTGGCCCCACCCCCGTAATCGTAAGGCTTTTCCAGCTTTTCGGCAGTACCGATTTCACCTGCTTGATGCCGTTTGGGGTAATCTCTACACCTCCAAACCCCATGATCACAGCCTGTAGCACGCCCCCTGCCCCAGTGGCAAAATAGGGGTTGGTGCCTCCCTTGGTCTCGGCGATCACCCGGAACGGCGGGTTGAGATTGGGCTCATACGCCTCTTTGAACCAATGGTAGGCTTTATCTGCGTTTCCGAGGCGCGCATATAATAAAGCGAAGACGCCCTGCGTCATCGCCGGTGTGCCCTCGTCCGGCACGCGTGTCTCGTAATACTCCAGGTCTTTCCGGATCTGCTCCGGAGCAGTGACTTCTTTCAACGGATAGGCCAGCAGATTCACATCCGCCTGCTTGATGCCTTCCCCTTTGTAGGTGGCGTGCTCCTTCGTCACGCCGTTCTCCAGTTTCAGGATAGGGATGTTGTCGGCCACCTGCATCCAGTCTTTGTCAGCAGGCACACCCAGTATTTTAGCCGCCTGTGTCGCGTACTGCAGGTTTGCTTTAGCGGCGGCGTTGGTAAATGCGTTGTTGTCCACGTTCTCGGCCCACTCGTCCGCCGCTACCACGTTTTTGATGTCGTACCTGCCGGGGCCGTTGCGCTCTACGCGGCTCGCCCAGAAGTCGGCGGTCTCTTTCAGCATCGGCCACCCCTTCTCGCGCAGCCACTGCTTGTCCTGCGTCACCAGGTAGTAGTTCCAGGCGGCAATCGCCACGTCAGCGGTAATATGGTGCTCAAACGGGCCGCTCAACGCCCAGACCGGGGTTTCCTCTACGCCCGTATCGGCACTCTCCCACGGGTACATGGCGCCCTTGAATCCTTTGGAGAAGGCATTGCGTTTGGCAGCCTCCAGTCGCTGGAAACGGTACTCCACCAGGCTTTTGGCCATTTCGGGGTGCATGACCAGCAGCGCCGGGTACATCCAGATCTCCGTGTCCCAGAACACGTGGCCGTTGTACCCCAGCCCGCTCAATCCCATGGGCGATGGCGAAAGGGCTGTATTCTCCCGCACAAAGGAATACAGGTGGTACAGCATGCTGTGCACATCCTGCTGCGACTGCGGATCGCCTTCTATTTTTATATCGCTTTGCCATATGGCATCCCATGCTTTCTGATGAAACTGGAGCAGGCGGTCCCGTCCCTCTAGGCGGGCATATATGGTCAGGCGCTCGGCTTCGTTCAGGGGGTCGTCGTGGTGCGCGGAGGTGATGGAGGAGCCTGCCACAGAAAAGGTATAGGATTCGCCGGCCTTCAGCTGCTTCCCGAACTTCATGAGGTGCATGTTGTTGTCCCACATCTCATGGATCACGCGGGGCTCCTGCCCGTGCGGCTCCTGAAAAAGGAACGTGTTGCTGGCCGCCATCAACAGTTTGCCCGTCGGGCTTTTAGCGGAGGAGGTGAGCAGGCTGAGTACCACGTGTGGGCGGTCGATCTCATTGTAGTAGTTCTGCACGTCGCGCAGGGCGTCCGGTGCTTCCATCACGCTGCTGGCCGAAAGGTTCACATCCTTCTTCGCGGTAATGGTGATGTTCATCAGGACGGTAAACGGAAGATGCCGGAGCGCATAATAGGTGTAGCTGACGGTGGCTTCGTCGCCATAGTCGAAGGAGGTGGTGAATTTTGCCTCCCGCATGTCCAGTTCCTGCCGCATGTTTGTTGCGCTCCTGCCGTCGATGCGCCGGCCGTTTATATCCAGGTTCATGTTGAGCAGGTTGAAACTGCGCAGGAAGTTGCTCACTCGGCCACGACCGTACTGGTCGTAGGCACCTGCCAGCACCACGTCCTTCACTTTAAAAGGCTCGGGAGAGGAAACCACCCCGATCATGCCGTTGGCGACTGTCACGCCATAATAGTTGGCAGGGTCGATCTTGTCGGCCTTCACCACCCACGGATCAACGGACTGTGCAGATACGGCAACAGGAAACAGGATAGCACTGAACATCAGCAGGAAACAGTAAATTTTTATCATGTATGGGCGTTATAGGATTTCCTTGAATGAGCACCAGGAGCTATCTATCGCATATATAGGCTCCCGGTAAATGAGCGGTAAATTGTAGAGGCAACGGCAGAAATGATGGGAACAGCCGGGCAAACTGAAAAAGGCGCCTGTGCCCGGCGCAGCACGCAACAAACCATGGCTGTTGTGAAACCAGCTGCGGCCTCTTATAGTCTGCCTTCCCTGGCCTATTCCATTACAGCCACAGCTGCCCCTTCCCCGGTGCGCTTGCGCGTGTTGAGCTTCGACACGATATAGCTCCCCACCTGCTTGCCCTCTTCCGCACCGTTTACTATGGCTGGCATAAAGTGGATCCCCCCGTAGAGCCTGCTGATGGCCGCTTCGCCGGCAGCCTGCGAAAAGGAGGTGAAGGACCTTGCCGGCAGCCCGTACGCTACTTCTGTAGAGTCGACATACGAAAAGGAGTCACCGTACAGGTCGGTGAGGACCACGGCGGCGGCGTTGGAGATTACGCTGTGCCCGCTGGGGTACTCCGGGAAAGGGGGCGTCTGCAGGAGCGGCACCCACTTCTCGTCTACCAGCGTGTTGATGGCTGTTTCCGGGCGGATGTTGTCACTGCGGTACTTCTCATCCCAGCAGCTGATAAACCCGTCTGCCAGCGATACGGCCACGCGCGTGTACGCTTCCAGCGTCTCCATCATGTCGGCGTTTGCCTGGCGGGTGGCAATGCCGGTAATGCCCAGCCAATGGCCCCCGGGCGTTATCTTTTTGGTGGCGTACATCACATGGCCTGTGGTGTGCATCACAAAGGGGTTGCAGTCCCAGAAGCTGGCAATCTGCACCTGCTCCTCCGAAAGGTTGGAGGTAACGGTATGCACCTCCATCACCTCTTTATAGAAATCGCTCTCTTTGTCAGTGCTGTACGGGGCGGGCTTGGCCGGGGCGAACTGGTTGCAGGAGTCGATCACGAACGGGCGCAGCTTGAACCAGAACGGCTCGATGGCATCCATATAGGCAGGCGGGGTGGGCACCCAGTGCCCCGGTGCCTGCGACACGGTATGGCGGAAGCCCCGGGTCTGTTTGTAACCGTCTTCCGCGGCGTATGCGATGATACTTTTGGCGGCTGTCTGCCCATACCGGATGGAGCGGGCGAAAACGTCCTCCGGCACACCTATTGCCCGGTATTTTTCATATAGCTGCGCTTCGTAGCCATCAAACATTTCCGAGGAAAAGGTGAAGCTGCGGCTCACGGTCAGGAAGGCGTTCAGACTGGCCAGCGGAAAACAGTAAACTGAGTCTGGCGCGGGCTGCGGAATGCCCTTAAAATCGGTGAGCTGCCCCGCCAGCGACCGGTACTCCGGGTAGTCGTGCAACAGCACCTCGTAGGCCGCTATCTGAGGGTAAGCATAGATTCGGCTGGCCACCGGCGGCGAAAAGATATCGTGCGTGATCACCTCCGTCAGCTTGTCCACTGACTGGCGCAGAAAAGCAGGGTCAGCGGCCGCCTTTGAGTAGTCAATATCCTTTTGCGCGCAGCCGCTTAACGCTCCTAATATGATAAAAAGAATGGCGGTAAGTATCTGTTGCTTCTTCACGTTCGAGCTATATTCTTTAAAAATGATATATAATTTCACAAACCCGGAATTATTTTTTGGCGGAGGCCGGCTTCATGTCCCGCGCCGCAAGCTGTGCCGGGGGAGTAGCCTTATCTCTTTTCTTAAACACCTGCAGGGGCTCGTTGTTGCGGGCCACCAGCAGCAGTTCCCCGTCAGCGGTGCGCAGCGTTTTTATATCCCGCACCTCGCCCTCCATCACAAGCCCGGAATCGGCCAGGCCCCTGGCCGCGAAGCCGCCTTTGCCATTCCCCTGCAGCAGCACTCCGTAGCTGCTGTCGTACCTGCCCTGGTAAGTGCTCACCCCATATAAATTCCCTCCTGCTATGACATCCATATTCCCATCCTGGTTCACATCTGCCACCTGGAAAGCGAACATCTTGGAAACCTGCGCCTCGCGGGGCAATGCGTGCTTCTTAAACTGCCCGTTGCCCGTGTTCTCCCAGTAAACAGACTCAAAAGTATTCACTTCCAGCAGGCGGGCGTCCTTCAGTTCGTCTTTCCCGAAAATATCCTCCACTGCTTTTCCAGCGTAGCCTTGGTAGTCGGTGAATCGTTTATTGATGAGTGGGAGCTGCTTTCCTAACTCGTCCTTGGTGGCCACCGGGTACCAGTTGTTTTGCTGGCTGTATGCCAGTATATGGTCCAGGCTTTCGTTGCCGTCCATGTCCTTCACATACATCCGCAAGGCGCCACCATCCCGCTTCCTGAATTTGGTGTTGGTGCCAAGGTTGCCTGCCACAAAATCCATATCCCCGTCCTTGTCGAAGTCCGCCGCTTTCACTGTTTGCCAGAAGCCCCTTGCCTCGTTCAGGCCGTTTGCACCGGTTACTTTCTCGAACCTGTTTCCCTTGTTCCTGTAAACAGTCAGCGCCATCCAGTCGCCCGCCACGATCAGGTCCGTCGCGCCATCGTTATCATAATCCGCCCACACGCCGTCGGTTACCATACCGGCCTTGCGAAGCCCGGGCGCCAGTGCGTCCGTCCGGTCAGAGAAGCGGCCTTTGCCATCGTTCACCAGCAGGTAAGAATCCGGGGAGTTGCCGTACTGGTAGCCCAGCACCCGGCCACCGACAAACAGGTCCAGGTCGCCGTCGCTGTCGAAGTCATAGGGGCGCACGCAGCTCTTGTTGTCGTACATCGCGGGCAGGGTGTTGCTCCGGCTGAAGTTGCCCTTGCCGTCGTTCAGGTACAGGCGGTCGAACTGCTCCGGCATTTTGCCATAAAACTCGTTCCCCCCGCTCACCACATATAAATCCGGGAACTTGTCGTTGTTCGCGTCGAAGAAAACGGCGTCCACATCCTCATAGGTCGAGTCCGCCTGGAAGAGCGCTTGGTTCGTGGCTTCAAACTTCCCGCCCGGCTGCTGCAGGTAGAGTGCCCCGGCCTGCCATTTGGCTCCCCCTATATAAAAGTCGTCAAGCCCGTCGCCGTTCACATCCCCCACTGCTATTTTAGGCCCTTCGGTGGATGTCTGGAAAGGGATCAGGCTCTCACGGTAGAAGTCGAGGTAGTTGTTCTCCTGGTGCCTGTAGTTTACCTGGAACGTTTCCGTCACCTCTTCGAAAAGGGGAGCTGGTGTTTGGAACAGGCTGTAGTAGTGCGAGGACGGGAGTTGTGCTGCGTCTTCTTCCAGTACGAGGGTGGTGTTTGCCTTGATATTTGTCTTCACCTCCACCTGCTGGTTTCCCCATATCACCACCAGTGTGTCAACGCTGCTTAGCTTGCCCAGGCCGAAGTTCAACACAGGCTCCACCGACGACATAAAGCCCCGCGTGGGCATCAGCTGTTGCACCTGCACCTTTCCCTTGCTCTTCAGCAGCACCTTCGCCCCGTAGCCGAAGGCATTGGGATTCTGGCCCTTCAGCTTTACTTTCAGGTAATTGTTGCCGAGCAGCTGCCCGCCTTTGTTCCGATAGATGCCGGCCGGCTGGTTGATGTTGTTTGTGATCAGCTCCAGGTCGCCGTCGTTGTCCAGGTCAGCGTATACCGCCCCGTTGGACATGGTGGGGGCGGCAAAGCCCCAGCTCTGCGATTTGTCATCAAACCGCAGGCTATCCGTGCCTTTGTAGAGGTAGTTGTGCACTTTTCCGTCCGGCATCATGGCCACGGCTTTCTGGTCCAGGGCCTTCGAGATCTGGGGGGCGTGCAGCATCGAGTCCGAAGAGGCGAACTTAATGTAGTCCATGTTGTTCGGTCGCCGCACGATGCCGTTGGTGATAAAGATGTCCTTGATGCCGTCGTTGTCGTAGTCGGCGAGCAGGGTGCTCCAGCTCCAGTCGGTCGCCGCCACGCCCGCCATAAGGCCTATGTCGGAGAACTTCTGGCCCGAGTGGCTCAGCTGCAGGCAATTGCGGCTGTACTGGTTGAAGTACCCGAACTGCAGCTTATACAGGAAGATATCGAAGGGATCCTCGCCCATGGAGGTCTTCTCCACTACCTCGTCCTCGGGGTACATGTCCAGCGTCATCACATCCGGATACCCGTCGTTGTTCATGTCCGCCGCGTCGCAGCCCATTGAGAACCTGCTCAGGTGCCGGAAGTGTTCTTTCACGCTCTCCGTGAAGGTGCCGTTGCCGTTGTTTATATAGTAGTAGTCGTCCTCATGAAAATCATTGGAGACGTAGATGTCGTCCCAGCCATCGTTGTTCAGGTCCGACACCACCACGCCGAGCCCATAGCCCATCGCCGCGCCATATATGCCCGCTTTCCCGCTCACATCCCTGAACTTCACCACCTGCCCCTGCGGCGCATTCCCTTCCTTTGAAACCAATTGGTTTTCGAAGAGGACATCGCCCGCCTCGTTGTTGCGGAGGTTGCGCGCGTTCACGCGGTCATAACTGCGGGAGGTGTGCACGGCGTGGTTCAGCAGGTAGATATCCAGGTCACCGTCCCGGTCATAGTCGAAGAAAGAGGCCTGGGTGGAGAAACCGGTGAAATCCAGCCCGTAGTCAGCGGCCATTTCAGTGAAGCTCACCTGCCCGCTGGCGTCCGCGCCGTTGTTTATATATAGCTCGTTCGCCCCTTCCAGGCCTTTGTAGTCCCCCACCGCGCAGACATATATATCCAACCAGCCGTCGCCGTTCACATCGGCCAGGCTCACGCCGGTCTGCCAGTCGGAGTAGCCTTCCACCCCGGCTTGCTCAGACACATCATCGAACTTCAGGTTTCCCTTGTTCAGATAAAGCTTGTTTTTTCCCTGATTCGAAACGAAATAGAGATCCGTCTGCCCATCGTTGTTGAGGTCGCCGGCGGCCACACCGGCCCCGTTGTAGAAGTACAGGTAGCTCAGGATGTTCAGTTTGTCCGTATCCTGCAACTGGTTCGTAAAGCTGATGTTGGTTTGCGTGGAATCAACAGGCTCAAAGAGAGCATTCTCCGGCACAGCAGGCTTTTTCTGGCAACCGGCGAGAAACACCAGGGTGGCGAAGGCGCAAAAAAAGGCGCTCATGGCCGGCTTTCGGCTGGTGCCCTGTTTTGTGAATGGGGTAATCGGGTATTGCATAAGTGGCTAATCAAAATATTGTATGCGTACTGCAAGCCTTCTTCCGGCTTATGATATTTACTTCTTCCGGAGACCGAACACCTGCAGCTTGTCGTTGTTCTTGGCCAGCAGGAGATACGTCTGCCCGTTGGCCCCTGTCACCTGCTGCATCTTCCGGACCTGCCCCTTGGTGAAAAAACCGGTTTCTTTCGGGGGCTTCACCTCAAACTTTCCTCTTCCTTTGCCTTCCAGCAACAGCCCGTAGTTGGCGTCATAGCGGCCGATCTCGGGCAGCACGTCGAAGAAATTACCGGCCAGCAGGATATCCAGGTGTCCGTCCTGGTTATAATCCAGCGTTTCGATGCCATGCACCGGGGAGAACTGCGCCTCTACCGGCAGCGCCTCCAGCGTAAATCGCATGCTGCCGTTGTTGAGCAGCAGGGACGAATTCGGGTTGTTGACCTGCTTCACCACCGCCGCCTTCAGCTCCTCCTCCGGCAGTATCTCGTGGATCTGCTTGCCGGCGTAGTCGTTGAATTTCACGAACTTCTTCTTGATGCTCGGCACCTGCTTCTGGAGGTCCTGCTTCAGCACCATGGGGTAGGCTTTGCCGTCCTCGGTGTAGCAGTTGATGATCTGCTCTACCGTCCCGTTATTTTCAAAATCGTGCACATACAGCTCCACCGGCTTGCTCTCGCTGGCCGTCAGCCGGCTGTTGCGGCCCAGGTTACCCAGCACAAAATCCATATCCCCATCACCGTCCGTATCCGCCGCCTTGATGGTGTTCCACCAGCCCGATGAATTGGGCACCTCGTATTTCTCGCTTAGGCTGCGGCCTCCTTTGTTGGTGTAGATCGTGACCGGCATCCAGTCTCCCACCACCACCAGCTCGGGGAACTTGTCCCCGTTCAGATCAGCCCAGGCCGCACCCGTGATCATACCCAATTCATTCTTCGGCAGGTAGCGCTTGGTGTAGTTTTTAAAATTACCGGTGCCGTCATTTATATATAAATAGCTGGCTGCATCATAACCGTAGCCCCCCGACACCATGCGCCCCCCGATGAACAGGTCCAGGTCGCCGTCCTGGTCAAAGTCTTCGGCGGCCACGCACGAGGCATTGGTCGTAATGTTGGGCAGCAGGGCCTCTTTCTGCAGGTTTCCGTTGCCGTCGTTTAGATAGAGCCGGTCGAGAAGTTGCGGCGCGCTGGCGTCAAACTCGTTGCTGCCGGTCACGACGATCAGGTCCAGGTCGCCGTCTTTATCGGCATCAAAAAACACGGAGGCAACATCCTCCGAAGCAGCGTCCGCGTCAAAGGCACGGGTGGCGCTTTCGCTGAAAGTACCGTCCTTCTGCTGTATATATAGCTTTTTGGCACTGTCGGAAGCCCCGCCTATATACACATCCTCCAGCCCGTCGCCTGTCAAGTCGCCCACGGCCATTGCCGGCCCCGGGGTCGAGAACATCTGCTTGAGCAGGGCGTCGCGGTTGTAGTCCACGAAATTGCTTTCCTGGTGGGTATAGTCGAGTTTCACCGCCCGGGTCGCGTCATAAAAGGGGGTAACAGGTTTTACCACCTCCGGTATATACAACTGGTCGGCCTGCTGATAGCTCAGCGTCATGTCCTGGTCTGGCTTCACGGTGCGCAGCACCTGCATCTTGTCGTCCGGCCAAATCACTTTCACAGAGTCGATCGCGGCCTCCTTGCCCAAACCGAACACCAGGGTCAGGTCCACAGACGACTCGAAGCCGCGGTTCGGCATCTGCTGCAGGTACACCGTTTTCCGTGGCTGGTAGACATATACCTTGGCGCCAATGCCGTTCAGATTCTGGCCTGTGCCCTGCAGCTTCACACGCAGGAAGTGATTGCCCAGCGTTTCAGAGGTTTTGTTTTTATAAATCGAAACGGGCATGTTGACGTTGTTCACCACCAGGTCCAGGTCGCCGTCGTTGTCGAGGTCGCCGTAGGCGGCACCGTTGGAGAAGCCGGGTTTGCCCAGGCCCCATGCGTCCGCCTGGTTCACGAACTTCAGGTTGCCTGTGTTCCTAAACGCGTAGTTGGGGATCGGCGTGGAGGTCATCTTGGCGATCAGTTTCTTGTTGTAATCGTAGCCGCCGCCTTCCACCGCCTTCTGCATCGTCTCTTCGTTGCCCAGGAAGTTCACAAAGTCCTGGTCCGTCAAATCCTGGTAGATGCCGTTGGCCACGAAGATGTCCTTCAGGCCGTCGTTGTCCATGTCAAAAAGAAGCGCCCCCCAGCTCCAGTCGGTGGCATGCACGCCAGCAAGACGGGCCACCTCGCTGAAGGTGCTGTCGCCGTTGTTGAGGTGCAGCATGTTCTGCATGTACTGGTAATGGAAATCGCGGGAGAGCTTGAGCTGCTGTAAGTCGTGGTTTTCGTACATCGAGGTCTTCTTCAACCGGGTGTCGTCGCCGGGCAGCATATCGGTCACGAAGATGTCCTGATTGCCGTCGTTGTTGAGGTCGGCAATGTCAGCGCCCATCGAAGACAGGCTTTCGTGCGGCATCCAGGCTTTGCTGTCTTCGCTAAACGTGCCGTTTTGATTATTTATATATAGATAATCCCGCTCATAGAAATCATTCGAGATAAAGATATCGGGCCAGTTGTCGTTGTTCACATCCCCAATCGTGATGCCCAGGCCGAAGCCGATGAGGCTGCCATATATACCGGCGGCTTCGCTTACATCCTTGAACTTGCCGTTGTCGTTGCGCAGCAGTTTGTCGCCGCCGAGTTCGTCGCGCCGCTCGCGGAGATTCGTAAAGCCCAGGCTGCCTACGGGGTACGAGCTGTTGTTGAGCAGGTACACGTCCAGGTCGCCGTCCCGGTCATAGTCGAAGAAGGTGGCGTGCGTGGAATAACCCTCGTCGTCGAGGCCATAGGCAGTGGCTTGTTCCGTAAAAGCTGGCGCGCCTTTTCCGGGGGTGCCGTTGTTGATAAAAAGTTCGTTTTTGCGGTTGTCGCCGTTCACTTCGCCGGCGTTGCAGACATATATATCGAGGAAGCCGTCGGCATTCACGTCGGCCATGGTCACACCCGTGCTCCAGGCCTGATTGCCGCCAACGCCCGCCTGCTCCGTTATATCCTCGAACTGCATCCCTCCCTTGTTCAGGTACAGGTGGTTCTTGCCGGTGTTTGCCGTGAGGTATATATCTGCCAGGCCATCGTTGTTTATATCCCCTATCGCCACGCCACCGCCGTTGTAGAAATTGCGGTAGTTAAAGATGTTCATCTCCTCCGAGCTCTCCACCTTATTGATGAAACCGACGTTGGTGCGGGATGCGGAAAGCTCCTCAAAGAGTGTGTCCTGTTCCTTGGTTGTCTTTTTGCTGCAGGCGAAGGAAGAGAGAATGAGAAGGGCGAGCGCTATGGGATGTTTGTACTTATACGCCATTTTGTAATCGGCCTAAGTTTGGTATGAGGAAGCCGTTAGCAGCTTCCAAGCTAAAGAAAGAAAGCAAGTTTTACAACTTGCTTTCTTGATAAAAAGAATCAGAAGATATTAGTTCACTAAGTGATTAATAACCCGGGTTTTGTTTCAGGTTCGGGTTGCTGGAAATCTGCTGCGACGGGATCGGGAACAGCTGACGGAAGGGCTGTGTGTTTGTTTTAAACTGCCAGGTACTGCCCGTGTACTTTCCAAACCGGATCAGGTCGTTTCTGCGCCATCCTTCCCAGGCCAGTTCTCTGCCGCGCTCTTCTAAAAGCGATTCCAGGGTCACCGTAGCGATCGGGTCAACACCGGCACGTTCGCGTACCAGGTTCACAATCTCCACGGCCTCTCCTGCCCTACCCAGTCGGACAAGGGCCTCGGCCTTCATCAACAGCACATCGGCAAAGCGAAACACCACCAGGTCATTGTCCTGGTCATTGCGGGTGTTATTGCGCTGCACCTCATACTTCACGTTACGCACCCCCTCGTTACCGAAGGCCTTCTCCAATGAGTTAATTTGTGGTGTGAAGACAAGATCCTTCAACTCACCATCCACTGCATCCACAAAAGTGATCACTTCCCCCGCTGCATTCAGCTGCGGACCTTCCAGCCACATGGCTTTGCGTTGATCCTCGTCTGAGAACTTGCTGTAAAACTCCGCCCTGGTGGCAAAACCGTTCCAGGGGTTTGAAGACAGGCCATATGCTGCGCCCTGGGCATAGTGCAGGGTGCGCATGTGCATGTTCATACCGCCGGCCAGCACTTTATCATACGGGATGGCAAAGATATTCTCCTTGTAGGTGTCGGTGTTGCTGCCGTTGTTAACCGCAAAGTTTTCCAAATACTCCGGGTTAAGTTCATAGCCAGCCTCTGAATTGATGACAGCGTTCGCCGCCTCCAGTGCCTTTTCCCATTGCGGTGTGCCTGTGTACACTTCGGCGTTCAGGTAAAGCTTAGCAAGTAGCGCGTTGGCAGCCCCCTTGGTGAAGCGGCTGTAAGCAATTACCCCGATTTCATCTTTCAGGTTCGGCAGCGCCTCTGTAATTTCCTGTTCAACGAAAGCATATACTTCCTGCCGTGTGTTCTGAGGTGGGTTACCGGCGGGAGTGTCTTCCGTAAGGAGCGGCACATTGCCAAACATGTCCATCAGCCAGAAGTAGGCGAAAGCACGCAGCATTCGCAGCTCGGCTACGACCGTTTCTTTACCTTCTACCTCCAGCTCGCTCGCCTCCAGCGCCGCCAGGTTAATGTTTGCACCGGCAATTACGCGGTAGGCCCACTCCCAGGAGCCGTTGATCTGCCCGGGTGATACCGGCGACCATTCGTGCTCAGCCATCTGCTGCCACGATCCGTTGTCGTACCAGTCCGGCCCTCGGGTTGGCACGACCAGTTCGTCAGTAGTGGCTTCATTTAAAACAAGCACAGGGTCCAGGAAGCCGCGCAGCTGCCCGTAGGTAGAACCTACCGTGGACAAAAGCTCCTCCTCATTCGCAGGGAATTTACTGGCTTCTGCCCTGTCAAACACCTCAGCGTCCAGGTCGGTACAGGCCTGCCCACCCAGCAGCAAACTTGCTACAGAGGCGGCGACCAACACTTTTTTATATTTATATTTTTTCATAAGTAAATTCGATTTCTCTATTTGATTCCGAAACATGCTATGGGTTACGATCCTACAGGGTCAAAGAAAGTCCGAGTGAGAAAGAGCGTGTTCTTGGGTAAAAAGTAACAGGCTCTATACCCGGTGAAAGATTCACTGCGATGTCGGAGCCGCCATATATGTCACGCGTCGCACCCAGCCTTGGCTCCGGGTCAATGCCACGGTACCCTGTGATCACGAAGGTGTTGTTTCCGGCGATATACACCTGGGCGTTGCTCAGATACTTCCAGAAAGACGGTAATCTGTAAGACAAGCGCCAGTTATCCAGGCGTACAAAATCAGCATCCTCTACCCACAGGCTGGAGAAAGCAGGTGATAAACCATCCGGTATGCCTGTCTCAAAAGCGTCCTCAATCACGTTGTTGCTTGGGAACCGGTTCGGGTTGGCCGAGTAGATATAAGGCCCGTTCACGATCTGGTGCCCTACCGCTCCCCTGAACAGGAAGTTCAGGTTGAAGTTCTTGTAGGTAAAATCGTTGCCCCAGCCAAAGGTCAGGTCAGGGTTTGCATCCCCCAGGTACGTACGGTCACCTCCGAAAGGCTCGATCACGCCGTTGCCGTCCACGTCCTGGAACTCATAGGAGGGGTTGCCGTCACCATCGGTGCTAAAGCCTTCGAATACCGGCCCGTAAAACTGGCCAATCGGGTAACCTTCCTGCAGTACCACAGGCTGGGCGATACCTCCCTGCCCGCTTCCGAACCCACCATACGTGCGGGGTGTGGAAGGATCGTATTCAAAGATGCCGGAGCTCAGCGAAACGATTTTGTTTTTGTTATGGGCCAGGTTCACGTTTGTGCTCCACTGGAAATCAGTATTGTCCAGCACAACATAATCCAGGGCCAACTCAACTCCTTTGTTGTTGATCTCACCCACGTTTGCCAGGATGCTGTTAGTTACGGCAGTTAACTGGCTTGAGCCGTACTTCGTACCGATCGAGATCGGGTAATCAAACAGCAGGTCTTCGGTGTCTTTGTTGTAAAACTCCAGGGAACCGTTGAGGCGGCCACCCAGGAAAGAGAAGTCTAAACCAATGTTCGTCATCGCAGAGGTTTCCCACTTCAGGTCCGGGTTGGAGTTCTGACTGTAATTGTAAGCTGTCTGGAAGCCGCCGCTTGTGAAATAGGAGCCGCTTGGCCCGAATAACAGCCGGGAGGCGTAGTCCGCAATTCCCTCCTGGTTACCGGTCACCCCATATCCGACACGCAGCTTCAGGTCATCCACGAAGGTAACGTCACGCATAAACTCTTCCTGCGTAATGCGCCAGCCAACTGAAACTGACGGGAACCAACCCCACTGGTTGTTCTCACCGAAACGGGAAGAACCGTCGCGCCGGATGTTGGAGGTCAGCAGGTACTTGTCTTTATAAGAGTAGTTGATGCGCCCGATGAAGCCGATCAGGATGGCTTCTGACTTATAGGAGCCTACTTCTCTGTTAGTTGAGTTGGTGTCATCGATATTGGCGTTACCAGCACTCAGGTTGTTATAGCCGAACACATTTGGGAAGCGGCTGTTGCCGGCGCTAAGCCCTTCGTTTGAAAGCTTCTGGTAAGTATAACCACCCAACACGGAGTAGTTATGGTCACCGGCCTCTCCCTCATACTGTGCCGTCAGTTCCGTCAGGTAATCAATTACCTCCCGCTGATTGCGGGTGGCATAGGAGGTGTTGTTGCTGCTCGCCTTGAAGGTGCTTGGCCTGAAAAAGCCATACAGGCTGTTAAAGTTGTTGATAGAGGAGTTAACTCCCAGTCGCAGGCCTTCCACAGGCATCAGGTAAACCTTCAGGTTTGCCAATGTCTGTTTCTCGCGGGCCTCGTTGGTGAGCTGCTCCATCCTGGCTACAGGGTTTTCAATTTCAAAGCCACCTGGAATACCTCGTCCGTTAAACTGGTCAAAGCCGGCTACCCCTGGCTGCAGGTAAGTACCGTCATCGTTCAGAACAGGGAAAGTAGGGTTCAGCCTGCCTGCCGTCAGGAAGGAGAAGTAATCCACGAAGTTTTTGTTGCTCACCTGCTGCGATAACAAAAGCTGTACCTCCAGCTTATCGTCTAAGGCCTTCTGCGACAAGTTCAGACGGGCGTTCAGACGGTCGAAGCCCGAGTTCAAAGCGATACCAGGCTGGTCGAGGTATACCACCGACCCGCGGTAGCTAAACTTATCTGTGCCGCCGGAAACGGCCACGTTGTAGTTCTGACTGACAGCCTTGCGGGTGATCTCGTCGAACCAGTCCGTGCGGGCGCCAAAGTCATAGGCCGAAGGATCAAGGCCCATCTCGCCCAGTTTTGAAACATATTCGTCCGGAGAAAGGAAAGGAAGCGTATTAGACACCTCTTCCAAGCCAACATAGCTGCTCAGCTCCACGGTGGTTTTGCCGGCCTGGCCACGCTTGGTGGTGATGATGATAACGCCATTGGACCCCCTGGAACCATATATGGCAGCAGAAGAAGCGTCTTTCAGGATATCCATGGAGGCGATGTCCTCCGGGGCAACGGTACTGAGGGAAGCGCCTGCCACCCCGTCGATCACGATCAGCGGCTCACTGTTGGCGCTCAGCGAAGAAGTTCCTCTCAGGCGGATAACAGGGCGATTGCTTGTCGGGTCGCCGCCGCCGGAAACTACGTTAAGTCCGGCCACTTTACCCTGCACGGCCTGCATCGGGTTGTTGATCACCCCTGCGTTAAGGTCTTTTGAATTCACGGTAGCGGTCGCACCGGTTACGTCAGCTTTTTTCTGAGTTCCGTATCCCGTTACCACCACTTCCTCCAGTGCCTGCGCATCGGTTGAAAGGGTCACGTTCACCGACGAGCGGTTATTAATAGGAACTTCCTGGGTTTTGAAACCGATAAAAGAAACCACGAGGGTTCCGCTGCCGCTTGGCACGTTCAGCACGAAGTTACCCTCGGCATCCGTGGCGGTGCCCACGCTGGTGCCCTTTACCACAACAGTGGCCCCGGGCACTCCTACGCCATCATCGCCAACTACCTTGCCCCTCACTTCCGTTGCCTGCAGGATGGACAGCCGGTTCATGTTGTAGCCAGCCAGCGTGGAAGCCTCTGCTGCCCCTTGCGTCAGGCACAGAGCCGCTAAAAAAATAGCGAGCCTTCTCTTTTGTGATGGACTACCTGCCTGGGTGCGTTTGGGATGCACCTGAGATGTAGTGTAATCTTTTTTCATACATTGGTCTTAAGATGGTGAAACTTTAGTTTCCGGAGCAAAAAATGAAAGCAGGCCTTTTTTAACTGACCTGTACTTTAGTAATTGTTGATTCTGTAAGATATTACATATTATCAGCAAGGCATCGGCAGGTGTCGGAGGAGGGGAGATAGTGGCTTCGCCATAAAGTGGGGGTGTCTGCCACTGCCGCACTTGCATTTTCCGTTACGCTTGTTTCTCCAACTATCCGCACTACCCAGCAATAACTCGCTAAATATGCAAAAGATTTTCAGTATATACAATTCTATGGCAAGGATTGAATGAGCACTTACTTATTGCTCATTAACCCATTCCTGTGCTTACTCGCATTATGCCGTAAAAGAAGCAGGATAAGCACAAACCAGCCATACTTACGAATGATAATACGCAAATTAAGCCCCTTCTATCAGCAATATCAATTGTTTAATATAAAAGGTAAATAGTAACTACTCACCTCTCTCATAACAACCTTGTTATAAGTATGTTATGAATTTTATTTATTTGTAAAAAGTAACTGCCTGGTAACCTATAAAAGGCTTCCAATGCGTGGAGATGGGGTGTATTTTTGGAGAGTAGTTCCCGATGTTATACCACTGGTTTCAGCGCCGATCCATATGCCATCCAACCTAAAAAAACAATCAGAGCAACTTTAAAATGAAGGCATCCATCACCTCACTTTTCCCTGAATTCAGCGATGGCTGGGCATGGGCTGGACTGTTACCGACTCTGGTTTGCTCTCGGAAAGACGGCCACCTCTCCTCTTCACTTCAACCAGGAATGAAACGGTTCAGAAGGCTTTGATCTCCATCACCTTTCGCTCAAACTCCTCGTTTGAAAGGATGGATTTGTTTTTGACCTTCGTCTTGTAGTTATAGATGGTCCTGACGGAATACTCCAGGATACTTGCGATTTGCTCATGGTCGTTGATGCCAATGCGGATGAGCGCGAAAATCCTCAGCTCGATGCACAGCGACTGGTTGTCTTTTAAAACAAACCTGTCCTCTTCCCTGAAAAAGGAATTGAAAGCGGACACAAAATTGGGAAAGAGCTTCAGGAAAACCTTGTCAAAGCTGAGGTAAAGCGCCTCCCGCTCTTTCTTCAGGTTTATGGTCTCCATCACATGGCCAATGTCATCATACTTTTTTGCCATCACCCGCCTGTCGACGGCTCTTTTAAGCTTCTCGATCTTGTCGAGATACTCCGAGTACATGTTGAAGGAGTAGCCGATGTACTCTTCCTTGATCTTGTTGGCCTCCAGGAGTTCTGCATTTGTCTCCTGAAGCCTTTCATTCATCTGCTTCAGTTTGTCGTTCGCCTCCTGCAGGCTGGAGTTTGCCTCCGTCACAATCTTTTTAGCCTGCCGCAGCTGTTTTAGCTGCTTAAAAATGATGAATGCAAACACAACCACCAGCAACGACAACAGCGAGACGGCCACCGCATATATCACCAGGCGGGTCCTCTGGCTCTCTACCGTTGCCAGCCGCTCCCCTTCTATAATCGGGAGTATGGCGGCTACCTGGATCTTGCGCAGCCGCGAACCGTAAAAATCCGCGTCCGCCAGCGCCTGCTTTATATAGGAGTAGGCCCTTGCCTCTTCCCCGTTGTTATACAACAGCTCCGCCAGATTCATCAGTGCGATAGCCTCCTTGGTTGAAGACCTGATATCCGCTATGGCCGCTCTGGCCATCATCTCTATCGCCTTATCGGTGTCCCCGGTTGCCCTGTAAGCGTTGCCCAGCGAGTACGCCGCCATGGCATACTGGTGGTAGGTGGGGTTAAACTTATCCAGCACAAGCTGAAAATCGGCCTTCACTTTCTCATAGTCCCCGTTACTCTCGAATTTGCCGCCTCTTAAAGTATAAAATCTCAAACTGTTCGTATCCGCCAGGGCTATGGCTGAGTCGGTATACTTCCCTCCCTGTTTTATATACCGGCTGGAGAAATGCTTGTCCTGGTTGTAACTGGCCAGGTCATAATACCCCCGCGCCCGCTGGGCATAGTAGTCGATCTTTATGCTGTCGGGCATGTTCGCCAGCTTCACGGAGTCCAGGGTGCTAAAGGCCTCTTTGAACATGCCGGACGAGAGCAGGATAAAGCTCAGGTTCAGCCGGGCGTGGGTGATTCTGGCGGGGTCACCGAGTTTGCGGGCCGTATCCTGGAGTTTGAGCGCGTAGGTAAAAGCCGAGTCGTACTGGAAAGACCGGTATTCTGTATATAGTTCGTTGTAGAGGTTAAACTGTTCCAGCAGGGAGAGGTCCTCTGCCTGTAGTACTTGCTGAAGCCGTTCGATCCGCTCCTGCTTTTCCCCAATATAGATCTCGCTGTTCTCGATTGTTTGACTGAGTTCGTTGAGCAGACTATCCGTTTGGGCGGAGGAAAAGGCTGTTGAGGAGTAAAGCAGAAAAAGGAAGATAAACAAAATTCCCTTTGAAATCATATCGGTTTGGTGAGTAGGGCACGTTAAGCCCTACAATATACCGCTACTTACGCTTTTCTCAAAGTTTAGCCCACGCCCCTGTCAGTACGAAGACCTGTGTTATCACTGTTGAAAACGCACAGCAGCTGTAAAAACAGCAGCTCTGCCCGGGTAGACAAAGCCTGCTATGTAGCCCCTGTATGCCTGCAGCCACCGGTACCGCCTCTCATATATACCAAAGGAGCTGGCCTATATAAAAAAGGGGCTGGCCCGAAAGTCGGAACAGCCCCTTTGGGAGGAAATAAATATTTACGATAGATTACCAGGAACCAGCCCTTTATTTTTTTGCCGTTGGGCCAGAGGCAGTCGGAATATTGTTCATCGTGTACCAGGCCTCCGTGGACCACAGGTTTTGCCCCGTGCTGCTCGTGAACGTTTTGTTGTTCAGCCTGATATATACCATATGCCGGGGCTTCATGCCACCCAGCTCCAGAAATGCTTTCTTTCGGTCTGCTGAAAGCGTGATCTTGCGGATATCCAAATCTGTCTCGTCCAGTTTGGGCCCGCCGTACTCGGCTGTAGGCTTATACCACCACTGTTTGATAGTATAGTCCGAGGCCTTGGTGCCCACTCCCGCCTTCAGCGGCTCCGTAAACTCGATCTCAATGCCCGTCGGCTTTGCCCGCACAGCCAGCATCTCAAACGCCACCTTGTCGTTATACGTCAGCTTTTGCAGCCCGTAACCCAGCTTCCCGTAATGCTGCCAGTTTCCGGTGGAGCCTACGCCGCCTATATACAGTGCGTTGTCTGGTCCCCACGCGAGGCGGTTCACGCCTGCTTCCAGGCCCTGCGTAAACCTGAATACCACCCCCTGGTAAGCGCCATTCACTTTTTCGGCGAACACCCGTTTGATGCCGCCATGGGTAACCTCGCCGTGCAGCATCTGGTTTTTGTAGGGCCCCACGTTAATTTTTACCGGCTGGCTCGGTGAGTTTCCGATCTCGTCCTGCGGCAGCCACACGACCGGCAGGGTTTCTGTCTTGCCGGCCGTCCCTTCAAAATCCACGGAGCGTGACCCGTACCAGGCATTTTCCTGCAGGTGGATGATTTTGCTCGCCGGGAGCCAGTCGCCCTGGTTATCGGCTATAAAAATCTCGTTGTCCACGCCAAAGCCAATGCCGTTCGGGGTGCGCAGGCCGCTGGCGATCAACGCATAAGAGCCGTCTTTTTTAGAGATCTTCACCACTTTGCCGCGGTCCGGGATCTGCGGCTGCGTGCTCGCCCCACCCGGGTTGATGGCGGTTGCCAGGGTGCCGTAGAAATAACCGTCTTTATAGACCAGCCCAAACGCAAACTCATGGAAGTTAGCCGACACTTTCCAGCCGTTGCACACGGTTTGGTATTCATCAATGACATCATCGTTATCCAGGTCCACGAGCTTGGTCAGTTCCTGCTTCTGGAGCACGTAGATCTCGTCGTCCACTACCTTCAGCCCCAAAGGCTCGGCCAGCCCGAAGGCAATCCGCTTCACTTTGATATCCGACGGCTTGGCTCCCTGCACACCGTCCAGGATGAAGACGGACCCCAAGGAGTCCCAGGTGCTGACCACCATCCGGCCGTCTGACAGGAAGTCCATGCCGCCCACTTTCGGATGGAAACTGTCTGGGCGGGCCTGTGCCAGCGTAAAGCTTGGGTGCACCGCCTCTAATGGCGCAGCGTCTCCGGGGGTGAGTTTCTTATTGGCGGCAATGGGTGCGGTCTGTGTCTTTTTGATAGCCGCGCTGTTGAAGGTGAACACTTCCGGCGGCACCACCGCGAACGCTTCCGCACCATGAGGCATCCACTGCAGCGAAAGGCCTTTGCCTGCCCCTGCCTGGAAGTACTCCACTTTGAAAGGGTGTTTGCCTGCCTTCAGGATAATCTCGCCGTCTTTCGGCTCCAGCGCATGGTTGCCGCCGTTGTCCACCACCAGCTTATCGTCAATGAACAGCCGCGCCCCATCATCGCTGACCAGCCGGAAGACGATGTTGGTGGTCTTCTTCAGCGTGATGAAACCAGTGGCGTGCAACACGAAGTTGTCTTTCAACTCTCCGAAGTCTTTGTCGCCGGCATGCAGTGCGTTAACCGAGCCGGAGAAGACGGGCAGCATTTCCTCGTTGATCTCCGGGAAATCGCTGATCACATCCCCGAACTGGTACACATTCAGGGCAATGCCTGGTTTCTCTGCTGCCGTGTTTCCCGGCGCCGGGCTCACTTCACTGAATGTGATGTCGTATTCGGGCTTCGGCATCAGCTTACTGGCCGTCTCCTCTTTCTCCTGCTCCGCATCCAGCGACAGCACATAGGAAACCATCAGCTCCGCGTCTTCTTTGGGCAGGTCGGGGTGCGGCGTCATCGGGATATCGCCCCAGCTTCCGGCACCACCGGTTATGATTTTGTTAACCAGCTTCGTCTTGTTCTCCTCCTTGTTCTCATAGCGTTCCGCGATGGCCATATAGGCTGGGCCCACGGTTTTCACGTCCTTGTTATGGCAGGTGTTGCAGTCGCTCTTCGCCATCAGGGCAAAAACCGCCTCTTCGCCGGACAGCTGCTCCCCGGCCGCCACGGCAGCGGGTTTTGGAGCTAGCTGCACCGAAAGGCTTGTCTCCTCGTTGCTGTTCAAGGCCAGGCGCCCGCGCAGGGCATGGTATTTTCGTCCCTCCAGCTCTTCTACATTTTTTTCCACCGGCACGAACTCTCCGTTTGTCTCATAAGCTGTTTCTGCGGGCAGCGAGTTCAGTTGCACCAGGAGCACAACCTGTGCCCCGGACGGAACGCCCGATGTTTCGAACACCCGCTCAAACCCAACCTGGCTCCCCTTTGCGGGGATAAACTCAGGCTTTTCCGTTACCTTGATGCTTTGCCCCCCGCTCACCAACTCATAGGAAAGCGCCACTTTGTTGTTCTGAATGGTATGCCCCTTGTAAACTACTTCCGGGGTGGTTTCCTTGCCATTCACCACAATGCGCCAGGGAATCCCGTCTTCTTGCTGCATATAGGTAACGCCCTTTGTGGTAGGCTGCGGGCCATGCGCAGCAGTGTACACCGGCCCGTCGAAGTTGATGCCGCCGGCCCATGCCTTATAGAGCGCCGCTGTCTCGGTGCTGTAGGCAACCCACAGGCTGTCGTTCAGCGCTATGCTCAGCATCCTGGGCTTCTGGTCCAGGACGGACCGCACCACCCAGGCCTCCCGTGGTCGCTCTACCTGCTGCTGGTTACCGCCAAGGTGCGACACCTCGTTACATGCTCCTGTTCCGAGCAGCAACGCGCACGCTGAAACAAACAATCCGGTTTTTAACTTCATTTTATTTCTGGTTAATCTATTTATGCTCACGTTCACAATTTTTCTATTCGGGATTCATAATCAGGGTGACAGGGCCATGGACACTTTACTCCTGGAAAGGCTCTTCACTTGGCCTGTACTTCCTGAAACGGGCGGACTCAAAGAGAATACATGGAGAATACATGCTCCTGATACAAAGTAATCGTAACCCGACTGCAAGGTCAATTTATTGAGGCGAAAGGTAAAAAGTAACTACTCACACATAAGTTTAAATACTTGTATTTCAATAACTTATATCATTTATATATAATACGCAAAGTAACCTAAATGCAGGCAGGACAAGCCTCGGGAACGCCACCATAACGCGGTTTTCCGTAGATCGACAGGCCTGTCTCCCCTCGCTTATCTATCCAGGACACCTCATTTCTGAACCGGCTTTGCTGATGCGCGCGCAGTTGCTCCTGCCAAAACAAGGGTTTTGTTAAAAGCTTCTCCATTACGGAGCGTATGCTGCATCTGATATATATAGAACGCTGCGCCGCCCCGTACGTAAATGCATATATATAAATCAACTAAAAAATAGCACCATGAACGAAGCAGAATATAGAACCAGAGGAAACTGGAACGAGCTTAAAGGTAAATTGAAGCAGTCGTACGGTGACCTGACCGATGATGACCTGACCTATGAAGAAGGTAAGCAGGACGAGTGGCTTGGCAAGCTGCAGCAAAAAACGGGCAAGGCGAAAGGCGATCTGAAGAAGTGGATCGACTCGTTATAAACCTAGATAAATAACTGAAATCCCCGTATCGTGGCGAAAGCCCTGTACGGGGATTTTCTTTTTCAGATAGATGGTACCATATAGGCGGGCGTAGAACCTACCGACATTGAGTTATGCCCTTACAACCGACTGCACCGCCAGAGGTTCCTGCTGGTATCTAAAACGGTCTGACATTAATCTACCGCCTACTTGTTGATTTAACAAAGGATTTATATATATCTTTGGACTGATTACTTCCTGCTGACGCTTTACACGCATGGTTTTATTTGACAGTCCCATCATCCGGCTCAACTACACCCCGGCAACTGATATCCTGGTTGCTGACCTGTCGAACAAACATGAGTTTTATGCCCTGGAGGTGCGCGAAACCCTGAAAACCATTGTAGAGCACGTGCGGCATTACGATGTGCGGCGTCTCCTGATGGATTCACGGAAAAGGGTATTGGTGATAGACCCGTTAGAATATGTCTCCCTCATGTCGGAGTTTACGCGGGCGCTGCAAACCACCCGCCTGCAGAAGCTAGCCCGCATATATACCGGCATCTCCAGCAGAGAAGACCTGGTGCAGGCCATAAACCTGCAAATGTCCCCGACCTATACCCTCAGAACTTTTCCCAGTCACGACCAGGCGTTGGCCTGGCTGGCAGCAGAGTCCTAAGCCCCGAAGTTGGTTTGCCCAGAATAACAGATGTGTTTTTAGAAATAAATTCTAGTTATGGCTGGCAATGTTTCAATTTCGTATGACGAAATTAATTTGTAATATGGCTATTGAAATTTTGTCTTACACCTTAACTAACTGACTATGAAGAATACCTTCCCCCTCTTATTCCTGGCGACTGCCCTGTTTTCCTGCTCCGGCGAAACCGAAAACCAGGAAGCTTTGGAAACTGAAGCGGACGTAACCGAAACCACAACTGCCCCCACGCTTACCAAGGCCTGGGAAACGGACACGGTCATGACCACTGCCGAATCAACCTTATATGACGAAGACGCCGACATCATATATGTCAGCAACATAGAGGGCGACCATTCCACAAAGGACGGAAAAGGATTTATCTCCCGGATGAGGCCGGATGGGTCTGTTGCCCAGCTCAGATGGGTGTCGGGGTTGAATGCGCCGAAAGGGATGGCCATGCTGAATGACAAACTCTATGTGACGGACATCGACGAACTGGTTGAGATCAACATAGCCGACAGCACCATTGCCAAGCGCTACCCGGTGCAAGGGGCAACTTTCCTGAACGATGCAGCGACGGATGGTGAGAAAATCTACTTCACGGACTCCAGCAAAGGCACCGTGCATGTGCTGGATAACGGAAAAGTGACCACCGTTGCAGAAGGCATGGAAGGAATCAATGGCCTTGCCTTTAACGAGGCAGGCGAGATGTTTGTGCTGGACGGCAAAGGGCTGCGCAAGTACAACATGCAGGACAAAACTGCTACGCCAGTAAACGAAACGGTAACCGGAGGTGATGGCCTGGTGATCATCGACGACAGCACATACATTGCCAGCCGCTGGCAGGGAGAGATTTACCTCATCCGCAACGGCAAAGAGCACTTGCTGCTCGACACCAAAGGAGAAGAATCCAACACGGCGGATATCGATTACATAGAAGAAGAGAAACTGGTACTGGTGCCAACCTTCCTGAAGAACAGGGTGGTGGCCTACAAACTCGATTACTGATCTATCGACGGCAGTTCCACTGCCAGCATATATACCAAGAACTTTTAGACGCAAACAGAAAGGCAGCAATCGTCATCAGCGGTTGGTGCCTTTCTGCTAGCACTTTTTTTGATCCTTTGGAATCAATATCACTGGTGTGTACAACATCAGTTGGAATTCGCTTGCTGAGCGTTTGTTGAGCCAGGCATTCCGGCATTCTGCTCCCCTTCCTGTACGGTAAGCAGCTGGCCTTCCATTGCAGCAGCCTCCGGTATATCCCGGCATAAAGTGTTGGCTCCCGGCTCCAGGTAGGGTTGCAGCAGGGGGGCCATGCCGCGCAGCACCTGGATCGGCAATGACGAGGTGAAGTGAAAATCGTCTGCCTGGCGGCCTGGCACAAAGGCGGTCAGGGTGCCAAAATGACGATCACCCAGAAAAAAGACGAACGTGGCTGTTCGGTTCATGGCGCGGGAAGTCAGCCGGTGCCCTCCCCTGCTCACCGTCACTAGGCGGTTGTCACCCGTTCCGGTTTTGCCGCCTACCGGCAGCGGTTGCCCGGCAGCCGTGGTGAAGCCCCCCCGCAACCGGCGTCCCGTTCCTGAGCCCACAACATCCGCCAGCGCCTCGCGCACAGCGGCGGCTACTTCTGGAGCTAACACCTGCTTTCCTGTTGTCTCCGGTACTTGCAAAATGGTTTCATAGGGCGTGTTGGCAGCAAAGTGCAGCTTCTCGACCCGCACTGTCTGCCTGCGCACCCCGTTATTTAGGATAATTCCCATCAGTTCCGCGAGTGCGGAGGGCCGGTCGCCGGACGATCCGAGTGCGGTCGCGTAGGACGGCACCAGTTTGCCGAACGGATAACCGAGCTTTTCCCACCGCTTCTGTATGTCCGGGAAAGCGTCCAGTTCCAGCATCGTCCGGATGCGCGAATCGCGTGCATGCTTAAAACGCGTGCGGAAAAGCCAGGCATACACCACCTGCCGTTCGTCCTTGCTGGCTTCCACCACGTCGTCCCATCGTGCGTCCGGGTGCTGCCGCAGGTAGCTCAGCAGCCACAGTTCCAAGGGGTGGACGCGGGCCACATAGCCCTGGTCGGGAAGGTTGAAAGCGTCCGGACCGTACATATGGTAAAGTTCCATCACTCTTTTGTGGGTGAGTTTCTGGCCGGGTAAGCGCTTGCGCAGCAACTCCCCGAAGGTGACAGAATCCGTTTCCGGGTACAGGTACCGGTACGAAGCGGCTATACGGACCGGGTTCTGCCGCAAACCGCTTAACAAAAGCTCCAGGCGCTCCTCCGGCTTCCTGCCTTCGTACTTGCGCCAGAAGCGCAGCAGGTAGGTGCTCCCTTCGCGGTCGGCGAATCGGGTCAGGTACTCCCGGCGGCGCGGGTCGCGGTCGTTGGCGAGCAATTGCGCGGGGTTGCCCGCGGTCTGGTAGGTACTGTAGCGCACCAGGTCCCGCATCAGCCGCACAAAAGGCAGGTTGATAGACTCCAGGAGCGCCTCGCGCACCGTAGGCTTGCGCCCGTTGTCTGCGCTGCTGAAGTTGTGAAAGGTATGCTGCCCGCCGCCGGTAAAGAACACTTCGTTCGGGTTTGCGGAATAGCGGCGCTCCATGGCCGCATGCAGCGTGGCCGGCAGGCTCTTGTCTTTCGCACTGTCCAGGTACCTCAGCACCCAAAGCGTCAGGTTATCCTGCGGTTTTTTCAAGGCTTTGCGTAGCGCCAGTTGCGACGCACCTTCATAGCGCTTGTGTATTTCAGCGATCACTTCCAGGTAGGTGATGAACACCCGCAACTTGGCGGTGGAACCCAACTCCAGCTTGCTGCCTTCATTGATGTCAAACGGCTGATCCGTGTTGTCTGTCTGAACCCGGACCACGTTCCCCTGCGGGGTGCTTTCGAACAGGTTAAAGCTGTAGCGCACCTGCCCCGTGCCGCCGGCTGACAGCAGGCGCTCCCCAACAAGGCCGGTGGCCTTAACAAAGTCAGGGTCGCTCAGGCGGTCGAGATAGGCCGTGACCTGTTCCTGAAGGTCGTACTGCATGGTGGTGGTCGCGGACAAATCCAGTCGGTCGAGGTCGTAGAGAGGCGCGCCGAGCAGCCCGGAAAGATGGCTGCGCACCATAAGCGCTCCCTTATCCGTCTCCTTCGGCGTAACGGGGGCAGCCACGCTGAAGTCACGGAAAGCCACTTCGCTGTTGAGGCCGGCGTCCCGCAAGGCAGGGCTGATGTAGCCGTTGGCGGCCATCAGGCGCAGGTAGCTTGCTGTCAGTGCGCTCAGACTAGCGCGGCCGGCGGGGCTCAGGTAGAACGTGGGCCGGCGTTGTGCGATCATCAGGGATATCACCTGGCGCAGCGCCAGACCCTGCGCCAGCAGGCTGTCCCCCTTTGCCTCCGGGATGCGCAAGAGCTGGCTCACTTCCCCGAAATCACCGCCAAACCAAACGTGCAACCCATCTGCCAGGCCATGCACCTCGCCGTATCCGGGTGCTGCAGAGAGCGGCACGGAGTTAATGTACGAAAGCACCAGTGCCTTCCGCGCAGGGAAAGTCTCCGGCCCGCCCTGGTAAGCACGCACGCTGGCGGAAACCATCTGCCGCAGTTTCTCGCGGGGATCGGTCGTGATGCCTGACGGGGAGTGGCGGTACTTCTCCATCTGGGTGGACAGGGTGCTTCCACCAATCGTCTTGTAATCAAGGCCGATGGATCTGCCCGCCTCGAGCAGGATCGCCCGCGAGAAGCGCACCCAGTCAACGGCCGGGTTCATATAGATCCTGGCCGTGTCCAGCAGCTCCCGGTTTTCGATGAAGAGCAGCGTCTGCACCATCAGAGGCGGAAGGGACTCAAAACTGGCAAAAACCTGTCTGGGGTACAGCGACTGGTAAACAATTTCGTCGCGGCAGTCGGCAATTTTCAACCCGGCCTGGGCCTTCTCCGGATAAGGCGTAAAATAACCGCGGGACGTGTAATCCATCAGGGCGGAGGAGAAAC
Organism: Pontibacter saemangeumensis; assembly: GCF_039541895.1. NCBI lineage: Bacteria > Pseudomonadati > Bacteroidota > Cytophagia > Cytophagales > Hymenobacteraceae > Pontibacter > Pontibacter saemangeumensis. Next base: position 418,263 of record NZ_BAABHC010000002.1, read on the forward strand.
GAGTCTGAGACGCGATCTCCATGCCACGCTGGCGAGCCCGGTCCAGCAGCTGCGGCAGCTGGGCGTAGCCGAGGCGTTTGTCGAAGGGGCCGCTTCCCGCAAACATGATCGTGTCACTTGGTCCGGGCGCCAGTCGATAGGTTAGGGAAGCTGCATAGCTGGAAATCTCTCGGGCCTGAAACTTCGAGGTATGCGCCTCATACAGCAGAGCGGCGATAACGGCACCAACTCCCAGCAGCAGCACTCCCAACAATATCCACTTCAACCAAAATCCACGTTTCTTCTCCTTCCTGTCCTCGTAGGTGGGAATGTAGTTGTTGATGACCATTTCTGGACGAGTTTAGGGTGAGTACAAAGTGAATAGAAAAAGGCTTTGTAATTTTTTCTACGTTTATTTAGACGTAAAGGTGATTTATAGACTGAAAAAATATGCGCAACCCGCGGCAAGAATTGCTTTTCAAAAAGCCGGTGCAAGGATGAGGATAGAAAGATGAGAATGCTGAATTATTTGTATTGTTTACCTTAAAAACTGCTTTTAATGCCGGTTTTATTTGCAATTTTCCTGATAAACAAACGGACACCGAGACTTTGACTTTATTGCAACAGCGGGGTCTGCAACGACAAACACTGTAAGCAAATTTAATGTCTTTCTGTTGGTGTGGCGGCGGTATAGGGCTTTAGATTTCAACTTGTGAGGTCGCGAAAAAGCTGTGGGCAAAAATCAGAAAAGCCACACACCAGGGCGCGGGTACCCGGTGTTATATATCTATTTGTGATCGTGCCCAATATGATCTTATTAGCTGCCTCTCCTATAGGTACAGCGTGGGTCGGTTATTTTAACAACCTTACTTTATACCGGTACAAGGTGCCTTCCACATGCTTTTTTGATACAACCTTACCTAGTCCTTTCTTTGTCATCAATAGCCCGTCGTATGACCCGTGGTGGTCCCCATGGTGAAACTCATATATGATATTCTCCCGCTCATCCACTACCCTGTAAGCGATGAAAACAATGGAAAGGATGATTAGCAACCCTAATCCTATCCATACCCGGATATCGTACCGATATAGTTCGATCAGCCTTTCTATTTCTTCCACAGCTGTGTATACCTTAGTTAAAAATGCGTAGTTGTGCCATTTTGTAAGTTTCGGATAGCATCAACCGGGTTTCTTCCTCAAACCCACATACCGAATAGTATATATGTCAAGCCATTAACGCGTGCAATCCCCCAAGAATTGCCATGAAGGAGGAGGAGACGGGCCTATATATAACTGCGTGATTTTAAAAGAAGCGGGTCAGGTCGCTTTTGCCATTATATGCAATCAAGGGGATACCCGTCGGGTAACTTACAGAAGCGACACAACCTGCCCTGTTCTCACAGACTCATCACAGGCGAAGGCGATCCGCAGGCTGTTGATTGCATCCTGTATATGGTCTGTCAGGTCCACATCCTCCTGTATGGCCTTAAGGAAAAAGCGTTGCTCCCGGTTGCAAAGTTCCTGGTGGTCGGGCTCGTCTTCCAGGCTGATCCAGGTATCTTCCTGCAGGAACTGATCCGCTTTGTCCAGCGCGGCATGATGAAAGCGCAGCGATTCCGTTTTGGTGTGGTCTGCCACCGAATCCGATTTTCCGGCCCCGCCTGCTTCCCTGGCTACAATCGACACCGACCCTTTGGGTCCGATCACGTCCTTCATAAAAAAAGCGGTCTCGCTCATCATCGGCCCCCAACCGGCCTCATACCACCCTACGGATCCATCCTCAAACCTGATCTGCAGCTGACCATAGTTATAATTGCCTTCCGGTATTTCCTCGGTGAGCCTGGCGCCGATGGCGCTCACCTGCACCGGCTTGGAGCGCGTCATCTGGCACATCACATCGATGTAGTGTACCCCGCAATCCACAATGGGGCTCAGGCTCTTCATCAGGTTGCGGTGGACTGTCCACATATACCCGTGGCTTTGCTGGTTGAGGTTCATGCGCATCACCAGCGGTTTGCCCAGTTCCTGGCTTAGCTGGATGAAGCGCTCCCAAGACGGGTGATGGCGCAGGATGTACCCCACCACCAGCTTTTTGCCGGCTTTACGGGCGGCCTCCGCCACCCGCTCGGCACCAGAGACGGTATCGGCCAGCGGTTTTTCGATGAACACATGGCACCCCTGCTCCAGCGCCCTGACTGCAAATTGCTCGTGGGTATCAGGGTATGTGGAGATGCAGACGGCCGCCGGTTGCGTGGCATTCAGCGCCGCTTCGAAATCCTGGAACAAAGGATAGCCGCCGCCCAGCTTTTCATTTAATGCTTCTTTGCTGCTGCCGGTGGAGACGAGTCCGCATATCTCGAAGCCGCCCAGCGTGTGGTAGGCCCAGGCATGAGCAGCGCCCATGTTTCCGCAGCCCACCACCAGGATTCGTAAAGGTTCTGTTTTATCGCGCATCGCTGAAGTTTATATATGGTCTCTTCTCAGGGTAAACCATCAGTCATGACAGTTATCGAAGTTATCGCCCTATCTCTTATATGGAAATCTCGTCCGGATTGTTATTTATTCGAGAAGTACAGCCAGTCCAGATGGAACAGGTTCTTTTGCGGGGCCTGCTCATTCGAGAACACCAGAAACACATCGTGTTTCCCTTTGCTTTCTTTCAGCGGTGCATCCAGCTCTATCCAGTCTTTTTTTGCATCAGCTGCTTTGCCTCCGGGCACAGCGACAGTACTAACCAGCGGCCCATCCACCCGATCTAACCTGACTGCTATATGGCCGCCTTCCCCTCCGGGTCGCAGGCGATACCGGATACGCTTCAGATGGGTCAGGTCGATTTGATTAAATTGCACGAAGTTTCCGTGCCTCGCGCTGGCGTATGTGAGTGCCTCTGTTGTAACAGTCTGCAGTGTGATGTCGCCGCTATCGTAATCCTCGATCTGCACCAGGGGGTTTCGCAAGGCTATATAGCTGCGCGCCGACAACGGCCCGATCCCGTTTGCACCTTTATCGGTATAACTCGCCAGCAATAAATACGACCCCTCGCTGCCCTTGCCTATATGGTCGCGCAGGGACAGGGCGCCCTGCAAGGGAAGCGATTTCTTGGTATCGCTCAAGGAAAGGATATAGCGCACAACTTCCCTGGCATCGTCAACCGACAAGTCCGGGTGGGAGGACATCATCCGCTGCCCCCAGTTGCCGCTCCCCCCTTCAATCACTTTCTGAGCCAGAATATCCGCCACGCCTGCCTTTCCTGCATACCTGGCGGCGATGGCCGTGTAGCTGGGCCCTACAGATGCCTCCTCAAACGAATGACAGGCTTTGCAATCCAGGTTGCTGAGCAGGTACTGGCCTTTCACGTGCTGCAGGTTGTCAGGGGCCTGCGGGTTGGCTAAAGCAACCGCCACATCTTTCCCGCGTGGAAGGAAGGTTAAATTCACAGCGACCTGATGGGTATCAATCGCCCCATCTTCCAGGTCGCTTACTTTCACGCTGTAGTCCAGCTCGGTATTGTCCCAATAGAAAGACTGGTTGGCAGTTGTTGCTATCGCCATCTCAGGAGGCGCATTCCCGACCTTCACTTCCACGGTGGAGGTGCTTGACTCCCCATGGTTGTCAGCTACTGTTAGGGCGACTGTATATATCCCCGGCTTGGCGAAGGTGTGCGAGACGGTTTCAGCATTTGTCTCTTTGCCTTCTATCCGCCATTGGTAGCGCAGCTTGTCCTGCTTGTCAAAGTCCTTCGAACCGGCGGCCGAAAAGCTGGCGGTGAAAGGGGCAGCCCCCTGGAAGCTACTGGTTTTGATGGTTGCCACCGGTTTCCGGTTACCTTCCGCATATTCTACGCGTATCAACCTGGCGTCCGAGTTCTTGGCAAACCAATTTGTTCCGTATTCCAGGATATAGATGGCGCCATCGGAGGCAAATTTCATGTCAGTGGGGGCGGCAAACGCTATATGGTCCAGGAAGGGCTCCATCCGCAGGTAATTCATTTCGGCATCAAAGGTCACGGCCATAAACCAGCGCCGGACCCAGTCATATATAAACAGCTTCCCATCGTAGTACTCCGGCAGCTTGTACGGGGCATCCGGATACAGATCGGCATAATAAACCGGCCCGGCCATGGCGCTCTCTCCGCCTTTGCCTACCAGGGGAAATTCTTCCGAGACGCCGTCGCCATACCAGATCATGGCGGGCTGGGCGGGCGGCAACTCGCGTATGCCAGTGTTGTTGGGGGAGTTGTTGAGGGGCTGTAGCGGGTTAAACTTCGGTCCTTCCTGCTTTGTGGCGAAATCGTAGTAAGGGAAAGCTTCATTCTGACCTAAAAAATAAGGCCAGCCAAAAAAGCCCGGCTTCCTCGCCTGGTTTATCTCATCATAGCTTAAGGTTCCGCCAGAGGCCGGCACTTTGGTATCCGGCCCTATATCCCCCCAGTACAGGAAGCCGTTTTTCATGTCCACGCTGAACCGGTATGGGTTACGATGCCCCATGGTATAGATTTCAGGGCGGGTGTTGGGCGTGCCTTTGGGGAACAGGTTGCCCTCCGGGATAGAGTAGGTGCCATCCGGCTCAGGCTTAATCCGGAGGATTTTGCCTCTCAGGTCGTTGCTGCTGGCAGCGGTGGCCTGGTCATCGGCAAGTGCCCTCCCCGGCCGCTCGTCAATTGGTATATAGCCTTCCGTTTCCTCTGCGTTTGTATTATCCCCGGTGGAAAGATAAAGCAGCCCATCAGGCCCAAACTGTATATAACCGGCCGAGTGGCAGCAGTATTGCCGCTGGGTGGGTATCTCCAGCAGCACTTTCTCCGATGCCCTGATAAGGTTGCCCTCCTTCAGTTCTAAGCGGGACAACCGGTTTACCGCTTTATCTCCGGCCACAGCATAGTAGAAGTACACCCAGTTGTTCCGGGCAAAGCCCGGGTCAAGCGCCACCCCCAGCAAGCCGTCCTCGATGCCGCTGAAAACCTCGAAATTAGCGATGGTGCTGGTCTGGTTGGTGCTGGCGTCATAAAGCTTGACGGCGCCTTTCCGCTCCACGAATAAAATATCCTTGTCAGGAAGTATTGCCAGCTGCATGGGCTCGTCCAGCCCCTGTGCCAGGGTTTGATAGGTATAGCGGCTCTCATCCGGCACCGCAAGTGTCGGGGCTTTGCTGTAATCAGGCAAGGTGTTGCCTCCGATGGCATAGGTTAGGGCGCTTTGCAGGTCTTCGGCCGAAAATCCCCGTTTGAGAATTATCAGATTGCTGGCATCCTGTTTCAGGTCTTGTCCAGCCTGCAAATCATTCCAGGCCATGAGCCAGGGCCACCCCTTTTGGGTAAGCACAGTGTCTTTTATGGCCACCACGCCCCCTCCGCCCGCCTCCAAATAGCGCTTCAGGGCGGTTATGGCCCTATGGTCTGTTGTGTTCAGGGCTGAAAAGGTGACAAGAATGCTGCTATATCGCTCCAGCGAATCCTCCCGGAAATAATGTTGGGCAGCTGCCCTATTAAAGCGCCATCCGTTGTTCTCCGCTGTGCCGGTCAGCAGTTCTTCCAGGGTTGAGTCAGTGCTGCCAGTATAAAGCAGAACCGTGGTTGCCGGGCGTCGCGAGGTGGAGGTACAGGCGGAAAAACCGAGAATTAATAACAATAGCAGGCAACTGAACCTCATGATCGTGTTTGTAGGTGGCTATAACTATATATATCAGAGAAAATTAGCTGAAACGAGAAGGAACTTGAAATATCATCTTTCTATCTCCTGACTTTGGGTGTCAGTTGCTAAAACGGTTTGCTATACTTCTCTCAATCCGTAACTGCCTACTGGAAGCGCGCTGGATGCCTCTCCTGAAGCTGGGTATTTTCTGACAGAGACTGCCAAAAATAAACACTCCTTTGTTTGTCGCTGTTGTTTTCAAGTTAGGCTTGGTCATTTATTTCAGGTTGTTCTTAAAACAAACCATCCTATATATACTTAATTCACATTCCCCCTTCCCCAGCCAAGCAATTTCACTTGATCAGGTGCCGCTCTATGTGAGCAAATACTGGAAAATGAATATAGTCTTTTACACACTACAACACAAGTAACAAAGTTAACTGAACAACTCCGTGAGGAGTGTTGAAACTGACGGACAGTAAATTTGCCTGAACGAGGTGGTGGTGACGGGTAAGGGGTGGCTGCGCCGGGCGCGGCTCCTGCAGTAAGCAGTTAGTTCATCTTTACCAGCTTCTCTGTGAGCTCCAGCAAAGTGGGGGCCGCCAATTCCGGTGCAGGGGACAGAGGATACAGCGCCTGCCCCGGGCGGGAGATAAAGGCAGCGCGCGCCGGCACGCAGAGCACCAGCCACATCCCAACCGTGGGCAGTTATCATCAGGTCGCCCAGCTGCTTTGCAGCGAAACGGTAAGGGCTTCCCTCCGGCTTAAACCTCTCCACGCTGCCCACGCTCAGGGTTTCCTCGAAAAAGCCCATCAGGCCTACCGCCTCAAGGTGCGGCACACTTGACTTAGCAGGAGAGTTTGAAAGCGTAGCCATTCGAAAGCCAACTCCCCGCAGCCTGTTAAACCCTGGTACTACGTCCGGGTGCGGCTTTGTCTCCTTTACCATCTCCACCAACTCCTTTGCATTGCCTCCGAAATGTCCCGGCCTGCTATTTTTCAAACCGGAATGGCTTCATCATTTATTAATCGCAACTAATTCCCAACTTGAATTAGCTAATAGGATTTATACTGTTACCCAACCACCATCTACTGAGAAACCTGCGCCTGTCACATAACTGGAGGCAGGACTGGCGAGGTAAAGGGCCATGCCCGCAATCTCATATAACTCACCCCAGCGCCCCATCGGAATCTTAGCAATAAAAGCCTGATATTTTTCGGGGTCGTTCGTAAGTGGTAGGTTCAAATCAGTAGCAAATGGCCCCGGTAAAATAGCGTTGACCGTAATCTGCTGCTTAGCTAACTCCATCGCCAAGGCTCGGGTCAGTTGTAGTATAGCGCCCTTACTTGTAGCATAGGGTGTGCGTTCTGGTAGGGCCGTTAAAGAGAGCATCGAACCCATGTTTATAATCCGGCCGTATCCATTCCTTTTCATGATAGGAACTACTTCCCGGCAAGTAAGCCAGGTACCAGTGACATTAATTTGCTGTACTTTATTAAAGTCATCCAAAGATACATCTTCTATAGCTCCTCTGATATTGATACCCGCAGAGTTGATTAGGATGTCTATTTTGCCAAATCTGTCGACAGTTCTTTTTACAGTTTCTATTACACTTGACTCCTCCGTCACATCGCAGCATGAACTCATACATTCGACGCCATAAGTAGATCTTATAAGCTCTTCGGCATAGCCATTTTGTTTCTTATCGCGGGCTGCAATAGAGATATTAGCGCCGGCTTCGGCTAACGCTTTCACCATGGCTAAGCCAAGTCCCCGGTTACCACCCACCACTAATGCCGTCTGCCCGTTTAATTTAAATAAATCAAGAATGCTTCCTTCCACTATATATCAGATTAAGATTTATTGTCTTCCTAATTTTCCTTTTAATGCTATTTCAAGTTCCCTCTTCAGTTCATCGACTATGTTTTGTATATGATTTCCTGCTGAACTATTTTTGTCACACCGTTAAAGCCAAGTTCATCGGGATAAATAAAGTCAATTTTTTTTGGCTTACCCAATTAGCAATTAGTCCACCTTCAAGTATTTCTGCCAGTTATGTTGTTCTCTGAACCCCAAAACTTCACGGATTTTGCGGTTGGAAAACAATGCCTCATGCTCCTCCAATTCACGGGTAATGGGCACACCAGGGAAAAACTGTTCCGCCAATTCTTTGCTGGGGATAATTGCACCGTTATGATCATTTCCAGCATTGAAAATCTGATAGCCCAGATTATCTTTTTTCAAACATAAATCCACAATTTGTCCCAGGTCCCGCGCATCAATATAACAGAACGCATTCCTGCGACGCACTTCAGGGTTTTTAAAATAATAGGGAAACAGTTCAGCGTATTCGTGCGGCTCAATCACGTTTCCGATACGAAGCGCATAAATATCAAAGCCTGACCGTCGCTGGAAGCTGCGTGCCGTTTTCTCATTCACAACCTTCGATAATCCATAGCTATCCATGGGATCAACATCATAGTCCTCCTCCAAAGGCAGCGCATGAGGGTTGGTTTTGCCGTCTGAAAAACAAATACCGTAGGTGGTCTCTGACGAAGCAATAATAATCTTTCTAATTCCAAGCTTAACAGCTGCTTCTATCACATTGTATGTGCCTATAGTATTAACTCGAAAAGTTTCATTATCAGGTTTGATCAAGATCCTGGGCACAGCAGCAAAATGTACTACAGCATCAAATTGCGGTACGCCATTACCTGGTTCCAACTCATCTAACCCGGCATACGAACTCATGGCATTGAACATTTGTCCGGAATCCGTAATATCCGCTATCAGGTTATCCACCCCTTGGTAATCTAAAGGCACCAGATCTACATTCATTACTCTATGCCCTTGGTCGAGAAGGTAAGGTATTACATGCTTTCCTGCTTTTCCCGATCCCCCTGTAAAAAATATTCGCTTTTTAGTCATATATTCTCCTGATTAATAATGATTTCATTTTTTCACCAGCTATATAGGTGCGCGCTGCCTGTTTCAGGTTAGTTTCAACATTAGTGTTTACAAATGTAGGATTGATGGAAACCCAGGTTTAGTGACTGTTAATGATCAATTAACCTGGATTTGATGTTTCTTTCTATATGCAAAGGCCTCTGCGTAGCAACGGTTTGTAAATTCATGGTTGCGCGTTCGTTATCCTTTCTTGTGTCTTTTGTTAACCTACCTATGAGCCCCTGCTTTTGAATCAAAGGATAACCTTTGTCTATTAATGATCTTAACTTTCCTGCCTCGCAGAGTTCTTTTAAGCAAGATCAGTTCTTCAACCTTTAGCTTAAAATTGCTTGATGAAGAAAGCCTGTTTAGATAGATTCCTGACTTCGTCATAGATCTTTTACGTTTAGAGGATGTAATCTTGCCAACTGCATCAAAAATAACGTCATAAATATTACTGCTATGTGTAAAATCTTCCAGTCTGTAATCAATAAGCTTATCGGATCCCAGAGATTTTACCACTTCTAAATTCATAGTACTTCATACTCCTGTGATTTCTGCCCAAAAGTGCTCGGCAAGCTGTATTGCAAAAGTTCCAACACTACCAGAAGTTCCATAAATTAACACCTTTTGGTCCTTCTAAATAGTAGCTTTTTTAAGATTAAGCAAGGCGACTAATCCACCATTAGAAAGCATAGCGGCCTCCTCATAAACAAATTGGTTGGCTTTATCGAAAAAATCTCATTTTCAAGTACTATATAAATAAGATCAGCAAAAATATTATGAAAAAAATCAGGGGCACACCTCTTGAAGAGCCATGATAATACATCCTTGTACAAGAATGCGAATCAGTAAAGTTTAAGGAAAAATAAAGGAGAAACGTTGTGTGCGAATAAAAAAAGCACTTACAAGTTATACCTTATAAGTGCTTTATAATGAAGTGATCCCGTTTGGATTCGAACCAAAGACCTACTGCTTAGAAGGCAGTTGCTCTATCCAGCTGAGCTACGAGACCATTGTTTGCGGGGAAGCGATGAACTTCCTTTAAACAAAAAATTTCGGAATCGCTTCCGAAATTTTTTAGTCGGGGTGGCAGGATTCGAACCTACGACCTCCACATCCCAAATGTGGCGCGATACCGGGCTACGCTACACCCCGAACTATTTTGCTCTTAATCACAACAGCTTTCTGAGCGGCCGTTACAACTAATTGCGGTGCAAAGATAAGTGAAGATTTGAAAGTGGCAAACACTTTTCACAGAATTAAAATCATTCACTTGCGGAGAGGGGGGGATTCGAACCCCCGGTACCCTTACGAGTACGGCAGTTTAGCAAACTGCTGGTTTCAGCCACTCACCCACCTCTCCGGGCTCATTCTGCTAATGAGAATGCAAACATACTACATTCGGTTTAACCCTGCAATAGCCCCTTTCAAAATTTAAGCCGCCGCACAGCAATTTGTCAATCCGCCGCAGGGTAACTGTTTGATTCCTTTCTGCTTGCTCTGCCCATTATTCTTAAAAAATATTCCGAAGGGCCCGGTGCACGGCGGCGGCTGGCTGGGGCCCTTTGCCTGCCCTGCACGGGGCATGCAAGAAACAGGCTCCCACCCGGTGCCGGCAGAATAATAAATATGGCGCGCTTTCGTATATTTGTAAGTGGCAGCGCCCGCAAGTTATATATACAAAGCTGTCCGTTCATCTTCCGCTGCCTGTAAACATGACCTGGTACCAGACCCTGACCCTGCTCGAACTCCTGTTCGGCGGCCTGTTCTTCGGGCTGTACGTGGGCTACCTGCTCCGCGTGCGCCGGGTGGCGCTCTTTTTCAGGCAGCGGCCGTATGTTGTCTGGTTTAAGTTTGTGCTACGCCACCTCTACGTGCTCCTCCTCCTTGTTGCCCTGCTGGGCCCTTCTTTCGGGGCGATGAAAAAAGAGATCAGGACCATCGGCAAAGACCTGTACATCGCCGTGGACCTTTCGCAGTCGATGAACGCGACGGACGTGCAGCCATCACGGCTGGAAAAGGCGAAGCACGAGATCCAACGCCTGATCGCACGCTTCAACTCCGACCGGATCGGCCTGATGATCTTCTCAGATGAGGCCTATATCCAGAGCCCCCTCACCTACGACCAGAATGCCCTGCAGCTGTACACGCACACCCTCACCACCAGCCTGGTGCCCCACTCCGGCACCGACTATCAACCCGTGCTGCAGCTCACACTTGATAAGCTAAAACAGGTAGACCAACCCGGGGCGGCCGAGCAAAAGGCCCGGGTGCTGGTGCTCATCAGCGACGGCGAGGACTTCGGCGGAGAGGTGGAGGCGCTGGCCGCGCAGCTACAAGCGCAGAATATCCGGGTATACACGCTGGGGATCGGTACGGTGGAGGGCGGCCGCATACCGGTAGGCAATGGCTACAAGAAGGACCGTGAAGGCCAGTTTGTGACGACAAGCCTCAACCCAACGCCCCTGATGCAACTGGCCGACCTGACCGGCGGGCAGTATTTTGAGGTAAGCGACCGCGTGAGCGAAGTAAGCAGGCTCATCACCGCCATCAACAACATAGAGGGCGAGCTGCGCGAAAGCAAAACGATAGATGTGACCGCGAACAAATATATTTACCCGCTGGCGGTGGCGCTGTTCCTGATTGTACTGGATGTGCTGATCACCGTGAAGCTGATCCGCATATGAAGCCCCTGCTCCTCCTTCTTTTTGTGGCCAGCATCTTCAACGGCGGCCTGAACGTGATTTCACGAATCAATGAGTACTCCCGGCGCGCCGCCGCCGCCTACGCACAGGGCGCGTACCTGGAGGCCGTCACTGCCTACAGATACCTGGTGCACGACCTGCAGGTACACGACGAACAATTGCAGCTGAACCTGGCGCATGCCAGTTACCGGGCTGGGCTGTGGGCCGAGGCACAGGAGGAGTACGGTCTCCTGGCCAATTACGACAACCGCCGCTTGCGGGCCGTTGCAAGCCTGCAGCTCGGCAACATCGCCACGAAACAGAGAAAATACCGGCAGGCGCTCGCGCTGTTCAAGGCGGCGCTCGTGGCAGCGCCCGAAAACGACGCAGCACGTTATAATTACGAACTGCTGCGGAAGTACATCGCCCTGCACCCTGAAACCCCCGAAGACACCCCTGAAAAGGAACAGCACGCCCCCGAGGAAGGGCAGGGAGCCGACAGCCTCGCCTCGCCTCCACCGGCCGGGGAGCTGGAGCCACAGCCCAAAAAGAAGCCGGATGCAAACGGCACCACAGAGGAGGAGATAGAGCAGCCTGCACCGGCAGCGAACGGCCGGCAGCAGCAGAGCGCGGGTGCGGACAGGCAGGACAATGGCAGAAGCACCCCTGGCGGGGAACAGGAACGGGCCCAGGAAAGCGGCAGGGAAGCCGGTGAAACGGAAGGCATCAACCCGGAGGGGCAGCCCGATAGCGGGCAACAGCAGCGGGGCAGCAGCGCAGAGGGCGTATCGGAGGGAGATGCGCGGGCGCAGATGCGGCGGACGCGTTTGCAGCAAATGAACATGAGTCCCGAGAAGGCGCGCCTGCTCCTCGATGCCATGCGCAATGCGGAACTTCAGTATCTGCAGCAGCTCCCCAAAAAATCGAGCAAGGCACCGGATCCGTCTAAGCCCGACTGGTAGCGTACCGCTGTCAGAGCCGGATGTCCGGCGTATGCGCCACCTCCAGCACAAACCCGTTCGGGTCCCGGAAATCGACGGTATAGTATGATGCGTTGTACTGCGGCATCGGCTGTGGACCGCGGATAACAGTGCCGCCCGTGCTTCGGAGCCACGCCCCCACCCTGTCCACCACGTCGCGGCTGGCGGCATGGAAACAGATATGGCGCACGCCCAGGCTGTCTTGCAGCGGCACCGGCACCTCTTTGAAGTAGATCTCATGCACACCGCAGCTAAAAGAGGTGCGTGTGAGCTCGTGCCACCCGATCAGGGGGAAAAGCCGGCTGTAAAACGCAAGGGATTCCTCCAGGTCCTTCACCCAGAACTCGAGGTGGCTGATGCCCACGCCGTATTGGTAACTCATATCGTAGACCGTTTCGAATTATGATCGAAGCTATAAAAGCGCCGGGATATATAAAAATAGAAAAACAGAAGGCGCACGGTACAACCCATAGCGCTGTTCTGAACATTATTTTACCGTAAACGCCAACAAACCCAACCATCTCTAAACCCGAAGAATGAACGATACCAACCATTACCGCCGGCTGGAGCGGCTCTACCACCAGGCCAACGTACAGCAGCTGTTTCATGGCAGCAGCATCCGCGTAACCCAGTCCGGGGCGGAGATCTCCTTGCCCGTGGACCCGGCATTTTTCCATGGGGCTGGTGCCGTACACGGCGCGGTCTACTTTAAGCTGCTCGACGATGCGGCTTATCTCGCGGTGGCGTCGGTCGTACGGGACGTTTTTATCGTCACCTCCTCATTTCAGCTGAACCTGCTCAGACCCATAACCGGTGGCACCCTGAAAGCGGTAGGCACCCTCCGCTCCAGAAGCAGGCAGCTGTTTGTAGCAGAATCCACGCTTTACAATGAGCGCGGCAAGGAAGTGGCGTTTGGCACTGGGCAGTTCCTAAAGACAGAGCAGCCTCTGGATCGGCTGGAGGGATATATGGACCCGTTCTGACATGGGGCTGGGAGGACCCATATACAGCGGGGAATTAACTCTAACCCATATACAGCTTCCTTCTCCACCATATATAATATCCAAGCCTTGGCGTTCATATTTAAGCATCTCTCTGGGGCTACTCCCCTTGCCTAGCGAACGTTTGGTTTTATGTCTGAATCTTGGTAATTTCAGGGGACAAAACCAATGAACGATAAAACGATGCAAACGAGAGAAGTATATATAATATCGGCTGTCAGAACGCCGATTGGCAGTTTCGGGGGAGCGTTGGCGAGCCTCTCAGCCACGCAGCTGGGTGCTGCAGCCATAAAAGGCGCTCTGGAGAAAGCCGGCCTAGACAAAGGCCTCGTGCAGGAGGTGATCATGGGGAACGTGCTCTCCGCCAACCTGGGCCAGGCACCTGCCCGGCAGGCCGCCATATTTGCCGGCCTAGGCTATGAAGTGGAATGTACCACCGTAAACAAAGTGTGTGCCTCAGGCTCGAAAGCCATTATGTTCGCCGCTCAGGCCATTATGCTGGGCCACAAGGATGTGATCGTGGCGGGAGGCATGGAGAACATGTCGAATGTGCCGTATTACCTTGAGAAGGCCCGTTTCGGTGCCAAGCTGGGGCACGGCGAGATGACGGACGGTTTGCTGAAGGACGGCCTTTGGGACGTGTACAACAACTTCCATATGGGCAATGCCGCCGAAAATACCGCCCGCGAAATGAAGATTACGCGCGAGATGCAGGATGAGTACGCCATCGGCTCCTACAAAAAAGTGGCGGCGGCTAATGAGGCCGGCTTGCTGAAAGACGAGATTGTGCCGGTAGAGGTTCCGCAGCGGGGCAAGGACCCGATCCGGGTGACGGAAGACGAGGAGTTCCGCAAAGTGAACTTTGAGAAGATACCCGGCCTGCGCCCGGTGTTCGACAAGGAGGGAACCGTGACGGCCGCCAATGCCTCCACGCTGAACGACGGTGCCGCGGCCATCCTGCTGATGAGCAAGGAGAAGGCAGATGAGCTAGGCCTGAAGCCGATTGCCAGGATCCTGGGCTTTGCAGACGCAGAGCAGGACCCGATCTGGTTCACCACCACCCCATCGCTGGCCATTCCGAAGGCGCTTAAAAACGCCGGCGTCGACGCATCCGACGTGGACTTTTATGAAATTAACGAGGCCTTCTCCGTGGTGTCTATCGCCAACAACCAGAAGCTTGGCCTGGAAGGCGGCAACGTGAACGTGTTCGGCGGCGCCGTATCGCTGGGCCACCCGCTGGGGGCCTCCGGCGCCCGCATTGTGGCCACGCTCTGCAACGTGCTCGACAAAAAAGGCGGCAAGATCGGGGTAACCGGTATCTGCAACGGCGGCGGCGGGGCCTCATCAATCGTGCTGGAAAAAATGTAGCTTTCCCCTTCAAGGCATATAATTTGCAGGAAGCCTTACGTTCATCACGTAAGGCTTCCTTTTTTATACCGTTTTATATATAGAAGACCGGCTTAAGCGACTTGATTGAATCCTTGTAACCGGAATCTTGTTCCTGCATTTGAATATTCTGCAGATGAAAACAGCTTGTCTTCCTCTGCTCAATACATAAAAAACCTGCTATCAATAAGTTATATATGTTTAAGCTGCTGCTGATCCCGATGCTGTGCCTGCTCTACACCTTTTCAACGGCGCAGACCAAAGTCACCACCTACCACGACGAAGCCCGGACACAGGTGAAAGAGGTGTACTATATGACGGAGGATTCGTCAATCGTCGGCTATTATAACCGCTATTACCCTACGGGGGAGCGGGAGGCGCTGATGAAATTTGTGGCGGGAAAGAAAGACAGTGTGTATACAGAATTTTACCCGGACGGCACCCCGAAGCTGCAACTAAGCTATGTGCAGGATGTAAAACAGGGTCCGTTCAAGGCCTACCAGCCGGACGGGACCCTGCTGCAGGAAGGCAGCTACGAAAACGACAAGCAAAGCAAGCTGTTCAAAACCTTCTACAACGACGGCAAGGTGAAAAAAGAGACGGAGTTCGTGAACGGTTTCCCGGAGGGGCTGGTGCGGGAGTATTACCCGGATGGGAAGCTGAAGTCTGAGATCACGTACAGCAACAGCAACCAGAACGGCCCGGCCAAAACCTATTTCCCGAATGGGAACATCGAAACGGATGCCACCTACCGGAACGGCATGCTGGAGGGCTCCTACAAAACCTACTTCGACAACGGCCAGCTCCAGACCGAGGTGCAGCATGCTGCCGGTGAGAAAGACGGCACTTTCAGGAGCTACTATAAATCGGGCAAACTGAGCACGGAAGGCGGCTTTATGGCCGGCAAAATGCACGGACAGTCAAAGTCGTACTATGAGAACGGCAGCCCGCGCAGCGTTATCAATTACAGGAACGGCAACCCGGCGGGGCTCACGCAGTTCTTCTACGAGAACGGAAGCCTGCGCGAAGAGGCCAGCTACAGCAACAACGGCAGCGACAGCAAAATCACCACCTACTATGCCTCCGGCCATCTAAAGGCAGAGGAGCAGTTCAAGGATAAAAAGCGCAGCGGCAACTGGAAAATCTATTTCGATGCCCCGGGCAAAAAAGTGGAGGTCAGCGAAAGCTACAGCAACGACAAGCTCACCGGCGACCGCCTGACCTACCATGAGAATGGCGCGGTTAAAACAAAAGTAAAGTACGAAGCGAATAAAATCGTGGGCATCAGCAATGCGTTTTACCCGTCTGGCGAACTCAAGTCAGAAACTAACCACAAAGACGGCCTCCGCTTCGGGCCTTACAAACAGTATTTTGAAAGCGGCAAAATAGAGGTAACGGGCCAGTTCCGGAACAACAAGGAGACCGGCGCCTGGAAATATTTCGATGAACAGGGAAAGCTACTAAAAACGGTTATATACCGGAACGGTGAGGTGCAGGAGGAAAAATAAGCAGCCGTGAAAGCCGCTGGATTGTGGCGGCTTTCCCTTTGTCTCCTATAAAACTAAAGTTGCGATTTACCCGCCCCTCCGAGGAGGTGAATAGATTACCTCTTTTCGGGATTTCCCTCCTCGGAGGGGCAAGGGGTGGGTTACATTTCTGAAAATACAGTTAATCGTCAATCGGGTTATATATATTTTTCCCTCACCACCGCCCCAGTTGCCTTTTGGTCATATACCCGCTCCCCTCTCCCGGTGGCCGGCTTTTCAGCAGCGATATATACCTGCGCCCTGGCAGCAGCCAGATAGTCGAGCAGGGCATATATAAACACCACCACCGCGCTCATCTCCAGCAATTCCTCGGCACAGTATAACACTTTGTTGTATATATGGTTGAGGCCGTACATCTTATAGAAGTACCCTTCAAACAACTCCAACCCGATCGCGCCGGCCACAAACATAAAACCTGAGAGCAGGAACAGATTCCGCGTAAGGGCAGGCAGCCGCAGCACGAAACCGATGAAATAGGCGGCTACCGCCAACGCCAGCACGCCGTAGGGCACCACCCACGCCCAATACAGCAGCCCCCGAAGGTCTGTTGGCAGGCGCGGCCTGACCACATCAGCCAGAAACTCGTGTATCTGCACGGTTTCGTCAACAGCCATGAAAAGCAGGACGAAACCCAGGAGCAGCCATTTACGCCTATCCACTTTGTCGTCCTTTTTCAGCGCGTGCACCAAAAACAGCAGCCCCGCCGCCACAAGCAGGATGACGGATGAGAAAAAAGTGGGCACATTGTGCTCCTCGTTAAAGTCGAAACTGCGGGACAGGGAAGAAAGGAACCTGGATTCCATTCCGGAATAGTTCTCATAGTAAATACTCACCAGGTTGGCAAGCAGCAGCAGGAATATGACGATAGCCAGCGCTTTTGTGATCTGGTAGGGAGAGAGGTGAAAGGCTTGCCGGGGTGTGAGCGAAGCGTGCGTAGAGGGTTCTTGCATACGGGTGGTGTTTGGTAGGCTGATAATTCCTGAAACGCCTGCTTACGATAGAGCGCTGCAACTTGTTATCAACCGCAAACAAAACTGTACTAACCATATATAGCCTGAGACTCTCAGACCGCATGTCTGAAGAAGGGGCTGCTTTAGAGCATGCAGGCCACCGCGCTTGCTTCCGCGGGAGCGCGATGAGCGGCAAGGCAATGAACAGGAAAGCCGTAGGTGCAAACGCCGGGCTGCAGGGAATGCACAAATTCACAAACCAATTTTTCCACAGAAAAGCATCACAAGCAGAATTACTTAAGGAATTATCCACCAAAACCGCCCTTACTTTTGATTTTTAATTCCTAAATCTTCAAATTACCTTCGTAACCTAAACACGAGTAGCATGACCGAAAACGGACCGAAAGCAGACATCAGAACCGACTGGGATCTGGAGGAGATAAAAGCGATTTATTACAAGCCCGTGCTGGAGCTGATAGTGGAGGCAGCCAATGTGCACAAGCAGTACCAGGCCACCGGCGAGGTGCAGGTTTGTACCCTTTTGTCCGTTAAAACAGGTGGCTGCCCGGAGGATTGCGCTTACTGTCCGCAGGCGGCCCGCTACCACACTGAGGTGGAGGTGCACAAACTGCTGAGCCAGGAGCAGGTGCTGGCCTCTGCCCGCCGCGCCAAGGAAGGCGGCTCCACCCGCTTCTGCATGGGCGCCGCCTGGCGCGAGGTGCGCGACAACCGCGACTTCGACAAGGTGCTGGACATGGTGCAGGGCGTGAACGAACTGGGGCTGGAGGTATGCTGCACCCTGGGTATGGTGAACGAGTACCAGGCAGAGCGCCTGAAAGAGGCCGGCCTATATGCCTACAACCACAACCTCGACACCTCCGAAGAAAACTATTCGAATATCATTACCACGCGCACCTATGGCGACCGCTTAGACACGCTTGACAACGTGCGCAAGGCGGGGATCTCTGTTTGCTCGGGCGGCATCATTGGCCTGGGAGAGACGGACGAGGACCGCATCGGCATGTTATATACCCTCTCCACCCTGGAGCAGCACCCGGAATCGGTGCCGGTGAATGCACTGGTGCCAGTAAAAGGCACGCCGCTGGAGAACCAGCCGCGCGTGTCGGTTTGGGAAATGGTGCGCATGATTGCCACCGCCCGTATCCTGATGCCGAAAACCATGGTGCGCCTCTCGGCCGGGCGCGAGCAGATGGACGTAACGGAGCAGGCGCTCTGTTTCCTGGCGGGCGCCAACTCCATCTTCACCGGCGAAAAACTGCTCACCACACCCAACCCGGATTTTGACCAGGACAAAGCCATGTTTGCACTGCTTGGTCTTTCTCCGCGCAAATCATTCAAAGAGGAAACACAGCCGGAGGTGGTTTAACAACCGCTTATGGACCTGCATATACGCTTACAGCAAAAGCTGGCGGAGCGGGCGGCGCAGGGCAACCTGCGCCAGCTCAAAACCACCGCCGGCCTCACCGACTTCTGCTCAAACGACTACCTGGGCCTTGCCCGGTCCGAAAACCTGCGGGCCTATATAAAGGCGGCGGAGCAGCAGTACAACCATTTACCGTTGGGGGCAACCGGCTCCCGGCTCCTCTCCGGCAACCATCTGCTGTTTGAGGAACTGGAGGAAACGATCGTGCAATACCACCAAGGGGAGGCAGCCCTGCTGTACAACTCCGGGTATGCGGCAAATGTCGGGCTCCTGTCTGCCCTGCCGCAGCGCGGCGACACGGTATTCTACGACGAGGCCAGCCACGCCTCCATGAAGGATGGCCTGCGCCTGAGCTTCGCCAAAAGCTACAGTTTCCGGCACAACAGCGTGCAGGACCTGCAGCAAAAAATGCGGCTGGCCACCGGGCAGGTATATGTGGTGGTGGAGTCGGTGTATTCCATGGAGGGTGACCGGGCGCCGCTGCAGGAACTGGCACTGTTGTGCCGCACCTATAACGCCGCCTTGATCGTGGACGAGGCCCATGCCGTGGGGCTCTATGGGGAGAAAGGAGAAGGACTGACGGTAGCCCTAGGGTTAGAAAACGAGGTATTTGCCCAGGTCATCACCTACGGCAAGGCCATGGGAGCCCATGGGGCCGCCGTCGTCGGGCCGCGGGTGCTGCGCGACTTCCTGATCAACTACAGCAGGGCCTTTATCTATACCACCGGTTTGCCGACGCATGCCCTGATCGCGTTGAAATGCGCCTACCAATTGCTGCCGCAACTAAATGAAGCGCGCAGCCAGGTGAAAGCGATGGCCAGCTACTTGTTTGAGCAACTGAACAAGATAAACGGCCTCCGCTGCGCACCCGAAGCGAGTGTGATCCTCTCGGTATATATGGAGGAAGGCGGTCCCGGCAAGCTGAAGGCGCTGGCTTCGTTTTTACAGGCGGAGATGTTTGACGTGCGCCCCGTGCTAAGCCCCACCGTGCCGCAAGGCCGGGAACGCCTGCGCGTGATCGTGCATGCCTATAATACGACAGAAGAAATTGAAGGCCTCGCAAAGGCCATAGCCAAAGGAATATGAAAAGTTATTTTATCACCGGCATCGGAACGGATGTGGGCAAAACAGTTGCCGCCGCCATCCTCACCGAGGCCTTGCAAGCCGACTACTGGAAACCTGTGCAGGCAGGCGCCCTGGACTTCACCGATACCGACACTGTCAGGAGCCTGGTGTCTAACCCTGTCTCCGTTTTTCACCCGGAAGCCTACCGCCTGAAGATGGCAGCTTCCCCGCACCGTGCCGCCGCCGCCGAAGGCATTGAGATTGATGTGCACAACATGCACCTGCCGCAAACAGAGAATAACATCGTGGTGGAGGGTGCCGGTGGGTTGATGGTGCCCCTGAACAAACGCTTCCTGATGCTGGACCTGGTGCAGCAACTAGGGCTGGAGGTGGTGCTGGTGTCGCGGAACTACCTGGGCAGCATCAACCACACGCTGCTGACGGCCGAGGTGCTGCGCTACCGCAAAGTGCCGGTGGCCGGCATAATCTTCAACGGCGAGGAGAATGCCGCCTCCGAGGATTTTATCGTAAAGTACACCGGCCTGCGCCGGCTGCCATCTATCCGCCAGGAAGCTGACTTCTGCAAAGAAGCCGTGGCCGCCTACGCCAAAGAGTTCGAGTCCAGTTTGTAAATTGAAATCAGGCTAATTTGAAAGAACCACTACATACTTAATATTACCTCTTACCCCAATACCATGAGCTTAGCCCACCGCGACCAGAACGTGATCTGGCACCCCTACACGCAGATGAAGACGGCCGCACGGCCGATTCCCATCGTTCGGGGGGAAGGGGCTTTGCTATACGCAGAAGACGGCAAGGCCTATATAGATGCGGTGTCGTCGTGGTGGGTGAATTTGCACGGGCACGCGCACCCTTATATAGCCGGCAAAGTGGGGGCGCAGCTGCAAACGCTGGAGCACGTTATTTTTGCCGGTTTCACCCACGCACCGGCCGTAGAGCTCGCCGAGCGCCTGCTGCAGATACTCCCGTCAGGCCAAAGCCGCATGTTTTATTCTGACAATGGCTCCACGGCGGTGGAAGTGGCCCTGAAAATGGCCATCCAATACTGGAACAACCTCGGAAAACCCAGGAAGAAAATCATCGCCTTCCGCGACAGCTACCACGGCGACACGTTCGGGGCGATGGCTGTGAGCGCCCGAAGCGCCTTTACGGCTCCCTTCTGGCCGTACCTGTTTGAGGTGGAATTTGTGGAGGTGCCTGTTTCCGGGAAAGAGGAAGAGGCGATCAGGCAATTAGAGGCATATGCTGTACGTGGTGATGTGGCTGCTTTTATATATGAGCCGCTGGTTCTAGGCACCGCGGGCATGGTGATGTACACGCCGGAGGTGTTGGATAAACTTCTCCATATATGCCGGCAGCACGGCATCCTGGCCATCGCGGACGAAGTGATGACCGGCTTCGGCCGCACCGGCCGAACCTTCGCCTCTGATTTCCTGCACCAGAAGCCGGACATTGTCTGCCTTTCGAAAGGGCTGACGGGCGGTACGATGGCCTTGGGCGCAACCACCTGCAACGAGCGGATATATGCGGCTTTCCTGGATGAGGACAAAAGCAAAACGCTTTTCCATGGCCACAGCTACACCGCAAACCCGGTGGCCTGCGCGGCCGGCTTGGCCAGCCTCGACCTGTTGCTGCAAGAAGAGACGCAAACCAGCATCAGCCGCATCTGCAATAGCCATGGGGCTTTTGCACAGCGCATCAGCCACCTTCCCTCTATACAAGAGGTGCGGCAGCGGGGCACCATACTGGCCGTGGAATTCAGAGACACTTCTGCTTCTTATTTCAGCGAGCTGCGGGATACGCTCTACAGCTTTGCCTTAGACCATGGCGTGATTCTCCGACCGCTCGGAAACATCATCTACGTGATTCCCCCCTACTGCATCACAGCAGAGCAGCTCGGGCAGGTGTATCAGGTTATATTGGGAATGCAGGAGGTGGTTTCCGGGGAAAAAGCGTACCCGCGCCCGGAGCAAACGATGCTCCACGATTAGCACATACAAAAAAGTTACCTATCCTACTTATTCTCCACTGCTTCTGCCGTTGAAATAGTCTGCGATTAATCTTTTACCTTTGCGCAGGCATTGGAAAAAGAGAAATCATATATCGTTATTAGGGGGACCGGTGTTATCTCGCCGCTCGGGCATGATGCACCCTCTGTTGCGGCTGCATACAGCACAGGTGCCGCTGCCTTTTCTAATGTGACCCACTCTGAGCAGCTTGTCCCGGTTTCCGCACTGCCCGCCACCGCTGAGGCAGCCCTGCAACAGCTACTCCTGGCTGAGCAGGGTTACCGGCAGCTCGACCGTTCCGTGCAGCTGGCCATATATGCCGCCCGACAGGCAGCTGCGGAAGCGGGATGGCTGCAGTCTGGGAATGCCATCGCAGACGACCTGGGGGTGAATATCGGTTCTTCGCGTGGCGCTACGGGCTTGTTCGAGCAGCATTATGAGGCTTTCCAGCAGATGTCGCTCTCTGCCAGCGCCTCCCCCACCACCACATTGGGCAACCTCTCGAGTTGGGTGGCGCATGCCGTGAATGCCGGCGGAGCCCAGATCAGCCATTCCATCACCTGCAGCACCGCGCTCATGGCCATAGCCAACGGAGCAGCCTGGCTGAAGGCCGGGATGGCCCGAAGGTTCCTGGCCGGTGGCACTGAGGCGCCGCTAACGCCCTTCACCATCGCCCAGATGAAGGCGATCGGCATCTATTCGAAATTAAGTGAACACCCTTACCCCTGCCAGCCTTTTGCGCTGGAAAAGCAGCACACGTTTGTGTTGGGGGAAGGGGCCGCCGTGTTCGCCCTGGAGCAGGTGCCACGGGAGCAGCTCAACCCCGGCGATATAATCGTTGAAGCGGTTGGAGTGGGCTTTGAGAAAATTGTGAGTAAAACAGGTATTTCTGCGGAAGGGCTGAACTTCCAGAAGTCGATGCGGCATGCGCTGGCGCAGTTACCGGCGAACGACCGCCAGGTGGACCTGGTGCTCACCCACTCCCCCGGCACCCGCGCTGGCGACAGCGCAGAGCTTGCCGCCATCGAGGCCGTTTTCGGTTTCCCGACTCCGGCCATTACCACGAACAAATGGTTGCTTGGCCACACCCTCGGTGCCTCTGGCGCCCTTAGTATACAATACGCCCTCCATATACTCCGGCACCAGCAGTTCCCAGCTATCCCCTATCCCAATCTTCTGGCTGTTCTACATCCTGCCAGTTTCTCGCGCATCCTGATTAACGCTGCCGGCTTTGGCGGCAATGCGGCAAGTGTTATGCTGCGATATAACCCATAATATAAGACAAATCACTATGGTATCGGGGAGGCCAGCTATATATGCTGGCAGGTAATCTTTTGGATTCCACTGTTCAAACATCTAAAAAAATTTGCCAAAATCCCACCAAGGCCATTTCATCAAATAATTATAGTCCTATTTTATATCATTAAAGTTTTACAAAATAGTGCAATTTTTTTAATTCAATAATAAAAAACAAACAATCATTATTTTACATACAACGCTCACATAAAAGGCTTTACACAATCAAAAAGCCTTCATTACTCTTTTCTCAAATAACATAAATAGCAAAATATTTAAAACTTGCAACTCAGACTTCGCGCAAAGAGTACAATACAGAAAAAACAGCAGCCATTTTCTGATGCTACTGTTTTAGCGCTGGAACCTCTTCCTTCAGCAGCCTAAACTGAAACATTATAGCGAATACCTGAATCGTATGAACCAAATCTGGCACTCATCCCCCCGGCAGTACCCGCGTGGGAAAATTTTCTTTTCTGAACATTCCCTCCTCCAAATGATTATTCAGCCTGATAGCAGCATCTAAAATTATCATAATCAAAATAACAGTAGCACCTATATGAAACAGAACTACAATTGTCATCATTTCTTAATTCTCCTTCTCTTTTTTGTTTTTTTACCTCTCCTCACACACGCGCAGACACCCGGGTTGATTTACAGCCCGGCAACCGCAGGAGGCGCAAAAGTACTTGACCCGAACGGAGATGGGTATGTATCGCGCACTATAAGCGGATTTACCGGAACATCTGACGAAGGCGCCAGCTTCAGTGAGATCGCCTACCGCCCGTTCCCGGCGCTTCTGACAGAGCCTTTGGGTGACCTGAACACGGGCTCAACCGGAGGGCACACCGATCTTGCCCCTCCCGCCTCCACGACCCCTCCTTCCACAGGCTCGCCCATCACAGCCTTTTTTGATGGAACAAACCTCATGTTCAGGATCAGGTTAGGCGGTTCTTCCACGGCCTCGAAAGGGTATAGCGTGCTGATTGACAGCGATAACACATTTAACGGGACTGGCACAAACCCCGGGTTTGAGTACGAGGTGCTGCTGGCGTCAAACTTCGCGGTGCAGGTGATCAACCACGGAGCCAGCGGAAGCCCGGTTATCTTCAGCGGCTCGTCTGCCCAATACTCTCACAAAGCGGTGGCAGCTTCTGTTTCCGGGGGAAACGCCGATTATTTTTACGATTATTATGTGCCGCTAACAGCTTTCAAAGGCGGGATCACGGCTACAACGCCGCTTCGCATGAGCGGCATCACGATTACCAGCGCACAAAGCGGCTTGACAGGAACGGTTTCGGATGTGGGAGGCGTGAACTTCCAGGCCTATAACTACGATGCTCCCGCTGCCTGGCGGGCCTTGATCGGCGCCTTCCCGGCTACAAGCCTGACCACGCTGCAAACCACAGGCTTCCCTCCCATAGCGGCCGCACCGCCTGTTGTGAACAGCACTATATTAGCTTACAGCACCACAATATCCGGCACGTCTACGGAGGCTGCAGGTTCGGTTATAAACGTTTACAGAAATGGTGTATCCATTTGTGGCGGCACCGGCCAACCGACCTGCCCTACCGTCAGCGCCACCGGAACATGGACCTTGACAGGTATCTCCAGCACCTTACTAACCGCCGGGAATACGATAACCGCAACAGTGACTGCAGTTGGCAAGAGTATATCGCCTTTATCCAATACAGTCACTGTTTTGAGTGGAGTTTGTATTGCAACAACGCCTCCGATAATTACAGGAGTAACAGGGGGCCAGGGTAACTCCACCCGTCAATTCGTAGGAACCACCTCTTATGCAACTAACCAAAGGATAACCATCTACAGTATTGCTACCGGTGCCTCCATCGGTAATTTCATTTTCAACCCTACAACAACAGGCTCCTCTACCTGGACGTCCCCCACACCTTACTCAATCGGGGATAACAATTACTATGCTACAGTAACACCCTTAGAAGCATCAGGCAATATAGCAGGATGCGAGTCTTTACGGTCGAACCAAATCTGTATCAGGAATGGTAGTGGAACAATAAACTCCGAAAAGGTCTCTATAACCGAAGTTACTTATGATGGGGTCACGCAGAATAGTGCAACCTCGACCACCTGGTCAGAAATACCAGTTAATACAGCCACAATTAAAGGAACTGTGGCGCCGACTGCCAGCAGCGTCGCCACAACGATAGTGCTTTTTATAAATGGTGTTGAGCAGACCAGTACAAACTTAAGAACATCGATCACAACATCTACGACATCTGCAATTAACTGGACTATAACTACTCCTGCCGGCACATTAAAACTAGGAGACGCTGTAAGTGTTCGCACTGTCAGGACCCTGACCGGAGGTGGAACTGTAAGTTGCCCCAACTCATTTTCCAGCCCTTCCAACTTCCTAAATGTTCAGGAAACTACTTCCGCTCCGACAATCACCGCACCTAAATGTGGATTGGTAACAACTTTGTCAGGTACTTCTTCTGAGCCTGCCGGAACGGTACTACAGTTTTACACCGGTGGAACTGCAGGACAGCGTGATGGAGCAATCATTAACCAGAGCGGTACAAGCACCCCTATTACTGCAACGGTTACAAGCGCAGGAACCTGGGCGGCGAGCTTCACAGCCGCGGCAGGTGGCGGCATTGCTGCCGCTACCCCTATCACCGCAAGGGCAAAGGCAAGCGGAAAAGTAAGAAGCGTCAATTCAATTGCAGTACAGTCTTCTGCTGCGCCAGCCGGCGTCTTAACCCTGACCGGCCCTATTTCAGAAGGGGCTACCAGCGTGGCGGGAACCGGACCTACCAGTGCGGCAGGTGCCAAAGTAACTTTATATATAGAAGGCACGCCTTTCACAACACCTGTTTTAGTGGCCACTGACGGCACCTGGAACGTGACGGGTATCTCTTCGCTGGAGCTATTTGCAGGAGCCTCCGTGACCGCTACTTTCACTCCGACAGATGGCTGCGAAAGTGCGAAGGCAACACCCTTGGTAGTAACCTGTAGTACGCCACTTGTCAGCTTTACCATGTCAACGTCATCGCCTTTGACTATATGCGGAGGCGGGTTAACAAGCGTAACGCTTTCAGGTTCTGAGTTCGGAATATCCTACAGATTGTTGGTTAACGGGGCAGAGTCGGGCAGCTCAGTGCTGGGAACAGGAGGACCAATCACTTTGGTGTCAGGCCCGATCACCAACCTGACGATCGTCAACACAACGGCAAACCTTACCTACAGAGCCAGGAAAATCAACGGCACCGTCTGTGATGCAACTTCCCCTACTTCAGCTTCGGTAACAGTCCGTCCGCAGCCAGCCACTACGGATTTAACATTTGTCAATAACACCCAAAACGTTTGTGCCAACGCAAGTGCAAGCTTCTCCCTGAATGGCACGAATAGTAATTATAATTACCAGCTTGTGAACGAGGCCACCAATGCGTTGGTAGGTAGTGCTCTACAAGGCGTGACTTCCGGTTCCATTGAGCTTTCTTCCGGACCTGTCACGACTAACACTACATTCGGGTTGCGGGTTACGGTAAGATCCAGTGAAACCACGCCGTGCAGCACAACGCTTCCAACACTAGCGTTTGCCAATATTACAAGTCCTTCTACTACGCGCGCCGTTTTCTCCGAAAACAGTAAAACATGCGTGGGTGGATCAACCAGCATCAGTGTATCAACAGAGCCGAATAATGACTTTGAGTATAAGGTATACCGAAGAGTGGGTGCCAGCCCAAACACGGCAACTGACCCGCTGCTGGGAACCTTCCGGGGTAATGGCAACATCCAGTCAGTATCAACAGGCACGTTGAACACTGCAGGAACCGAGACGTTCTATGTTACGGTGAGAAGACTTACCAACAACAGCTGCGGTACTTTAACCATAGTGAACACTGCCCAGGTAGAGGTAACTAACAATCCGTTAGGAGCTAGTGCAGGCGCTGATATAACCGCATGCGGTAGCTCTGTCGTGCTGAACGGAAATGATGTGTCACCGGGTATTGGTACCTGGTCCAGGATCAGTGGCCCAACAGAAGTCACTTTCAGTTCCCCCAATAATCCCAATGCTACGGTGCAAGGCCTTCGCACCGGTACATACGTACTGCGATGGACGGCACAAACAACGTGTGGAAACAGCAGCGCCACCACATTTGATGATGTGTCTGTGACCATTAACTGCGATGCCAGCTATACCTTAGCAATACCAAAATACAAAGATGAATATATTAGAGGGGAGGCACTAGCAACAGCCACAGACCCTGACGGGGCTATTACCGGAGCAAGCATCACGGTAGGCTCTGTGCCTCCCGGAGTAGTGTTCAATGCAGTGACTGGAGCATTTACGGTTGATGTTCCGAGTGCTTTGGTAGAGGGAAACTATAGGCTATCGGTACGGTTGGTGGATAATTTAGGGGGAGTCACACTTACCGCTATCACCCTCCGTATCTACGGCATGTCTCCAGCCATCGTACCGCTCCCGGTTGAACTGGTGTACTTCACGGCCACCGTGCAAAATGGCACCGTGAATCTGCAGTGGCTTACGGCTTCTGAAAAGGATAACAAGGAGTTTGTGGTGGAGCGCAGCGCAGACGGCAAGACCTTTGAGGGCATCGGCACCGTGCAGGGCAACGGAAACAGCAGCGTACCAATCAATTACAGCTTTGCTGATAAAACCCCAATGGCTGGCACGGCTTACTATCGCCTGAAGCAGGTGGACCTAAGTGGAGAATTCGCTTATAGCAACGTAATAGCGGTGAGCGCCGAAGGCCTTGCCTCCGACATGCAGCTGCAGGCGTATCCGAACCCGTTCCAGGATGAGTTAAACATTACGGTTACCGCACCGAACAATGGCAGTGCCTCGCTGAAACTATTTGATGTGCAGGGCCGATTGGTGCACACAGGGACTATAGAATTGCAAGCCGGGCTGAATGAATATACCCTCCCGCTCCGGTCTGTGAGAAAAGGCATGTATATTCTCCGCCTAACCGGAAACGGCATTAACGGGACTATAAAGGTGCTCAAAAACTAAACAGCTGTAAAGCTGCAAACCCAAAAGAGGCCCGCCAACAGGTGGGCCTCTTTTTTTACGGGTATAGTTTAGATAAATTAAAGTTGGTGCGGGGTTTTTTGCTATTTTTGCGACATATCTATCATTCATTTTTCAAATACATAAATGAGAATCCTGAAGTTCGGTGGTACCTCCGTAGGATCTGCTGAGAGAATGAGGTCGGTTGCCTCGCTCATCCAGGGCGATGAGCCGAAAATTGTAGTGCTGTCCGCCATGTCGGGCACTACCAATGCATTGGTACAGATAGCTGAAACGCTGTACCAGAACAAGAATGCCGAAGCGAATGCGCTGATTGATGCGCTGCACGATAAATATAAACAGGTGGTGGAAGAACTCTACACCACTGCTGAGAAAAAGAAACAGGCCAACGACCTGCTGACTAACCACTTCGATCACCTGCGCGCCTTTACCCGGGATCTGTTCACGGTGCACGAGGAGCGGGCGGTACTGGCGCAGGGCGAACTACTTTCCACGGCGCTTTTCCAGTTCTTCCTTGAGGAGAACGGCATTCCGTCAGTATTGCTGCCAGCGCTCAACTTCATGAAGATTGATGAGAACGAGGAGCCGGACGCTGCCTATATAGCAAAGCAGTTGCAGGTGGAGCTGGCAAAATACCCGGATGCCACGCTTTTCATCACCCAGGGGTATATATGTCGCAATGCGTTCGGGGAGATCGATAACCTGAAGCGTGGCGGCTCCGACTACTCCGCCTCGCTGATAGGCGCCGCCGCCGATGCAGACGAGATCCAGATATGGACGGACATTGACGGTATGCACAACAACGATCCGCGGATTGTGAAGGGTACTTACCCGATTGCGCAGCTTTCTTTTGACGAGGCGGCAGAGCTGGCTTATTTTGGGGCTAAAATTCTGCACCCGAGCAGCGTGACACCCGCCAAGCAGAAGAACATACCCGTTCGCCTGCTCAATACCATGGAGCCGGAAGCCCGGGGCACCACCATCTCTGCAGAAAGGATTGGCGGCAGCATCAAAGCAGTGGCTGCAAAGGATGGCATCACCGCCATCAAAATAAAGTCTGGCCGCATGCTGCTGGCCTATGGTTTCCTCCGCAGCGTGTTCGAGGTGTTTGAGCGCTATAAGACGCCGATCGACATGATCACGACCTCCGAGGTAGCGGTATCGCTGACCATCGACAACGACAGGTTCCTGGATGAGATCGTGGCTGAGCTTGAGAAATTCGGCCAGGTGGAAGTGGACCGCGACCAGACGATTGTTTGCGTGGTAGGTGATTTTATCGCCAAGAACAGCGGCTCTGGCCTAAGGATATTTCAGGCGCTGAAGGATATCCCGCTCCGCATGATCTCGTTCGGCGGAAGCAGGAGCAACATCAGCGTGCTGATAGACACCGGCAATAAAGTAGAGGCGCTGACGAAACTGAACGAAGGAATTTTTGAGAGAACAACACCGAATGCTTGACCTGAACTTAGCGGAGCTACAACAGCACCCTACCCCTTTTTATGCGTACGATTTGAACCTGCTGCGCCAGACGCTGCAGGCTGCAAAGCACGAAGCTGCCAAATATGATTACCATGTACATTATGCGCTAAAGGCGAATAGCAACGCGCCACTCCTGGACCAGATGCGTGAGCACGGCTTCGGAGCAGACTGTGTGAGCGGAAACGAAGTAAAAGCCGCCATTGCCAATGGCTTCGCTCCAGAGGAAATTGTTTTTGCGGGTGTAGGCAAATCGGACGAAGAGATTAACTACGCGCTGGACCAGGGCATCTTCTGCTTCAACTGCGAATCGAGCCACGAACTGGAGGTGCTGAACGACCTGGCGGAGCAGAAAGGGCAAGTGGCCCGGATCGCGCTGCGCATTAACCCGAACGTTAACGCCAACACGCACAAGTAC
This sequence comes from Pontibacter saemangeumensis, assembly GCF_039541895.1. NCBI lineage: Bacteria > Pseudomonadati > Bacteroidota > Cytophagia > Cytophagales > Hymenobacteraceae > Pontibacter > Pontibacter saemangeumensis. The sequence continues at coordinate 448,134 of NZ_BAABHC010000002.1, forward strand.
ATCACCACGGGGCTGGAGGAGAACAAGTTCGGCATCAATGCGTGGGAACTGGAGCGCGTGCTGGCACAGCTGCAAACTCTCCGGCATATAGAGCTGATCGGCATACACTTCCATATCGGCTCCCAGATAACGGACCTGACGGTGTTCCGCAACCTGTGCACGCGCGTGAATGAGTTTCAGGAGTGGTTCCTGGCGCACAACATACAGCTGCAGCATATCAACGTGGGCGGTGGCCTTGGCGTGGATTACTATCACCCGGAGCAACAGCCGGTGCCTGACTTTGAATCTTATTTTGCCCTGTTCCACAAGTTCCTGGAGCTAAGACCGGGGCAGGAAGTGCATTTTGAGCTTGGCCGCGCCCTGGTGGCGCAGTGCGGTACGCTGATTTCGAAAGTGCTGTACATTAAAAACGGGCAGAACACAAACTTCGCTATCCTGGATGCCGGGATGACAGAACTGATTCGCCCGGCGCTGTACCAGTCGTACCACAAGATCGAAAACCTGAGCAGCGCGAAGGCGGAGGTGCGTTACGATGTAGTAGGGCCGATCTGTGAGTCTTCTGACTGCTTCGGAAAAGCCGTGCTGCTGCCTGAGACGAACCGGGGGGACCTGATTGCCATCCGCACCGCAGGTGCCTACGGAGAGGTTATGTCCTCGGCTTACAACCTGCGCGACAAGGCAAAGGCTGTTTACTTCCAGTAAGGACTGCCAGCCTATATAACCAAACGGCCCCGCCTCCAGAAAGGAAACGGGGCCGTTTGGTTATATAGGCTTTATATCCTCATTATCGTCAGCATATAGCATGAATGTTATTTTTCAGAACAAGTACTAAAAAGTAAACATCAGAAGCAACCATTGACATGATAGCCACAGTGGAGAGGTTTGCTGTACTGCCTCTTTGCCTATCGGTTCAGCGAAAGTACAAAATCAGGCTCGGCCAGCGCAATCCCTTTCTTACCTTGCAGGAAGTTCGCCAATGCCAGCGCATTGCCCTCTGAGCTTTTATCAACTTTTAATATATACTTTCCGTCAACAGACGCATTCAGCACCTCGGCATTATATTGTTCCGCCAGTTTCTGAAGTTCTCCCCTGTCTCCTTTTTCCAGTGTTACAAGAACCTGGTTACTGACTCCAATAAGACGTTCCCCATCCATGAAATAGGGTGCAGCATAGTTGATGTTAGGATCTCCCGCAAGCTCTTGTAAAGCCTGTTCTACCTGGTTGCAATTCAGTCCGTCTGTTAGCTCCACCCGATGCAACAGGCCTGTACTCATTGCGACCTGCCCGGCTCCATGCTTTACAAATCCGTACTGTGCTAAGACAGCCTGCTCCTGCGCGGCCGATAAACCATTCGCAAAAGAGACTAACACCTGCTTGGTGTATACGTTCCCCAGGTTCCGTTGCTGACGGTTGGAGATATAGGTGTAATTTGTAAAGGAACCTCCTGCCTGAGCACGTAATAATTTTGGTCCTGCTTTCACATTACGTATGGGGGCAGGCCCGTCCTGCCGGCATGATGAGAAAACAAAAAGAAAGATGATGCAGGTGAGGTAGGGTAGAATGTTTTTTTTCATGTCCGTACAAGATAAATCGCCTCCTAGATGCTTATATGTACGGTCAAACAGACTTTTTAGCTATAAAAATGACAATTTATATAACTATATAATATTGCCATTATCCTATTTTAAAAATACAATTAATTTTTATAATAATTTTAATTATTTGATTTATAACATTCCTTTATTCACGCATCAACTTTGTAGGTGAAAAAGCCAGTGCACCCATCCATATCCTGCTACTGGAACTAAGACTTATAAATCGGAGTGTAGGCGAGCTACCTGTCAATATGGTACTTCGATCTCAGATTCACAACCGGCTGTAACATCAATTCAACAAAGCAGAAGCTGGCAAACCCCAGTGAAGCGCTTCTGAAAATTGCTGTGACTGTTGCAAGCTATTATGCTATCCTGTGCTGGTTCACAGGGCCAGGCGCCATATAACCTGCCTGATTGAAGTGCTAACAGATGCGTTTACAACTCTTGCTGCTCATAATCCAGTGACTCTACCTTCTCTTCTTCCTGATAAAATTGTTTAATGGCCTCATTCAATTGAGGAAACTCCACCAGAAAACCGTCATGCCCGTAGTTGGAGCGGATCAGGTAAAAGGACGAGCCGCTTACATGCTCATGCAGGAAACGCTGCTCCTCCACCGGGAACAACAGGTCCGTATCAACCCCAACAAATAGGCAACGGGTTTTCAGCTGCGCGAGCGCCTTCTCCAGCCCCCCCCGCTCACGGCCCACGTGGTGAGAGTCCATGGCTTTGGAGAAAAGCCAGTATGTGTACGCATTGAAACGCTTGGCCAGCTTCTCGCCCTGGTGCACCTGGTAACTGGAAGCCCTGTAATTGTCCGTGATACTGTTGCCGGGTTCCTGTTGCGTGGCGGCATAGGTATTGTAATGCCGGTAAGAAAGCATGGCGATGGCCCTGGCTGTTTTCAGCCCATCGTTACCGGCCTTTTCCGTGTCTGTAGCCCAGGTAGGATCCTGCCGGATTGCCATGCGCTGGCTCTCGTTGAATGCGATTCCCCAGGGAGAGTGGCGCGCGTTGGAGGCCACATGTACCAGCCTCTCAAACACACGCGGCTTCAGCAGTGCCCATTCCAGGGCCTGCTGCCCGCCCAGCGAGCCGCCGATCAGGGTATGCACTTTCAAAAGGCCAAGGTCCTGCCGCAGCAGGTCAAAAGCAGCCACCACATCCCGGTTGGTTACCTGCGGAAAAGTGTGGTAATACGGCTGCTGTGTCTGCGGATTAAGGCTTAGTGGCCCGGTAGAGCCGTAGCAGCCGCCCAACGCATTCGCGCACACCACAAACCACTCCCGCGGATCGTATAGCTTGCCTTCGCCAAACAGGTCGCACCACCAGTCAGTGAAGTCGGAGCTGCCGGTAAGGGCGTGGCACACCCACACCACATTGTCGCGCTGCTCATTTAAGGTACCGTAAGTGGTATAAGCCAGCTGGAAGGCGGGCAGCGCAGCGCCCGACTCCAGCTGGAAGGTATTATTATATGTAAAAACGTGATGTGTCGGCATATTTAAATTTAAGTTTATCGTACTGGCTCCGGCTGCGCCTCCCGCACCTTGGCAAAAGCCTGTTCAAAATCTGCCTTGATGTCGTCGATGTGCTCAATTCCGGCAGACACGCGCAGCTGCGTCGGCTCTACGCCTGCGCTTAACTGCTCCGCATCCGAAAGCTGCTGGTGCGTGGTGGAGGCTGGGTGAATGATCAGTGTTTTGGCATCGCCAACATTCGCCAGGTGGCTTACCAGCTCCAGGCTGTTCACAAACGTCTCCGCCTGCTGCTTCTCTCCCTTGATGGTAAAGGACAGCACCCCGCCAAACCCGCGCTTCAGGTATTTTTTTGCTAGATCGTGGTATTCGCTGCTCTCAAGCCCCGGGTAGTTGACCGATTCCACCTGCTCGTGCTGCTCCAGCCACTGCGCCAGTTCCAATGCGTTCGCTACCGTTCTGTCCACGCGCAGCGACAGTGTCTCCAGGCCTTGCAGCAGCAGGAAGGAATTGAAAGGGCTCAGCGCAGGCCCGAAATCACGCAAGCCCTCCACGCGGGTGCGGATGGCAAAGGCGATATTGCCAAAGGGCCCGTCCGTGCCGAACACATCCCAGAATTTCATGCCGTGGTATCCTTCCGAAGGCTCCGAGAACTGCGGGAACTTGCCATTGCCCCAGTTAAAGTTACCGCCGTCCACGATCACGCCGCCAATGCTCGTGCCGTGGCCACCAATCCATTTTGTGGCGGCCTCTACCACCACGTTCGCGCCATACTCTATCGGGCGGAACAGGTAGCCGCCCGCACCGAAGGTATTGTCCACTACCAGCGGCAGATCATGTTTTTTAGCCAGTGCGGCCAGCGCCTCAAAATCGGGGATGTTAAAACGTGGGTTACCGATGGTCTCCGTATAGATCGCCTTGGTGTTCTCGTCAATCAGCTTTTCATAATCTTCGGCCTTATCCGATTCTGCAAAGCGCGCCTCAATTCCCAGTCTTTTAAAGGATACTTTAAACTGGTTGTAGGTACCGCCATACAGGTAGTTGTTGGTAACGAAATTGTCGCCGGCTGCCAGGATGTTGTTTAGCGCCAGGAACTGCGCCGCCATACCGGAGGCCACCGCCACCGCTGCCACACCGCCTTCCAGGGCTGCCACGCGCTTCTCAAACACATCCGTGGTGGGGTTCATGATGCGGGTGTAGATGTTACCGAACTCTTTCAAGGCGAACAGGTTTGCGCCGTGCTCCGCGTTTTTAAAAGCATATGAAGTCGTCTGATAAATCGGTACCGCACGGGACTGCGTCGTTGGGTCTATTTCCTGTCCGGCGTGTAACTGAAGTGTTTCGAAGTGCAGTGGATTTGGCATGTTAGTAGAAATTATGGGTTGGAGTTAGGTTTTGAAACTGGTGCAGCGCCGAAGCGCCTATAGGGTAAGGCAACAGCAGGAACTGCTGGAAAGGCAGGTTTGCCTGATTTAGCAACAACAACACCGCCTGTTGCACAGGGCAATGCGCATGCTGCTGAAAGTTATGGGTAATTCTAATATGTGCGGCAGCGGCGTGGCTGACGTAATAAGTAATTTGTGATGTGTCGGATTGGTTCCCTTTTTCATGCTCGTATCAATTTATATCCTTCCGGATGTTCCGGAATCAGGAATTAGCACCTTAACCTCGGTAGTTAGGTTGCTAGAGTTTCACAGAGCCTGTCTCTCCACTCTTCTTTATAAATCAAATTCCCGAAGGGATGATTGACTTGATGTTGCAATTATAAAGCCCGGAAAAAGCAAATCCAAATAAAACACCGTTTTTCTGCCTTTTCGTTTCGGTTTGCCTTCTTCTCCCCACGTACGGCAGCGCTTCATAAATCGTTGCCCGTACAGCGCGGTTGGTTACTGAGTCCGCAGATTATGCACACTTTTGCTTGATCATGGTCAAATTCAGCACCTATTATGAGGTATAGGATTTCGCCTGATCACATAGCACAATAAGGAAAGTTCATAAGGTAATAATCAGTCTAAAATACCATCTATAGCTTTTATATTATAAAACTTCCTGCATCATATCAAAGTATAATCCAATATGGCATCCTAACCGGAAATACCCCTCTTGGAGTGTGAAATACAACAAGGCCGGTAAAAATTTCCGGACCTATAAAATATAGTTAACTTTGCCCGTCTATCATGACACTGACTTAATGGAGGCCATCAAAGAAACCAATTTCTCATTTGCAGGACAAACCGGATTTTACAGAGGCAAGGTTCGTGACGTTTATTACTTTGGTGACAAACTGGCCATTGTAGCCACAGACCGCATCTCTGCCTTCGACGTGGTGCTGCCACGCGCCATCCCCTACAAAGGACAGGTGCTGAACCAGATCGCCAGCCTGAACCTGAAAGCTACTTCTGATATTGTGCCCAACTGGGTGCTCTCGACACCAGACCCGAACGTGACGGTTGGGTTTATGTGCGAGCCTTATAAAGTTGAAATGGTGATCAGGGGTTACCTGGCCGGGCATGCCTGGCGGGAGTACAAGGCGGGCAGGCGAAGCGTATGCGGTGTTCCGTTGCCGGAGGGCCTTCGTGAGAATGACAAACTGCCCACTCCCATCATCACGCCTACCACCAAAGCCGGCGAAGGGCACGACGAAGACATTACGCGAGAAGAGATTTTAGCAAAAGGCCTTGTATCGGAGCAGGATTATGCTATCTTAGAGCAATATACGCGTGCGCTATTCGCCCGTGGCACCGAGCTTGCCAAACAACATGGCCTGATTTTGGTTGATACAAAATACGAGTTTGGCCGGCATGCTGGTAAAATCTACCTGATCGACGAAATCCATACCCCCGACTCATCCCGTTACTTCTATACGGAAGGGTATGAAGAGCGGCAAAGCAGAGGTGAGCCACAACGGCAGTTGTCGAAGGAGTTCGTGCGGCAGTGGCTGATTGAGAATGGGTTTCAGGGCCAGGAGGGTCAGGCGGTGCCGGAAATGACGGACGCGATCATTGCTGGCATCTCGGAGCGTTACATTGAGCTGTATGAGGTGTTTACAGGGCAGCGATTCGAGAAAAACAGCTACGAAAACGTGCTAACCCGCATAGAGGAGCACATTCGGAACAATAATTTTAACACTGAGAATAGAGAATATTAAAGTACTTTTTGGTACATTCGCATCTAAATGTTTACTGGTAGATCTATGAAGTACACGATTGATAAGAAAGAAAATTATACAATTATCACGATCGACGAGAAGAAGCTGGACACTTCCATTGCACCAGACCTCAAGTCGGAATTCGTGAAGTTGAATGCCGAAGGGATCACCAACCTGATTCTTGACCTGAGCAACGTAAAATATACTGACTCTTCAGGTCTGAGCTCTATCCTGATCGCTAACCGCCTGTGCAATTCATCCAGTGGACTTCTGATCCTGACTGGCTTGCAGGACCATGTGATGAAGCTGATCACGATTTCGAAGCTGGAGTCTGTGTTGAACATTCTGCCTACGGTAGAAGAAGCCATCGACCGTGTGTTTCTGCATGAGATTGAGCAGGACCTGACCAACAAGGAAGACTAAGCAAAACGCCCGCTGTGGATTTCGAACTCAGGATTCTGGGCAGTTCGTCGGCCACACCCTCGGCAAACAGACACCATACCGCACAGGTTCTTACCATTGACAACCAGTACCACCTGATTGATTGCGGTGAAGGGACGCAGATGCAGCTGATGCAATACAAGATAAAGCATCAGCGCATCTGCAATATCTATATAAGCCACCTGCACGGCGACCATTACTTTGGTTTGCCGGGGCTTCTCTCCACGATGCACCTGCAGGGCCGCCAATCGCCCCTGCACCTCTTCGGCCCTCCCGGCCTCTGCGAGATTTTGAGCCTGCAGTTCAGATACTCCGGCACCAACCTCTGCTTCCCGCTGATTTTCCATGAACTGGAGACAACCCTACACAAGAAAATATTTGAGAACAAGCAGATGACGGTGCACACCATCCCCATGGAGCACCGTGTTCCCTGCTGCGGTTTCCTGTTCCGGGAGAAGCAGAAGTCGCGGCCGCTCATCAAGGAAAAACTGCCGTCGTTCCTGACTCCGCCACAGCTCGTGCGCCTGAAGTGGGGCGAAGACATCACAGACGAGCAGGGCCATGTACTGGTTTACAACAAGGATGTGACCATGGAGCCAAAGCGAAGCCGCAGCTATGCCTATTGCTCCGACAGCCGCTATAAACCATCGCTGCTCCCCTACCTGCACCGCGTGGACCTGCTGTACCACGAGGCCACTTTTGCCGACGACCTGCGCGAGCGCGCTGAGTACACGTTCCATAGCACCGCGCGGCAGGCTGCTGAGCTGGCCACTGCCGCGCAGGTCCGTTATTTACTCATCGGCCACTTCTCGGTGCGCTACAAAGACCTCACCCCCCTACTACATGAGGCAAGGGCCGTTTTCGCACGCACCGACCTGGCAACGGAAGGGAGTATCTTCAGCATCACCGCCTAACCGCTTTTCCAGACCCCGCCTGCTTTTTCTATAGAAAATCAATTTTTGCTACTTTATATATAATTTAGCAGCCAATATTCATATAAATCAAGCTGCATTTCCTTCATCACATGGTGCCCAATATCCCTACTTTACATAAAAAACGCACTAACCTGTTTTTAGTGCTCAGCGGAATCTTTGTCGCCAATGCCATGCTGGCGGAGTTGATCGGGGTGAAGATATTTTCCGGGGAGGCCGTCTTTGGGTTGCCGGGTGCGCAGTTGCCGGTGCTGGGCGGCACAAAGCTGGACTTTAACCTGACGGCCGGCGTGATCATATGGCCGGTTGTGTTCATCGCCACCGACATCATCAACGAGTACTTCGGCAAAGCCGGCGTTAAAAAAGTGAGCCTGCTGACGGTGCTGCTCATCCTGTACGCGTTCTTGGTCATTACAATCGTAACAGGCTTGCCACCCGCCCCCTTCTGGCTAGAGGTAAATAAGTTGGATGCTGCTGGAAACCCTTTTAACATAAACTACGCCTTCAACAGCGTGTACCGCCAGGGACTGGGCATTATCATCGGTTCCGTGGTGGCTTTCCTGCTCTCGCAGTTCCTCGATGCCACAGTTTTCCATTGGCTGCGCCGCTTCACGGGCAGCAGGAAGATCTGGCTGCGCGCAACGGGCTCCACCCTGGTCTCGCAACTGGTGGACAGCTTCGTGGTGCTGTATGTGGCGTTCTTCCTCTTCGGTAACTGGCCCCTGCAGCAGGTGCTGTCTGTTGCCTTCATCAACTACATCTATAAATTCTGCATCGCCATCCTGCTCACCCCGCTCCTGTATATAGCCCATTATTTTATTGATAATTACTTAGGGGAGAAAGCAGCGGCGCAGCTGATGGAAGAAGCCAGCGTTGAAAACTGATATAGAGACCAAATACTATATAAATTTCTTTCTTCAAGCTGATCATATTAAAAGTCGCTTGCAACGGTTGTTCCTGGGCTTTAGCATGATATATAAACCTAAACCCGTAGGAACTGGTAAACAGAACAGGTCCATATATAAAATCCAGACAGAGCCGCTTGGTTTAAGTAACCGGTTATGGTTACTTTTGCAGCCATGCCAAAGCAGATGCCACAGTCTTTTAGCACCTATACAAATCCTGATCACGGGCTACGTTTGACACAATCTGTAGACGCTCCCCCCCATCCTACTCCCGGAGGCTGCTGCCTGTCTCTTTTTCATTTTCTTCATATATAAGGATTTTTCATGTACAGAGGAATCGTCTTGGTTTTTCTTGGCGCGTGTAGTTTTGGCATACTATCCACGTTCGTAAAGCTTGCCTATCAGGAAGGCTTTAGCGTGGGCGACGTAACCGGCACCCAGGTATTTTTTGGGTTAGTCGTTCTCTGGACGATCGTGTTGCTCCGGCGGCTACTCGGCCACAGAGGGAACAGCACACCGGGCAGGGAGAAAATCAAACTAGTGGCCATGGGCACAAGCTCGGGCCTGGTCAGCATCTTCTACTACCAATGCGTGCAGGCGGTGCCCGCCTCTATCGCCATCCTGCTGCTGATGCAGTTTACCTGGATGAGCCTGGTGCTGGATGCGCTCATCAGCCGCAAACTTCCGTCGCTGCTGCAGATGGGCACAGTAGCGTTGATACTGTTTGGCACTGCTTTGGCAGGGCGGCTTTTCTCCGGCAGCATCCCGGATTTTGATATACTGGGCATCGTATATGGCTTGCTTTCCGCATTCTTCTACACCATTTTCCTGATGATAAACGGAAAAGCCGGCAACAGCATGCACCCTACCATGAAAAGCGCCTTGATCTTGACCGGCGCCTGTATACTTATCTTCACTGTTTTTCCGCCTGAGTTCTTGGTGAACGGAGCATTGGCAAACGGCCTGTTTAAATGGGGGCTTGTTCTGGCACTGTTCGGAACTATTATACCGCCGTTGTTCTATGCCTACGGAGCGCCTAAGACGGGTTTGGGGCTAAGCGCTATCCTCAGTGCCGCAGAACTGCCCGTGGCCGTGCTCATGTCGAGCATCGTGCTGCACGAGGAGGTATGGGCCATGCAATGGCTGGGCGTCGCGATCATCGTCGGTGCCATCATCCTTTCCAACATAGGTTCGCTCCGCCAACGCCGGCGGAAGAAAGCCGTGACGGCTTAGCGTAGACAAAGCAGCTATATATAACATCTTAAAATGGCCAGCTGAAATAGGCCTGGCACTTAGCGAAGGTTAACTGCCAAACCTATTTCAATTATATATCCCCTCTTTCCACTACATCAACACAGACTATACAACTCGCAGCTCTCGTTCAGCGCCGCAACACTCGGACAGATTATGCGTATGGTACACCTTTGCCGACTATCTCCGGGCGCTGCCAAGAGTGCCGTGGCTGCTCGCCAGCACAATAAACCACTAAATTCCTGAGTTAAATAGCAAGAGCGCCAACCAGCCCAGCAGCGGGAAACAGGCACTATGAAGCGCCGCTGCAACGATGTGGAGTTGGCAAAGCTGGCGCGATTTCTCCGTTGTTTTACTCTGTTAAACACCTCTTTATGAAAACGATTCTCACACTATGCATCCTTTTTTCGATGACATTCGGCCTGCAGCAGGTACAGGCACAATCGGCCATGAGCTACGATGAGTGGCGGGCGTCAGCAGGGGGTGGTAAAAAAGCCGCCAAAAAGCCTGCGAAGGCAACCAAAGCAAAATCTTCCACAAAAGAAGGTAAAGCGGAGGCAGCTGCGCCGAAAACTGCGATGGCCGCGCCGGCGGGCACCTTTCGCGGCACCATCCCCTGCACTGACTGCAAGGGCATCGATACGGAGCTTGTGCTGAACGGCGACGCCAATGGCTCCAGCCGCACCTTTACCATGAGGCAAACTTACCTTGGCAAACCCGCCGATAAAAACGTGGTGGTCAGTTCAGGGAAATGGTTCCTGGCCAAGGGCAATAACCAGGACCCGGACGCCATGACGCTGCAACTTATCCCGACGGAGGGAATTAATGATATGCTATATTTCGTGCAGGTAAGCGACACGGAGATAAAGCTGCTTGACAAGAAGCAAACAGCGATACAGCGAAACCACAACTACTCCCTGAAGAAGCGGTAGCACCCCGGAGCAGAATAGTACGCGGTTTGGTGGGCGTGTTTTCAGCATTTTGCGTTACTTTGCAATCGCAAACATCATCCAGACTATGGCACGTTATCTTACAGGAATCCAGAGCACGGGACGCCCGCATTTAGGCAACCTTTTAGGCGCAATCATTCCTGCTGTGGAGCTATCAAAAGCCTCTGAAGAGGCTTCGTTGTACTTTATTGCCGACATGCACTCGCTCACGTCTGTGCGCAATGCGGAGGAGCTGCGGCACAACACTTACTCGGTGGCGGCCGCCTGGCTAGCCTTCGGTTTCGACACGGACAAGCATATTTTTTACCGGCAGTCGGATGTGACGATGGTGACGGAGCTGATGTGGTACCTGAACTGCTTCGCGCCGTTCCCGATGCTGGCCAACGCCCACTCCTTCAAAGACAAATCATCCAGAAGAGGGCTTGCGGATGTTAACGCCGGTCTTTTTACCTACCCGGTGCTGATGGCTGCCGACATCCTGCTATATGAGGCCAATTTTGTGCCGGTGGGAAAAGACCAGATCCAGCACCTGGAGATCACCCGCGACATTGCCAGCGCCTTTAACCATACATACGGTGAGACGTTTGTGCTGCCTGAGGCAAGGGTAGACGAGACAGTGATGACGGTGCCGGGCGTGAACGGCGAGAAAATGAGCAAGTCGTATGGCAACATCATCGATATTTTTGAGGCCGACAAACCGCTGCGCAAAACCATCATGAGCATCATCACCGACAGTACGCCGCTGGAAGAGCCAAAGGACACCGAGAATGACACGGTGTTCAAGCTCTACAGCCTGCTGGCTTCGCCGGAGGAGATTGAGGTGATGCGCGGCAACTATATAGCCGGCGGCTACGGCTACGGCCACGCCAAGCAGGCGCTGTACGAGCTGATCGTCCGGAAATATGGCAAAGAGCGCGAACTATTCAATTACTATATGAACAACCTGCCTGAGATCGACAAGAAACTATTGGAGGGAGCTGAAAAGGCCAAAGCCATCGGCGGCCCCGTGCTGCAGCGCGTGCGCCAGAGGGTTGGATACTGAGGCATATATAATCTTTATAAAAAAGACGGCAGTTGAGGATTCAGCTGCCGTCTTTTTTATATATAATCAGCCGGGGAAAGGCTATTTCTCCAGCACAATCAGATCAGCGGAGGCACGGTTAAGCGCGATGGGAATGTTGTTGAGCACCGCCGTCCGGATAAGCGTCTGGATATCGTGCTCGTGGCCGTGCGGTGTTTCAGCGTCTATGAAGAAGATTATTTTATGCACCTCGCCCTGTAGAATACGAGCCGCCAGCAGGATATCCCCCCCACTTGGGCCGTGGCCAAAAGGCTGCACGTTCAGGTCCAGCAAATCGTTGATGAGCCGGGAGGTATTGGTAGTGCCGATCAGGGTATGCCCTTCCAGGGCCTTGTGGTTCTCTTTTACCCAGTTCAGCAGGTCGTTTTTGCGGTTATTGTGCGCTACTAATGCAATGGTGGTTGTGGTTGTCATATAGCATGTTCTAAAGTTTAAAGGGCCTCTATAAAGAAGCCACAGCTAAATTAGCATAATATGCGGGAACATATATACTGCTTTACAAAAACTTAATCCGCACCTGACAGCAAAAAACCTGTCGCACCAGCCTTTGCCATATATAGCAGCAAAGGCTGGTGCGACAGGAATAGCTGGTGCCCGAAAAGGCATGGCAACGGTTCTTATATATAGGTCAGGGCTTACTCTGCCGTCCAGAGCACACGCTCCTGGTCAGCCAGGATCAGCAGCACGCGCGGCGGGTTGGCCACGATCACGAGGCGCATCTCCACACCCGGGAAAGAATCGGACTCCACCCACACCCCTTCTTTCTCGTCATGCTCCAAGTCAGCCTCCGGGTCCAGGGTGCTGGCCAGGTAAGCGGTGGGCAACAGAATATCCGCATCCGATTTCAGCTTGCCGTGCACATCCTCCAGCACATCCTCCAGGTAGTCGCCGTACTCCTCGTTGAAATCATCCTCCAGGTCGTGGAGTTCCTCTTCCATATCGTCATAACGCGCATCGTTGTAGTCCAGCGAGTTCAGTTCCTGCTTCTTTGCCAGGATCGCAACGATGGATTCGTTCAAAGCATTTACATTCATGAGATCGTGTTTTTTACAAAGTTGACAACATGCCGTAGCAATTGCAAGTAATACGTTTGATTATTTGAACAGGTGCGGCTCCGGTTTTGATAAGTCCCTAAAAGGTGTATTTTTACAAAGATCACCTGAAAAAAACCTATATAGCTATGGCAACAGACCTTCTGCCCCTCAACGGCACCGACCATATCGAGTTTTATGTGGGCAATGCCAAGCAGGCGGCGCACTTCTACCAGACAGCCTTCGGCTTCAAGCTGATTGCCTACGCAGGGCCTGAAACCGGCGTCCGCGACCGCGCTTCGTACGTGCTGGTGCAGGACAAGATCCGGTTTGTGCTCACCACCTCCCTCGACCCTAACTCTGCTATCTCGAAGCACGTGCTGCAGCACGGCGACGGCGTAAAGGTGCTGGCCCTGTGGGTGGATGACGCGGAGAAGTCTTTTTACGACACGGTGGCGCGCGGCGCGAAACCAGCCATAGAACCCAAGACGCTGCAGGATGAGCACGGCGAGGTGAAAATCTCCGCCATCCACACTTACGGCGAAACCATCCATACTTTTGTGGAGCGCAGCAACTACAACGGCCCATTTATGCCGGGTTATATAGCCAAAACATCAGCGCTGGAGGTAAAGCCGCTGGGCCTGAAATACGTGGACCACTGCGTGGGCAATGTGGAGCTGGGCCGCATGAACGAGTGGGTGGCGTTTTATGAGAAAGTGATGGGCTTTAACCTGCTGATTACGTTTGATGATAAAGACATCAGTACCGAATACACGGCCCTCATGTCGAAGGTGGTGTCGAACGGCAACGGCTACGTAAAGTTCCCGATCAACGAGCCGGCCAAGGGCAAGAAGAAGTCGCAGATAGACGAGTACCTGGAGTTTTACCGTGGGGCCGGTGTGCAGCACATCGCCATCGCCACCGACGACATTTTATATACCGTGGCGGAGTTGCGCCGCCGTGGCGTCGAGTTTTTATACGTGCCGGAAACTTACTACGAAACGCTGTTCGACCGCGTAGGCAAAATCGACGAGGAGATGGAGGCCCTGAAGGCGCAGAACATACTGGTAGACCGCGACGAGGAAGGCTACCTGCTGCAGATTTTCACAAAGCCCGTAGAAGACAGGCCAACAGTATTTTATGAGATCATCCAGCGCAAGGGAGCCAAATCGTTTGGGAAGGGAAATTTCAAGGCACTGTTCGAATCCATTGAGCGGGAGCAGGCGCTGCGAGGCAACCTTTGAGCAGAAAATGAAGTAAATGCGCGAGTAAAACGGCTTAAATTGCTTTATTTTGATATTGCTATACGTCACACCAGTTCTTTCATTGTACCTCGGGTGTAAAAGAGCTGGTGTGATGCATTTTATATAAAACTCACCAGTACATTTACAAGCATTAAAACTATGATAGACCAATCTATACAAACCAAAATTGACCAGTGGCTGTCCGGCAGCTACGACGAGGCCACGAAAGCAGAAATAAAAGACTTGCAGGCGCGCGGGGAGCAGGACGCGCTGGCGGACGCCTTTTACAGGAACCTGGAGTTTGGCACCGGCGGCCTCCGCGGCATTATGGGCGCGGGCAGCAACCGCATGAACCGGTACACGCTCGGCATGGCCACGCAGGGCCTCTGCAATTACCTGAAGCAGAACTTCCCTAATCAGTCCATAAGCGTCGCCATCGCCCACGACAGCCGTAACAACTCCGACAAGTTTGCCCGCGAGACGGCTGCCATTTTCTCTGCCAACGACATCAAGGTATACCTGTTCGAGGCGCTGCGCCCAACCCCGGAGCTGTCGTTTGCCATCCGCCACCTGGGCTGCCAGAGCGGCGTGGTGATCACGGCCTCGCACAACCCGAAAGAATACAATGGCTACAAAGCCTATTGGAACGACGGTGGGCAGGTAACGGCCCCGCATGACAAGAACATCATTGCGGAAGTAAATAAAATTACCTCTATTGATGAGGTGAAGTTTGAGGCGAAGCCGGAGAACATCCAGATGATCGGCGCGGAAGTGGACGAGGCCTATATGAAGGCGGTGCTGGGACTTTCCATCTCGCAGGAGGCCATTCAGCGCCAGCACGACCTGAAGATCGTTTTCACGCCGATTCACGGCACCGGCATCACACTGGTGCCTGAAATCCTGAAGCGCTACGGCTTCACGAATGTGCACGTGGTAGAAGAGCAGGCAGAGCCAAACGGTAACTTCCCGACGGTGGTGTACCCAAACCCGGAGGAGAAAGATGCCATGACGCTGGCAATACAGAAAGCCGAGGTAATTGACGGCGACCTCGTGCTGGCCACCGACCCCGACGCCGACCGCGTGGGCATTGCGGTGAAAAACCTGAAGGGCGAGTTTGTGCTCCTGAACGGAAACCAGACCGGATCGCTGCTCATCAACTACCTGCTGCAGGCGTGGCAGAAAGCCGGCAAACTGACAGGCAAAGAGTTCGTGGTGAAAACCATCGTGACCACCGACCTGATCAAGAAGATTGCAGACAGCTACAACGTGACGATGTACGAAACCCTGACAGGCTTTAAGTATATAGCCGAGGTGATCCGGGAGTTGGAGGGCAAGGAAACCTATATAGCCGGCGGCGAGGAAAGCTACGGCTACCTGGCCGGCGACTTCGTGCGCGACAAAGACGCCATCTCGTCCTGCGCCCTGATAGCTGAAATGGCGGCGGTGGCCAAAGACAACGGCCAGAGCCTGTTTGAGATGATGGTGGAGATGTACACCAAATACGGCTTCTACAAAGAAGAACTGGTGTCTATCACGAAGAAGGGCATGCGCGGCGCGGAGGAGATTCAGCAGATGATGGCGGAGATGCGCAGCAACCCACCGCAGACCATCGCGGGCTCAAAAGTAGTGGAAGTGCGTGATTACAAGTCCGGCACCCGCAAAAACCTGCTGACGGGCGAAGAGGGCAAGTTGAACCTGGAAAGCTCAAACGTGCTGCAGTACCTCACCGAAGACGGCAGCAAGATCTCTGCCCGTCCGTCCGGCACCGAGCCTAAAATCAAGTTTTACGTGAGCGTGAACGAGCCGCTGCCTTCCAAGGCGGACTATGATGCCACGGCCCAAAAACTGAATCAGAAGATACAGCAGACTTTGACTGACCTGAAGCTGAAATAGGCAAAGCCTCTAAACCAAAAAAACCAGCTTAAGAAATTAAGCTGGCTTTTTTATGCCTCCTTCAGTCGTTGCTCAAGCTTTGAGAGCACATTTAGAAAACGGTCGGATTGCATCTCGATGCTTTTGAGCCCGTCGTGCGCCGCGTCTATCTTGCCGCCCTTGTAGAGCCTGTACAGGTCCAGCGTGGTGGCCTCCAGTTCCCGGTGTACTTTTGCCAGTTCCGCCAGTTCAAACTCGTTTGCATAGCGCTTGGAGCCAATGGTACTGAACCATATGCCAATGGGGCCGGAACGGGAGAAGAAAACCTCATCAAAGGCTCCGCCATATAGCATAGAGCGCACCTTCGATTTGTAGAGGATGTGCTTAATCCGGAGTTGTTGGAAGTCTATCTGGGCTACATTCATATATCGCCGTGCCCCCTACTGAGGTAAGTTTGCGCTTTCATGTTACGCCTGGCCCAGTTGCTGCAGCTTCATCCGGAAAAGCACCTGCTGTGTCACATCGTAGGCGAACACCAGTATACCCGCCACCTGTTCCGCCTCATATAGCGGCTGGTATATAAAGTTGAGGTATACATCCTGCAGTTGCCCGTTGTCCTGGCGGTCAAGCCTGATGAGCACCTCTTCTGCAATAAACTCCTTGCCGGTGCTGTATACATTGTCCAGCAGTTGCACAAAGCCCTGTTCAATTACTTCGGGCAGTGCCTCTACTACGGTCAGGCCCTGCAACTGCCTCTTCGGGAACAGTTGCTGGTATTGGGTATTCACCAGTTCAAAGCGATGCTCCGGCCCTTTTAGAATACAAAACATGGCAGGAGCCTGCATGATCAGCCGCTCCAGCTTTTTGCGCTCATTTTCTGCCTTCATATAGGCCACCTGCACCTGGTCCGACAGGGCGGACATCTGCTCATTGGCCTCCAGCAGTTCCTGCACCATGATCCTGGTGTCGTGAATATCCGTGGAGCTTCCCACCCACATCAGAATGTTGCCCTTCTCATCTTTCATCGGAAGGGTGCGGCAAAGGTGCCACCGGTATACGCCGTCTTTGTCGCGCTTGCGCAACTCTAACTGCATGTCGGTGCCCTTCTCAAAGCTTTCCTCCCACTTAGCTGCCACTATCGGCATGTCTTCCGGGTGAATGACATCCTGCCACCCGTCTTTCAGAAGCTCTTCTATCGGAATGCCCGTGAAGCTTTCCCACCGCTTGTTCAGGTATGTGAGTTTGCCTGTGGCATCTGTCGTGAAGATGAGCTGCGGCATGGCCTCAGCCATAAACCTGAATTTCTCTTCGCTCTCCGAAAGGGCAAGCTTAGCCAGTTCCCGCTCCGTTACATCCGAGGTATGCTGAATCAGAAACTCTACGTTGCCTTCCTCATCCAGCACAGGGGTATGGGAGGCTTCCCAATACCGCACATCGTAACCGCCTCCCGCTGATTCCGGTTTGGGCAAATCGTACCGGATCACGTCAAGGTATTCCACCTTTTTGCTTTGCAACGCTTTATCCAGGGACACCCTTACCGGATTCTCCTCATAAGAGAGTTCCTTGTCCGGAAACGCCTCGAGCAGGAAATGCTTCCCTAAGATCTGCGCTCTTGTTCGCATGGTTATCTGCAGGTAAGCTTCAGTGGCAGCCAGTATCTTGTAGTCCGGAGACAGTACCACCATGGCAGCGGGGATATGGCTGAAAAATTTTTTGTAGTCCATTATCTGTTGGGGCAGAATCAGCGTTTTAGAATTAAATCAAAGATAAGCGTATTCGAATATCTTTCCTCTTTCAGATGAGGTGGTTTCTGAACATCCTATCGCTTGTAAGCTGAAATTAACTGTTACTATACTTAAAAGCACAGTATTGTGTTAACCTTAAGTTATTTATCCCGGGGTTGATTATTTTTGGCCTATATACCCCTTGCGGCGCACTTAAAGCCGTAGCGGGAGAGAAAAACCATACATAAAACCGACGATATTTTACATGAACGATCCATTCTCAGCCATACAGGAAGTCATCCAAAACAGGAGAACCGTGAAGCCGGCGCAAATGAACGGGCAGCAGGTGCCAGACGAGCAGGTAAAGCAAGTCATCGCCTTAGTTGACTGGGCCCCGACACATGGCCACACCGAGCCGTGGCGCTTCCGGGTATATGCCAACGATAAGGTAAAATCATTTTGCCTGGCGCATGCTCGGCTATATAAAGCGCATACAGCACCCGAGAAATTCCTGCAGGAGAAATACGACAAGCTACTGCATATGGGCGACCTGGCCTCTCACCTAATCGTGGCCATCATGCAGCGAGGTAATCTCCCCAAAATACCTGCTCTCGAGGAAATTGCCGCCACCTCCTCCGCGGTACAGAACCTGCTGCTGGGTGCCACGGCCTTGGGCATCGCCAGCTACTGGGGCTCCGGCGGCATGGCCTACCACCCTGCCATGAAAGAAATGCTGCAGCTTCGGGAAGAGGACCTGGTGCTGGGGATTCTATATCTTGGCTACACCGACAAGCCTGTTCTAGAAGGCAAGCGCGTGATACCGCTGGAGGAGAAAGTGGAGTGGAACGGATGAATTTTTAACAGGATGTTATGCAAACCCTTTTACAGCCTCATATATTAAAGACTATGGTGGAAGGTATTGATGGTCAATCAAACTCATCATATGTAACTATATAGCTACATGATTGAGATTGTATAGCTATAAACTTGATGCAAGAAAGAAGAAGGAGTAAGAAAACTCCCCTCCCTGTAAAAGAGGGACCAGGGGTGGTTGGATCGGGTAGATCGAAAGCAATAAATTTTACCAAAGCGAATTCCAGTTACTCGCTGTTGCGTATTATCGTCAGAAATAAGAAAAGCCGCTGGTTAATGACGCAGCGGCTAATCCTCCTTTGGCTTATCTTCTTTCTCTTTCAGGTTCCTTAAAACGGCGGCTCTTCATCAAAGTTGGATGACGGGAAGCCCCCGCCGCCGTTTCCACCGTCGTTCATGCGGCTGCCCAAACGGATGGAACCAGGTGCATCCGCATCGAAGGTACTGTTAGGCAGCGCGTTGAAACCTCCCATGGAATCTCCGCTGTAGTCGTGATCCAGGTTCGTGAATTTTGTGTATTTACCAATAAATTTCAGTTGCACGTTCTCCAGTGAGCCGTTACGGTGCTTGGCAATAATCACTTCGCCTACGCCGGCGGTTGGGTTGCCCATCTCGTCTTCCGTGATGCCGTAATACTCCGGGCGGTACAGGAAGAGCACCATGTCGGCGTCCTGCTCGATCGAACCGGATTCACGAAGGTCAGACAGCTGCGGGCGCTTGTCGCCCCCGCGCGTTTCCACGGCACGGCTCAGCTGCGACAGCGCGATCACTGGCACGCTCAGCTCCTTGGCCAGCATCTTCAGGGCACGCGAAATGGAGGCAATCTCCTGCTCCCGGTTACCGCCACCCTTGCCGTCTGTGTTACCTGTCATCAGCTGCAGGTAGTCGATAATGATCATCTGGATATCGAACTGTGCCTTCAGGCGGCGGCACTTGGTGCGCAGTTCCCGGATGGAAAGGCCCGGCGTATCGTCGATGAAGATGGGGGCCTCGGTCAGCTTGGATATCTTATGGTTGAGCTGCGCCCACTCATGGTCCACCAGGTTGCCCTTTTTGATTTTCTCTGAATCCAGCTCCGCCTCTGAAGAGATCAGGCGGTTCACGAGCTGCAGCGACGACATCTCCAGTGAGAAAATGGCCACTCCCTTTTTGAAATCGACGGCGGCGTTGCGCATGCACGAAAGCACGAAAGCCGTTTTACCCATCGCAGGGCGGGCTGCCAAGATCACCAGGTCAGACTTCTGCCAGCCGGAGGTCACGCGGTCCAGGGCGGCGAGCCCGCTCGGTACCCCTGTCAAACCATCCGCCTGCTTGCGCTTCTCCTCCAGTTCCTTGATAGCCGAATGCATCAGCGAGCGCATGTCGTCAAAGTTCTTGCGGATGTTGGATTCCGACACTTCATATAGCCGGGCCTCGGTCTTGTCGAGCAGGTCGAATACGTCGGTGGTGTCTTCGAAGGCGCTGGAGAGCACTTCGGAGGAGATAGAGATCAGGTCTCTTTTGATGGAGTTCTCCGTGATGATACGGGCGTGGTACTCGATGTTAGCCGCGGAGTTCACGCGCGTGGTCAGCTGCGTGACGTAGTAGGCGCCGCCTGCCAGCTCCAGTTCCCCGTGCTCGCGCAGCTCGTGCGTTACCGTCAGAATATCGATCGGCTCCGATTTATCGAACAGGCCGATGATGGCCTTGAAAATGCGCTGGTGCGCTTCTTTGTAAAAACTCTGGGGCCGCAGAATATCGATCACAGACGTCAGGGCATCCTTCTCCAACATCAGCGCGCCCAGCACAGCTTCCTCTAGATCAAGGGCTTGTGGTGGTTTTTTACCCAACTCCGAAACGGCTGGGGCTTTCTTCTGCCAGCTGTTTCGATTGCCCGCAGGCCGCACGTTCATTTTCATCTCCTCCATAGTCACAAATTTAAAAAACCTGATAGGCAAGTAATCCACATACGTGGGTGAGTAATCCACAATCATCTATTAGATATCAACATATTAGGAGGCGCCTATTTTATATTTGGGAAGGTCTTCTAACTTTGCCTGATGGCAATCTTATTGCTGAGCATATGGAGAAGAAGGAATTACAATACATACACCTGATTGCGGTTGGCGGAAGCATCATGCACAACCTGGCCCTGGCGCTGCACGACAAACGCCTGATGGTCACGGGCTCGGACGACGAAATCTTTGAGCCGGCCAAGAGCAGGCTGGCAGCCGCCGGCCTCCTGCCCGAAAAGGAAGGCTGGTTCCCGGAGAAGATCAACGCCGGGCTGGATGCCGTGATCCTGGGCATGCACGCCCGCCCCGACAACCCGGAGCTGAAGCGCGCGCAGGAGCTGAACATCCCGATCTACTCCTTCCCCGAGTTTATATATGAGCAGAGCCGCGATAAGCAGCGCATCGTGATCGGCGGGAGCCACGGCAAGACATCCATCACCTCCATCATCATGCACGTGCTGCAGCATGTCGGGCGCAAGTTCGATTATGCCGTCGGCGCGCAGCTGGAGGGCTTTGACCGCATGGTGAAACTCACGGATGACGCGCCCATTATCATCATTGAGGGGGATGAGTACCTCTCCGACCCGATCAAGCGCATCCCGAAGTTCCACCTGTACCACCACCACATCGCTGTGATCAGCGGCATCAGCTGGGACCATATCAACGTGTTCCCGGACCCGGAAATGTACCGCGAGCAGTTCCGCATTTTCGCGGAGATGACGCCCAAAGCGGGCACGCTCATATATAACCAGGACGATGAGCAGGTGCAGTTGGTGGCAGTGCCGCGCAACCCCGCTGACATTGCCTATGTGGGATACAGCGTGCATGACCACAGCATCCGCAACGGCAAAACCATCCTGCACACCAAGAAAGACGGCGACGTGGAGATTCCGCTGTTCGGGGAGCACAACCTGCGCAACATCAGCGCGGCGAAGGAAGTGTGCAAGCAGATCGGGGTGAAGGCGCACGATTTCTACGAGGCGCTGCAAACGTTTAAAGGGGCCGCCAAGCGCCTGGAGAAGATCGGGGAATCGGGCGACAGCATTGTTTTCCGCGACTTCGCCCACGCCCCCTCCAAAGTAAAAGCCACGACGAAGGCCGTGAAGTCCCAGTACCCGCAGCGGGAGCTGGTGGCCGTTTTGGAGCTGCACACCTTCAGCAGCCTGAACCGGAATTTCCTGCCGCAGTACGCTGGCGCCCTGGACAAAGCCGACGAGGCCATCGTGTATTTCAACCCCAAAACGGTGGAGCACAAGAAGATGGAGATGCTGACGGAGGCGGAACTGAAGGAGGCTTTCGCTAACCCGAAGCTGCAGGTATATACGGACGCGGAGGCGCTGGAGCAGCATCTTACCAATCGGAGCTGGAAAAACGCCAACCTATTGCTGATGAGCTCGGGCAACTATAACAACATGAACCTGGAGGCGCTAACGAAGGCGGTTCTTTAAATTAACTTATAAACCCTGGCCATGAAGCTGAACCTGAAGCGCCCCATCGTCTTTTTTGACCTTGAAACCACCGGCACCGACATTTGTAAAGACCGGATTGTAGAGTATAGCCTGCTGAAGGTGATGCCCGACGGCGAGGAGATCCTCCGCACGCGCCGGATCAACCCAACCATTCCGATTCCGCTGGAGTCGAGCCTGATCCACAAGATATATGACGTGGACGTGAAGGACTGTTCTACCTTTAAGCAGGTGGCCCGGGACCTGGAGCAGTTCCTAAAAGGCTGTGACCTGGGAGGCTACAACCTGCTGCGCTTCGACATTCCGCTGCTGGCGGAGGAGTTCCTGCGCTGCGACATCGACTTCGACATCGACAACCGGAACGTGATCGACGCCTGCCGCATTTTCCACCAGATGGAGCAACGCACCTTGTCTGCGGCATATAAATACTACTGTGATAAGAAGCTGGAGAACGCCCACAGCGCCGAGGCCGACACCGTCGCCACGTACCACATTCTGATGGCCCAGCTGGACCGTTACCAACATACACCAATCGAAATATCGGAAGGCGTGGAGGAATACCCGGTGCAGAACGACATGGAGCAACTGCACAAGTTCACGGTGCAGAAAACGGCCGACTTATCAGGCCGGATCGTCTATAACAATGCGGGGCAGGAAGTATTCAATTTCGGGAAGCACAAGAACGTGCCGGTGGAGGAAGTGCTGCAGAAAGAGCCCGGCTATTACGACTGGATGATGAAAAGCGAGTTCCCGCTCCAGACGAAAAAAGTGCTTACCCGCATCCGCCTGCGTAAGGTTCAGCTGTTTTAGCTGTTATTATTGTACATTATACCTTATTCCATTTGCCATATATAAATGTCAATCATTCTGGTAGTCTCTACTCGACGGCAGTGGTCAAGCCTCCTGACACTAAAGGCAGGGATTAACAAGCCTCCTCCTCTATTTCACCTTTTCTCGTCCCGGGGCTGGTTGCGCAGCTGCACGTCTTTCAGCAGGTTGTTGCCTTCCGAGAACTTGTGGGAGCAGTTGTTTCCAGTCGATCGCGAGCCGCACTCGCACCCGGTGATCTCGTTGCCGGAGAAGGTGAAAAAGCAGAAGTTACAGCCTGCCGAGGCCTGGCATATATGCTTCGCCCCTTTGCTGCTCAGGTACAGGCTGTTGTCCGCCGCCAAATCCAGGCTTAAAGCCATCGAGCGGAAGGCGCCGTTCCGGATGCCTAAACCCACCAGGTAATAAGCCGGCTTATCCTCTTTTGTCTCCTGCACTTTCCGGATCATGATCTTGTCTACCACAGTTCCGTCGCCGAACTCGCGTATAAAGGGCTGCATCAGTTCCTGGTGGGGCATGATGTATTCTACGGTGTCGAAAATAACCTGCGCCAGCAGTTTGCCGTCATAAGCCGCTACGGGCACCTCCTCTAACCCCTCTTCCATTCCCATGTCGCTCTCTTCGCTGATCACCTCGCGGCCTGAGCAGGCGCCTGCAAGAAACAGGATGAATATAAAAGCACTTGTAACTTTAACTTTCCTGAGAACGCTGGAAAGGAAGCGGGCATAAGAGGTATAGGTCATAGATTAGGGTTGGTTTATTTTCCTTTATAGTACTGCAGCGCCTCCGGCATCCACTTCTGCAGATCGCTCTGGCGTGTGCCTGCGCTTGGGTGGGTTGAGAGAAACTCAGGAGGAGCCTGCCCGCCGCCCTGCGCTTCCATGCGCTTCCAGAATGGCACGGCCGCCTGCGGGTCATAGCCTGCCATGGCCATAAAGATCAAGCCGAGCCGGTCTGCCTCCGACTCCTGGTTGCGGCCATACTTTAACATGCCCAACTGCGAGCCCACCCCATAAACAGACATGATCAGGCTGGAGGCAGCGCCCGGCTGTGCGCCCGCAAGCGCAGAAAGCGTCTGGCCACCGAACTGCTGCGCCAGCGCCTGGCTCATCCGCTCGTTACCATGCTTGGCAATGGCGTGGGCAATCTCGTGCCCCATTACCACGGCAAGTCCTGTCTCGTTCTGCGCAACAGGCAAAATACCGCTGTACACCACCGTTTTTCCGCCCGCCATCGCAAAGGCATTCACCTGTTCGTCCTGCACAAGGTTAAATTCCCAATCAAACCCCGCCAGTTCCTGCTGCATGTTGTTGGCCGCCATATATTGCTCCACGGCGCGCTGAATCCGCTGCCCTACCCTTTTTACCATGGCCGTAGCCTGGGCATCCCTGGATAGTTTGTGTTCGCTCAGAAACTGATCGTAGGCAGCGTAGCTCTGCTGCTGCATCTCAGCGTCAGATACCAAACTGAGTTGTCGGCGACCGGTAATGGGTACCGTCGTACAGGCCACCATCATCACGGAGGCAATTGCGAAAGCAGTTATTTTCTTATACATCTTCTTAAAGTTAAGGTGGATTCTAAGCCGGTTCAAATTTTGAACCATTCTTGTTAAAACCCGGGATAATTTACACTAAAATTAGCAAAGCACTATATATTAACGGCAGCAATAAAAAATTGTTTTTCGCCTCGCCGTCACCTTTGTTTAGTTGCACGGCTTATACGTCAGCCATCCATTGATTTGTTTTACAGCCGAAAATATAATATCAGGGCTTTAAGTGCAGTTGTTTTGAGGGGGAAGAGGCATTGCCGGCTTGGCTCATGCCACACACCAAATGCGTAATATTTCCAGATTTTTTACTGGACCGCAATGTTAGAACCCCTATTTTTGACAATCAGAACATCTATTCGTAAATTACATGAAGATAGTAGCCATCGGTAGAAACTACGCTGCGCATATCGCCGAATTAAAAAACGAGGTGCCGGACGAGCCGGTCATTTTCTTTAAGCCTGACACGGCGGTACTCCGCAACAACGAGCCGTTCTACTATCCCGATTACACCACCGATGTGCATTACGAGGCAGAGCTTATCCTGCGCATCGGGCGGGAGGGCAAGAACATCGACCGGAAGTTCGCACACAAGTATTTCGACGCCATCGGCCTGGGAATCGATTTCACGGCACGCGACTTGCAGTCAAAAGCGAAGGCAAAGGGCCTGCCCTGGGCGTTGGCTAAAGGCTTCAACGGCTCCGCTCCTATCTCGGAGTTTCTGCCTTTAGACCAGTTCCCCGACCTGCAGCATATTAATTTCAGGCTGGAGGTGAACGGGGAGACGAAGCAACAGGGCAACTCAGAAATGATGCTGCACAAGTTTGACGACATCATCGCCTACATCTCCCGTTTTGTCACGTTAAAAACAGGAGACATTATTTTCACCGGCACCCCGGAGGGTGTTGGTCCAGTACAGATAGGAGACAGATTAGTAGGGTATGTTGAAGATAGAAAATTACTTGACTTCGAAGTTAAATAAGAAGCGGCTTTCGCTTGCAGTGCTTGCGTTTGTCACCTCTTTTGGTGCAGCCGCGCAAATGGCCCCGGAGCCTATAGATTTCCTGTTTCCGATAAAGCCGGGGGAGCGGAACTACCTGTCAGGAACCATGGGAGAGATACGCTCCAACCATTTTCATGGGGGGCTGGATATAAAAACCGACCAGCGCGAGGGCTTGCAGGTGTATGCCGCCGCGGATGGGTATATCTCGCGGGTAAAGCAGTCTACCTACGGTTACGGCAACATCATATTTGTAACGCACCCCAACGGGTTGGTCACCACTTACGCGCACCTCTCTGCTTTCGGGCAACCGCTGACGGATTATATACTGAAGCAGCAGTACGAGAAAAAAAGCTTTGAGCTGGAGCTTTTCCCGGAAAAGGGGATGTTCCCTGTGAAGCGCGGGGAAGTGATCGGTTTGTCGGGCAATACCGGAGGCTCGGGGGGACCGCACCTGCATTTCGAGATCAGGGATGGAAACGACCGCCTCTACAACCCGCTGAAGTATAAGTTCCAGGAGGTGATAGACACTACCCCGCCGGAGATATTCACTTTGGGCATCACGCCGCTGCGCATCCAGTCCCGGGTGAACAATGAGTTCCGGAGGGCGGAATACCGCACCACGCAGAAAGGCAACACTTACACCATTACCGACACGGTATACGCCAATGGCCTGCTGGGGCTGGAACTGCAGACGATCGATAAGCTTGACGGTGCCGCCAACAAGAACGGCACGCAGGAAGTGACGCTGCTTGTCAACGGCAAGCAGGTATATAACCATTACATCGACCAGGTGCCGTTTGAGCTTTCCAGGCAGGTGTCGCAGCACATCAACTACAACATATACAAGCGCGAAGGACGCACCTTTCAGAAAGCCTACGTGGACAACGGCAACGACCTGCCCCTGTACAATGCCACCAACGGGCGCCAGGGCCGCATCAACGTGCACCCCGACTCCACCTACCGGGTACAGCTTGTGGCGCGCGACTCCTATAACAACGCCTCTACCCTCAGCTTTGTGGTGAAGGGGGAGCAGCCCACTTTCACAAAGACGCTGGCCAAGTCCGTCAAAAAGACGTCGCTTGATTATGAGCTGATCGGCAATATCCTCAAGATCATGGCCACCGACACCAGCAGCACCCCGCAGAACATCGAGTTGCTGAAGGGCGGCAAATCCCTGGTGCTGGTGCCGAGCTATATGAAGAACTCCCAGTCGGTAGGCCTTTTCGACCTGCGTGCCGGGTTACCGGACTCTGTGCGGTTCTGTGGCGTTACCGTGCCGTTTCATTTTGAAAAGCTGGTTCCGGCCGGGCAGGAAATGGCTTTCGCGAACAGCTACCTGAAAGTGCTCTTCGACAAGCGCTCCCTGTATGACACCCTGTACTTGCAGACGAAACTGGAGGACAACGTATTCACCGTCGGCGACTTTTTTACGCCGTTGCTGCAGCCTATCAAAGTCACCATCAAACCGGATATGACCGCCGTAAAGGACAAGTCGAAGGCGGCCGTGTACTTCCTGGGTACCGGGCGCGGCAGGGGCTTCATGGGCGGCACCTGGGGCGAGGACAACACCATTACCTTCAGCACCAAAAACATGGGTAAATTTAAGGTGCTGGAAGACACCAAAGCGCCCACTATACGCTTATTGAGCAAGAGCCGCGAACAGATCAGCTTCAGGATCGGCGACGACCTCTCGGGCCTTAACTCCTATAACGCCTATATAAACGGGGAATGGCTCCTGATGAAGTACGAGCACAAAAAGGCGACCATCTGGTCCGAAAAGTTAAATAAAGACCTACCTTTGTCCGGTGAAGTTGTATTGAAGGTGAAGGACAATGCAGGCAACGAAGCCACCTATACCACCACCATCTGACAAAACGCATGGAATTGAATATTGGAGACAAAGCCCCTGATTTCGAAGGCAAAGACCAGCACGGCAACACCATCAGGCTAAGCGACTACCGGGGCAAAAAAGTGATCCTCTACTTTTACCCGAAGGACAACACATCCGGCTGCACCGCCCAGGCCTGCAACCTCCGCGACAATTACAGCGATCTGTTCCAGAAAGGCTTCGAAGTTATCGGCGTTAGCACCGACAGCGAGAAGTCACACCAGAACTTCATCAGCAAGTACGACCTGCCCTTTACGCTGATTGCAGATACTGAGAAGCAGATAGTGGAGCAATACGGGGTGTGGCAGGAGAAATCGATGTATGGCCGCAAGTATATGGGCACCATGCGGTACACCTTTGTGATTGATGAACAAGGAGTGATCCGGGACATCATCAAAAAGGTAAAAACTGCTGACCATTCCAGCCAGATTCTGACAAATTAGACTATAAACGCAGCTGCCCGCAAAGCAGCTGCGTTTATACTTTTAAGCCGGAGAAAGATTTTATATCACTTTCTGTTTCTCTTTCTCATAATAAGTGTTTATTTTACATTTATATAGAGGTCTCTGCATCTCACCCTATACAGCATTCTTCCAGGCTGGCTATTAAGGGGGTTGATGTTTGCGGCAAAACAGATTAATTGCGTATTATTACTGAAATTGATAACTCATAACCAGATTAAAGTGAATCCACACAACAAGAGCATTGAAGAGCTGAAGCAAATAGCGGCACAGGTACGCCGGGATATCGTGCGCATGGTGCATGCCGTAAACTCCGGCCATCCGGGCGGCTCCCTCGGCTGCACCGACTATTTCGTGTCGCTGTACTTTAAAGTGATGAACTACAGCACCGACTTTGACATGAACGGCGAAGGCGAAGACCTGTTCTTCCTGTCGAACGGTCATATATCCCCGGTATTTTACAGCACGTTGGCCCGTGCAGGCTTTTTTGAAGTGAAAGAGCTGGCTACTTTCCGTAAGCTGAACTCGCGGCTACAGGGGCACCCAGCCACCGAAGAGGGCTTGCCCGGCATTCGTGTGGCCTCGGGTTCGCTCGGCCAGGGCCTGTCAGTTGCCATCGGGGCCGCGCAGGCAAAGAAGCTTAACAAGGACAAGAGCCTTATCTATGTGCTGATGGGTGACGGCGAACTGGAGGAAGGTCAGGTTTGGGAAGCCACCATGTACGCCGGTGCCAAAAAAGTAGACAACCTGATTGCCACTGTTGACCGGAACGGACAACAGATAGACGGCTCCACCGAGGAAGTTATGCCGCTGGGCGACCTGCGCGCTAAGTTCGAAGCGTTTGGATGGCACGTGATGGAGGCAGACGGCAACAACTTCGAGACACTGCTGCCTGCCCTGGACCAGGCAAAAGCCGCCACCGGCAAAGGCAAGCCTGTGATGATCCTGATGGATACGCAGATGGGGTATGGCGTGGACTTTATGATGGGATCACACAAATGGCACGGCGTGGCACCGAACGACGAGCAGCTTCAGATTGCGCTGCAACAGCTGGCCGTTCAGAAGGCTGCTGATTACTAAGACATCCCCAACCGCACCAGGCAGACGCTGCAGGGGGCGGCAGGTTTATAGATAGGTTTGGCTTTAGCACCTTTGCATGCTACCCTGGAGCAAATTATTCGCGGCAATTTCCCTGTTGCTGATACTCTCAGCAACAGGGTCTGCCTTGGGCCAGGGAGAGCAGAAAGCAAAGCCTAAGACACGTATCCTTTTTCTGCTGGATGCTTCGGGCAGCATGCTGGCCAAGTGGGAAAAAAGCGACCGCATATCGGTGGCAAAAGACCTGCTGGCCCACCTCGTGGACTCGTTGGAGCGCCACGAGAACGTGGAAGTCGCCTTGCGGGTATACGGGCACCAGTTTGGACGCGAGCGCAACGACTGCAAAGACACGCGGCTGGAGGTGCCCTTTTCCGGCAACAGCACAGACGCCATCAAAAAGAAGCTGGCGGAGATTGTGCCGCGTGGCAACACGCCTATTACGTACTCGCTGCAGCAGGCGGCGGGAGACTTTCCGGAGGAAAAGACGCGAAACGTGATCATCCTGATAACTGACGGGCTGGAGTCCTGCGGCGGCGATCCCTGTGCCATGTCGCTGGCGCTGCAGAAGAAGCGCATCTTCCTTCGCCCCTTCGTTATCGGCATCGGCATTGAGCCGGAGCATGAGAAACAGCTCAGCTGCATCGGTGAGTATTACAATGCCGCCGATGTGGAGACATTCCAGTCGGTGCTGACGGAGATCGTGACGCAAGCGCTGAGCCAGACCACGGTGAGCGTGGAGCTGCTGAATGACCAGGGCAAGCCGGTGGAGACGAACGTGAACATGACCTTCCTCAACGCCCTGACGGGCCAGCCGGAATACAACTATGTGCACTACCAGAGCACGGAGGGGAAACCCGACATGCTGGACATCGACGCCCTGCTTTCTTACGACCTGGTGGTGAATACTGTACCGGCTGTCGTGGAGCGGAACATCAGCATAAAGCCGGGCATGCACAACGTGATCAGGGTAAAGGCGCCGCAGGGCATTTTGCACCTGCGCCAGGACGGCCCCTCCCCTTACGGCACCTTAGCTGCGCTTGTAAGGCGGCAGGGTTCTCCACAGACGCTGCATGTGCAGGTGTTCGGGGAGCAGCAGAAGTACCTGGCCGGTATATACGACCTAGAGGTGCTGACGGTGCCGCGCATATACCTGCAGGATGTGGAGATAAAACAGGGGCAGACGAACGCCATTGCCATTCCGCCACCGGGGCAGGTGGCCATTTCATCGCAGATGAAAGGCTACGGGAGTATCTACCTGATGGAGGAAGGCGGCGGGCAGCGCTGGCTCAGCAATTTGCCAGAGGAAAACAGCAAAATAACCATGGCCCTGCAGCCAGGGAATTACAGATTGGTTTACCGCATCAAAAATGCCCAGGCGAGTAAATTCACTGAAGTAAAGGATTTTAATATTAAATCGGGCGCAACTACAACCGTAAAAATTTTCAACAGATAGATGAAAGAGTACACGTATACCGAGAAAAAAGACACACGTTCCGGCTTTGGTGCCGGCCTGCTGGAGCTTGGCCGCACAAACCCCAATGTAGTAGCCCTTTGTGCCGACCTCGTCGGCTCGCTGAAGATGGGGGATTTTATCAAAGAGAACCCGGAGCGCTTTTTCCAGATAGGCATTGCCGAGGCCAACATGATGGGCATTGCCGCCGGCCTGACCATTGGCGGTAAGATACCGTTCACTGGTACGTTTGCCAATTTCTCGACAGGCCGCGTCTATGACCAGATCCGACAGTCCATTGCCTACTCGGGTAAGAACGTGAAGATATGTGCCTCACACGCAGGCGTTACACTGGGCGAGGACGGTGCCACGCATCAGATTCTCGAAGACATCGGCATGATGAAAATGCTGCCGCACATGACCGTCATCAACCCGTGCGACTACAACCAGACCAAGGCCGCCACCATCGCCATCGCTGAGCACGAAGGCCCGGTGTACCTGCGCTTTGGTCGCCCGGTTATCCCTGTTTTCACGGACCCGAACCAGAAGTTTGAGATCGGGAAAGCCTGGATGGTGAACGAAGGGACGGATGTCAGCATCTTTGCTACCGGCCACCTCGTTTGGAAAGCCATCTTAGCGGGCCATATACTGGCAGAGAAAGGTATTTCTGCCGAGATCATCAACATCCACACCATCAAACCGCTGGATGAAGAAGCGATCCTGAAGTCAGTGGCGAAGACAAAATGCGTGGTGAGCGCCGAAGAGCACAACCGCCTCGGTGGCCTGGGCGACAGCATTGCGCAGCTGCTCGTGAAGACGAATCCGCTGCCCATGGAATACGTGGCGGTAGACGACTCTTTTGGCGAGTCCGGCACACCGGAGGAACTGATGGAGAAGTACGGCCTGTCTGAGAACGACATTGTGGCTGCCGCTCAGCGCGTCATCAGCAGAAAGCAGCAGTAGACCGAATTTAACAGATTATATATGGAAGGGGCTGTGCGCATGTAGTACAGCCTCTTTATATTAACCCCTTCATGCACCTGCCTTCGGCTCCCTGAAAACTGTGAAGTGGAAGACAAAGAGCTTTTAGAAAAATTCTCCCAGCCTGAGAGCCGAAACCTGGCCTTTAACCAGCTTGTCCGGAAGTACCAGCAGAAAGTGTACTGGCATATCCGCAAAATGGTGATCGACCACGACGATGCTGACGACCTCACCCAGGAGGTTTTCATCAAGATATGGAAGAACCTCGAAAACTTCCGGAAAGATGCCCAGCTCTACACCTGGATCTACCGCATCGCCACCAATGAGTGCCTCTCTTTCCTGTCCAGCAAAAAGAGGAAATTCTTCCTGCCCATACACGACATCACCTCCGAACTGACGGAAAAGCTTGTCTCCTCCCCCGACATTGCCGGCGATGAGGTGCAGCTGAAACTGCAGAAGGCCATCCTGCGCCTGCCCGACAAGCAGCGCCTGGTGTTCAACATGAAATATTTCGACGAGCTTAAGTACGAGGAAATGTCCGAAATACTGGGAACTTCCGTAGGGGCATTAAAAGCGTCCTATCATATAGCCGCTAAAAAAATCGAAGAATATCTGCAACAGGATTAAACTATAGCACGGGTATTGCATCTAACCTAAAGAAGACGAGGAACATGAAGAAGGAACTTAGAATCAGCGACATTCCGAAGCACAATGTGCACCGGGTACCCGAGGGATACTTCGACCGGCTGCCCATGCGCATCATGGAACGCACCGCAGCCCGGGAGCATATCGCCTCCACTCCGTGGCAGGCACGGCTTTGGCGGCCGGTTCGTTATGCCATGGCTCCGCTCCTGCTGCTGCTCCTTTTTGCCGGCACCTTCTTATTCAGCATGCAACAGGCTCCCCAACAGGAAAAGCTGACGGTCGCGACGCTCTCTGACCAGGAAATCATGAACTACCTGAACGCCTACGCGCAGATGGAGACAGCTGACCTGGAGGAATACCTGGCCGCTGACCAGGAACTTGCCGCTGACTTCCTGAATGTAAGTCCAACAGCTGCTGAAGAAGAGCTGCTTTATTATAAACTCGACGATTTAGACTATTAAACCACCCATGAAGCATTACGCTCTATTAGTACTTCTATTCTGTGCCTTCACCCTTAGCGGCACAGCTGCCCTTGCGCAGGACAGACACAGTCACGAACGAAAGGAAAACGTAGAAGCCGCGAAAGTTGCTTACCTGACCGATAAGATGGGCCTTACCCCCGAGCAGGCGCAGAAATTCTGGCCGATCTATAACGAGCATGAGGCCAAGCGCCGCGAACTGGTAAAGGGGTACCGCATCGACTTCCGGCAGGATGTAGATGCCCTCACTGACGAGCAGGTACAGGCCCGCGTCGATAAGATTTTTGACCTGAAAGCAAAGGAACTGGCCCTGGACAAGGAGTATTCCTACAAATACCAGAAGGTCATATCCGTAAAGCAGCTCGTTAAGCTATACCGCGGCGAACGCGCCTTCACCAAGCTCCTGCTACGCAGGTTGGATGATAAGAAGATAAACCAGTAGATCAAGTTTAGCTGAATTAAAAAAGCGCTACCGTTATGGTAGCGCTTTTTTTGTGATATAGACTATAGGCCAGGGCTATGCAAGCAATAATAGGAGAAAGAGAACAAGGCAGGACAAAGCCCATTACCTGACGGCTTTCTTTTGCAGGTTCATTCATGGTAAAGACCAGTAAGCTAACAATCGATTTATATATAAATCTCGGTATCCTATAAGTCATCATCCGCTCTCTCAATACGCCTCCAGCAGAAAGTTGATATCATCGCCAGGGGCAAACTCCATCGGCTTCTCCCCTTGCAGGAATATACGCGCCGTAAGCGGGCCTTTTAGTGTTATATGATCCCCTTGCACACGCAGCATGCTTCCTTCCCGCAGGCCCACCACCGGCTGGCGGTTGTGGTGATGGAATTCAGCGATGCGTGTTTCACGAGTTTCGCCCATATGGGTGGAGTGTTCTACCGGGTCCTGGTAATGCGGGTTGATGTTAAACGGCACCAACTGTAGCGCATCAAAGGTTTTGACGTGCACGATCGGCATGTCGTTGGTGGTGCCGATGGTTTTGCCGGCCACGTTGGTGCCTGCGCTGGTCCCCATATAGGGCATGCCCTTGAGCACCCGCTGCTGCAATGGAGCCACCAGCTTATTCGCATAAAGATTGCGTAGCAGCACAAAAGTGTTGCCTCCACCAATAAACACGGCCTCCGCCTCATGCACCGCCTTCACCGGGTCATCGGATGCATGCACCCCGGTTACGTTTATGTCCCATTTCGCAAAGGCCTCGCGCACGGTGGCGGTGTAGTCGCTATGCGAGATGCCGCCCGGGCGGGCATAAGGTATAAACAAAAGATTTTTCTTCCCTTCTAAGAGTGCTCTGACTTCCTCCGCTGCATGTTCCAGATAGCCGGTGCCGTGTGTGGTGGAGGTGCTGATCAATAGTAGATTTCTGCTCATGCACGAAAATATGAATTTTGAATGAGGGGATAAGCAAGGGACTTCAGCTTAACCCAAAATAGGCTCACATGCCGTATAGAAACGCGATTTTCCATACACATACCAGCAAGCCCCAGACTCAGGAAACTACTCTTTGTTAATCAGGGCCAGCTTTAGTTTGATGGTATCGAGGTAGGGCTCCAGATGCGCGTAGTCGGTGAGGGCACGTACAAGCCCGATGCTTTTCAGGTCATATAGAAACCACAGCTCCACGTAAAAATCATGCAGCCAGTACAGGTCTATCTTGCACCAGCCCCGGATGCGGTGATGCAGGTAATGACCCTGCTCCAGCACCAGCTCGGCCTGCAGGTGCGGCGGCAATTCGTTAAATTCTTCTGCACGTATCATATCCATCAGGCACTTACTAACACAATATAGCAAAAAAAAGGCTGCACGCGGCAGCCTTGTAAATTAAACGATCTTTTCCTGATTTTGGTCTAATTCAGGTGAAGGGTATACATTTCGAAGCGCGTGGAAGCAAAGCTCCAGTGCGATGGAGATGGGTGAATTTCAACGCCGTCCTCGTCCATAATCGTGACAGCAAACCCTTCGCCCTGGTTCAAAGGTTCCGTGAAATGCTTCACAGGATACACCTTTCCTTCCTCTATCCACTCTTCCGGATCAAAGGCAGGCATGGTCGCGTCCACACATTTCGCATAAACGGCCATATAGCTGGGGGGTATAAATAGATTAACCATAATAGAATAACTTTCCAGTTAGATAAAAGATTCCTGTCGCTCAGGAAATCATGCCAACCCAAATTTTACAGGGCCACATGCAAGGTTCCAAATAACATGCCTTAGATAAATAACAGCAAAAATCGGCAGACATAAAACAACAACCGCCAAAAAATATTAAAGTTTAGGATTCTATGGATTCGGGCAGCCTCTTTAACGTGTACCTCGTAGTTAAAAAGCTGAATCTGTTCCTAAAAAATAATCCCATCTCATATGGAAGCATCTAAACCCAAATATTACGCCGGCAAAAGAGAAACCTTTGCTGTGGCGCCCCGGGTATGGGGGCTGAAAACAATCTTCGTAAATTTATTTTTCATTGCTAACCCCGACGGGTCGTGGGTGCTGGTGGATGCGGGCGTGCCGGGTTCCACGGCAAAGATCCGACGGGCGGCAGACGCGTTGTTCGGCGACGAATCCAGGCCTAAGGCCATCCTGCTCACACACGGGCACTTCGATCATATCGGCGCTGTGAAGGACTTGGCCCAGGAGTGGGATGTGCCGGTATATGCCCACCCGATGGAACTGCCTTACCTCACCGGACTCTCCAGCTACCCACCACCCGACTCAAGCGTGGGCGGCGGCGGAATGGCCTATATGGCCTTTGCCTATCCTAAAAAACCGATCAACATCAGAAATCATATCGAGTTATTGCCCGGGGATGGCTCTGTGCCTGGCCTGGAAGGCTGGCGCTGGCTACACACGCCGGGCCATACCGCCGGCCACGTTTCATTTTTCAGGGAGGAGGACCGTGTGCTGGTGTTGGGCGATGCCTTTACCACACGCGATGCTGAGTCGGCGATTGCGGTGATGACAGAGAAGCGCGAAGTGCATGGGCCACCTTCCTACTTCACCCCGGATTGGGCGGCCGCCCACCGTTCTGTTGAGATCCTGGCGGACCTCAACCCTGAAGTGGCGGCGTCCGGGCACGGCATGCCGATGGTGGGCCATGAGCTCCGCCGGCAGTTAGATGACCTGGTGAAGAACTTCTGGGTGGTGGCCGTGCCCAACAAAGGGCGCTATGTACACGAGCCGGCCATTACGGATGAACGCGGCGTGGTGTCGGTGCCGCCTCCGGTGGGCAACTCGGTGCCCAAGATCGTAGCGATAGCGGGGGCGGTGGCACTGGTAGGCATGGCGCTTTCAGTTTTGGGCAAGCGCAGTTCCGACAAGTCCGCCCGGCGGAAAAGCAAAAGGCCTTATTCGCACAACAGGGTCGCTTCCGGCTTGCACCCTACCGTAGATCCGGACCACGACGACCCGAACGGACACACAAACAACTATCCTTAAAATCAAAAACGGCCAGCTGAGTATGTCAGCTGGCCGTTTTTTTTAGAGGCTATTTTCCCTTGTGGTTGGCCCTTCCGGAGCCGCTCTTTTTGCCCCCGCCATCCTGCATGTTCACGGTGGCCCAGGCCCTTTTCTCAGCTTCTTCCGGACTCACACCTCGATCCTCATAGCTCTCTTCTATATGCTGCGCTTTGCGCTTCTGCTTGTCTGTGTAAGCAGATTTATCTCCTTGTGGCATATTTCCTCCTTCTGGTTTTGGTGAAACATATATGGCCCCTGGCCCAGCTCATTTTACGGCGCAGCCTACTCTGAGTATCGATCAGCCCCCGTATTTTTTCGTGCCGCAACCGATCGCAGAGGTGACAGCAGGCTATGGTTGGACGCCTTTAATTGTGTAAATTAACGGCAGCACCCGCTTTAGCCAAGCCCGCTCTGTTATTCCGCTTGATTTTTTAGGTGGCAGCATATCGTTGCCAGCTATTTCTTTTCCCTTTACAGGTATATAAAAAAGTTTTAACCACTTAATTAATTGTTTTGCAACCATGAGAAAAATACTGCTACTTGGACTAAGCTGTATCCTGCTTTCGGCCTGCGATCAAAAACCTAATCGCTCAGCCACCTTGCAGGAGAGCCCTGCTTCAGGTTTGCCGGCCGAAGCGGGGATCCAGCGCATTGTGTGTTTTAAGTTTAAGCCCGGTACGACCCCGGAAGCTATTCAGCAGCACATGCGTGGCTTTGCCAACCTAAAGGATAGCATCTCCTACATCTTGTCTTACCATGCCGGTCCCACGGTAATGGGAGACCTGACCACGGCGCCGGAGTACGATGTCATGCATTACACCACTTACCGGAACGAGGAAGAAATAAAGCTTTATTCGGTTCACCCCGTGCACCAGCGCTTTATAGCAGAGAACAAAGCCATATGGGATAAGGTGCTTGTCATCAACTCCAGGGTGCGCCCCTGAGGCCGGCCATCAAATCCCGAATCCAGCCATTCATAAAGAAGCGCAGCAGCCCCGTGGCTGCTGCGCTTCTTTATGCTGAGCATGCCCCCTGCTTTCCCTGCTGTTCGCCTCAGGCTGCCCCTGATCCTGCTGCTGCAAACCTCGTACATCAGAATACACAACAGCAGATATAAACCTTAATCAGAATCAAAAGATGAAGCAGCGAAGAATTGGCCAAAGTGACTTATATGTTTTCCCGATCGGGCTGGGCGCCATGGGCATGTCTGACTTTTACGGGCAGCCAGACGAGCAGGAATCCATCAGGACTTTACACACAGCCCTGGAGCACGGGGTGAATTTTATTGATACCGCCGATATGTACGGCGTGGGCCGGAACGAAGAGCTCCTGCAAAAGGCCTTGCACGACCGCTGGGACCAGGTGGTGCTGGCCACCAAGTTCGGAATTGTCCGGGAGCCCGGCTCCACACGGTCCAGCGGCATCAGCGGCAAGCCGGACTATGTAAAGAAAGCGTGCGAAGCCAGCCTGAAGCGCCTGGGCCGCGACAGGATCGACCTCTACTACCTCCACCGCGTGGACCCCGAAACGCCCATCGAAGAAACGGTGCAGGCGATGGCCGAACTGGTACAGGAAGGCAAAGTGCGCTATATCGGCATTTCAGAAGCCTCCGGCGAAACCTTAAAAAGGGCGCACGCCATCCACCCGATAACGGCCATCCAAAGCGAATATTCACTCTGGAGCCAGGATGTGGAGGAAACGACGCTGCCCGCCTGCCGCGAACTGGGCGTCGGTTTTGTAGCCTACAGTCCGCTGGGCCGTGGGTTCCTGACAGGCAGCATCAAAAGCTTCGATGACCTGGACCCCAACGACTACCGCCGCACCTCGCCGCGTTTCATGGGTGATAACTTTCAGAAGAACCTGGATTTGGTGAAGAAAGTGGAGCAGATAGCCGAGGCCAAGCAATGCACGCCTTCTCAACTGGCCCTTGCCTGGCTGCTGTACCAGGGGGAGGACATCATCCCCATCCCCGGAACGACGAAGGTAAAGCATCTGCTCACTAACATTGAAGCCGTAAACGTGGCGCTTTCGGAAGAAGATCTCCTGGAAATAGGTCAGGTTATGAAAAATATCCACGGAAGCCGCTACGACGAAAAAGGCATGCGCCTCGTCAATGCCTGAGATATATATCCCTGCTTCTGTATGTTCTATAAACCCGGAGGCAGGGATATATAACTGCCTGTCCTGGCCATCACTTTCAGGCGCTGTTCTTCCCCCGCTTCAGTGTTGATCGGGTTCCTGACTTAACTCAAGTTGCGCTATATAGAATTGTTTGGGATTTTATGGCAGAGAACCCACCCCCAACCCCTCCGTTAACATGGGGTTGGGGGTGAGTCTTGTTTCAACAGGGAAAATAAATCGCACCTTTGGTTACTTATATTAACTTTCTATATATCAAATTTTTATATATGTGAAGAAGATAGATAGATAATAATTTTTCATATTTTAATTCAATTTGCTAAACTATATATAAAAGAATAAGTATCTTTCAGTAGCGCCTTGCTGTTGCTGCAGCCAACGATGCGCAAACCGAAACTTACAAATTCTTTGTACATGAAAAAGCTCCTTTGCGCCCTCCTGCTGATTGGCGGCACTGCTACCTCCGGCTACACCCAGACAAGCCCGCTTGAAGACCAGATCAACCAAGGCATTTTGCTCTATGAGGAAGGGGACTACAAGGCCGCGCTGGAGCACTACCAGCAGGTGCTGCAACAGAACCGGCGAAGCCCGGAGCTGAACTACGAACTCTCGCTCACTTACTTCGCCCTGCACGACATGCCCAATACGATTAGGTACAGCACAGCGGCGATTAAGTCGATTAACGCCAGCCCTGAACTGAAAGCGCAGGCGCACGTGAACCGGGGCAGTGCGCTCGATTTAACGGGCAAACCGGAGCAGGCCATCAAAGAATATAAGAAAGCCATGAAGCTGGACCCGGCTTACCATATGGCATATTACAACATGGGGCTGACGCTCTATAATCAGGAGAAGTTCAGCGAGGCGGAGCAGGCACTCGTGCAGGCGGTGCAATTAAAGCCGGGGCATAGCAGCAGCCATTTGCTGTTAGGTTATATCAAGCAGGCGCAGCACCAGCGCGTGCAGAGTCTGCTCGCATTTTATAACTTCCTGCTGCTGGAGCCGAAGACAGAACGGGCCGCCGGCGCGTTTAAAACACTGCAGCAAATGCAGCAGGAGGGCGTTTCGAAAGGAGAAGGCAACACTGTCAACATTTTAGTGAGCGCTGATAAAATGGAGGACAACCCGTTTTCAGCTGCAGAGCTGATGCTTTCGATGATGCAGGCCTCAAACCAAATCGAGGCAAAGGAAGGCAAAACTCCGGAACAGCTTTTCTTCGAGAATACGCAGTCTTTCTTTAACATTTTAGGCGAGCTGAGGGAAGACCGGCAGGACTTCTGGTGGCGCTACTATGTGGAGTTCTTCCACGAAATGTCGCTGGATAAGAATGTGGAGGCCTTCAGTTACTCCATCCTCCAGAGCAAGGCCTCTGAAAGCTGGTTAAGCGAGCACCCTGCCCAGGTAGAGCAACTCGCCAAGTGGTACCAGAACTACAAACGCTAGCGCTGTTGCAGGCAGGGTAACAGAGGCACCGGAAGTGCAGAAACAGAAGGCCACCCGCATTCTTTCAGTGCTAATTGTTACCTTTGCAGCATGATTTCACAGAGGCAATTGTTCCTGCAGCACGTAGCGCAGACATCTGACTTCCCGTTGCTGATTGAGGTGGAGAAGGCTGAGGGAGTATATATGTACGGGCGGGAAGGCCGGCGCTACCTCGACCTGATTTCGGGTATTGGCGTAAGCAATGTGGGCCACCGCCATCCGCGTGTGCTGGAGGCCATATATGGGCAACTGGATAAATACATGCACCTGATGGTATACGGGGAGTTTGTGCAGGCCCCGCAGGCGCAGTTGGCCCACGCCTTGAGCAAGACCTTGCCTCCGCGCCTCAACAATACGTACTTCCTGAACTCCGGCACAGAAGCGGTGGAGGGCGCCATGAAACTGGCCAAGCGCCACACCGGCCGCACTGAGCTGATCTCCTGCTACAACGCCTACCACGGCTCCACCCAGGGCGCCCTCTCCATGAACGGCAGCGAGGGCTTCAAAAACGCCTTTCGCCCGCTGCTGCCCGACGTGCGCCATATCCTGTACAATAGCTTCGATGACCTGCAGTATATAACGGAGCGGACCGCCGCCGTGCTCATCGAAACGGTGCAGGGCGAAGCGGGGGTGCGTGTACCGGAAAACGATTACCTGCGCCACCTCCGCGCCCGCTGCACCCAGACCGGCACCCTGCTGATCCTGGACGAGATACAGTGCGGTTTTGGCCGAACCGGCACTTTCTGGGCGTTTGAGCAGTTCGGGATAGAGCCCGATATCCTGGTATGTGCCAAAGGCATGGGCGGCGGTATGCCGATCGGGGCTTTCATCGCGCCGCAGGAAATCATGGCCGCCTTCAAAACCGACCCTATCCTTGGCCACTGCACCACCTTTGGCGGGCACCCCGTAAGCTGCGCCGCCTCGCTGGCGACCGTGCAGGTGATACAGGAAGAAAACCTGACGGCGGGCGTGCAGCAGAAAGCTGCGCTTTTCCGGCAACTGCTGGTGCATCCCCGCATCAAAGAAATCCGCAATTGCGGCCTGCTGATGGCAGCGGAGTTTGAGTCGTTTGAGGTGCTGAAGGCTGTGATAGATCGTGCGATACTAAACGGCGTGCTCACCGACTGGTTCCTGTTCTGCGACAACTCCATGCGCATCGCGCCGCCTCTCGTCATCACCGAGGAGCAGATCAGGGCGGCGTGCGAGGTTATTCTGCGCTCCATTGATGAGGCCGTAGGCGCCTGAAAAGGTTGAGACCCGGGACATCCAAGTGGCTGCTTCTCCGCCTTTTCCCAATTTAAGGCGCAAAAAGTGGCTATATGGCCGTAAATTTTAAGTAGGATTTACCACCCTCCGGTGGCACTTGCACGTAAAAGGCCGAAGCTGCGCCTTAAGCCAAAGGTTGCAAAATCAGGATTTTTATGGAAATAGCCCTTGTGCTCACGCTGCTGGTGATTGCCGTAGTGCTTTTCGCGACAGAGAAACTCCCGGTTGAGATCGTGACGCTCATCATGCTCATCATTCTGGCAAGCGTGCGCATCATTACCCCCGAAGAGGCTTTTGCGGGCTTCAGCAGCGACTTTATCATCATCATTGCCTCTATCTTTATACTGAGTGCGGCACTGCAGGAAACGGGCATTCTCGACTTTGCCGTCATCAGGCTCGTGCGGCTGGCGCACAAGAGCTCTAACCTGATGTTGTTCGTCGTGATGGTCGTCACGGGCATTGTTTCGGCGTTCATGAACAACACCACCGTCACGGCCATGTTTGTAACACCGCTTGTAGGTTTGTCACGGCGCATCAACAAAAGCCCCTCCAAGCTGTTGATGCCGCTCGCTTTTGCGGCAATACTAGGAGGCACCGGCACGCTCATCGGCACTTCTACCAACGTGGCTGTAAGCGGCTATATCGCCAAAACCGGGCTTCCGCCCATCGGCCTTTTCGAGATATCCGGCATTGGCTTCGCAATTTTCCTGGTGGGCGTGCTTTATATGATGACCATCGGGCAGCGCATGCTGCCCGACCACAACGACCAGGAGCTGACAGAGGAATATAAACTCCAGAAATACCTGACCGAGATTGTGGTCCTGCCTGACTCACCGCTGGTTGGGCAGCTGGTATTCGCCTCCGACCTCACCTCGCTCAACTTCAGGATTCTGAACGTGATCCGGGGCGAAGACAACTTCCTCCCAGATTTCCGGACCCGCATCATGGCAAAAGACGTGCTGCTGGTGGAGGGAGACCTCGACAACCTGATGAAGGTGAAGGAGACGAAGGGAATCCAGATCATGGCCGACGTGATCCTGGAGAAAGACCTGCAGACGGAAGTCATACGGCTGGCCGAGTTGCTTGTGCTGCGGCAATCCACCCTCATCGGAAATACCGTAAAGGAGGTGAATTTCCTGCAGCGTTACGGCCTGGTGGTGATCGCGATCTCGCGCCATGGCGAAACCCTGCGCAGCAAGATCGGCAGCATACAGCTGCAGCTCGGCGACCTGTTGCTGGTGCAGGGCTCATCCGAAAGGCTGAACCAGTTGCGCAACTCCAACAATGTGGCTGTGCTGGATGAGTTCGAGCCTGTCCTGTTTAAAAAGCGAAAGGGTATCATCGCCATCGCCTGCTTCGGGGTGGCGATTCTGCTGGGCACGCTCAAACTGCTGCCCCTCTCCATTGCCTTCCTGCTGGCTGCCATCTGCAGCATTTTATTCCGCTGCATCAGCACCGACAAGGCTTACCGCGCCATCGATTTCCGGCTACTGATCCTGATCGGGGGTATGACGGCGTTCGGCACGGCCATGGAGCACTCCGGCGCTGCCGACTTCCTGGCGCAGGGCATCGTGGACTTGATGGGCCCCATGGGAAAAATGGGCGTATTGGCCGGCTTTGTGGTCTTAACTGTGCTGCTGACGCAACCTATGTCGAACGCGGCTGCGGCGCTGGTGGTGGTGCCGGTGGCCTTGCGGGCAGCGACAGAAATGGGCGCCGACCCGCGCGCCTTCGCCATTGCCATCATGCTGGCGGCCTCTGTATCGCTTGTCACACCTTTCGAGCCTGCCTGTATCCTCGTATATAGCCCCGGCAAGTACCGGTTCTGGGACTTTATCCGGATTGGCAGCCCGCTCACATTGCTGCTGATCATCGTCATCCTGCTGCTTGTGCCTGTATTCTGGCCGATGTAACTGCTTCGCCCCCGCAGCAGTAAGCATATACGTGATAAACAATTATACTATGAAAAAGAAGCTTTGCCTGCTGGGGCTGCTCGGGATAGCCGTTGCCTGCAGCCCGAAAAACGAGGAAGTGCAGGATGAGCAGGTAACTGTGGCGCCGCCCACAGAGGCCCTGGACTCCATAGCGAACACAAAGAAAGACGGTGTAAAAACGGACGAAAACGACACAGACCCAACCATGCCAATGCCGCCACCCGTCATGCAGTTGCTGACAGAGCAGTACCCGGGCTGGGAGAAACCGACGCTGACGGAAGAGGCCAGGGAGCAGACAGAGGGCGATTTGCAGGGACCCACGCTGGTACGGGGCGACTTTAACGGCGACACCCTACAGGACCTGGCGTTACAGTTGCAGCAAGATAAAGACCTGGTGGTTGTGGCGGCAATGCAGGAGCAGGAAAATCTGTACAGGCTTTATGAGATTAAACGCGACATCTTGTTTAACGAGCGCGGAAACCTTAAAAGCCTTTACTACCTGTATCTGGTGGAGCAGGGGGAGCCGCTGCAAACAGAGGACGCGAATGAAGATGTGGAGGCCGTGCACGATGCCTTAGCCATTGGCATTGAGGGAGAGGAAAATATTTATATATATGAGAACGGCTCGTTTACACCATACAGCCTGAACAGATAAGAATGGGGCGAAACGCTGCCACCCCTCTATAAATGAAAGGCAGCTAGATGGACAGCTGTTTATCTGAGGAAAACGGTATAAAGCAAGAGAAAGAATATGACTGCCGCCCCCGCTCCTATGCTGAAGGCATACTTACCCGCCTGAATGGCATAGCTCCGCTCCACCGCCGGAATCTGCAGCTGGTAACGCTGCACGTACCACAGGAAAACCGAAAACGTAAAGACAAAACTAACAAACCAGAAGGCGCAGAAGCGAAACAGAAACTGCAGGGGCAGCCTTTGCTGCAGGAAGTGCAGCAGGTAATCCTCGCGGGCGAGGAAGTAAAAACTCATAAACAACAGCAAAGCGGCATGCAGCATCAGGAGGCAGAAGCTGTAGTACCGGGAATTCTGCACCATAGATCAATAGTTCAGGAAAGACTGTGCATCCCTTTTTATGTTAGCGCGGCTCAGCCCGTCCTTCACTCCCATCGAAATCTTTCGCACCAGCACGCCCACAATTGTCTTTTTGAAGCCGAGCCGTGCAGCCATGTTAATACAAAAATCCATTTCGTTCTCGTCCACAATGCCGTCTGCCAGCATCATCTCCACAAGGTCATATATCTGGTCAAACCGCTCCGAGTCGTTGGCGGGAAGCTGAGGTTCTATGTTAGCCACGTTTGCAACCAGGTGTCGCACCTCGTCTGCCTTCATGCCATGTTTCTGACCGATCGAAACGATGTAGTTCATTTCGGTCGGGTCCAGATGCCC
Organism: Pontibacter saemangeumensis; assembly: GCF_039541895.1. Classification (NCBI taxonomy): domain Bacteria; kingdom Pseudomonadati; phylum Bacteroidota; class Cytophagia; order Cytophagales; family Hymenobacteraceae; genus Pontibacter; species Pontibacter saemangeumensis. The sequence goes on from NZ_BAABHC010000002.1 coordinate 492,189, forward strand.
GTCAATTTTTGCAAGAGCACCTAAATTGGTGATGTGGCTCTTTAATCTCTTTGTTTCTTCGCTCTCAAAAAAACCGAACATAGGCTGACTCTAAATTTAGATTAATTAATTGGTCTCTTATTGTGCTATAACTTTACTTTCTGCTAAATTTGCGATCTTACGCACACCGTGTAAGGACAATGTAACACGCACCGCAGAAAGTAAAGAGTGGTGTTTTGGTATTGCATACGATTTTCCATATTTAAAGTCGTGCTTTCAAGGCTTTTTTTAAAGGCTTCGAATGGCGCCGCTTCAACGGAAATTGCCCCTCCCTCACAAAGCGTAAATTAAGAACGACACGCTTGAAAAACAATAGAAGAAACTTTAACCTAACACATCACTCCTCCATGAAAAAAATTGGCGTATTTACTTCCGGCGGTGATGCTCCGGGCATGAATGCCTGCATTAGAGCAATTGTGAGAGCTGCTGTATATCATGGTATAGAAGTATACGGAATCAGACGCGGTTACAACGGCATGATCAAGGGCGAGATATCTAAACTAGAATCCTACTCTGTCAGCAACATCATACAGAAGGGCGGCACAATCCTGCGCTCGGCGCGCAGCAAGGATTTTACCACCAAAGAAGGCCGTAAAATAGCCTATGACCAGCTTCAGAGCCTGGGCATCGAAGGCTTGGTGGCCATTGGCGGCGACGGCACCTTTACAGGGGCCAACATCTTTTTTGAGGAATACGGTATCCCCACCATCGGCGCGCCCGGCACCATCGACAACGACCTGTACGGCACCGACTACACCATCGGTTACGACACTGCCGTGAACACTGCGCTCGATGCCATCGACAAGATCCGCGACACAGCCGATAGCCACGACCGGGTTTTCTTCATCGAGGTAATGGGCCGTGACTCAGGCTATATAGCCATCCCCTGTGCCATTGGCGGCGGTGCCGAGATTGTGATGATACCTGAGACGGATACCAGCATCGACTACGTGGTGGATACCCTTCGCACCGGCTGGAGCCGCTCCAAGACTTCCTTTATCGTGATTATTGCGGAGGGAGGCGAAGAAGGCAGTGCCACCGAGGTGGCCGCCAAGGTACAGACCGCCCTGCCGCACATGGATGCCCGCGTGACCATACTGGGACACGTGCAGCGCGGCGGCTCCCCCACGGCAGCAGACCGTATGTTGGCCAGCCAGTTGGGCATCGCCTGCGTGGAAGGGCTGCTGACCGGTCGGAAGAACGAGATGGCCGGTATTATCAATGGGGAACTGGTTTACACGCCTTTCATCGACACCATCACAAAAGACAAGCCGATCAACCCGGAGTTCATCAATATGGTGAATATCCTGTCCAGCTGATCTGCCCCGGTTTTCACACTTTACCATATATAAAATAACTTATTTTACGGCCTCCCCGGCCATTGATTTTATACTTCTGTGGCGTTAAGCCCAGGAGTATAAAATACACCTTTCCCCCTCCTCTTGGACCCTGCTCCTGGCCAGGCAAATTGTTTTTTCTGCCCTGTTCCCACATTAAAGTTATATAACAGCTATCCATCTCAAGGTATTTCCGTAAAAGCAGAGCGAACTAATATTGCAATTCTATCGCTTCTGCCAAACATATCGGGAAAATCGCCCTAAAAATAATACTATGGCCTCTTGCCGTTATAGTAGGGCTGCTTATACTCATCATCATCGCGCTGCAATTTCAGGCAGTGCAGAACTACCTTGCCACACAAGGGGAGAACTACCTGGAAAACACCCTGGGCACCCGGGTAGACATCGGCGGTTTTACAACCGACTGGCGCAACACCATCGTGCTGAAGGAGGTGTACGTGGAGGATCAGCAGCAGGACACGCTCTGGTATTCCGAGCGCCTGGGCGTTGATATGGCGATCTTCTCGCTGCTAAAAGGAGTGGTTAACATCAGCAAGGTAGACCTCGACAACGCCACGCTGAAACTGCACATCCGTGAGGACAGCACCACCAACTTTGACTATATCATGGAGGCCTTCGCCACCGACACCTCCGCGGTAGCCGCCCAACCCGCTGACACAACGGCCGCGCCGATGGAAATCACGCTCGGGACCATCAACCTCGACAACGTGTATGTGGTGTTCCGGGATGAGGCCGGGGGAAACTTCATCAAAACACGCGTGGGCGACCTGACCACAACCATGGAGGAGCTGAACCTGGAGGAGCAGCGCTACCTGGTGGATGAGATAGAACTGGCCAACACATGGGTAAAATACGAGCAGACGAAACTACCGCCGCCGGACACCGCCGCCCCCGAACCGCTTGAAATGGACTTTGGCCTGAACCGCGTGGCCCTGGAGAACATCCGGGTCAGTTACCTCAGCCGGCCCGCTGACCAGCGCATTGAGCTAGCCCTTGGAGCGTCTGAAATGGTAGCCGACAACATCGACCTGAAGGGTGCGCAGATAGACCTGGAAAGCTTTATGCTGCGCGACACCGACGTGAAGTATATACAGGAGAAATACAAGCCGGTGGATTCCCTGGCTGTGAACCCCGCCAGGATAGCCGAGAATATGGATCAGTCTGTGGAGGAGACTTCCGGACAGCCGATGAACTGGGTGGTCACACTCGGAGAACTGGACGTGGCAAACCTCGATGTGCTGTTCAATAACTTCAATGCCCCGGAGCAACCAGCCGGCATGGACTACGACCACCTGCTTTTCTCGGACATTGTGCTGGATGCCGAGGATATACTATATAGTCTGAACCGTATACGGGTAGACCTGAATCAGCTCACCCTGCAGGAGCAAAGCGGGTTCGAGATAAATAACTTCAACGCCAACATCGTTTTAGACTCCACCAGCGCCAGCCTGACGAACCTGGACCTGAAAACAGGAAACAGCCAGCTACAGAATGACCTCACCATGACGTATCCTTCCCTGGATGCGATCACAGAGAACCCGTCGCAGGTGGGCCTTAACCTGGATATCAACAACAGCTATGTCGGCATGAAAGATGTACTGTACTTCATGCCTGATATGGCTGATAACCCCTCCTTTAAAAGCATTGCCAACGCTACCATAAAAGTGGAAGCTGCGGCAGAGGGGCAGCTGGACAACGTGCGCATCAGCAACCTGCAACTGGAGGGCCTGAAAGACACCTATGTGGATGTGAGCGGCGTGGTGCGGAACGCCATGGATCCTGACAACCTGTACCTCGACCTGAATATCGACCGCTTTGCCACCACCCGCACAGATATACTCGCCCTCACTCCTCCCGGCACTATCCCCCCCGACTTCAGGCTGCCAGGCCAGCTAAGCATGGAGGGAAACTACCGGGGCACCCTGACAGCGTTCGATGCCAAAGCGGATTTGCGGAGCTCCTTCGGTAACGTGGCGGCAGTTGTGGACATGGGGGCAAACGAAAGATTTTCAGCCACCGTTCGCTCCGGTGGCTTTGACCTGGGGCAGCTCTTTACCGACGACAGCCTGGGCCTGGGGAAGGTGGCGCTGGTAGCCGAGGCAAGCGGCACAGGGCTGACGCCTGAAACCATGCGCGCCAACGTGAAGGCGTCGGTGCAGCGCTTTGACTACAACGACTACACCTACAACGACATCGACCTTGCAGCGCACATCGACCGCAGCCTCTATTCAGTGAAGGCCACCGCCGAAGACCAGAACCTGGCCTTCGACCTGACCGGCGATTTTAACCTGCGCGATACCCTGCAGCCCTCCTATGACTTTAACCTGGCGCTGGAAAAGGCAGACCTGCAGGCCCTTAATTTCTACCCGGAGCCACTGGCAGTGCAGGGGCAGCTAAAGGGAACGTTCACCGGTGCCGATGCCGCCTCTATCAGCGGCCAGCTGGCAGGCGATGAGCTGGTGATCAACTACAACGACAAGATCTACCCGATCGATACCCTCCGCATGACGCTGGAGCAGGAGGGCGAGAGGGCCGAGATCTTGCTGCAGTCGGATATAGCGGATGCGGACATGAAATTCAAGAACTCGCTTGCTACCCTGCCAACGGCGCTGCAAAAACATTTCTCGAATTACATCGACCTGCAGCCTGATCCACCTTACCCTGCCAACCTGAACCTCGAGGATTTTACAGCCACCGTGGACCTGAAAGACACCGAGCTGATCAAGGCCTTTGTACCGGGCCTGGAGCAACTGCAGCCAGCCACCCCGATCACAGCCACCTATGATGGCGAGACACAGCAACTGCGGGTAGACGGGCAGATCAGCAAGATCGTTTACACGGACTACACCCTGCAGAACCTCAACCTACAGGTCAGGGGCAACAAAGAGCGGCTGGCATATGACGTAAGGCTGCAGCAGCTGCTATCGCCTTCCCTGAACGCGCAAAATATCAGTATCGAGGGTGCCGCCCGTGATGACGAGTTGGCCGTGAAGCTGGCAATTGCCGGCGATACCACCGAGGCTGCCCGTTTTGTTTTTGGCGGCGTTCTGAACAGCCTGGGCACCGGCTACCGCTTCTCCATTAACCCTGACCAGCTGGTGATCAACGGTGATGACTGGGACGTGCCGCAGGACAATTACCTGCAGTTCGACACCAACCTGCTATATGCAAACAACATCAGGCTGCAGCACAACGACCAGGCCATCGCGCTGAACAGCACCGGACCGGTTGCGCCCGGAGCGCCATTGAATGTTTCATTCGATAACCTGAGCATCGGATACCTGATGCGCACCGTGCAGGAATCGCAGGACAGCCTGATCGCCGGAATCATCAACGGGGAGGCGACCCTGAACGATATCATGGGCGACAACCTCTCCTTCACCTCCGACCTGACGGTGACAGACTTCACCTATGAGGGAGTACCGGTAGGAGACCTGGCCCTCGATGCCAGCAGCGCCGGGGCAAACCGCTACAACATCGACGCCAGGCTTACCGACAACGGGAACCAGGTGCTGGTGAACGGCTTTGTGGAAACGCAACCGAACGCCACCCTCCTGAACCTCGATGCCAATGTGGCCAACCTGAACATTGGCTCCCTTGCTGGGTTCACGGCAGGCATGGTGGAGCAACTGGATGGCACCGCGAACGGCAAGCTCCGCATCACGGGCACCGTGGAGAAGCCTTCCATTCTGGGGGAGCTTAACTTTAACAAAGCACAATTTAACCTTACCATGTTCGGTTCCCTGTTTACCCTGGAGAATGAGCGCCTGGTGTTTAATGAACAGGGAATAAGGTTCCCTGACTTTACCGTTACCGACTCCCTTGGGAACGACCTGGTGGTGAACGGCATGATCGAGACGCAAACCTATACCGACTTTCAGTTTGACCTGGGGGTGGAGACTGACAGGTTCCTTGCCCTGAACTCGACCGCCGCTAACAACGAGTTGTTTTACGGCACGCTGTACGTGGGCGCAGACGCCACCATCACCGGAAACATGGCCATACCCGTCGTGCAGGTGAATGTCCGGGTATTGGACGGATCCAACTTCACCACAGTGATACCGGCTGAATCGGTGGGGGCGGCCGAACGGGACGGGATTGTCGAGTTCGTCAACCTAAGCCCTGCTCTGGACAGCATTCTCCGGGAGCAGGAGCAAGACTCAGCGGAGGTCATCACGGGTTTTGTCGGCGCTGAGGTAGAGGCCGAGATCACGGTGACGGACGCCACTCCCATCACCATCGTGATAGACCCCATCACCGGCGACCAGCTGACAGTGAGAGGCACCGCAGATCCGCTGTTCATTGGCATGCGGCCCAGCGGAGAAATCAACATGACAGGCCGCTACACGATCACCGAAGGGCGGTACAGCATGGATTTCTACGACCTGGCCTCCCGGGAGCTGGACATAGCGGAGGGCAGCTACATCAATTGGCTGGGCGACCCGCTGCAGGCCACCATGGACATCACAGCCATATATACCGTGGAGACCGCCCCTCGCGAACTGGTGGCCTCACAGGCCGCCGGGGTGGAGGACCCTGCCCTGCAGAACCAGGTGGAGTTTGAGGTGCTGGTGTACGTGCGGGGCGACCTGCTGACACCGGAGATCAGCTTTGACATACAACTGCCGGAGGAGGAACAGGGAGAAGTGCCGGAGCAGGTGATCTCGAGCCTCGGCAACCTTCGTCAGGACGAGTCGGCGCTGAACAAGCAGGTATTCGCTCTCCTGGTACTGAACCGCTTCCTGGCACCGGACCCACTGGCCAGCTCCGGCGGCGGCTTTGAGTCAACCGCCCGCAACAGCTTAAGCGGCGCCCTGACGGATCAGCTCAACCAGCTTACGAACCGCTATGCCGGGGGGCTGGGCCTCGAGCTTGGCGTGGACTCCTACCAGGACTACTCCTCCGGCTCAGCACAGGGCCGTACGGACCTGAATGTGGCCCTGAAGCAGCAGTTCCTCGACGACCGGCTCACCGTGCGGGTGGGCACTGACATTGGCCTGGAAGGAGGCAACCAGTCTGACCAAACCATGAGCGGCTTTGGCGGCGACGTTTCGGTGGAGTATTCCATCACGGAGGATGGACGCCTGCGCGTGCGTGGCTTCCAGCGCAGCCAATACGAGGGTGTGCTGGAGGGGGGCGATGTACGTGCCACCGGCGTGTCCCTGATCTATGTGCGCGAGTATGATGATTTCGCTGACCTGTTCCGCAGTATCGAGGCAGTACAGAGAAAGCAGGAAGAACGCAAGCTGGAGGAGGCGCAGATAACGAGGGAGGAGCAAAAGGAAATCAAAAAAGAAGAACAGGAACTTAAAGAAGAGGGGATAGAGCAATAATTTATGTTAATCACAAAACCCGTGTTACGCCCTAAGGGCATCTATATACTACTGCTACTGCTCGTGCTCTCCTCAGGTTGCAGCGTCACAAAGGTGGTACCCGAGGGGAAGGCATTGTTCTGGGGCTACGATGTGAAGGTAAAAGGCGAGAACGACAGCAGCAAACGGGCCTCCGACATGGAGGCAGAGTTGAGCGCAACGGTGCGTCCACAGCCAAATGCCTCCATACTTGGCCTGCGCCCCAAGCTGGCCATATATAACGCTTTCTACACAGAAAAGGAAAAGGGCCTGAAACACTGGATCATGACGAAGCTGGGAGAGCCGCCTGTTCTCTTTTCGGAGGTGGACACAGCCAGCATCAGCCAGATTATGAGCAACCGACTGCACAACAGGGGGTATTTCAACAACACCGTGGGCAGCACGGCGACCATAAAAGGCAAAAAAGCCACCATAGACTGGACGGCCAATATCGGGGAGCCATACCGCATCCGCAAAATAGAATATACCTTGCATGACTCCCTGCCTGTGCACCGCGACCTTGAGCAGACCAGGGCAGAGTCGCTGCTGAAGACCGGAGACCCTTACGACCTGGAGACGCTGAGCGCTGAGCGCGTTCGGGTGGACGGCAAACTCAAAAACGAGGGCTACTACTTCTTCAGCCCCGACCTGCTGATATACAGCGCCGACACCACAGTGGGTGACCGGAAAGTGGATGTGCTGCTACGTGTAAAGAATATCGCCTCTGCCAAAGCGCTTCAGCCTTACACGTTGGATGATATCTTTATTTTCGCGAATTACTCCGTCGGCGACAGCCTGGCCACGCGAGACACGATTGACTTTCAAGGCTATCACTACATCCCGAACGAGAACTACGTGCGCGCGAAGCACCTGCTGCGGGGCGTGTTTCTTGAGCAGGACAGCCTTTATACACGCGAGGAGCACCTGCTTACCACCAAGCGCCTGGCAGCGTACTCTGCCTACAAATTTGTGAACATCGAGTACAAGGTGGACACCGTGGAGGATAATTCGCTGGACGCATTTATATACCTGACACCCGCCCTGAAGAAAACGCTCCGGGCAGAGGCGCAGATGGTCAGCAAGTCGAATGGATTTACCGGCCCGGGCATCAATGTCTCGTTTCAGAACAAAAATGCGTTTAAAGGGTCCGAGCTACTGAACGTGGAGTTCTCCGGCACTTTCGAGTCCTACGTCGGGGGCAGAGGGTCGGGGGAAGTGCCGGAGGGCGTGGAGCAGGAAGGAAACGCCAACCTGACATCGTACGAACTGAGCGCCAAGGCATCGCTGAGCATCCCGCGGATTATGTCGCCGTTCAAGCTTCGGAATCTTCGCACGGAGTTTGCGCCTCAAACGCGCATCGGGGCCGGGTTCAGCTTCCTGAACCGGGTAGGCTTCTTCCAAATGAACTCCTACAGCGCCACGTATGGCTACAACTGGCGCCCCACGCAGACGGTGACACTTGACGCAACCCCGATTAACCTGCAGTATGTGCAGCTAAGCAATACCACAGAGGCTTTTGACAGGTACCTGGTTCAGAACCCGTACCTGCAGCGCAGTTTTGAAAACCAGTTTATCATCGGCTCCATCTATCAGCTTACCTACAGCACCCAGGTATACGAAGACAGAACGAACCAATTCTTCGATAAGGTGATCCTTGACCTGTCGGGGAACCTGCTGAACGGCATTCAGTCAGTTACTGGTTTCCCCCCGCCAACGGACGAGGAGCCCCGGACCATCATTGGAAACCGGTTTTCGCAATACGTGTTGCTTGACAACGACTTCCGCCACTACCTGAACTTCGGGAAGGAAAGCCAACTGGTGACGCGCCTTGTGGCAGGCGCCGGCTATGCCTACGGCAACTCTGTCTCTCTGCCTTATGTCAAGCAGTTCTCGGTTGGCGGGCCAAACAGCATCCGTGCTTTCAGGGCCCGCAGCGTGGGCCCCGGCACTTACGCCCCCCCCGAGGAGACAACCTTTTCCTATTTCGACCAGACCGGTGACATCAGACTGCTCGGTAACATCGAGTACCGTTTCCCGATCTTCGGCTTTTTCAAAGGGGCGGTGTTTGTGGATGCGGGCAATATCTGGTCTTTCAAGGAGGAGTTTGACGACAATGGCGAGATTTTAAGGGAGGGCGGCGTGTTCGACTCCAAAAATTTCCTGAACGACCTGGCCGTGGGCACCGGTTTCGGCCTGCGGGTGGATGTGGAGTTCTTCGTGCTGCGCCTGGACATAGGAATACCGGTGCAGGTGCCTTCCCTGCCAGAAGGCGAGCGGAACGTGCTGCGGGACTTTAAGGGCAGCTTCAGCGGGGAAAATAGCATGGTGCTGAACATTGCTATCGGGTATCCTTTCTGATTTATATAGCAAATGCAGGTTTATATATGGCAATGGCTCGCTGTGGAGATAGTATGACAGACATTCACACAACACGTTAATGCACACGCTCTTTTATAAAAGCCACGATTTCCTCCCACTGCCGGGGATGGAACCACGTATACTCCCCGGGGTTCTTGTTAAACCACGTCAGCTGCCGCTTGGCATAGCGCCGGCTGTTGCGCTTCAGCAGGCGCACAGCTTCCTCCCAGCCATAGGCACCTTCTATATAATCGAAAATCTCTTTATAGCCAACCGTCTGCAGCGCGTTATGGGCACGGTTTGGGTATAACCGGGAGGCCTCCTCTTGCAGTCCCTGCTCCAGCATCTGGTCCATGCGCTGGTCGATGCGCTGGTAAAGCTCGTGCCGGTCGCGGGTGAGGCCTATCTTGATAATGTTAAAAGGCCGCTCCTGCCGCTCACTTTTCCGGAACGAAGAGTACGGCATGCCGCTTGAGACACTCACTTCCAACGCCCGGATCACCCGCTGCGGGTTGGCTTTGTCTACCTGGGCAAAATAGACGTGGTCCAGTTGCTGCAGTCTCTCCAGCAGCGGCCGGAGTCCCTCCGCTTCGTATTGGCGGGTAAGGTCTTCCCGCAGTTCCATGTCCGTTTCCGGCATCTCATCCATGCCCTCGCACACCGCCCGTATATAGAGTCCGGAGCCGCCCGTCATCAGCACGACATCCTTCTCCCCGAAAAGCCGCTGCAACAGCAACAGCACATCCTGCTCATAGGCCCCGGCGTTGTATTCTTCTGTGATGCTGTGCGAGTTGATGAAATAATGCGGAACACCCTGCTGCTCCTCTTCTGTGGGCTTGGCTGTGCCAATGGTCATCTCCCTGAAGAACTGACGGGAGTCGGCGGAGATAATCGCGGTGCGGAAGTGCCTGGCCAACCGCACGCTTAGGTCTGTCTTGCCCACCGCTGTTGGCCCCGCCACCACCACCAGGTGCTTTTGTTTCTTTGTCGCCATGGTTGTTCTTCAATTTTCCTGTAGCTCGCCCCCCTGCTCTCTGTGCTGCACTTCTATTAAAGCTATATATAGCACCATCTATAAAATATCGCCTAAAGCCCGGGGCTAGATAGAAAGCCGTAGGCTATATATAAATAATTTCATAGCTCCCAGTGAACGGTTGCGCTATGCGAATGGTTTAAGGCAGTAGTAGCCGCAAATAGCCAATTTATATATAACTGCTATCGCCAGTTAATTAATGGTAAAACACAATTGCCTTCTTGTGCGGCACGATTAAATAGTACAAGGATAGAGAGAGACGCTTTTATTTGCTAATTTAAGGCTAAATTTATATACTGACCCTAGAAGCCGTTGCCGCTGCCATAAACCCGCAGCATAGTTTACTTAGCTTTAAGAATACGATGCCGTTTACGCCGAACCGGGAAATTAACGCCCCGCTTACCAAACTTGCCGATGCCCTGCTGCAGGTGCTGGTACAACTTTCCAAGCCATTCCATGGCGTGGCTGTTGCTGCTATCAGCGGAAAGCTGCTGGCTGCAAACGCACAGGCAGCCAATTTCACGGAAGCAGGTTCTGACACGTCGGGACTTGGTTCTGTACAGGAACTGCTGCGCCTGTCGCAGGAGGAATACGAAAGTTTGATGGCTACGCTGCATCAGCACCGTAGTGCCTCGGGAACGCTAAAGCATGACGGCGTCCTATCAAAGATAGCTCATACCTTCAACTGCCGCCTGGTCGACTACGAGGAGGAGGTTTTTATGGTGCTGGAGTTGTCAGAAGCCGGCATGCCGACCGCTCTAGAGCCAGCGCAGGATGCCGGCTACCACCATGTGTTCGACGACAGCACAGAGCCCCTTTTCCTGCTCGATGCCGAAGGCTGCTTTCTGGATATAAACCAGAGCGCCCTCGCCCTCATGAAGCAGCAGAAAGAAGCTCTGGTGGGCCACTCCATCTACCGAAGCTTCGGCCTGAACCTTTTTGAACGCGTTTCATTGAAAAAGCAGATAAAAAAGGCCTTGCAGGGGGAAAAGCAGAAGTTTGAGTGGTGGCTTCAGGGGAACGGCCACGATGACCTGCTCCCAGTGGAGATCATCCTCCGGAAAGGCGCCTTCTCGGGCCGGGATGTCATCTACGGGTCAGCCAGGAACCTGAACGAAATGATCGGGTCGGAGCAGGACGTGCGTTTCCGAAACCATCAACTGGAGTTCGTCAATCAGCTGATCACCAACATCTCTACCTCCGACAGCCAATACGAAGTGCTGCAGTTCACGCTGGACGAGCTGCTGGACAAAAGCGACATGACAGGTGGCTGCGTATATACCTGCCTGCCCGCTGAAGGCAAAGCAAGCCTTTCATATACCGCCGGCCATATAGTGGAGCAACACACGCCGGAAGAACTGGTCCTGGATCAGGAACTCATGGCACTGCTGCCCACCCGGGAAAAGCGTAGCGCGCTTGTGCAGCTCCAGGAACAGCTGCAACCGCTGCTGCACCGCAAGCTCACCCTCGTGCCTGTTACAACGGAGAAGGAGGTAATCGCCCTGCTGATGCTTTGGCAACACGGCGGCGATATCCGCCTGAACCGCTCTTTTGTGGCGCTGCTCGACTTTATTGGCACCACCATCGGCAGTTATATCGCCCGGCACCAGTTGCAGCAGCAGCTTCGCCTTTCAGAAGACAAGTACAGGCTGCTGTTTGAGTCTTCCTACGATGCCATCCTGCTTTTCAAAGATGGCAAGGTGGTGGAATGCAATGAGAAGGCCATTGAGTTTTTCCGTTGCACGCGCGAAGAGCTGATCGGCCACAGCCCTACCGAGTTCTCGCCTGAGCTGCAACCGGATGGCACCAACTCAACCGCTAAGGCTGAGCGCCTGATGCGGGAGGTGCTGGAAACCGGGAAGTCGATCACCTTTGAGTGGAAGAACCGCCGCAAAGACGGAACTCTGTTTGATGTGGAGATCAACATAAACCGCCTGATCATTGATGGGGAGGCCTATATACAGGCCTTCAAACGCGATATAACCCAACGCAAACAAGCGCAGTTGGCGAGACGGCGTGAAGAGGTGCTGCGCGAGTCGATGGACCAGTTCCGCAGCTTCCTCGATAAAGTGAACCTGATTTACTACAGCCTCGACACGCAAGGCACCATCACCCACTCCAACAACTTTTTTCTGAAGTACGTGGAGTATACGCGGGAAGAGCTCATCGGGCAGAACTACTTTGATCTGCTGGTGCCGGAGCCGGAACGGGAGCAGCGGAAGCTCGATTTCCATAAGGCGCTGGAGTCCGGCGAACTGAGCGCGTACTACGAGCGCGATGTCCTCACTAAGTCGGGACAGCTGAAAACCCTGCGCTGGAACGCGATGTTTGACCACAACACCGAAGGCGAAGTGACAGGCGTCACGGGCGTGGGCAAGGACATGACGGACAAGCGCATCGCGATGGAGGCCCTGAAGGACAACAAGATCCGCCTGCAGGACCTGTTCGACAACGCCCATGACCTCATCCAGAACACCTCGATCGACAACAAGTTCATCTTTGTGAACAAGGCGTGGAAAGACCGCCTCGGCTATAACGACCAGGACATTGAAACCCTGACCCTGAACGACATTGTGCACCCTTACTACAAGGCGAAGCTCATCTACCAGCTGCGCAACCTATACAAGGGCGAGAATGTGAACAAGATGGAGACCGTTTTCCTGACAAAGGCGGGGAAACCCGTGCACCTGATCGGCAGTATCACCTGCAGCCTGCAGGACGGACAGCCGGTGGCCACACGCGCCATCCTGCACGACATCACGGACCGTATAAAGGCGGAGCGGCTGCAGAAGGTGTATTACAGCATTGCCAACCTGGCCATCAGCAGCAAAGACCTTAATTCGCTTTACTCGGCCATTCACCGGGAGCTGAGCAAGATCATAGAGACACGCAACATCTATATAGCGCTTGTAGACGGGGAGCCCAAGCACCTGAACTTCGTTTACCTGGTGGACCAGTTCATAGACAAGGCCAACAAAACGAACATGCGCCGGCCTTTCTCGGTGGGGCTGTCGGAGTACATTATTGAGACGGGCAAGCCGCTGTATATGCAGAAAAACGACCTGATGGAACTGGCGGAGCGGGAAGGGATCAGCCCGTTCGGGGCCATTCCGGAGGTGATGCTCTGCTCTCCGCTGGCCATCGGCGACCGCATCATTGGCGTGATCACGCTGCAGGACTACCAGAACCCGGATGCCTACGTGCACACCGACATAGAAATCCTGCACTTTATTTCGAACCAGGTCGCCCTGGCGATTGAACGGAAGCGGAACGAGGAGCAGATCAACAACCAGAACGCCCGGTTAAACGCCATTTTCGAAAGCGGCACCCACCATATGTGGTCGCTCAACCGCAACTACGAGCTCACCTCCTTTAACCGCAACTTTGCATCCAGCTTCGAGCGGCGCAGCGGCCGGCCGCTCAAAACCTTCATGCGCATTGACGACAGCAGCATTGTGGAGGTGCACGAAAATTCCTATACCTTCTGGGAAGAAAAGTACAAGCAGGCCTTTAACGGGCACCCGCAGCACTTTGAGCTGTATGCGCAGGAAAGCGGCATCTGGCGCGAAGTCTACCTGAGCCCTATTTACCTCGAGGACGGGACGTTCGAGGAGGTATCGGGCATGGGCCTGGACATTACAGACAAAAAAAGATCGCAGCTGGAACTGGCGCAAAGCGAGGAGAAGTTCCGCAGCATATTCGAGTCTTTCCAGGATGTGTACTACCGCATCACCATGGAGGGCGACCTGAAGCTGGTGAGCCCGTCGGTAGCGCAGCTGATCGGGTACCGGGAAGAAGAGGTGCTCGGGCAAAACATCGGCCGCTTCTACGCCCACCCCGGGGACGTGGAAATGCTGCGCAGGCGCGTGGTCCAGGAACAAAGCGTGCGGGATATTGAGGTGGAGATGGTGACCAAGCAGGGCGTGCACAAAACCGTTATCATAGACTCCCGCCTAGTCTATAACCCCGAAGGGAAGGCAATCGCCATGGAAGGGGTTGCCCGCGACGTGTCGGAGCTGAAGCGGACGCAGAAAGCGCTGCTGAAGGCGAAAGAAGAGGCCGAGAACCTGCTGAAGGTGAAAACACAGTTCCTGGCCAATATGAGCCACGAGCTGCGCACCCCGATGAACGGTATTATCGGTATGATCGACCTGCTGCACCAGATTACCACCGACCCGGAGCAGAGCGAGTATATAGACACTCTTCGCAAATCGTCGGACGCGCTGCTGGCCATCCTGAACGACATTCTGGACCTGAGCAAGATACAGGCCGGCAAGCTGGTGCTGCATGAAACCGGCGTGGACCTGTACGAGACGCTGGACAAGATCCATTCGCTTTTCGTGAACCGGGCACAGCAAAAAGACCTGACATTTACCTACTCCATTTCGCCCAACACGCCGCGCCATATATATACCGACGAAACGCGCCTGTTGCAGATCCTGTCTAACCTCACCTCCAACGCCATCAAGTTCACGAATGCGGGCAGGGTGAGCATCCACGTGGATGCCGAAAACACCGACGGAGAAAACATACGGCTGCATGTGCGCGTGAAAGACTCGGGCATAGGTATTTCGCAGGAAGACCAGCAACTGCTCTTCAACGATTTCACGCAGCTGGATAACTCCTCCACGAAAACGTTCGGGGGCACAGGCCTGGGGCTTGCAATATCCCGGCAACTGACGCATTTGCTGGGCGGCGACATCGGCGTGGAGTCTGATGGTGACGTGGGCAGCGTGTTCTGGTTCAACATCCTGGTGCGCGAGGCAAGCCCAGCGGAGGTGGCCGAGCAACAGCAGCGGCAGCAGCAGCACAACAACGAGATGGAGGCCTTGCAGAACCACCCCTACGTGCTGCTCGTGGACGACAACCAGATCAACCAAAAGGTGGCGCAGAAGCTGCTGGAACGGCTTGGCTGCATCACCGACATTGCCTCCAATGGGTACGAGGCCATCGAACTGGCCACCACCAACAGGTACAACATGGTTTTTATGGACATCCAAATGCCCGAGATGGACGGTGTGACGGCGACCAATATCATCAAAGAGCGCCTGGTGGACAACTGCCCCCCTATTGTGGCCATGACGGCGTACTCCATGAAGGACGACGCAGAGAAGTTCATGAGCCAGGGACTGGACGACTATGTGTCGAAGCCGGTGAAGAGCGTGGACCTGCACACCGTTATCGTAAAGTGGGAGCAGCAGCAGCGCTACAACCACGCCCTTCCGGCGGGCATGCCAGCGCTAAGCGCACCGCAGGAAGAGCAAGCCAAAACCAGCCCTATCATTGATCTGGAGGTGGTGGAACAGCTCAAGCAGATCGGGGGGGCTGACTTTGTGATACAACTTTACATTGAGTTCGAGGAAGAAGCGGCCCTTCTGATAGAAGAGGTCAAAAAAGATTTGGAGGCCCAACATTACATGTCTATATTGAGTACATTGCATCAGCTAAAGGGCACCGGGTTCACGCTCGGCATCATTTCGCTCGCAGAACTGGCCAAACAACTGGAGCATGATATTAAAGAAAACGATTTGGAGCATGTAGATAAAAATTTCTCCAAATTGCAGTCTCAGTACGAAAACTATAGGAAATCATATAAAGAAATTATACTCTGTTAGCACATGGCTGAAAGCAAAACTATTTTGATCGCTGAGGATAGCTCCGTTATCCTCAACCTGACAAAGAAAATCCTGGAACTCCAGAAATACAGGATCCTGACTGCCAAAAACGGCGGCGAGGTGATCAAGCAGGTGGAAAACAACAAGATCGATGCAATTCTGATGGACCTGAACATACCCGTGAAGAACGGGATGGACTGCACCCGGGAAATCCGTGCGCACGAGAATAAGGAGATCGCCAGCATTCCGATTATCGCGGTGACGGGCAACGCCAACAACTACAGCATGGAAGACTTCAAGGAGGCCGGCATCAACGATTACCTGCCCAAGCCGCTGGACTTCGATGCGTTGGTGCTCACAGTGAAAAAGTACACAGCATCGTAAATGGAGTTAAAGTACACGCGGCCATTCTTGAGCAAGCTGGAGGACATCTTTGCGGAGTCTGATTTTGTGCTGCGCTACGAAAAAGGGAATTTTAAGGCGGGTTACTGCCTGCTGAAGGATATGAAGGTGGCCGTAGTGAACAAGTACTACAGCCTGGAAGGCAAGATTAACTGCCTCTACGATATCCTCCGCACCATTGCAGTAGACGAAAGCAGGCTCAGCGACAAGAACAGGCGGCTTTACCACGAGATTCGCAACCAGGAAAACGCCACTTGAGAATAACTTTACTAGGCACCGGCACCTCGCAGGGAGTACCCGTTATCGGGTGCACCTGCGAGGTCTGCCGCTCTGTTGACTACCGCGACAAGCGCCTCCGCGTGTCGGTGCACCTGCAGGTGGATGGCAAGAGCATCATCATTGACACGGGCCCTGATTTCCGGCAGCAGGTTCTGCGCGAGCGCATTAAAACGCTGGATGCGCTGGTGTTCACGCACGAGCACAAAGACCACACCGCCGGCCTCGACGACATCCGCGCCTATAATTTCTCGCAGCACAAAGACATGCCCATATACGCCGAGGAGCGCGTGCTGGAACAGTTAAAGAAAGAGTTCTCCTACATCTTCGCTGACTACAAATACCCCGGCATCCCGCAGGTGCAGCTGCACACGGTCCGGAACGAGCCTTTCGAGGTGGAGGGCGTGTCCTTCACGCCCATCCGGGTGATGCATTATAAGCTGCCTGTGTTCGGCTACCGCGTCGGCGACTTCACCTATATCACCGACGCCAATTTTATTTCCGAAGCGGAAAAAGAGAAGGTGAAGGGCTCGAAGGTGGTGGTGCTGAACGCGCTGCGCCAGGAGCCGCATATCTCCCACTTCTCGCTGCAGGAGGCCGTAAACCTATTGGAGGAGCTTCAGCCGGAGCAGGCATACCTGACCCACATCAGCCATCTGCTGGGGCAGCACCGCGAGGTGGAGCCGCAACTCCCGGATTTTATACGGTTAGGCTACGACGGCCTGCAGTTAGAACTATAAGTGCACCAGAACTACTATTTTTTAAAACAACTGACGCAGGCGCTGCGCCCCGTGCTGCAGGGCATGGAGGCGGTTACGGCCTTCAGCCAAAACAAGGACGAGCTGATCCTGGGTTTCGCCAAAGCGAAAGAGGAATTTTACATACGCGCCCTGCTTACCTCCCACTTCTCCTCCCTTTCCTTCCCCACCGGGTTCAGGAGGGCGCGTGCCAACACGGTGGAGCTGCTGCAGGCCCTGCAGGGCCAAACGGTAGAGGACGTGGTGCAGCACCTGAACGAACGCAGCTTTTATCTGAAGTTTACAGGCGGTTATATCCTGCTCTTTAAGCTGTTCGGCAACAGGTCTAACCTTATTTTATACCGGGATGGCCTCCCGCTGGAGCTGTTCCACAACAAGTTCAGCGCAGACGCCGAACTGAACCCGCTGGAGATGGACCGCCCGCTGCCGCAGCACTTCGACGCGTTTGCCGCCGCCCAGGGAAACCTGCGCAGCCTCTATCCCACCTTCGGCGACTTGCCGGCGGCCTACCTCCACGAACGGAACTACAGCCAGCAACCGCTGGCACAGCAGTGGGAGTTGGTGCAGGAGATGCTGGAACTGCTGGAGGCTCCAACGCAGTATTATATCATCCGGTTGGCGGGGAAGCTGCGCCTCTCGCTGCTTCAAGTCGGCGAGGTGCTGCATATATACCCCGGCCCGGTGGAGGCGCTTGATGCCTACACCCGGCTCTATCTATCTGAAACCGGCTATGAGCGGCAGTATGCACAGGCAAAGCAACAGTTGGAGCGCAAGCGGCATATAACCCACACCGTATTGGAGCAGTCGGAGCAGAAGCTGCAGGAACTGCGCCACGACCGCTCCTATGCCCAGACAGCCGACGTGATCATGGCCAACCTGACGAACATTCCGCCACGCGCCACCGAGGTGGAGCTATATGATTTTTACACCGACCAGCAGCGCGTTTATAAACTGAAGCAGAGTGAGACGCCGCAGAAGATGGCCGAGCGGCTGTACCGCAAAGCGAAAAACCAGCATGTGGAGGTAAAGCAACTGGAGGAAAAGACCGAGCGGAAACTGGAGGAGCTGATCGTGCTGGAGGATGCCCTGCAGGCGCTGGCTGACGTGCAGGAATACCGGCAACTCAAGAGCTTTTTGCGCGATTACAGCCACCTGCTGTCCACCAAACAGCAGGAGCAGCAGGAAATCCCTTTCCGGTTGTTCGAGGCGGAGGGCTTCCGGATACTGGTGGGCAAGAGCGCGAAGAACAACGATGAACTGACGCAGCGCCATACCTACAAAGAGGATATATGGCTGCACGCCAAAGATGTGTCCGGCTCCCACGTGGTCATCAAGCACCAGGCGGGCAAAGCCGTGCCTGCCACGGTCCTGGAGAAAGCGGCACAACTGGCCGCATACTACAGCAAGCGCAAAAACGACTCGCTGTGCCCGGTTCTATATACCCCCAAAAAATGGGTGCGCAAACCAAAAGGCTCCGCTCCCGGCGCTGTGGTGGTGGAGCGGGAGAAGGTGCTGCTGGTGAAACCGGAAAACCCATTCGAGAAAAACCGGTAGCTTTTTATTTTGTGCGTCTCTATACCTGCTTTAGAAAGCGCCTGTTGTTTTCACATCTGGAAGAGGCACAAAATTGTTCAGATAAATCAAACAGCTTGAATGGGCGGGATATAAAAGCAAAAAGCAGCGCGCGCTGCTTTTTGCTTTTAACTGATGAGGATTCAGTTCTTATGAAGTGCGCGCGGGGAGATTCGAACTCCCACACCCGAAGGCACCACCCCCTCAAGATGGCGTGTCTACCAGTTTCACCACGTGCGCAGGCTAATTGTGGTTGCAAAAGTAAACAGCCGCATGGACATTTGCAACGTCCTTTCTGAAAATTTGGCCCTTAATTCCTATCATAAGCGAAATATATCCGCCGGCGAACTTTATAGCCGCAACCGTGTTCTATATTATACAGAAACTGGTCCGGCTTAGTATAGCTACAAGTATAAACATTACAAGAACCTGCTCCTCCCGTTGTAGGACAATAATTGCTTTATGCTTAAATTTATACCCGTGCAGCACTGCAGGGCCGGCACATGGATTTTGAGCAGACAACTCGCACCATAAGCATATGAGCATAGAGATAAGCGGATTATCAAAGGCATTTGGAAAAAAGCATGTACTGAAAGACCTTGATGTAACCATAGACACCGGCCAGTGTTACTGCCTGCTGGGGAAAAACGGGGTGGGCAAGAGCACTTTCCTCAATTGCATTCTGGATCTGATTCAGCCTGATGCGGGCACCATCTCCCTTTTTGACAAAACCTATATGCTGGACCCGATCGCGGTGAAGCAAAACCTGGGTGCCCTTTGCGAGGATAATCCGCTCATCGAGGAGTTCACCGGTCTGGAGTATCTTAATTTCGTGTCCAGGCTCTACCGCCTTGCTCCAGAAGAGGCCGCACAGCGCATTGCCAGCCTAACCAACTACTTCTTCACAGACAGGGAATCACTCCATAAGAACATTGCCGGATACTCTACGGGCATGAAGAAGAAGGTGGGCATTGCCGCTGCCATTCTGCACAAGCCGCAGGCGCTCATCCTGGACGAGCCCTTCACGGGCCTTGACCCGATAGCCGCCCAGTTGCTGGTAAACCTGATCCGCAGCTACCGCAACGCAAACCGTGTGATCCTGATCTCATCGCACGACCTGAACTACGTGGAGAAAGTGGCCACGCATATTGGTGTGCTGAACGACGGGCAGCTGATGTACAACGGGTCGGTGCAGGAGTTTACCATGAACGGCGCCAATCTCATCGACCAGGCGCTGTTCCAGTTGCTGCTGCCGCACCACAACGCCGAGACGAATATGGATTGGATGCTTACTTAGTGAAAAGTTTAAAGTTAAGAGATAAAACCTCATTTACAGATTAACTCCTAATTCATAACTTATAACTCTTAGCTAACCTATATGGATGTATTGATTTTCTCCTGCCGTGCAAGGGTGGCCGGTTTTTTCCGCCAGAAGAAGGAACTGCGGGTACTGCTGCTGGCGGTGGGCATTGTGCTGGCGGGGGTATATAGCTGGCTGTTTTCTTACCTGTTGAAACTGGCGCATGACGGCGGCACCATTACCCAGAGCCCAGGCCAGGTGCTGGAATATGCGAACCTCCTGCTGCTGGCGGTCATTATCCTCAAAGGGTTTTTCCCGGCCTACGTACCAAAAGCCGAAGTAATACAACGCATCTACCCGATCCGGCCGCTGCAAAAATTCTGGACGGAGCTTATTGTGGAACTGGTCTCGCCGTTTTACTTTATCGTCCTTAATTTCCTTTTCCTGCTGTTCCTGATGGCCCCCGAGTATACGCTCGCGCATTTGCTGCAAAGCGTGCTGGTGCTTCTGACGGCACACGTCACCCTACGCACCCTACAGGTGTTTGTAGAGCGGAAAGTGCGCTGGCACCACAGCTATTTCTATATGGCGGCAGTAATGGCCGCTTCATTTGTGGCGCTGCAGGCGCGCGTGCCCATGTTCCGGCCCAGCAGTGAGTGGCTGCTGCTGGTGGTGCACATGGCCGCGCTGGGGTTCTTCATCACAGCCAATTATTTTTTAGAGCGTGCCGCCAACGAACCGCGCCGCAAGGTAGTGAGTTACAGCAGCACCGCCCGGCGCAGCCTGAGCTGGCGCCTCTTCAAAAACCACCAGTTGGCCAAGCAAATGCTCCTTTTCGGGTTGGTTTTCAAAGCCATTATATTGGCACTGGACGCCACCGCGTATATGAGAAAAGGGGAGCATATCTTTGACCAGATCCTCTCGCTATGGATGTTTGTTGGGCCGCTTGTCGTGTTTTCTTATGTATTCAACAACGTGTGGGGCTTTTACCGCAACCTGTGGCTCACGATCGAGCGCAGTAGCGGCAGTTACAAGGACTTTATCAAGGCGAGCCTGATGCCGCTGCGCGTGCCCCTGCTGATGGATGCCGTTCTGACCTTTTTATATGTCACCTTCTTTAACCACGAAAGCGCCTTGTTTATTGTGCTGATGTACATTGCCGCCATCCTTCTGCTGACCCCGATCGGCATCATCGCCTCTATCGTCAGCCCGAAGGCGGTGAAAGGCGGTATTTTCAGCTTCAGCGCCAAGACGTCTTACCTCTACAGTTTCATTTCGATAGCCCTGTTCAGCATGCTGTTTCTGCCCCGCATTCACCCGCTGCTGTACCTGCTCTATCCTTTGCTGATCGGTGGGGCCCTGTTTGCGCTGGTTGCTGTCCTGAAGGAATACCCTACCTACAAACACAAGCTTTTTGAGGCGCTATATAAAGTAGAAGCATAGCCGCTTTGGGAACATCCTGTATAAATCCTTTTATATGTCTTTTTATTTTAATGGGGACTGGTTGAAGAACTGATTTTCCGCACTTCTGGTCCAAGCACCTTCTTAACAGTTTCACGCCCAAGGAAGTCAATGCCACCCGACAAGCCCATCTTCCTGAACGTGGATGCCATGAAAATCCTGCAGGTGATGAACAACCTTGTTTCAAACGCAATTAAATTCACCCAAGACAACGGGTACATTACGGTATCGGTGGAAGAAGAGGAGGCACATGTCCTGCTGACGGTGGCTGACAACGGCATCGGTATACCAGCAAACGTGCAGCCCTACCTGTTCGATAGGTTCACCGTAGCCCGGAGAGCGGGCTTAAGAGGCGAGAAAACCACAGGGCTTGGCATGTCCATCATCAAAACCATCGTGGAGTTACATAACGAAGAGATCACGTTTGAGAGTGAAGAGGGGGTCGGCACTTCTTCCTATATAAAAATACCCAAAGAATAGCGCTCATGCATCACCCTAGGATGCGCAGCAACTCGTCTTTTTCCAGGGGCTTGTGCAGAAACGACACTACACGATACTTTTTAGCCCTTTCCATCTCCCAGAGATTATGGGAACTGCTGAGCAGGACAATCCTGGTTTCGCTTAAATCCACAGTTTCGAGTTTCCCCAACTCCTCCAGGAAAGCGAAGCCGTCCATCACGGGCATTTTTATATCCAACAGCACCAGTTGCGGAGGCTGCCCTTTCTCTACTGCGCCCTTGAAAAGACGAAGCCCCTCCCGCCCGTTTGGCGCGGTTAGGATCGCGTTGCCGATGCCCGTCTTTTTAAGCACACGCTTCGTCAAGAAGATGCTGATCTCGTCATCATCAATTACTAAAACCCTCTCTATCTGCTTCATTCAATCTGTGCGGAGCATTGTTGATGCCGTCTTGATTGCATAGCATACGCATAATGGCTGATTTAGACGTAAAATGCGGCGGTTTTGCCGTACAAATTCCTGACAGATGAATCAGTAGCCATCTGAAGCTGAAGGGAAAGAGAAATGCATGTTGCAGCTATATATAGTAAGAACAAGAAAGGCTGTCTACCTTGCGTAAACAGCCTTTCTTGTTCTTACTATTGATTGGTGTGATCCCGCTGGGATTCGAACCCAGGACCCATACATTAAAAGTGTATTGCTCTACCAGCTGAGCTACAGAATCAGTTAAATTCCCTTTGTATGGGAGTGCAAAAATAGGCGCTTAATTTTTAAAAACCAAAATTAATTTCCCTTTCTCACGCTTGCCTGGTGGCAGCAAGTGTGAATGAAAAAGCCTTCTCGCACTGAAAAGGCTTTTTCGTTTTGGTGATCCCGCTGGGATTCGAACCCAGGACCCATACATTAAAAGTGTATTGCTCTACCAGCTGAGCTACAGAATCTTTTTATTAACTTGCATATACAAGGGCGTTTCCCTGAATTGCGATGCAAAACTAACAGCTAAGTTTTTAAATGCAAAATCTTTGGTTCAAAATAAGTGCCTTTTTGGTTATTATTTCAGCCCTCTTCGCAAAACCGGCTTACGCTCAGGCAGATAATGCCACCCTTGCCACAGCAGATTCTTTGTTCCTGAACCAACACTACACCGAAGCGCTCCCCGTGTATGAGCAGATCCTGAAGGAGCGGCAGCTTTACTCGCCCCAGATGCTCCTGAAGATGGCCTATATCAAGGAAGGGCTGCGCGACTACACCGGCGCCATGTATTACCTGCATCTTTTTTATACGAAAGAACCCAGCCGGTCAGTTCTACGGAAGATGGAAGAGTTGGCGCAGACCCACCGTCTGCAGGGATACGAATACAACGACCTGCAGTTTTTCAAAACGCAGCTCAGCAAGCATTATATGCGCATCCTGGAGCTGATGCTGCTGGCGGCAGTGGTCACGGCCACCGTCATGTTTTTCAGCTGGCGCAAGGGCCACCAGTTCACAAACCTCTTCAAGGTCGGATTTACGCTGTACCTGCTGTTTATCTTATACTACATCAACTTCCTCGACTTAGGCGACGCGGGCATCATCCGCAACAACCACGTAGCCATTATGTCGGCACCCTCTGCTGGCGGCTCCTGGCTTGCAACCGCCACCGAAGGCCACAAAGTGCCCATCCGGGGCGAACAGGACATCTGGTACGAGATAGAGTGGAAAGGCCAGAAAGCCTACATCCGCAAAAGCAACGTGCTGGAATTGCCTTGATCCGTATTTCGTTTATCGTGGCTCGTTTTTCGGGAAGAGAAAAACGACACACGATAAACCAAAAACTATTTTCTCAGCGGCGAGTCCTTCTCCTTTGCCATCACATTATATACCAGCTTGTCGGTGAGCCCGGGCAGCCACTTGTTCAGGAACACAGTGAGCTTCCCCTGAAACGTCATCACCAGGTCCCGCTTGCGCTGGATGGTTGCTCTCAGGATACGCGCCGCCACTTCTTCGGCGCTCATCATATCCCCCTCCTCGCGCGGCGACTCGCCCTGCTGCTGCCCGTTGGCCGCCAGCGCGGTATTGCGGATATTGGAGGCTGTGAAACCCGGGCAGGCCACCATTACGTGCACACCCTTGTGCAGCAGCTCGGTGCGCAGCGTCTCTAAAAAACCGTGCATGGCAAACTTGGAGGCCGAGTAGCCCGTGCGGGCAGGAAGGCCCCGGTAACCCGCAATAGACGAGATCCCGATAATGGACCCTTTGCGCTCCAGGATATGGGGCAGCGCGTATTTGGTGCTGTACACCGTGCCCCAGAAGTTTATATCCATCACTTTCCGGATCACCTCCAGGTCCACCTCCTCGAAAAGGGCGCGCATCGAGATACCGGCGTTGTTGATCAGCACATCCAGGCGGCCGTATTTGGTAACGGCCTGCTGCACCATCTGGGCACACTGCTCCTCCACGCTCACATCCGCCTGTATCGCCAGGTTGTCAACCCCGGCTGCTGATAGCTCCTGCGAGGTCAGGGCGAGCCCCTGCGGATTGCGGCCAGAAAAAGCCACCTTCGCCCCTGCCCCGCCAAACGAAAAAGCCAGCGCTTTGCCTATTCCCGATGTTCCCCCGGTGATGAGTACTACTTTATCTTTCATGATGCTGAAGTCCCTTGATTAGCGCTGCAAAGATAAATTAATTGTTGGTTGCTGGTTGTTCGGATGGCGAAACTCTGCAGCTGCGGCAACCGGCTAGCGGGACAATTCTTCGATTCTTGCCAACTCACCTTTCCTATATAGAAACTGCCTCTTTATCTGCTGCATTCAAGAACGACGCACGGTTAAAACCGGAAGTGAACACAATCCCCGCTCCTACTCCCGTTTCTCCCCAAATTTGCCTAATTTTGCACCACCGTGAGAAACAAGCATAAGAAAAAGAAATTTGAGCTACTCGAGAACATCCGGATCGAGGAGATGGTGGCGGAGGGGAAATGCCTGGCGCGCCATAACAACATGGTTATATTCGTGGCTGGCGTGGCCCCCGGCGACGTGGTGGACCTGCGCATTACGCGCCAGAAGAAGAGCTATCTGGAGGCACAGCCTGTGGCTTTCCGCGAGTACTCTGCCTTGCGCGTACAGCCTTTCTGCGAGCACTTCGGGGTGTGTGGCGGCTGTAAGTGGCAGCACATCAGCTACGACACCCAGCTGCACTACAAGCAGAAGCAGGTAAAGGACAACCTGGAACGCATCGGCAAGGTGCCGCTGCCGCCCTTCGAACCGATTCTGGGGTCTGCCAAAACACGGTATTACCGCAACAAGCTGGAGTTTACCTTTTCCGGCAACGGCTGGCTTACCAACGAGCAAATCAAGTCCGGGGAGGAGTTTGACCGCAACGCCCTGGGTTTCCATATACCCGGCCGCTTCGACAAGATCCTGGACATCCGGCACTGCTACCTGCAGCCCGACCCGTCGAACGCCATCCGGCTGGCGGTGCGGGCATATGGACGGTCGCACGGGCTGGACTTTTTCGACGTGGTGAAGCAGCAGGGCTTCCTGCGCAACCTCATCATCCGCACCGCCAATACTGGTGAGCTAATGGTGATTCTGCAGGTGTTCCGCAACGACAAAGAAGCCATTGAGGGCATCATGCGCCACCTGCAGGAAACATTCCCTGAGATCACCTCGCTGCAGTACGTGGTGAACGCCAAAGGCAACGAGACCTACCACGACCTGGACGTGGTGTGCTTCCACGGCCTGCCCTATATACACGAGGAGATGGAAGGCATCCGGTTCCGGGTGGGGCCGAAATCCTTTTACCAGACCAACGCCGACCAGGCGTACGAGCTTTACCGCCTGGCGCGGGAGTTCGCCGGCCTGACGGGAAACGAGCTGGTGTATGATTTATATACCGGCGCCGGCACCATCGCCAATTTTGTGGCCAGGCAGTGCCGCGAGGTGATCGGGATCGAATACGTGCCCAGCGCCATCGAAGACGCCAAAATCAACTCCCAAATCAACAACATCACCAACACCACCTTCTATGCCGGGGATATGAAAGACATCTTATCGGATGAACTGGTAGCGCAGCACGGCAGGCCCGATGTGGTGATCACGGACCCGCCGCGCGCCGGTATGCACGAGGATGTGGTGGAAAAGCTGCTGCAGGTGCACCCCGACCGTATTGTGTACGTAAGCTGTAATCCGGCTACACAGGCGCGCGACCTGGAACTGCTCTCCGTTAAATATGACGTGGCCCGCGTACAGCCCGTGGACATGTTCCCGCAGACGCACCACGTAGAGAACATTGTACTGTTAACAGCGAAACAAGACGCAGGACGTTAGACACAAGATATAAGAATTACTTAGTTACTGCATTGGCTGGCAAGTAAAATATGATACGTCATCAGAAACTACTACATGAAGAAAGTCCTGTGTCTTATGTCTTGATACTTGAGTCCTAAAGAAAAAATATGGAAAACGATCCGGAATTAAATGGCAAATACCTCGGCACCATCTCCCAGGATTTTGTGGTAGTGGCCGAGACTCTGCGGGAGGCATCGTACCAGGTGCGCAAGCGCAAGATCTCTGATTACCCGATCTTCGTGTTCAGCCGGACACAGGTGCCGGTGGGGTCTCCGTTTCTGGCAAAAGAAGAGGCAGCGCTGGAATGGCATATCAACGCTTCTTATTTAGAGGATTTCGTGCAGCGGCAGCTGGTGATGGAAGACAAGATAGAGGACTTCAAAGCGGCCTACAAAGACCCGGACGAATACTGTTGCCTCTTCGTGGTAGACGAGGACTTCCAGAACTTTGTGTTCATACCGTTTCCAGAGGACTGATCTCCTGGCAGCAAAGGTTATAGCCCATATATAAAAAGGGAAGCTGAACGGCTTCCCTTTTTATATATAACCTGAGTTGCGATATACTTACAAAGTCGAAACATGACCCACCCCCGCCCCTCCGAGGAGGGGAATTTTTCATAAACGGAATTTTTATTCCTCTCTTGGGAGGGGCAGGGGTGGGTTTTCACTTAGCAGATTTATATATCGCAACTTGGGTTATATAATCAGACGTCAGACTTGCGCCCTAAAAATGCCTCCATCCCTGGGCGTGCAGCGGGAACGACTGGCCTTGTTTATTCGCCAGGTTTACACCTTCGCTGGCCTCGGTTATTTTCCCGATAATCGTGATGTCCGGGTGATTTTTCACTTTGTCATAGTCGGCCAGCGGGATGGTGAACAGCAGTTCGTAGTCTTCGCCGCCGTTCATGATGCACGTGATCGGGTCGAGGTTAAACTCCACCGCCGTCTCCAGCATCTGCGCATCGGCAGGCAGGTTGTCTTTATATACCGTGGCGCCTACGCCCGACTGGCTGCAGATGTGCATCAGTTCCGAGGCCAGCCCATCCGATATATCAATCATGGAAGTGGGTTTGATGCCCAGTTCCTTCAGCTCATATACCACGTCCATCCGGGCCTCGGGGCGCAGCTGCCGGCCCACGATATACTGTTTCTCCTCAAGCTCGGGCTGCATCTCCGGGTTCGCCATAAACGCCTGCTTCTCCCGCTCCAGCACCTGCAGCCCCATATAGGCCGCGCCCAGGTCGCCTGTCACGCAAACCAGGTCATGCACTTTGGCACCGCTTCTCAGTACGGCCTCGCCTTTGGCCACCTCGCCTATGGCTGTGATGCTGATCACCAGCCCCGCACGGGACGACGTCGTGTCGCCGCCCACCAGATCCACGTTGTAGCTCTCGCAGGCCAGCCGGATACCCTCGTACAGCTCTTCCACGGCTTCCACCGTGTAGCGCGCACCCAAGGCAATGTTCACGGTTATCTGTGTCGGGCGGGCATTCATGGCGGCAATATCCGACACATTCACGGCCACGGCTTTATATCCCAGGTGCTTCAGTGGGCAGAAGGTGAGGTCAAAATGCACGCCCTCCAGCAGCATGTCAGTCGACACCACGATCTGCTTCTCCTGCGGCTCCAGCACTGCCGCATCGTCGCCAATGCCCTTGATGGTGGAGGCGTTGCGCAATTCGATTTTCTCATTGATCCGCTTGATCAGGCCAAACTCACCAAGCTCGCTCAGGGGGGTATATTCGCTCATTGTTTTTCCGTTTTGATGTGCAAAGATACGGAAATTGAGGGAAGAAGTATTTCAGGTAATGCCACATGCTCTTGGAGGTGTACCGGGTCCAACCACCCCTGCCCCTCCTTGTCCTTTTCGAGGGACCCTAACCCAGGAGGGGAGTCTGCCTTTGCCAAGGCAAAGTTAAAGCACCGTATATGCTGCTTTAGCTAAAGGGCATCATATAAATTAGAGGTTATATATAATTGGTTTGTGCCCCCTCTCCTGTTTTTAGGAGAGGGCTGGGGAGAGGTAAAACTCCCCTCCTGGGGGTAGGGGCCCTCGAAAAGACAAGGAGGGGCAGGGGTGGTTGGAAACAGGATGTAATATTGTCATGCAGAAGCTATATATACATTATCTCCAAACCTCACCTCAGTTTCACCACAAAAGCGCCAGAGTCCGCGACGTCATAATAGGCAAGGCCGAGGGTGTCCAGTTGCTGGTGCAGGCGACGGCGGTACCAGGGGCTGCTGGAGGCATCGAGGATGATCTTGCCGGCGGCATAACTTTGAAGGTCCTGTGGCCTCAGGCGGACGTTTTGGCGCAGCAGCAGGTAATCTACGGGCAGCGGGGCTTTCGACTGCAGCGCAGGAGGGTGCGACAGCAGAAGCAGACGCTGCCCCCGCCACACCAGCAGGCTGTTGCTGTCCGGCAAAACACTGTAAGCATAGGTTGCCCGCCCGGCAGGTTCAGCAGCGAGAGCGGCGAATTCCGGCTGCAGCACACCCAGCTGCCAGAGGTGGGGCTGCACGTTATAGGTGTAATTACTTTCGTCCTGCTGCAAAACCGAATCAGCCAGTACTGTGGCCTGCTGCCCCTGCACCAGCGCCAGCCCGGTTACACCGCGCAGGTTATAAAGGGTGAGCAGCGCCTGCTCCTTTTGCTGCAGCGTCTCCCACATCGCCTGCCCTGAAAGCACGGCCACCACGGCCGTCGCCAGGGCAAAGTAGCGCAGTTTCCGGAGCGCCAGGAACAGGATCAGGAAGAAAAAGAACCCATATAGCAGCCACGTCTGCAGCTGTGATATGTCGAAGCCGTTCAGGAGCGCGTACGGCAGCCGCTGCACCCACAGGTTAAAACCGTTCATACACCAGATCAGGCCGGCATGCAGCGAAAACAGCAGCCAGCCCAGACCCGGCACCCAGCTAAACACTATGGCAGCCAGACCGGTATATAACACCGCCGTGGCGAGGGGCACCACCACCAGGTTCGCGAACCAGAAGTAAACCGGGAACTGGTGAAAGTAAAACAGCCCCAGCGGAAGCGTCGCCAGCTGCGCGGCCACCGATACCGTAAAGTAAACCCACACCTTGTCCAGCAGCCAGTTGTTGATCTCCAGTAGTTTATACAGGCGAGGCTGCAGGTACACGATGCCCAGCACCGCCAGGAACGACAGCTGAAAACCGACCTCCTTCAGGTTATAGGGGTTCCAGAGCAGCAGAACAGTGGCGGCAACGGCAATGGTGTTGTAGATATTCGTCTGCCGCTGGATGGCGGCGGCAACGGCCACCATGCTGAACATGACCACCGCCCGCAGCACCGACGGCGACAGCCCTGTCAGGAAAGCATACGTCCATAGAAAGGCCAGCACCAGCACGGCCTGCAGCACGCGCTGCCGCCTTACCGGCGGAAAGAGGCCCAGGAGCCACAGCAGCACCAAGTATATCAGGCCCACGTGCAACCCCGACACCGCCAGCACGTGCATGGTGCCGGTGCTGGCGTAGGCATTCCGGATGGCATTGTCCAGCTCGTCTTTCACCCCCAGGATCAGGGCGGAGGATATGGCGTACTCCTGCCCCTTCCCTACCCGCTCCCGCAGCAGCTTGTCTATGTTGCGGCGCAGGCGGATGCTGGCAGCTAAAAGAGGATTCGGGGGCGCGGTCGCTATTCTCCGGAACTGCAGCGGCTGCAGGTAATGACGGTAGTAGATGCCCTTGTTGGCGAGGAACTGCCGGTAATCAAACTGGTTGGGATTGGCCGGGGCCTCCACCCGCTGCGGCGCCCCTCTTACCAGCATTACATCGCCGTAACTCAGCTCATAGGCCTTGTCGCTGTCGTGCGGCACCGAGATTTGCACCTCGCCCTCGGCCTGCTGCCACTGGCCGTTTACCTGCACCTGCTGCACCTGCAGCACCGTGTTCTGGTAACCGGGTTTCTGGATGATATAATCCTCCACCACGCCTGTATAATAGGCCGGGGATTCCGGGAGGTGCAGCAGGTGCTTCGAATTGTTTGGGGCCGCGTGCCATTGTGTAGCGACGTAGCCCATGCTCAGAAAGCAGAGCAGTCCGAGCAAACCGGCGGCATTGGTAACCGGGATTTTTCTGGCTTTTCTCGCGTAGAACGCCACTGCTATATAGGTGAGCAGCAAAATGGCAAAAACCTCCGTGCTGTAACGGAAGTCTTTGCCCAGGATAAAATACAGCAATATGCCAGCGATCAGGCTCAGAGTGATCCGGATAAACGGGTATGGCGCCCACTGCAGCATCAGCCTCTGTACACCATTTTGTAGTGCTGTATGTCGCACTCACTGAACAGATCACCTTCGGTATCGAAGCCGTGGCGCTTGTAGAAATTGACAGCCGGCAGCTGCGCGTGCAGGTAAATCACCTCGTCAGGGTGCTCCCGCTGCACATCCTCCAGCACCGCCTTCAGCACCTGCGCCCCCACATTTTTATTGCGGTAGTCGGGCAGTACGGCAAAGCGCTCCAGCTTTACGCCTTTTTCAGTGGCGCGCCAGCGCGCCGCGCCGCAGGGCACCCCATGGTATATGGCCAGGTAGTGATGGGCTGTGTTCTCATACTGATCGTACTCTGCGTCGCGCGGCACCTGCTGTTCCGCCACAAATACCTGCTCCCGTATCCGGAAAGCCGTTTTCAGGTCCTGCTCCTGCTCTATGCGCTTCAGTTCAATCATATATAAATAAGGCGATGAAATTTATTTTCAGATATTAAATAACCCATTTGCGATATACTTACAAAGTCAAAACATGACCCACCCCCGCCCCTCCGAGGAGGAGAATTTTTCAGAAACGGAGTTTTTTTCCCCTCTTGGGAGGGGCAGGGGTGGGTTTTCACGCAGCAGATTTATATATCGCAAATGACTTATATAGTTGGTTCTCGCTGGTGACAGCCTGTTGGTTTATATAGACCTCACACTGTTTTCGGGGCAGCTTGGGCTATATATAAATCCTATTCCTACTCACATAAAGCAAAAAAAGAGGCGCAAGTGATTGCGCCTCTAGTGTCATTTTGAAGCTGGTTACTCCGAAAGCCTTGCTCTGCTGCGCCGGTCGTACGAAGGCCTTTCGCCATCCTCCGATGTCCTGGCCTCATCGCGGGCAGCGCGGCGCTCCTCTTCCAGTTTAGTGTAGGCGTTCACGATGTCGCGCACCAGCCGGTGGCGCACCACGTCTTCGGCGCTCATCTCCACAAAGCCGATGCCTTTCACCCCGCGCAGGATGTTCAGCACTTCCATCAGGCCGGAGCGCTGGTTGCGCGGCAAATCCACCTGCGACCAGTCACCGTTCACCATCACTTTGGCGTTGGGTCCCATACGCGTCAGGAACATCTTCATCTGGGCGGGCGTGGTGTTCTGCGCCTCATCCAGCAGCACGAACGCGTTGTTCAGCGTGCGGCCGCGCATATAGGCCAGCGGTGCAATTTCAATGATCTTGTTCTCCTGGTAATACTTCAGCTTCTCTACCGGGATCATATCCTCCAGCGCGTCGTAGATCGGGCGCAGGTAGGGGTCCACTTTCTCTTTCATGTCGCCGGGCAGGAAACCGAGGCTCTCGCCTGCCTCCACCACGGGCCGGGAGATGATGATCTTCTTCACCTCCTTGTTCTTGAGGGCGCGAACCGCCATCGCCACGGATACGTAGGTTTTACCGGTACCAGCAGGCCCCAAAGCGAACACGAGGTCGTTTTTCTCCACCGCATCCACCAGCTTCTGCTGGTTCGGGGTCTTGGCCTTGATCACGCCTCCCTTGCTGCCATATACAATCACATCCGGGGACGTCACAATCACTTCCTCGTCCGTAAAAGCATCGGCCGACAGGTATCTATTTACACTGCTGTGCGTAATCTTTCCGAACTTGTGGTAGTGGTCAATCAGGGACCCCATTATTTCATGGATTTTGGTAATCTCGGGAGTCTGGCCCTGAATCTTGATCTCGTTGCCCCTGGAGATGATTTTGCTGCTCGGGAAGGCAGCGGCCAGCTGTTTGATATTCTGATTCTCTGTCCCCAGAAAATCAATCAGAGAGATATTCTCTAAGGTTATTACTTTCTCTACCAAATTATTGCTCCTGTATATAGTATGTGGGTAATGTTTCTTTAAATTAAGTAAAATATGTTTACATTTAATACAAATCTATACAGATTATAGTTCGTGCTATGGCTCTTATTACGTTTACTTCAGACTTTGGGTATAATGACCATTACGTGGCTGCTGTGAAGGCCCGGATACTGTCTCAGGACGCGCAGGCCGCCATTGTGGATGTGTCGCACGCCATCGAGCCGTACAACATCGCCCACGCCGAATATGTGCTGGGCGCCGTGTACGGCGAGTTTCCGGAGGGCACCGTGCACCTGGTAGCCGTGGACACCCACGGCAGCAAGCAGGGCAGGTTTCATGCCGCCCAGTACAAAGGCCACTATTTCCTGCTGGCCGACAATGGCCTGCTCTCGCTCCTGACGGAAGGGCAGCCGGAGCTGGTGGTGGAGCTGAAGACCGACAGGCCGCTGATGCCCTTCCCGGCGAAGGACCTGCTGGCGCAGGCGGCGGTGTACCTGGCCGGCGGCGGCGACATCGAGGTGCTGGGCGAGCGCACCCGCAACTTCCGGCAGCTGCTGAACCGCCAGCTGCGCCTCAACGACCATTCCATCACAGGCCACGTCATTCATGTTGACCGCTTCGGCAACCTGATCACCAACATCACCTCCGAC
Source organism: Pontibacter saemangeumensis (assembly GCF_039541895.1). Classification (NCBI taxonomy): domain Bacteria; kingdom Pseudomonadati; phylum Bacteroidota; class Cytophagia; order Cytophagales; family Hymenobacteraceae; genus Pontibacter; species Pontibacter saemangeumensis. Next base: position 525,216 of record NZ_BAABHC010000002.1, read on the forward strand.
AGCATCGACACCATTGCCCACGGCCGCACCTTCACCGTGCACTTCGGCCGCGAGACGGTGGGCCGCGTTTTCCCGAACTACACCCAGGTAGACGACGGCGACTGCTGCTGCATCTACAACAGCCAGGGCCAGCTCTGCATCGGCATCAACAAAGGCCACGCCGCCGAACTCCTCGGTCTCGGATTCGACTCGCAGGTGGACGTGCGCTTTTACCCGGGAAGTTAAATTAATTGTTAAATGGTTGAATTGTTAAATTGTTGTTCCTCTATATGTAACATGTATTAAAAAACTTAAGAGGAGTTCAGACAAACTGTTTACTAAGCAATACCTACCCCCAGTAAAACAATTCAACAATTCAACAATTTAACAATTAACAATTCAACCATTTAACAATCCAACAATAAACCATGATCGTTCGCATCGTCCGGATGACGTTCAGGCCGGAGAAGACGGAGGAGTTCCTGGAGATTTTCCGGGATTCGAAAGCCAGGATACGCGCCTTTGCCGGCTGCCAGCACGTGGAGCTGCTGCAGGACCTGCACCAGCCAAACGTCTACAGCACCTACAGCCTCTGGGACTCGGAGGAGCACCTGAACGCCTACCGCGACTCGGAGCTTTTCGGGCAGGTGTGGCCGGCCACCAAAACTCTTTTTGCCGCGAAGCCGCAGGCCTGGTCGCATGTGCAGGTGGCGATATAAATACCGCGCAGCGTGCGCAGGTCTTTGCTGTTTTTAGAACAATCCCCACCCTTTTGCTGTACCTTAGCCTATAGAAACTGCCATTGCCGTGCAGTTATATATAAAAGCTATCAGACAAATGAATTACTTCGAGATATACGATATACCGGAAAGCTTCCTGCTGGACGAGAAGGCGCTGAAGAATACCTACTACAAGCTGAGCCGCGAGTACCACCCCGACTTTTACGCCAACGAGCCGCAGGAGAAACAGCAGGAGATTCTGCAGCTCTCCACCCGGAACACCAACGCTTACCGCACGCTCGCGCACCCGGACCTGCGCATGCAGTATATCCTGCAGCAGCACGGGCTGCTGCAGGAAGGCAAGAACAACGAGCTTCCCTCCGACTTCCTGATGGATATGATGGACCTGAACGAGGAGCTGATGGAGCTGGAGATGGACTTCGACGCCGACAAGTTTCATGAGCTGGGCGAGCGCAGCAGCGGCCTGATGGCGCAGCTCGACAACGACATTCTGCCCACGCTGCAGCGCTACCCCGAGCTGCACGGCATCACCAAAGAGGAGGCCCTGCAGCAGGTAAAAACCTACTACCTGAAGAAAAAATACCTGTTGCGAATTCAGGAAACATTATCTAAGTTTGCAGCTCGTTCCTGACAGGGAAACATGCCCGGATGGCGGAATTGGTAGACGCGTTGGTCTCAAACACCAATGAGGTTACACTCGTGCCGGTTCGACTCCGGCTCCGGGTACTTTATAAACAAAGTAAGCCGCTGGTAATCAGCGGCTTACTTTGTTTATTGGTGGCAGAAAAGGTGGCAGAACTTCTAATGAAACTGATTTGATTCTTTTAACCATTAGGTAAATTTCCTTCTAATAAAAGTAATTGTGTAGGCTGCCTGTTTCTTTTTACTTTTACCTAACCGTTGATCTGTTGCTGTTATCTCGTAACATCCTGCACTAAAACAAATAAATTACCCAACACACTTTATTAAGCTTGTTGACAACTGTTGAAGTGTTGACCTTAAGTTGAACCGTTGACAGCCAGTTGACAAAATGTTGGCTCTTTATTAAATGAAAACTCTCTATATATATAATAGGTTAACCTTATACATCAGAGAGTTTTCAACTTTCAACAATCAAAGCTCTATCTTTTCTATAGGTATCGCATAATACCTACCCTTTCTGTTTGCAGCGTGAGCAATATGCTTGCTGCTTTCATTCCCATCTGGCACCTCAATCCAAGTATAAAATTTGTAAGAGCTATTGGTTGGTATAAGCTTCCACTTATCCAGCACTTTTTTGATATCACCAGCATCAAACTTCATTGAGCTTCCAGATGCGTTAGACATTAGTTTTGCAATGTCAGTAGCAGTAAGCTTTAGCCAAGCAGAATCTTCTCCTTGTTATTTCAGGTCTTCATTAAAATCAAGAAAATATTCCTTCACTGCATCAATTATCAGTTGCTCAACTCCGCTCCTGCTACCATTCATTGCTACTTCCAAATCTGGAGTCCAAATGTCATCAGGTTTATGCCACATCCTAGATAATGGGTTAGGTGTATGCATTCTTCTGTTTATAAGATGGAACATAAAAGCAGGAACTTCACGCTCTAGCTCATCTAATAAATTTACATTATCATTACTTAAAGGCTTAACATATCTAACCCAGTACCTGATCTCTCCTTCTTCTATAGGCAGGAAGTTAACGACGTTATTAGATGCGAAGATAAACTTACCAAAGAATTCTGTTTCAACTTTATCCTTCTGCTTAGCCTCAGTTTTGAAGGTTTTGTGGTAGACAAATTCTTTATTCTTTCAACTGCTTTCTTACTGTCTATGAAAGTCTCATCGATACAAACCAAAAGTTTTGAGGTCCAATCACTATTAAATCTTCCTTCAACATCCTCACTATTAATTAGAGTCACATTCTTCCCAAAAACTTGTCGTAGCCAATTCAAAAAAGTTGTCTTTCCTGTATTTCTTTCAACAGAGACTAAGCAAAGGACATATAACTTCTGCAATGGCTGCTTGTACAACAACTGTAAATAGTCAAGTCCTATTTCATACTGATCTCCAAAGATGTGCTTCAAGAAAGCTTCTGTTATAGGAAATTCTGCAGCTTCCTCAGAAGGATGGTGTTTAAGTGTTTCATACTGATTATAGCAACCTTCCATATCCCTTTGGTACTTTATGTGTTCAGGCCTAACTACAAATGCTTTGTACTTTGGCATCCTGGTACATATCTCTTTAGCAGCTTTCCTACCATAATCATCTTCAATGGCTGTTCTAGTCCACGCATCAAGTCTCTTGCCTAAGTATTTCCCAGGTGTTGCAGCCGGTATATTAATCTCACGATAATAAGTAGTACCTACCTTTACATACTCTTTACATATTTCATCAATTTCATCTATACCAACAGCATTTTCAGAGTTTTGGCTTTCGTTTGGTTGTGGTTTAGAAAATGCTTGGTTAAAGGGTTAGCTATTGGTTAGCTCAACGGCTGCGTTGGCTTGCTTCATGAAGCTACCCTCCTTTCTAAAGATTTATCATTTCTGATAATCGCTTGATCGAAATACTTTATTTCATTCTTTAATTCTTGTTCTGCTTTTTCACACAGCTGATTAATCCGCTGCTCCGTTTTGAACTTAACCTGCTCCTCAATTTCAATCTTTTTGGTAACCGAAAGAATGTTTAGATACTTGTTTAGTCTCCTTACTTCATCCTTTAGCTTGCATATTTGCTGCAGGTAAGTAGACCTTTCATGATCAACTGTTATAGCTCTATTAAAGAGAAACTCTAGCTCATTATAAGCATCCATATAGGCAGTTATCTTCCAATCCCACTTCTCAGCGACAATGGACTTACTATATGCTGATACTTTGTACCTTTCATAATCTCTTCGATCATCTATTAGAGTTTGATTAAGCTGCTTTAGAGTTCCTCTTATAGCTCCCTCTAATGGAAATATGTAGGACTCTTTCATAGGATATTCCTCAAAGAATTAATGTTTATAGCCTTGTTCTTAGCAAGAGAGCACAGACAAGCTTGTTCTACAAAACCTATAGCACTGGAAAACATCTGTACAGTGAACGTTTCGAAAAGTGTGGTGAGTTGATAATATATTATCTTTGTTGTTAACATATTGTTTTGAGTTTGCTTATTGTTAAGCTCAACATGAAGGGCGCTAATGGCAGTTAGCGCTCTACTTATTTAACCCTATGATCAAATGTTATACCCTACTTGAACATATCAGGATTCTTCTTCGCTACCTCTAGCAGCTGATCTCTAAAATAGAAGACTGTCCTTCCTACCTTATTGACTGGAATTTCCCCTTTGTTTTGCCACCTAATAATAGTGGCAGGCGTGACTCCAAATAATGCCGCAGCCTGCTTTTGGGTTAGCTTTTCCCCAGCCTCTTTTTTGCCTTGAATCTGGTTGTTCTTGTAATACTTTTCAATGTAGTCATCCAGCTCTTGCTTGGACATTGTAATAACTACCACTTCATTTTTCACCATAGGTTCTTTTTATAAATACCTCTCTTTACCATTGTTAACACATTTTATTTTTTGTAAACATTACATAAAAAAATTAAATTTATTTAAATAATTATGTTTTTAAGCTTAAAAGCTTCATTTGTAATCCTTTTGCTTTACTTATTAATATTAGTACTTTATGCACTGCAGAATCAAGCTCAGGATGTATGTATTTCTTATCAGACAAAAATTGAACAAAACTCAAATACATTTCATTTTTAATCCAATACAGCATATAACTATTACAATTTTCTAAACCATATTTTGTTTGGCCAGTATTCTCTATAAGAAATTCATCAATATGTCGAATAGCTACTTTATAGGGTACCAAAATTTTATCACAGAGAATATCTTCGTTAAAATCTTTGTTCTTACTACCAATTAGTTCAAGGCCATCTAGTATTAAATTAAAAGGCAGTTCCCAATTAATTATTTTATTAATAATTTCCCAGTTCCCTCCTAGCATTCCGATTAATTGTTTCTTACCTGAGATATCTATATCTTCATAAACTTTAGATGTAGCTATCTCATATAATTTAGTAAAATCTTTTACTGAAAATTCCTCTCTTTCAAAAGGATCTAAAAATGTAATCAAATCTTTCATGTAGCTACACTCTAAAAATAATGCTTTGCCTACACCTTTATCTTTGTTAGCTAGTGCTATCTCAAATTCCTTTTGTGTCATTTGAAGCTCATTTTCTTTCAAATCGACAAATTTGTGAGCTCTACTGCGTATTCTATTTACCTGTCTTTTTACTGTTATCTGAACATAAACCTGACTTATAGTGGCATCAGTATTATTCGCCTTGGCTACACTTTTATTCAAATAGTGTTTAACAGTAATTTTACCCATTGCTTTTCTGCTTTTGCTCGCGTGCTTTCTTGTTCCAGGTGCGGTCTATTTCTTTCGCTTGAAATGAGTCAGCAATATCTATATATTTGTTAAAACTGGCATCTTTCTTATGACCAGTCATACTTTTCAATACTTTTAGGTTTACATTATCCTCTACAGATAACGTAGTAAATGTCTTCCTGGCAGTATGAGAGGTTATTAACTCGTGTTTAGGTACTGTAATTATAGTAGCCTTACCCCCTGAATACTTTGTTATTGTTTCCATCTTGTCAATTCCTGCCTCTTTACAGCAATCCTTAATAAGTTTATTAAACTTAGGCTCAGAGATTTTAGGTAAAGGATAATACGGCTGGCTTTCATACTTCTTCAATATATCCAGCGCAAAATCATTAAGGTAAATCTTCAGCTTCTCTTTAGTCTTTACAATCGTCTTTGTAATAACACTACCTTGTATGTGACTTGCATTGAGAGCATTTAGGTCAGAGTAGCGTAAGCCGGTGAAACAGCCAAAGCAATAAATATCCCTGATCCTGCTGAGTCTTTCATCCTGGAAGGTGTAGTCCTTGAGCTTCATCAACTCATCAAACGTCAAGTAGATAATGTCAATATCCCTTCCAGTTGCTTTAAACTTCTTATATACCTCAAACTTATTGTATCCCCTTTCATGCGCCCATGTTAGGAAAGTCTTCAAGGATGCTACCAATACAGCAAAATAGTTATCCAGACAGATTTTCTTATGGTTCGCAGCCCTCTCTATAAAAGCATACCGTTGAAGTTTATCAAAGAATTCAAGGTTGATGCTGTCAAAGCGCATATCATACTTGGTGTAGCTCTGAAATTCCTTAAAGAAATTCAGAGCAGTATTATGCTTCTTATAGGTTCTCTCAGCTTTTGTTGATTTATAGGACTCTGTAAACTCAGTAAACACTTCGAATAAGGGCCTATTTCTGACAAGGGAAAGAAAGTTTTCGTTTAGCTGGTTTTCTACATACTCTTTTGTCAGCTTTATGTCATGCAGCAAAGCATCATTAAAGATGTCTCTAACTTTGGCTTGATACTTATCAAGCACAGCATTATAGACTTCATAATTATTGTCAGGCTCACCTTTCAAAGGAGGTTTTAACCTGCTTTTGACATCGCTCCAATGCTTCTCTCTTGCTTTAATCTTTAGCTGTTTCCTTATTCTGATACCATCAAAAGTAAGCACCATCATTACAGGGCACTCACTGCTCCTGTTCTTCTTGCTCTTTAATAAATTAAAATTGGGTAGTCCTCTAAAAGTAATGATATAACAAAAAAGACCGCAGTAGCGGTAAGATTAGGTGTCGAATCTAACTTTTACCCACATGAACAGGTCATGCTACTACTGCGGCAGTGTGAATATAGTCAAAAACGGGAGAACCTACTACGGCAAAGCCAGGGGCAGGTGCAAGGACTGCAGCAGGCAGTTCGTCTTCGAGCGGCGGAACGGGAGCCTGAGCCGGGAGCAGAAAAGGCGCATCGAGCTGCTGCTGCTCGAGCGCATCTCCCTGGAGGGCATCTGCCGGGTGATGGAGATTGCCGCCTGCCACCTCTACCGCTACATGGATGAGCTCTACGGGGAAGTGCCGCAGGACCTGAACGCGCAGGTGGCTTGCAAGGCCGAAATAAACCTTAGGTGCTATGAGTGCGAGAGCGATGAGTTGTGGAGCTTTGTCGGCTTCAAAGGCAACAAGCAATGGCTGTGGGTGGCCCAGGACAGGAGGAGCAGGCAGATTGTGGCCCTTCACCTGGGGGACAGCGGCGCAACGGGGGCAAAGGGGCTGTGGGAAGAGGTGCCCGAGCGCTACCGGCGGCAGGCAACTTTCTTCACCGATGAGTGGGAGGCCTATAAAAAGGTGATACCGGCGGCAAGGCATGTAGCCGCCGCCAACAAGAAAGAGACCAACCATGCCGAGAGGTTCTTCTGTACCCTCAGGCATAGATGCGCTCGACTGGTGAGAAAGTCCCTCTCCTTTTCCAAAAGGCTTGAGAGGCACCTGATGGCAATCCGTTTCTTTGTGGCTAACTATAATCTATCATTACTTTTATAGAATTACCTAAAATTGATGTTTGCCATAGGCCTCAGATATATTTACGCCTTTAACGACTATCACTACTAATTGTTTACAAATATATATTTATGTAAACATTATATCCAAACGCTTACTCATAAATATTTAGATATTATTTTATATAAATTGAAACTTGTTATTTTGAAGCACCTACGAATCTGGAGCTTTTTTATATATTTGAGTGATAATTACGCACTAATAAATATTTAATGAAATGCATTCGGTGGCATTCTATCCCTCTATTGATAAAAAGCACTGTAAAAACCTCCTCGTGCTTTTTCAATGAATCAATTTCCGGAACAGGTTGCCCGCGACCTTATTGATAAGCTAATGACAGCTTCCGAATGGGTAGTTCACGTTAAAAAAGTTTTCAAACTAACTGCCGCTGTAGGTGTAGCTATCTACTTTAGCCTGGCTGATAAGTAATTTTATGAACTGTGCTAAAAAGCAAGTGTATCTGTGCTTTTATTCCAGCAGCTGCGTTCAGCATTGCGCTGAGTAAACCTCTCC
>NZ_BAABHC010000003.1:0-182868 GCF_039541895.1 Pontibacter saemangeumensis
CAAAGGCGCCTGCCCCAGCCGTATGCGCCCGGGGCAGGCGCCTTTGCCATGGAAGCGGGCGTTCAGCGGGGCCGGCCCTGCCAGTCCACCCGCCCGCACAGCAAGGAGGCCCTAGCTATATATAGCCAGGGCCTCCTTGCTGTGCGGGCAATAGGATAATGTATTATAGGGTAATGAACTTCGGGTGAATCAGGTTTTCTATTGAATAAATTTCATCCCACTTGTCCTGCGTAATGCGCTTGCGTTCCAGCACCGTGATCTGGTGAATTGATTTACCAGTTGCCAAAGCTTCCTTCGCGATAGAGGAGGATTCTTCATATCCTAAGATCGGATTAAGTGCTGTAATAATGCCGATGCTGTTCATCACCATGTTCTTGCATATTTCCTCATTGGCCGTGATGCCATCCACGCATTTTTCCTGTAGCGTATAACAGGCATTGCTCATATATGTTAGAGATGTGAAAAGGCTGTAAGCGATAACCGGCTCCATCACGTTCAATTGCAACTGGCCTGCTTCGGCTGCCATAGTGATGGTTATATCGGCCCCTATCACATAATAAGCGGTCTGGTTCACGACTTCCGGAATCACCGGGTTTACCTTGCCGGGCATAATAGAGGAGCCTGGTTGCATGCGCGGCAGGTTTATTTCGTTTATACCCGCTCTTGGCCCAGACGACAGCAGGCGCAGATCATTACATATCTTCGATATCTTCACGGCTGTCCGCTTTAAGATGCCGGATACCTGCACATAGGCGCCGGTATCGCAGGTGGCCTCGATCAGGTCTTCGGCAAGCACAACCGGAATCCGGGTGATGTTGCGGAGATGTTCGGTTACGATCTGCGGGTAGCCTTCCGGGGCGTTGATAGAGGTGCCGATTGCCGTAGCGCCCATGTTGATCTCGCAGATGAGGGGAAGCGACTCTTTCAGACGCTGAATGTCCTCTTTGATGGTGGTGGAGAAGCCGTGGAACTCAGCACCCAATGTCATCGGTACGGCATCCTGCATTTGCGTACGGCCCATCTTCAGCACATTCACAAACTCTTTCCCTTTTCTGGCAAAAGACTGCTCCAGGGCCTCCAGGCTTTTTATATAGCCTTCTATCTTCCTGTAAAGCGCGAGTCGGAAAGCGGTAGGGTACGCATCGTTCGTAGACTGGGAGCAATTAACATGGTTGTTGGGGTGCACGTAGTCATATTCTCCCTTCTGGTGACCCAGCAGTTCCAGGGCAATGTTAGCGATCACCTCGTTGACGTTCATGTTCACGGAGGTGCCGGCGCCCCCCTGGATCATATCCGTCACAAACTGATCAAGGTACTCCCCGTCGATCAGCTTGTCCGCAGCCTGGCAAATGGCGTTCGCTATTGCTGGGGCCAGCACGCCACAGTCGCGGTTGGCCATGGCGGCCGCTTTTTTCACGTAGCCGAAACCTTGAATAAAAAGAGGTTCCTTGGATATAGGGATGCCTGTTATGTAAAAATTCTCTAAGGCACGGGCAGTTTGAATGCCATAATACAGTTCGTCCGGAATTTCTTTCTCACCCAGAAAATCATGCTCAACTCTAAATTCGCGCATCTTGTTGCCAGTTATATATAAGAAGAGGGCTATAACTCATCTGCTGTTCTCAGGGATGGTTTCGGCAGCGGAACATCCAGGGCAGCGGCTGTTTGGAATAAAATATCGGTGGCATACTGCTTCGTGCAGCGCAACTGGCCCGTTATGCTGTAGTCCGTAATCAGGCTCTGGTTAATGATCAGCCTCGTCGCAAACTCGCCATAGGTGGCAATCAGTTGCTTCTGCACCGCTGTCAGCTCCTCTTTGCGCTTCTCAGTTTCTGGGGTACGGGGCGGGCGCTGCCAACGGTTTTGTGGGTAATCATGGCTGATGTTCTCGGCCTTCGCTTTTTCCTTGGCTTGATCCAGGGCATCTTTCAGCAGTTTCTCGTTGCGCGGCCTTTTAAGCGCACCGTGAATGCCTTTGGTGTGGTTTAGCCACTCGTGCACATCGGTGTTCGGGTTATTGGCAAGCTCTACCAGGCCCTCGTTTGAGATCACGTATGACGAGGGCTTGTTCAGCTGCTTCCCCATCTCATCCCGGAATGCATACAGTTCCTTCAGGATGAACTGTTGATAATAATTGAGCCGAAAGGCGTTGCGGAGCTTCATATGCGGGTTCTCCGACTCGATATAAGTCAGGGCCTCCAGCAACTGGTTTTCTTCCTGCAGCCAGTGCAGGCGCCCCACTTCCTCAATCTGCTTCACCAGCCTCTCTTTTACGCGGTGCAGGTAAATCACGTCGATGGCCGCATATATAAGCTGCGCCTCCGTGAGCGGGCGCGTGTTCCAGTTGCTTGACTGCTGCGACTTGTCCACCTCATGGCTGAACTCCTCCTTCATCACGGTAGCCAGCGACGACCGCTCATAATTAAGGATTTTGGCGGCCACATCCGTGTCCAGTACGCCCCGGATATTGCATCCTAGCTTGTTGAGCAGCAGAATATCGTTGTTGGAGTGATGGATAATTTTAGTGATGGACTTGTCTTCCAATACCCGGAAGAGCGGTTGCAGGTCATTGATAGTGAAAGGGTCGATGATGTAGCAGGTGCCGCATCCATCCGATATCTGTATTAGGCACAGGTTAAAACCATAGGTAAAGCGATTCTGATCAAACTCTAGGTCAAGGGCAAGCTCCTTGTGCTGGCGCAAATGAGCGACTGCCTCCTGTAGCTGCCCATCCGATTCAATTAGCTTTATGGTTACGCCATCGTGCGTGAGCGTTATATTTTCCATTCCTAAAGATAAAAAGGTTACAGCATATATATACCATCTGTATTCTTCCTTTTATGCCGTGCTATATATGCTACACCTGTACGCATAAAAAAAGTCCCTGCTATGTGGCAGGGACTTTTATATTTCTATCTGATGGCTTGGTTATTCTACCGGAGGCTGCTCTTCCTGGATGTCATCCGCTACACCGTCGTTAACTGTAGTATCCTCCAGAACGGTAGTGTCCTCGGCCATGTCCATATCAGTCTCCATATCTGTTTCGATCTGGTCTGTTGTCTCAATATTCTCAGATTCTGTTGCCGCGTTTTCCTCGCTGTTACATGCAGTGAAAGCAAACATAGTGAAGGCGACAAAAGCTAATTTCCATGTATTTTTCATAATCGTATTCTTATTGGTTTTGTACTCTTTATACGAAAAGAGAGGGGAGGTAACCCTATGTGTATGCATAAATATGGTTTTTTGAAGTTAACGGGCGCAATAGCTATGTGAAAGGAAGAATCTGGCAGCGAATGACATCCTGAAGGTGAACGCAGCCAGAAAGAAGGTGAAAAATATTGTTTATTTAGTTTAAAAAAATATAATTAAAGTCATAGAATGTGAATAGTACGTATATATAACCTCTATTACCAGGCTTAGTGGCCAGTAAATAAGCTACCTACGGAGGATTATTTATATTCATATATCTACTGCTATGAGAAAACAATTATTCAGAAATGCGCTGGCACTGCCGCTGTTTTGTTTATCGTTCCTGCTGCTAGCTGGTTGTGAGGAGCTAGAAGATTTTTTACCGGATGGAAATGACAATACCAACACCTACTACGGGCCAGAGACCCAAATCGGAAATGGCATGGCCCGGACCTGGGTAAGGCTGTCAGCGGATGGGGAACCCTTAGCCGTCGGAATCAATATGACAAAAGAAGCGCTGGAGGGGCTGCCTGAAGAGCCGACCATATATACGCTGCACCCCCCCAGGCAAATGTCGTCTACAATTTACCAGGCAATCATGGTCGATTGGAACCCGGGCGGCCACGATCCTGATCCTATATACACGCATCCTCACTTCGACTTTCACTTCTACATGATTTCGGATGCAGAAAGGGAAAGCATTCCGGGGGGACCGCATGCGCATACGCCCACATTTATGGAGAACTATATCCCTGAGAATTATGTGACAGGGTTGCCTGACCCTCTGATGGGTATGGCAGTGCCAGGCATGGGCGTGCACTGGGTGGATGCGACTTCACCCGAATTCCATGGCCATGCCTTTACCAAGACCTTCGTCTATGGCGCCTACAACAATCAGGTTATCTTCTATGAGCCAATGATAACAGTTGACTATTTGAAAGGACTACGCGCAGATACACGCGTAGCCGCTCCTGTTGCGCAGCCACTCAAAGTGCAGAAGACGGGCTATTACCCGACTGCCTACTCCGTAGGCCATGATGCTATTCCAGGGGAGTACATCATCTCGCTCCGGAACATGAAATACAGGATGGCTCAATAAGCATGCGCTTCTATATAAATGCCTCCGGTACACTTGAGTGCCGGAGGCATTTATATAGAAGAAGTTATATGGGGCAGGTGCTGCTACTGCACGGTGGTTGTGCTATCGGCTGGCGATGCCAGTGAGGCCTCCCGTTTGGCTTTGAACTCCGTGCCGGGTTTCCATTCGGGGTACTTCTCGGTGTTGGCCACTTTGTACCCCACACGCAGGAAAAGCTTCAGGTCCTCTACGGCGCCTTCCAGGTTCCAGTCGTCGCCCACTTCATCAGAGAGCTTGTGATAGCTTTGGGCCGTATAGCCGTCGCTCCATTTCTTTACGTAATCGGCAGGCTGGTCGCGCGCCACTTCCCCGGATTTGGCATATAAGGCCGGCACGCCCTGTTTGGCAAACTCAAAATGGTCGGAGCGGTAAAAAGAGCCTTTCTCCGGGGATGCCTCCGGCACTATGCGCCGGTTCTGCGTAGCGGCGGCCTCTGCCAGCACATCCTCCAGCGTCGAGTTCCCGTATCCGATCACCACCACATCCTCGGTGGGGCCATAGGCGTTCAGCATGTCCATGTTGATGTTGGCCACGGTTTTGTTCAGGGGGTAGAGCGGGTTCTCTGCGTAGTATTTTGAGCCAAGCAGGCCCTTCTCTTCTGCCGTCACGGCCAGGAACAGGATAGAGCGCTTCGGCTTGGTGAGCATCTTCGTGAAAGCCTCGGCCAGTTCTACCAGGCCTGCCGTGCCGGAGGCGTTATCCAGCGCACCATTGTATACCTGGTCTCCTTGCAGCGTCTCGTCCTTGCCCAGGTGGTCCCAGTGGGCCGTGTACACCACGTACTCTTCCTTCAACTGCGGGTCTGCGCCCTCCAGCTTAGCCACCACATTCTGCGACTCTATCTCGCGCAGCTCGTTCTGTATGCTGAAACTGGCGGTGGCGTTCAGCGGCACCGGCTTAAAGTCTTTCTGCACAGCCGCCTGCTTCAGTTGCTCCAGGTCTTTGCCGGCAGCTGACAAAAGCTGCTGCGCCTTTGCCATCGTTATCCAGGCCTCCACCGAAACCCGGTCCATGTTGTTGTTCGCTTTTTTGACGTCGAAATTCTCGCGGCTCCAACTGCCCGATATCACTTCGTAAGGGTAGCCAGCGGGCTCTGTTTCGTGGATGATGATGGCAGCGGCAGCGCCTTTCTCGGCGGCAATCTCATATTTATAGGTCCAGCGGCCATAATACGTCATGGCCTTACCGCCAAACATGGTGCTGTCCAACTCGCCGGCCTTGGCTGCACTTGGGATGGGCGGGTCGTTGATCAACATCACAATGGTCTTTCCCTTTACATCCAGGCCTTTGTAATCGTCCCAACCGTATTCAGGGGCCACAATGCCGTATCCCACAAACACCATCTCAGAGTTATTAACAGCAATGTCGGGCACGAAACGCTTGGTGATAGCGACATAATCGGAAGGGAAGTTGAGCGGTATTGTCTGGCCGCCAGCTTTGAAAGTTGCCTTTGGCTTTGCAGTGAAGCCTACCAGCGGCACCTTCTGCACAAAGGTGCCATTGGGGTTGCCGGGCTGCAGGCCCAGCGCCTTAAACTGGCGAACCAGGTAACTTACGGTGGAGTCTTCGCCCGCTGTGCCCGGCGCACGTCCTTCAAAGGCGTCGGAGGCCAGTACTTTGGTGCGCTTCAGGATATCGGCGGCGGTTATGCTTTGCAGGGCAGGCTCCAGGGCGGTGCTATCGGCGGCGGCAGAAGCGGCGGCGCTTGCCTCCTCTTCTTCGCCCACTTGCCGGGAGCTCTCGTTGCAGCCTATTGCCAGCAGAACCAGCAGGCAAAGCAGCGGAATATTCTTCTTCATAGGGATTGGTTTCGCTTTTGTTCGTTCAAGTTTGACAGTTGCCACGCGGCCTGTGCTTCCCGCTGTTTAAGCGGCTACTTCCCAGCTGGAGGGCACTCCGCGGTGCAGTTCCTGGATTAACGTGAGGCTGCCGGCTAAGTTCTGTTGCAACTGGCATTCCCAAAGCACGATGCGCTGCCAGCCTGCCTCGCGGTACTGCAACTGGTACCGGGCGTCCCGGATTCTGTTCTTCTCAAATTTATCTGCCCAGAAAGTCAGGTTGGTTTTCGGTAAGGAAGGCTGGCAGTGGGGACAGCGGTGCCAGAAGCAGCCATGTATAAAAATGGCCAGTCGGCGGCCGGGGTAGCAGATGTCGGGTTTGCCCGGCGCTTTGGGCCAGTGTACCCGGTAACCGCGCAAGCCGGCATGCCAGAGCGCTTTCCGCACCACGAGCTCAGGCCGGGTGTTTTTACTCTTATTGCCCCGCATGTAGCGGCTTACTTTTTCCGCTGCCGTCAGGGAAGGTGGCGGGGCCTTGTACTTTCTCTTTTTGCGCTTTGCTGCCAACGTAGAAATGCCTTTGTGCAGCTATAGAACATAGGGCGGAAGAAGTTAGTGCCGCGCCCGGGCCCAGTTAAAGGCGGTAATAGATGCGGTTCATAGTGCTGTTATAGGGGTCGTAGCCGGGGCGCTTGCGGCTGAACCTGTCATCGAGCAGCTTTACGTTCTTCATGCCGCTGAACAGGAAACAGTGCCAGCCGGCTTTCTTGCCCATGGCATGCTTTCTGTCGAGCCAGGCGCACAGGCAGTCTTCGTTACTTTGGTTGCTGCCCACCAGATGCGGTTCTACTATATACGTTTCGCCGCTGTAGTCGAAGCAGATGAGAAGCCTTGCGCCCACCGCTCTCGAAAGCTCTTCTAACAGTTGACTGTACATGCGGCTCGAAATTTTGACCTTCGGACTTTTTTCGGAGGCACCTGGTCCCCTCGAACAAGGTCAGGTGACTCATATAAATATATAAACCAATCTATAGGATGTACAGGAAACAAAAGGGTGAAAGGTAACATAAGAACTGCAAAGGGTGCGGGCGCTGAAGAAGGTAAAATATATTTGTAAAGGAGAGGAACCATGTAACCGGCAGTCGCAGCAGACACAAAAGTCAGTTAAAGTAACATTTTTGTGTAGCGGTCAAAAAATATTTTTGCCTGCTGTCTTCTCATAGCAAGTGTGTCCCCTATAGGCATATGACAGGCAGGTCTGATATGCACTAAAAAGTAATTCAGCAGCTTAGTGTTTCATTTATGTAAGTGTAAGTGCCTGATTTACTGTCCAAAAGTGACTGATCACATAATCCTGCCATAAAAGGTGGGAGGTTGTGCACGTTTTATTTAACTTACGGCGATTAATTATAATGGCACAGATTCTTCTTTTCTGTAACATGCGGGCCACGGAAGGGGTTTAAAGAAGAGAAGGTGTTTGATTTTTAATTATATTTGCTTAGGCGGTTACACGATATTTGATATTCATATTATACCTATAACTTTGCCTTAATACAAAAGGAGTACATTATTTATGGACAAATATAGCTATATCGCCAACGCGCACGGCGATTATATTGATGAGTTGTACAAGGCTTATCAGCAAGACCCGGAGTCAGTGGAGTTCGGGTGGCGAAAGTTCTTTGAAGGCTTCGACTTCTCCTCCGCCTACAACGGGAACGGCCAGGAAATGGAAACAGTAGCGACAACCGCTGCTCCTGCCAGGACCGCTGCGTCGCAGGGCGAGTCTGAGAAAGAAGTGGCCGTGCGTAACTTTATATATGCCTACCGCAGCCGCGGCCACCTCCGTTCCAGGACCAACCCGGTGCGCGAGCGCAAGGACCGCAAAGCCTACCTGGACCTGAAGGACTTCGGCCTGACCGAGGCGGATATGGACACTGTGTTCCAGGTTGGGGAGATAATCGGAATCGGCCCTGCCAAGCTGCGCGATATAGTGGATGCCGTCAAGAAGATCTATGAGGGCGCCATCGGCTATGAGTATATGTATATCCGCAACCCGGAGGTGCTTACCTGGCTGCAGGAAAAAATAGAAAAGGACTACCTGAGTTTTGATCCGACCCTGGCCTATAAGAAACGCATCCTTTCTAAGCTCAACGAGGCGGTGGTGTTTGAGAACTTCCTGCACACGAAGTTCCTGGGCCAGAAGCGCTTTTCGCTGGAGGGCGGCGAGACAACCATCCCTGCCCTCGATGCCATCATCGACAAAGCCGCCGAGCTTGGTGCCAAGGAGGTCGTGATCGGGATGGCGCACCGCGGCCGCCTGAACGTGCTGGCCAACATCATGGGCAAAACCTATGAGCAGATTTTCTCTGAGTTTGAAGGCACGGCCGTGCCGGACCTGACGATGGGCGATGGCGACGTGAAATACCACATGGGCTTTTCCTCGGAAGTAGACACGCCATCAGGCCATAAGGTAAACCTGAAACTGGCCCCGAACCCCTCGCACCTGGAGGCGGTGAACCCGGTGGTGGAAGGCTTCGTGCGTGCCAAGATCGACTGCATGTATGACCATGATGACCGCCAGATCGTGCCGATCCTGATACACGGGGATGCAGCCGTGGCAGGCCAGGGCATTGTGTACGAAGTAACGCAGATGGCGAAGCTGAGCGGTTACCAGGTGGGCGGCACCATTCATTTTGTGATCAACAACCAGGTTGGCTTTACTACTGACTTTGAGGATGCCCGCTCTTCCATCTACTCCACAGACGTAGCTAAAATAATTGATGCACCGGTGCTTCACGTGAACGGCGACGATCCGGAAGCCGTGGTGTTTGCCGTGCGCCTCGCTACGGAATACCGCCAGAAGTTCGGCAATGATATCTTCATCGACATGGTGTGCTACCGCCGCCATGGCCATAATGAGGCAGACGAGCCGAAGTTCACGCAGCCACAGCTGTACAACATCATCTCAAAGCACGCCAACCCGCGCGAGATATATAACAAGAGCCTGATCAGCCGCGGTGAGATTGACGCAGAACTGGCGCAGAACATGGACAAGGAATTCCGGCAGATGCTGCAAGACCGCCTCGACATGGTGAAGCAGAAGCCGTTGCCTTATAATTACCAGGTGCTGGAGAAAGACTGGCAGGAGCTGCGCCGCTCCACGCCCGAAGACTTTAACCAATCGCCGGATACCGGTATTTCGCCAGAGGCAGTGGAAACAGTGGGCAGGGCCCTGACGGAGCTGCCGCAGGGTTTCAAGCCGCTGAAGCAGATCGAGAAGCTGATCAAAGAGCGCAAGGAGATGTTCTTTGAGGCGAAGCAACTGAACTGGGCGGCCGGTGAGCTGCTGGCATACGGCTCCATTTTGCTGGATGACAAGATTGTTCGCTTCAGCGGACAGGATGTGCAGCGCGGCACTTTCTCGCACCGCCACGCGGTGCTGCACGATGCGGTTACCAGCGCACCGTACAGCAGCCTGGACCATATGGCCGAGAAGCAGGGATCATTTGAGATATATAACTCGCTCTTATCGGAGTATGGAGTGCTTGGCTTTGAGTTTGGCTACGCCATGGCGAACCCGAATGCCCTGGTGATATGGGAGGCCCAGTTCGGTGACTTTGCAAACGGGGCCCAGGTAATGATCGACCAGTTTATCACAGCCACAGAATCGAAGTGGCAGCGTATGAACGGCCTGGTGATGCTGCTCCCGCACGGCTACGAGGGACAGGGCCCGGAGCACTCCAACGCCCGGCCGGAGCGCTTCCTGCAGCTGGCTGCCGAGAACAATATCTTCGTGACCTATATCACCACGCCGGCCAACTTCTTCCATATGATGCGCCGCCAACTGGCCCTGCCATTCCGCAAGCCTGCCATCAACATGTCGCCCAAGTCGCTGCTGCGCCATCCGCTGGTAAGCTCTCCGCTGGAGGATTTCACATCGGGCGGCTTCCGGGAGGTGATCGGCGATGACTACGCCGATGCCAAAGCCGTGAAGAAGGTATTGCTTTGCACCGGCAAGGTGTACTTCGACCTGCTGGAAGAGCAGCAGAAGAACAACCGCCAGGATGTGGCCCTTGTGCGCCTGGAGCAGCTGGCGCCGTTCCCCAAAATGCAGCTGGCCGCAGAGCTAAGTAAGTACGGGAACGCAAAAATATACTGGGTACAGGAAGAGCCGGAGAACATGGGTGCCTGGACCTATATCCTGCGTCTGATGCGCAGGGAGGTAGAGGACGTGATATCGCGTAAGGCCAGCGCCTCGCCTGCCACAGGGTATAACAAGGTGCACGCCAAAGAGCAGCAGGAGATCATAGACCGTGCGTTTTCGATCTAGCCAGAGATAAAAAATCTGAAAGAAAGGCAAGCGGAATCAAATGGTATCACCG
This sequence comes from Pontibacter saemangeumensis, assembly GCF_039541895.1. Taxonomy (NCBI): domain Bacteria; kingdom Pseudomonadati; phylum Bacteroidota; class Cytophagia; order Cytophagales; family Hymenobacteraceae; genus Pontibacter; species Pontibacter saemangeumensis. The sequence continues at coordinate 10,491 of NZ_BAABHC010000003.1, forward strand.
TCAACCTTCTTTATTATTCGTAACTCAAAATTCGTAATTCATAATAGATTTAATATATGAGCTTAGAAGTTAAAGTGCCTGCCGTAGGTGAGTCGATCACTGAGGTAACCATAGCCCAGTGGCTAAAGAAAGACGGTGACCGTGTGGAGATGGATGAGGTGATTGCTGAGCTGGAATCTGACAAAGCCACATTCGAACTGCCAGCCGAAGGAGCAGGCATTTTACGCATCATAGCTAAGGAAGGTGAGACCATTGACGTGGGCGCCACCATCTGCCGGATTGAAGAGAACGGTGCCGGTTCTCCTGCGCCAGCGGCCCCTGCAGCTGAAAAAGCTTCTTCCGCTGCTGCGCCACAGCAGGCGGCTCCTGCCGCTGCACAGGGCGGTAGTTCCGGTGAGACCGTCGAAATGGTGGTTCCAACGGTAGGGGAGTCGATCACGGAAGTGACGATAGCCAGCTGGCTGAAGAAGGACGGCGACCATGTGGAAATGGACGAGGTGATCGCGGAACTGGAGTCTGACAAGGCCACCTTCGAATTGCCAGCCGAGGCTAGTGGTACCCTGCAGATTGTGGCCCAGCAAGGCGACACGATCGAGATTGGCGCCACCATCTGCAAGATAATTGCCGGTGCGGGCCCCGCAGAGGCAAATGCCCAGGCTGCTGCCAAACAGGATGCCGCCACACAGCAGGTAGCCTCTAAATCAGCGACACAACCTGCCGCCGCCACCGGTTACGGCAACCAGACCTATGCTTCCGGCACACCCTCACCGGCCGCCGGAAAGATACTTGCTGAGAAAGGCATTAATGCGGCAGATGTGCAGGGCACAGGCCGTGACGGGCGCATCACAAAAGAGGACGCCCAAAGTGCACAGGCCAGACCGGCCCAACCGGCTGCGAAACCAGCGGCAGAGACCCGGCCAGCAGCAGGCGGCAATGCTCAGGCAGTTGCCGGAGAGCGCAACCAGCGCCGCGAGAAAATGAGCTCATTGCGCAAAACAGTGGCCCGCCGCCTGGTGCAGGTGAAAAATGATACCGCCATGCTCACTACCTTCAACGAGGTGGATATGAAGCCGATCATGGACATCCGCAGCAAGTACAAGGAGCAGTTCAAGGAGAAGCACGAGGTAGGCCTTGGGTTTATGTCGTTCTTCACGAAGGCCTGTACAGTGGCCCTGCAGGAGTGGCCGGCGGTGAACGCGCAGATCGACGGAAACGATATGATCTTCAATGATTTCTGTGATATATCCATTGCCGTGTCTTCCCCGAAAGGCCTGGTGGTGCCGGTTATCCGCAACGCGGAGAGCCTCACGCTGGATGGTATTGAGAAGGAAGTAGTACGGCTGGCAAAGAAAGCGCGGGACGGGAAACTGTCTATCGAGGAGATGACGGGCGGTACCTTCACCATCACCAACGGCGGTGTGTTCGGGTCCATGATGTCGACGCCGATCATCAACGCGCCGCAGTCGGCTATCTTAGGCATGCACAACATCGTGCAGCGCCCGGTTGCCGTGAACGGGCAGGTGGAGATCCGCCCGATGATGTACCTGGCCCTGTCTTACGACCACCGCATCATCGACGGCCGCGAGTCTGTTAGCTTCCTGGTGCGCGTAAAAGAGCTGCTGGAAGACCCGATGCGCTTATTGCTGGGCGTCTAACGCCGCCTGCGCAATAAGCGCAGTTAAGAGTTAAAAGTTATGAGTTGAAAGGTGATTACGAAGATTTTACTCTTTTATTCGAAAACCACTTTTATCTCATAACTTTTAACTCTTAACTATAAAAGCTATGGCCGACAGTATAGTAGCCCAGAAATCGTTTCAGTTTGCAATTCGAATTGTAAATTTGTACATGTTTCTGAAAGACCAGAAGCACGAGTTTATTCTGGCAAAGCAACTGGTCAGAAGTGGTACTCCTATCGGTGCTAATACAGAAGAAGCCGTAGCAGCACAATCTAAGTCAGATTTTATACATAAGCTGCATATTGCTTTAAAAGAAGCTCGGGAAACAGGCTATTGGCTACGCTTGCTACACGCAACTGAACTATTGGAAACCGCAGCCTTTGAAAGCATATATAGAGATTGCGTAGAGTTGCAGAAGATGCTGAGCAGTATCATCCTCACATCTAAGAAGACCAACTCTTAACTCATAACTTTAAACTCTTAACTATTTTAAGACGTGAAATACGACGTAACCGTTATCGGTTCGGGGCCTGGTGGGTATGTGGCGGCGATACGCTGCGCCCAATTGGGCCTGAAAACCGCGATCATTGAGAAATATACTGTATTGGGTGGTACCTGCCTGAACGTGGGCTGTATCCCTTCGAAAGCGCTGCTCGATTCCTCGGAGCACTTTCACAACGCCGCGCATACCTTCCAGGAGCACGGCATTGAGCTCGACAACCTGCAGGTGAACATCCAGCAGATGATCAAGCGCAAGGCGGAGGTCGTGAAGTCGAACAACGACGGCATCGCTTTCCTGATGAAAAAGAACAAGATCGATACCTATTACGGCCTGGGCTCTTTCGTGAACAAGAACACGATCAAGGTAACGGGTGTGGATGGCAATGTGCAGGAGATCGAGACGGATAAAACCATCATCGCCACAGGCTCCAAGCCAACGACCCTCCCTTTCCTGCCCATCGACAAGAAGCGCATTATCACCTCTACCGAGGCGCTGACGCTGACGGAGGTGCCGAAGAACATGATCATCATCGGGGGCGGTGTGATTGGCCTGGAACTGGGGTCGGTATATGCCCGCCTCGGCACGAAAGTGCAGGTGGTGGAGTATATGGACTCCATCATCCCGACCATGGACCGCGCACTGGGCAAAGAACTGATGCGCGTGCTGAAGAAGACCCTGGGCTTTGAGTTCTTCATGAGCCACAAGGTAACCGGCGCCACCAACGAAGGCGAGACCGTGAAAGTGACGGCCGAGAACCCGAAAGGTGAAACGGTGACGTTTGAGGGCGACTATGTGCTGGTATCGGTTGGCCGGAAGCCTTACACCGAGGGCCTGGGCCTGGAGAACGCGGGCGTGCAGATGGGCGACCGCGGGATGATTGCCGTGAACGACCACCTCGAGACCAACGTGCACGGCATCTATGCCATCGGCGACGTGGTGCGCGGGGCCATGCTGGCACACAAGGCCGAGGAGGAAGGCGTGCTGGTGGCCGAGCAGATCGTGGGGCAGAAGCCGCACATCAACTATAACCTCATACCGGGCGTGGTCTATACCTGGCCAGAAGTGGCGGGAGTGGGCTTTACCGAGGAGCAGCTGAAGGAGCAGGGACGCCCTTATAAAGTCGGGTCATTCCCGTTCAAGGCCTCCGGTCGTGCCAAGGCCTCGATGGATACGGACGGTTTCGTGAAGGTGCTGGCCGATAAGGAGACAGACGAGATCATTGGGGTGCACATGATCGGCCCGCGCATCGCGGACCTGATTGCCGAGGCCGTGACGGCGATGGAATTCCGCGCCTCTGCCGAGGACGTGGCACGCATGAGCCACGCGCACCCCACCTATGCCGAAGCCATGAAAGAGGCCTGTTTAGCCGCAACGGAAAACCGCGCCATTCATATATAAAAGCAGCTTCGATCTATATACAGGCAGCGCCACCCCGTAAGAGGTGGCGCTGTTTTCTTGTTACGCCCGGCAGCGTGCGCAGTCCCTGGCAGTGTCCGGAGAAGGACTGCCGCTTCGTGGTGCAGCCGCTCGCGGGACCTCCAGACACTGCGAGATCTTCAGTGGCTGAATAATTTAAATAGCGCTTTTTTCCTGTATAAGGCGCTTTAAATCAGTATCTCTTTCCTTCAAAAAAATATTTCTTACAAATAATTGCAAATATCAAAACTGTTTTTACCTTTGTAGTGTACTATGTAACTAATACACTAACCAGGTAAAACTATGATAGCGTTAAAGAACATCCACTTCAGGTATAAAAAGGGCAAACCGCTCTTCGAGAACCTGAACCTGACCCTGGAGCCGGGGTTTATATATGGCCTGCTGGGGAAGAACGGCGCAGGCAAGTCGTCGCTGCTGAAGCATATCGCCGGCTTGCTGTACCCCGATAGCGGGCAGTGCACCGTGTTCGGCTTTGACGCCACCGCGCGCAAGCCCGCTATGCTGGAGGACATCTACCTGATTCCCGAGGAGTTCAGCCTGCCGCCCATCAGCCTGCACAACTATGTGAAAACGAACGGTGTGTTCTACTCCAGGTTCAGCTACAACCAGTTGCAGGCCTACCTGGCGGAGTTTGAGCTGCCTGAAAATGCCAAGCTGTCGACGCTGTCGTACGGGCAGAAGAAGAAGTTCCTGATCGCCTTTGGCCTGGCCACCAACGCCCGCCTGCTCATCATGGACGAACCCACCAACGGCCTCGACATCCCCTCCAAGAGCCAGTTCCGCAAAATTATGGTGTCCGCGTTGGATGAGGAGAAGGTCATCGTGATCTCCACGCACCAGGTGCGCGACCTCGAGAACCTGATCGACAACGTGGTGGTGCTGGAGAACGGGAGCATCATTTTTAACCACAACATTGGGGAGATCTCCGAAAAGCTGGCTTTTGAATATGACCTGGCGGGCGTGCCGGCCGACGAAGTGCTGTATGCGGAGGATTTGCAGGGTAGAAAAGCGGGTGTTGTGAAGAATATATCCGGCCACGACGCGCGGGTAGACCTGGAGCTGCTTTTCAATGGCATCATGAAGAACGCTGCCGCCATAAACGAACACTTTGCCAGCTATAAATATGAGTACTAAACCGAAGAGGCTGCGTTCCTGGCTAAAGTATATGGGCCTCGAGCTAAGCACCCCGCTTGTCGCCATTGCGGCTCTGGGCTGTGCCTTCCTGGTAGAGACCGGCCAGATTAATTATACCTATCCCCTGGAGCTGGTGCTGCAGGGCCTTGTCAATGACTCCGTTATCCTAACCATTAGTACAAAATAAAACCATGAATACTGAACTGAACCTGAAACGACTGGGCTTCTTCCTGAGAAGGCAGCTCTACTTAAACTTCAGCACCATGTGGATTGCCATCACGGCAGTGCTGGGCCTGCTGCTGATCATCTCGGCGCTGTTTGCCTACTTTAACCGCGACGCCGATACCCTGCTTGGGCTGCGCAACCTGTACCTGGTGGTGTTTATGCTGGGCGGCTACATCTTCACCAGCAAGGTGTTTGACGAGATGCACGCCCCGCAGAAAAGCTATATGTTCCTGACGCTGCCGGTTTCGGCGGCAGAAAAGCTGCTGGCGGCCTGGTTTATCTCCTCGCCGGTGTATGTGGTGGTGTTTGGGTTGATGATGCTGGTGCTCTCCTTCTTCAGCTCGCTGCTGGCGGGCAGCGTAGATGCCCTGCCCTTCCTGTTCGACCGGACTTTCTTTACCTGCATCCAGGTATATATAGTGACGCAGGCCCTGTTCCTGCTGGGGGCAACCGCCTTCCGGGGCAACAACTTCCTGAAGACGCTGCTGGCGGTGATCGTGGCGGTGCTGCTGATCGCGGCATATAGCGGCGGCGTGGGTTATCTGCTGTTCGGGCAAAGCAACTACCGGGGCGGGCCAAGCGACGAGTTCAAGGACACCGCAGAATACATCTTCACCAAGGTGATCCCGATGCTGTTCTGGTGGCTGTTTGCGCCGTTCATGCTGGTGGTTTCTTATTTCAAACTAAAAGAAAGGCAGGTGTAAGATGGACTTCAAAGAAAACCAAGCCATATATCTACAGATCGCAAACCGCTTTTTCGAGAACATCCTCCAGAAAAAGTGGGACAGCGGCGATAAAATTCCCTCCATCCGCGACATGGCCGTGGAGTTTGAGGTGAACCCCAACACAACAATGCGTACGTTCAACTACCTGCAGGACAAAGGCATCATCTACAACAAGCGCGGCATTGGCTATTTCCTGGCCGACGACGGCTTCGAGAAAACCATCGCCATCAAGCGGGAGCAGTTCCTGGAAGAGGACCTGCCGGTGTTCTTTAAGAACATGCAGCTGCTGGGCATCAAGCTCGACGACCTGCGGGATTATGTAAACGGGAAGCCGGAGCTGAATGGCCATTAAGTCTAAAATTTGAAAGAAATTTTAAAGCGCTAAAAACATGAACATGAGTAATAAATTGTTGCTGGGCCTGCTGCTGACGATCCTGGTATTTATAACCGTGATGCTCGGCACAGCTAAATTTTACGAACAGGAGAGAAAAGATCAGGAAAGGGCAAACCAGGAACTTGTGCCGCCCCCTGCCCCGCCTGCGGTGCCAGAGCCGACTGCGCCGCCTGTTGCGGAATAAACTTAACCCTCAGCCGATGCAAGTCCCACCTCGCATCGGCTGAGGGCTTTTAGTGTCCTTTTTACAGAATTTCTGAACGGCAGGCAACCTTTGGCCCCGCTGGCTCATCTATTAGCCAAACACCACTTCAGAAGTCAGGACCTTTAACCAAAACTATGATGAGAAAAGTACAGCTCCTATTCGTATTGCTGCTGTTGCCGCTGCTGTCGTTTGCACAGGCAAAAGTGGACGCCTCCGAGATTATCAAAAAGCTGAACCGGGGCGAAGCCGTATCTTACAAAAACACTGTGATAACAGGCAACCTGGATATGACGCAACTGCAGAACAAGAAGCTGAAGAAAGGCGGGGACGGCGACACCAGGGAATACATCAGCACGGTGACAGCCCCGGTCACTTTCGTTAACTGCACCTTCCAAGGCGATGTGCTGGCGTACTTCAACCCCGGGGATGATGGGTCCGGCATATTCAGCAGCGGCCCCAACGAGGTATATAACACCAACTTTGAGCGGGACGTGCTTTTCGAGGACTGTGCGTTTCAGCAGAAAAGCGCCTTCAAGTACTCGGAGTTTAAGGCAGGCGCCTCCTTTGTCGGCAGCCGATTCTCAGAAGAAGCTTTATTTAAGTACAGCGAGTTCTCAAAGAATGTGAACTTCAGCAACGTGCGTTTTGAGGAAGAAGCCAACTTCAAATATGTAGCGTTTCCGAAGAATGTCAGCTTTGCCGGCGCAACGTTCATGGAAGAGGCGAACTTTAAGTACGCCAAGTTTCAGGAAGGCGTGAATTTCCGGAATGCGGTATTCGACGGCACGGCCAATTTCAAATATGCCAAAATATCCGACTCCTTCAACATCAGGGGCGCGGACTTCCGGGGCGGCGAGGACTTTAAGTACACCAAACTGAACAACAGGTCTGTCTCGCTCTCTGCCCTGCAAAGCGCGAACAACTAAACTCACCCGCTTTATGAATGGCGCTACGGGGCAAGTGGCGCTGTTTATAGAGTATCTTCCAGCAGCGCGATCAGGTGCAGGAGCACCTCGCTCAGGCGGATGTCTTTGACAGGGGGCAGCCCCAGCCAGGCCGCCCGTACCCCGTTTATATAGGCAGTGTCCATCACCGTGTTTCCGCCACGCCGTTTTGCCGCCACCAAGGCTGCAATGGCTATTTTAAGCACGCTGGCTTTCACGCGCAGCGTATGGCGGGCATAGCGGGCAGGGTGCAGGTGCACATGCCGCCCTGCTACCACCCCCCAGCGCAGTATCCAGTTGGTGCCGTCGGAGAGGGTCGCAACCTGGTAAGAAGTGCCGGAGGCGGCAAGGTAACGTTGATAGGTGAGCGGCTGTAGCAGGCAATTTTCCTGTAAGTGTTGCAAAACCTCCTGCGCAACCTGCGGCGGCGAAAGCGGACCTATATATAAATCCAGCTGCGAACCGCCCAGGGTTTGCAGCGCAGCTTTGATCTCGGCCTCGGGAGCAGCGCAGTTTTGCCGGATATACGCTTTTATGTAGCCTAAGTGGTGCTTAAGCGGGTGGAAAAGGATGGGCGCAGGTAGTTGTGCTGAAAACATGTTACAAAGGCCTTGTGCTTGCTTCGTTTGTACTTGTAGTGTATTGCTGCTGTATTATGTGTTTGAATCTCAAACATAAACAGTTAAATTGACTAAAGTCAACCCCGAAACGCATGGCGAACTTGATTTTGTTTATCGGTGGGTTTGATGCAGAGATGCTTCTGTTCCTTATCCCTCTCTTGGTATGGGGCTATGCCATCGTGGAAATTGTAACGGGTGCTTTCAGGGATAGCGTTGACAAAGTGGTCTGGCTTTTACTTGTGCTCATGGTGCCGGTGTTTGGCCTGGCGTTTTACTTTCTGGTTGGCAGGAGACGGTTAGCCAAATAAGCCATATATAGCTTGGGGAGCAGCGTAAAAGCTTTTTGAATGCTTTTCTTTGCCATCAGCGGCTCCTGCTTCGTTGGTTAGCTCCCTCTCAAAATTATATAGCGCGCAGGCAACCCTTCCTGTTCTTGTAGCATCTATCTCTTATAAAGCAGCCTCTTTCATGGCGCTGCATATATAATCGGTTTGGCTTTGCGCCATCCGCAGATGAAGGCATTTTAGTGCGATGCAGGTTCGTCGATTCCGGGGTGCTATCCATCGATATAAATGAGAGGTAAGTATAATAGAAGCAATAAACAATGTGATATTTTGGTACCTTGTATTACAAACTACCGTTATTTATATAGACAGCCACTCAAAAGCCGCAGCCAATGATACAGCTTACGAATATCCAAAAGTATTATGCCGTGGGACAGAATAAGCTGCATGTGCTGAAGGGGATAGACATGCACGTGCGCGAGGGCGAGTTTGTCTCGATCATGGGTTCCTCGGGCTCCGGCAAATCCACGCTGCTCAACATCCTGGGCATCCTGGATGACTATGACCTGGGCGAGTACACGCTGGCGGGCACCCGGATCAAGAACCTTTCGGCTACAAAGGCGGCTGCTTACCGCAACAAGTTCCTGGGCTTCGTGTTCCAGTCGTTCAACCTGCTCTCGTTCAAGAATGCGATGGAGAACGTGGCCCTGCCGCTCTACTACCAGCAGGTGGGCCGCAAGCAGCGCAACAAGCTGGCGCTTGAGTACCTCGATATGGTGGGTCTGCGGGATTGGGCAGAGCACTCTCCCAATGAGCTGTCGGGCGGGCAGAAGCAGCGCGTGGCAATCGCCAGGGCGCTCATCTCGCAGCCCAAACTCATCCTTGCCGACGAGCCAACCGGCGCCCTCGACACCCAGACGTCTTACGAAGTAATGGACATCTTCAAAGACGTGAACCGCAAGGGCATGACCGTGGTGATCGTGACGCACGAGAACGACATCGCCGACCAGACGCACCGCATCATCCGCCTGAAAGACGGCCTGATCGTGAACGACGACCACGGGCTGCCTGTGGAGGAAGCCGAATCAGGCAATTCTGCCGTCGCCGCTGATCGTTAGCCGCCGAAAGCTGACCAACAATCAACCATTTAACAATTTAGCAATCAGCCGATGTTCGACCTTGATAAATGGCAGGAGATAGGGGCTACGATGCAGAAGAACAAACTGCGCACGTTCCTGACGGCCTTTGGCGTGTTCTGGGGCATCTTCATGCTGGTGCTGTTGCTGGGCGCAGGCAAGGGGCTGGAGAACGGGGTATATAACCGCTTCGGCGACGGGGCCAAGAATAGCATTTATGTGTGGAGCGGCAAAACGGCCGTGGCGCACAAAGGCATGAAGCCCGGCCGCGAGATAAAACTGACCAACGAGGACCTGCGGGCCATCGAGCGCGAGGTGGCGAACCTGAACATCCTGGCGCCCCGCAACCGCGTGTGGGGCGAGTACACGATTAACTATAAAAAGCAGAACGGCTCGTACCAAGTGTTCGGCACTGAGCCGGATTTCCTGGACCTGAACGGCGAGCGCGCTTACCGCGGACGCCTGCTGAACCACTTCGACGAAAAAGAGAAGCGCAAAGTGGTGGTGCTGGGCGAGCAGGTGGCAACGGTGCTGTTCGGTGAGCAGGACCCGATAGGGGAGTACGTGAATATCCGGGGCATTCATTTCAAGGTAATCGGTACGTTCAAGGCGCGCGGCAACAACAGCGGCCGCCGCGAGGAAAGGGCCTATATCCCGTTCTCTACCTTACAGAGCGCTTTTAACCAGCCCAACCTGGTGCAGATGATGGCGCTCACTTCGCAGGACGGCGTGGCGGCGAAGGAGATGGAAGACCGGCTGCGAACACTGCTGGCACAGCGGCACAAATTCTCGGAAGAGGACGATATGGCGCTGGGCGTGGAGAACACCGAGGCGGAGTACCTTAAAGTGATGGGCCTCTTCAGCGGCATCCGCATCTTCGTCTGGATTGTGGGCATCGGCACCCTGATAGCGGGCATCGTGGGGGTCAGCAACATCATGCTGATCATTGTGAAGGAGCGCACCCGCGAGATCGGGGTGCGGAAGGCGCTTGGGGCAACGCCGGCTTCGATCGTGAGCCTGATCCTGCAGGAGTCGGTGGTGATCACGGCCTTCTCAGGGTATATGGGCCTGATGGCCGGAACCGGGGTGCTGGCGTTGCTGGAGTATATGCTGGTGTCGTCGGGGGCGGAGCTGGCGTTTTTTGGCACGCCCGAGGTAGACCTGAGCGTGGCGCTCTCCGCCACGGTGATCCTGGTGCTGTCCGGCGCCGTTGCCGGCCTGATGCCCGCGCTGAAAGCCGCCAACATCAAGCCCATTGAGGCCCTGCGGGCGGATTAGTGGTTGATTGGCAGTTGCTGATTGTTAGTTGTATTTACGCAGAGGTTATAGCTACACAATCTACCGATAGCGGCTTTCTCAACAGTCAAATAACGAGGCTCTACAGTGATAACAAAGTAAGACTACCGACAAGTGATATATAACAAGTAGCAATCGTCAACTAACAATCAGCAACTGCCAGCAATTAACAACTAACAACCAACAACCAGTATGATCGACATCGATAAATGGACCGAAATCTACAACACCGTGAAGAAGCACAAGCTCCGCACGGCGTTGACGGCCTTTGGCGTGTTCTGGGGCATCTTCATGCTGGTGGTGTTGCTGGGCGCGGGCAAAGGGCTGGAGAACGGCATCACAAGTGAGTTCAATATCGCCAAGAATGCTGTCTTCATCTGGACGCAGCGTACCAGCGTTCCCTATATGGGCCTGAAGGCGGGGCGCTTTATCCAGATGACCAACGACGATGTGGCCGCCATCAAAGCAGGCGTGCCCGAGGTAGGCGTGGTGGCACCCAGTAACCAGCTGCAGGGCGACTTCACCGTGAATTACAAAGACAGGAGCTCGGCGTTCACCGTGAACGGCGAAACGCCGGAGCTGCTCTCGGTAAAGCCGCTGAAAGTGACCACCGGCCGCTTCGTGAACGGCATTGACCTGCAGGAGAAGCGCAAGGTGGCCATTGTGGGGCCGCGCGTGCTGGAGGTGCTGTTTCCGGGGGAGGAGCAGCCGATCGGCAAGTACATCAGCATCAAAGGCAGCTATTTCCAGGTGGTAGGCACGTTCGAGCCTGTCGGCAAAGGCGAGGATGTCATGGAGGACGCCAAAGTGATCTATATTCCCCACACCACGCTGCAGCAGACTTACAACGAGGTGAACAAGGTTGGCTTTATGGCGCTCATCCCGAAGCCCGGTGTGCCGGCAGCCGTGATAGAAGACAAGGTGAAAACCCTGCTGATGCAGCGGCACCAGGTGGCCCCCGAGGATTTGAAGGCGTTTGGCTCGGCCAATGTGGAGAAGGAGTTTCAGGATGTGCAGGGGCTTTTCACCGGTATCGCGGGGTTTAGCTGGCTGGTGAGCATCGGCACCATCATCGCGGGCATCATCGGGGTAGGCAACATTATGCTGATCGTGGTGAAGGAACGGACAAAGGAAATTGGGGTGCGCAAGGCGCTGGGCGCCACGCCCTGGTCCATCATCAGCCTCATCATCCAGGAGTCCATCGTGATCACGGGTTTCGCCGGTTATATGGGGCTGCTCACGGGCACCGGCATCATCGCCCTGATCGAGTACCTGATGCGCAGGTTCGATGTGCAGGCCGGCTTCTTCGGAATTCCGGAGGTAAACCTGGGCATAGCCGTGACGGCCACCGTGCTGCTGGTTTTCACAGGGGCGCTGGCCGGACTGATTCCCGCCACCAAAGCGGCCCGGGTGAACCCGGTGGTGGCGCTGCGCGATGAGTAAAAAGTATCTGTTAACCCTTATCAGTCATGATAAATGGGAAAGAAAACTTACTGTATGAGAAAGCATATGCTTTTGCGGTAAACGTGGTGGAAGCGCACCAGTACCTGGGGCAGGAGAAGCGGGAGTATATACTGGCCGGGCAACTGCTGCGCAGCGGCACCTCCATCGGCGCCAGCGTGGTAGAGGCCAACAGCGCTGTTTCAGAAGAGGCGTTTTTGGAAAAGCTGGCCCTTGCTTACCAGGAGTGCCAGGAAACGAAAGACTGGCTCGACCTGCTGAAGGACACGCGTTTTATTGAGGAGGAGCAGTACAGGAGCCTGTACGGAGAGGCGGAGGAGTTGTGCCAGCTCCTCTCCAGCAGCATCCGCAGCAGAGAGGACATCCTGATGGACAACGCATAATTGGAAAATCGATAACTGAATGATTACTATGAAAAAGGTATTGCTTGGCGTTTTTGTGTTAGTGTTCCTGGGCCTGTCTGCCTGGCTCGGCTATTACTTCTATCAGAAAGCGAACACAGACCCTGTGGTATATAAAACCGAGGCCCCGTTCGAGACCGAGATCGTGAAAAAGACCGTGGCCACGGGTTCCATCGTGCCGCGCAAAGAGGTGCAGGTAAAGTCGCAGGTATCGGGTATTGTGGAGGAGCTGCACGTGGAGGCGGGCCAGATCGTGAAGAAGGGGCAGCTGCTGGCTAAGATCCGGATTGTGCCCAACATGGTGAGCGTGAACAACGCCGAGACAAACCTGCAAACGGCAAAGCTCAATTTCGAGGAGGCAAAACGCGAGCTTGCCCGTTACGACCAGCTGTATGCAGAGAAGGTGATACCGGAGCAGGAGTACCGCAAATACAAGGCAGACTTTGCCCTGAAGCAGGAGGCCATGCAGGCGGCCGAGAATAATTTACAGCTGGTGCGCGAGGGCTCCTCCCGTAAAAGCGGCCAGCAGTCTTCCAACCTGGTATACTCTACCATCGACGGCATGCTGCTGGACGTCCCGATCAAGGTGGGTACCTCCATCATCGAACGCAACAACTTCAACGAAGGCACCACCATCGCCACGGTGGCCGATATGCGCAGCCTGGTGTTTGAGGGGAAGATCGATGAGTCGGAAGTGGGCAAGCTGAAGGAGAACATGGACCTGGTGCTGACCATCGGCGCCATAGAAGGCCGCGTTTTTGACGCCAAGCTGGAGTACATCGCCCCGAAAGGGCTGGACGAGGAAGGCTCGATCAAGTTCCCGATCCGGGCGCAGGTGGTGCTGGACGAGAAAGACTTCATCAGGGCCGGCTACAGCGCCAACGCCGACATCGTGCTGGACAAACGCGACAAAGTGATGGCCATCAAAGAAAGCATGCTACAGTTCGATAAAGAAAAGCCTTATGTGGAGGTGGAGGTGGCGCCCCAAAAATTTGAGAAGCGCATGATCCAGACGGGCCTGTCGGACGGGATCAACATTGAGGTGGTGTCAGGCCTCGACGGAAAAGAAAAAGTCAAAGTACCGGATCTGGGCATCGCCCATATATAGCTAAAGGCTGAAAAGGGAAAGCGGGTGATGCCCGCTTTTTTTGTACACACCCCATAAAAACTTGTACCCACTCCAGCCGTGCGTTGGTAGCGGGTTTTATATAACTCACGGAAAACCAGAGGCCCTTGTCTAACCATTGAGATCAGTGTAAGTAAGTATAAACAATTAAATACTAAACACTTAAAAACTGATGACTATGGAGGCAAAGCGAAATTTACTCACACACAGATTACTGCTGGCCGTGCTGCTACTGCTGGGCACTTTTATGACTGCCTGCGACGAGGACGACATCAATTTAGACGACCTCCTCAACAATGATGTGGCCTATGAAGGCGTACAACTGAAGGGGGCTCACGAGGTGCCTGCGGTGCCGTCTGACGGGATCGGGCTGATAAACGTGTATTACAACAGTAACACCAGAATCATTACCTACGACCTTGTCTGGACCTTGGGGAAACCCGATGATGAAACCGTAGGCATGCACTTTCACGGGCCTGCCACTCCGAATATGAATGCGGGTGTCGTGATACCTGTCACTGGTTTCTCCAACACCTCCAAAGGCTCCCTGACGGGCTCTACACGCGCCCTCACCAAGGAGGAGGAAAGGCAACTCCTGAACGGGCTTTGGTACTTCAACATCCACAGTAAAACTTATCCTGCCGGCGAACTGAGAGGGAATATCATACATTAATAGAGGTCCGGGCATACAGCGTTCCCTTCGGGGCAGGAAACTGCCCCGAAGGGAACGCTGTTTTTGTGGCAGAAGCGGCTGGCTATATATACCTTTGCGCATAGGGACAAATCACACCGCATATGCCACAGCACTATACCATGCCTTCTACTATCCAGATCGTGGACTATAACCCGTTCTACGCAAAGGCATTCTATGATCTGAACCACGAGTGGATCTCGAAATACTTCGTGATGGAGGAGGCCGACGAGCAATCGCTTGAAGATCCCCAGCGCTACATCATCAACAAAGGGGGCCATATACTCATCGCGCTTTTTCATGGGTAGCCCGTGGGTGCCTGTGCCTTGCTGAAAGAAGAGGAGGGTATATATGAAATGGCCAAGATGGCAGTGACGCCCCGGGCCCAGGGCCTTCACATTGGCAGGCTGCTAGGCGAAAGAATCATAGAGAGAGCCAGGCAGGCGGGTGCCCGTAAAATTTTCCTCGTATCGAACCGAAGGCTCACCACCGCCCTTAGCCTCTACACCCGCCTCGGGTTTGTGGAAGTGCCCATGCCACCCAGCATCTACGCGCGTGCCGATATAAAAATGGAGCTGGACCTGGACGGAGAAGTGGCCTGAAAAGTAAATCGGGTAAGTACATTGGCAGGCAGTTGGCAAGGCAAGAGAACTGCTTTACCTGATGTTACGGCTGAGCGCTGTATGGTAGGCAACGCATGGCCTGAGATACAGGGAGTGAGTCCTGTATCCCATATATAAAATGGCTGCTTAGGTCAGGCTTGTCAGAAGATCCTGCTCCATGCGGGCTATCCCTTCGGTCATCCAGCAGCCCTTGTAAGCCCCCCTGCGCTGCTTCGACAGGATAAACATATACACCTCCTGGCGACCGTCCCGCCCTTCTATGACCACAAGCTGGTATGCCGAGTCGTCGGAGACGACAAGCTGCCCTTTTTTATAACTTTTAAAGTTTAGCATGGGTTGGTAGGCAGGATCGCGCACCAGTACCCGGAGGTGGTTGATCGGCCCGATGTGCAGCTTGTTCTGGGGCGACGAGAAGTTGAAAACTGTGATCACGCCGCTGTCGCTCTGGTCGTTCTGCTGCAGGGCCTGCAGCTGGATGTTGACGACCTGCTGCGGCGAAAGTGTCTTGTCTGGTTTTATATATGTCCATTTGGAGGAAGAGCTGGCGACGGCGTCAGGCATTACGTACGTGGCATACTGCCTGTCCTCTAAGGTAGGCATGGCCGGGAACTGCACCCAGAACAGGATCAGGAGGAACAAGCCCACCAGAAACATGAGATAGTCGAACACATTGTCTTTGCCCTTCATACAAATATGTACTTTATTTAGGCAGGCAGGGTTGTGCAGGGGCCTTGTTTTGAAGTATATGGCGGCTGAAAGGGGGCAGGGGAGGCAAGCAGTAAACAAACCTGCCATATTGCGTATAGCAAGGTCAGCACTATTCTATGAAAAACCCCCTCTCCGACCATATAAAGCAGGCCATTGCCATCGTAAAGCGTCAGCCTGTTGTGCTGAGGCTACGGCAGCGCTATCCCGGGCTGTGGCAGTTTGTCATAAACCGCTTCGACACCAGGGTTTTTATCGGGCTGCCGCTCACCCTGATGGCGCTGGCCTTTGGCGTGAACATTGCCTTGCTGTCGGAGCTGACCGAAAGCGTGCTGGATACGGAGTGGATCGTAACGCTGGACAAGGAGTTCACGGCCATCCTCTACAAGGTGCGCTCTGACTCGCTGAGCAGGATACTGTACGGCTTCACCCTGTTGGGGGAGCGGGAGGCGGTTTTCATCATCGGAGGGCTTGTGTCTGCTGTTTTCCTGTACCGCCGGCACTTTGTGGCGCTGTTTGCCTTCTGGCTCGCCCTTGCCGGCGTCGGCATCTCCACCCGGTATGGCAAAACGTTCATCAGCCGGGAGCGCCCCGCCGACGTGGCCTATTATGTGGTGGAGCATTTTTCTTTCCCGAGCGGCCACGCCACCACGGTCATGGCCATGTTCGGGCTGCTGGCTTACTTCCTGTACCGGCACTACCACGCCCACCCGCACCGGAGGTATGTGCTGTGGCTGGCGGCGGCCCTGATCGTTATCGTGGGTTTTAGCAGGATTTACCTGGGGGTGCACTACCTGTCGGATGTGCTGGCCGGCTTCCTGCTGGGGGCGCTGTGGCTATTGGTGGGCGTCAGCCTGATGGAGGTGATGTCGTACCGGAGGAAAAGGGAGAGACGCCTGCCCGGCTCCTGATCCCGTATCCTTTCGCCTGTTGATGCGTATTTCATATATATAAATATATGGAATAAAGTATGTGTAGCCGCCTCGCCTCTTTTGCCCTTGTCCTGTGCCTGCTGGTTGTCACGGCGAGACCAGCCTACAGTTACAGCATCCTCACGCACCAGGCCGTGGTAGACGCCGCCTGGGAGAAGAGCCTGCTGCCGCTCCTGCTCCTGCGCTTCCCGAACGCGACCAAAGAGGAACTGGAACAGGCGCATGCCTACGCCTATGGCGGCGCTATTGTGCAGGACATGGGCTATTATCCTTTCGGGAGTGCTTTTTTCACGGAACTGACCCACTACGTCCGCAGCGGCGACTTTGTGTCTAACCTCATGCATGCCTCCAATACCCTGGATGAGTACGCATTTTCGCTCGGGGCACTGGCCCATTTCAACGCCGACATCTACGGGCATCCCATCGGCACGAACAAAGCGGTGGCGTTGGTGTATCCCGAAGTACGGGCCGAGCACGGCGATGTGGTCACGTATGCCGAGGACCCCCTTTCGCATGTAAAAACGGAGTTTGGCTTTGATGTGCTGCAGGTGGCGCGCGGTAACTTCGCATCGGAGTCTTATCAAAGGTTTATCGGGTTTAAGGTGGCGAAGGAAGTGCTGCAGGAGGCGTTTCAGGAGACCTACGGGCTGGAGCTGAACGATGTGTTCCTGAACCTGCCGCTGGCTATCGGGAGTTACCGCTACACAATCCGCGGCATCTTCCCGGAACTGACGAAGGCGGCTTGGATGGCGAAGAAGTCTGAGATACAGGAGGCGAGGCCAGGCGTAACGCGCCGTCGCTTTATATACCGCATGAGCCGGGCAGACTTCCATGGCGCGTGGGGGCGCGATTACGAGCGGCCGGGCTTCTTTGCCCGCACGGTTGCCTATATCATCAAAGTATTGCCCAAAATCGGGCCGCTGCGCCCGCTGGCCTTCAAACCTCCCACCCCGGAGGCGGAAGAAATATTTTACAGTAGTTTTAACGTTACCGTAGACAAGTACAGCGCCATGCTGAGGAAGATGCGGCAGCATGAGCCTGACCTTGAAAACATGGAACTGGACACCGGCACACCAACAGAGCCGGGCGCCTATGCCCTGGCCGACGAGACATATGCGGCACTGCTCGAGAAGCTTTACAAATCGGACTACAAACACCTCACACCCGCTTTAAAGGCAGATATTCTGCAGTTTTACAGGCATGCCCGCGTCCCGACCAGGCAAAAAGAGCGCGATGATTGGGAGGAAGTGCAGGATTACCTGAGCAGGCTGGAGGACGCCCCACTCTAAGAAAGGACGCCTACAATATTGTACTGATTTTATATAGCTGCTGTTGGGTGGTGTAGCTGTTCCTGATGAGTAGCAGGAGCGCCTTTAAACGGGATGCCATACAAAAATGTGATTGCAGGTGTAACTATATCACTTGGTTAACGATAAAATAGATTAGGCTCTGGCTGGTTCGGGAAAATAAACACGGACAGTGCCAAAGCTGCAGAAATTGTATTTTAACTTAACCAGAATAAAACCATGGAAAACAACCCGAATAATACATCGGCACAATCAGGATCTCAGAACCAGAATAAAAGCAATACCACTCCAGGTAGCAGCGCAGGCAGCACCTCGGCACAAAGCAACAACACCTCGCGTGATAACGCTTCCGCTAACAGTGCCAGCTCAACAGGAAGTTCAAGCAGCCAGTCTACCCAAGGCAGAAGCAACCAGCAGGCCACGTCCGGAAAGGACAGTATGAAGAACATCCAGGACATGCTGCAAAAGTATTCCGGTCCTATTGCTCAAAAATTCAATAGCCTGACGACCACGCAGAAAGTTGTGGGCGGTTCTCTGCTTGCCCTCGGGGCAGGATGGCTGGCGATGGGTTCTAAGAACAAGAACAAACTTAAGAGCAAAGCAAGCACGTTCAAGTCGACAGCGAAGGACAAGATTAGCTCCAAAAATAAAGACAATACATCAGGTAGCTATAACAGCAGCATGAACAGAACCGGAAGTTCTGCAGTGGATGCAAGAGTAAAGTAGACTACCAGTACGATTATTTATACAGAGAAGAGCCGGGCCTGCGAGTCCGGCTCTTCTGTTTGGTAGAGCCGCTGCACCGGCCCTTGTAGCAGGTGAGTGGTAAGGCGAATGACTTGGGCCGGTAAGCCACGTACAAGGGAGAAAATTTTGGGTATATATAAATAAAGCTGATGACAAAAAAGATAAAGCTCCGGTTTGATGCCGGCCAAAGCCTGAACCCGGAAGGGAAACACGTGCGGGACGGGCTTTCCACAGGGCTTCGCACGGGAGACAACCTGTGGCTGAGCTGCGACGAGCGCACGACCATTGAGCGCCTGACCTATCACAGCGACGGCTCCTTTGGAGATCACCAGTCTTTCGACCTGAGGGATTATCTGGAACTGCCCGACGGCGATAACAGCGAAGTAGACATTGAGGGCATGGGCACTACCGACAACTATATATGGATTATAGGTTCGCACAGCCTCAAACGCAAAAAGCCCCGCAGCCACGACTCCGTGGAAAAGCAGATGAAGCGGCTGTCAAAAGTCCAGAACGACCCGAACCGCTACCTGCTGGCCCGTATCCCCTTTTTGCTGAATGAAGAAACCGGGCAGTACGAACTGCACAAGCAATGCGAGCACCCGGAGTGGCCGGGGTATATGCTGCGGGCGGCCCAGTTGCACGGAGACAAAACCAGCAGCCTGCTCACGGACGTGCTGCAACAGGACGAGCATATCAGCCCTTTCCTGTCCATACCGGGTAAAGACAACGGGTTTGATGTGGAAGGATTGACCACGAGCGGGGAGCGGATTTTTATCGGGTTGCGCGGGCCAGTGCTCCGGGGCTGGGCCATTATACTGGAGGTAGAGACAGAGGAGGACGATAAAGGCCAGTTACACCTGAAGCAGCTGACCGAAAAGCGGCCCTACAAAAAGCACTTTCTGCACCTGAAGGGCAAAGGCATCCGGGAACTGCGCATTTTCGGGGAGGACATGTACATCTTGGCCGGCCCCACCATGGATCAGGATGGTGTGATCGCTATCTACCGGTGGCCCAACGCCCTTGTGCAGACAGAGCAGGAATGCATGGTGCATACCAAAGAACTGGAGCGCCTGTGCGAGGTGCCGCACGGTTCAGGCGCAGACTCAGGCAAGGACAAGGCGGAGGGCCTGGCCATATTTGATGAGAAGCACGCACTGGTTGTGTTCGACAGCCCGGTGGATGCCCGGAAAGCGGAGAACAATGCTGTGCTCGCCGACTTAATTCAACTCGTAAAATAGCCGGATTGAAACCTTATGAGGCGCAGCAGGCTATACAGGTGTATTCAACTCATATATGACCTGAAACCTAAATAGACTATGAACGACATACTGAAAGCTTTAGCAGGCGGCCTTGCCGGTGCCTGCGTCGTGACGGCGGTGCACGAAACGGTGCGGAGGCTAAACCCGGACGCGCCGCGCATGGATGTGCTGGGCATGCGCTCCATCTCAAAACTAATGCACAAAGCCGATCTGACGCCACCGCAGGACAAAGAGAAACTGCATACCTGGGCATTGGTAGGCGACGTGGTTTCTAACTCGCTTTATTATAGCATGGCGGGCACAGGCAAAAGCGCCTGGTGGCGTGGGGCTGTACTGGGTGCAGCAGCCGGGGCAGGAGCAGTGTTACTGCCAGGTCCGTTGGGGCTGGGCGAGGAGCCAAGCAACAAGACCACCGAGACGCAGGCGCTGGCCATAGGGTATTACCTGTTGGGCGGTCTGGTAGCCGCAGCCGTGGGTTTTGCCCTCCGGGACGATGAGGATGAGTAAACCCTTACGGTGAGGCGAAAGCCATGCTTTATCCCAGGCTGTAGAAGCTCCTGTTTAAAAGCTATAAAAACATAAAAGGGAGGCCCTCACAAGAGCCTCCCTTTTATGTTTTTATTTTATCAGTCAATTGCCGCTGTCTGTGCCAGGCGTAGTGGTACGGTTGGTTTCGTCGCCTGTTCCGGAGTTACTGTTTCCGTTCATGTCAGCGCCTGCGCCACCATTCGCCGTGTCGAGCGGGCTCACGTTTTCTTCCGTCACGGGGCCTTCATCCGGGTCGTTTAGCTGTCCGTCTACTTCGTTCGCGTTCGTTTCGGTGTCTACGCCGGTGGTGTTTTCGCTGGAGCATCCCGTCAGGCCTGCGCTCATGAGCATAGCGCCTGACAGTAAAATTGCATATGTCTTTTTCATCTGTTTCATTTTTTGATATTCTAATTCTCAGGTATATACTTAAAATAAAGCAACGCTTTGGTCCCATGGTAAGGCGGGTAGTTGATATAACCATCTGCTGCCTTGGTACCTTCACTTTACATATAACCTCCTTTGTACGAGCTAATGTAGGTTTTGATAGGCCGGAAAATGAGAAAACCTACTTTTCCGGCTCGTTGGCGCAAATGCAGAGCACCTCCCGCGTGGGCGTTACCACCTGATAGTCGGGCTGTGTCGGCTCTTTCATATAAATCACCTCCAACTGCGTAATCGGCTGGTTCGGGTGGCCCTCGTTCCAGCGGCGCATTAGGTAGTTGCAGTAGTAGGGGCGCATATAGGCGTTGTTCACGAAAAGGTAATTCTCCGAATACTTGCGCCAGCGGTCGTTCTTAAACAGCGACACCACCGAGGCTGGCTTCACCTCGCTCACCGCCTTTCCCTGCTGGTTCAGGTCAATGGACTTCCCATTTGCCATATGCCCCTGAAGTATATACCAGCCATCGTCCCGGAAAACGATTGGTGCAAACATGCCCCAGTGCTGGTCGAGGCGCAGCAGGTAGCCAAACCACCTGCTGCTGTCGGGCAGCTTATATAGCGGGAGGTGGGTGCCGCTCAGGTTCCACCAGACGCAGTACAGCAGCGCAACGGTAACAAAGCCGTTGCGGAGCTGCGGCAACAGGTGCCGGGGCACCAGCGGACGTTGCAGCTTTACCTGCACACTTAGGAGCGACGGACGCCGGAGGTGCTTGAAGATGTTCTGGAACTGCCCGGAATAGGGCCTCCTGAAAGAAGAAAACAGCCGTTGGTCCACCCAGTCCATGACCGGGCGCGGCAGCAGCCCCACCACCGAAGCCATGTTGATGAGGTAAAACAACCCTACAAAAAGCGTCAGGCTGATGCCGATATGGAAGCCAAACAGCACCACCACCACCACCACCCGGAAGAAGTTGTTGTAGAACGGAATCAGCAGCAGGAAAGGCAGCAGCAGTTCGGTGTAGTAGGCGCTGAGGGTGAGCACCCGGAGGAGTTCCGGGTAAGGGTATATAAGCCTGCCGCCGGGCATCAGGATCTGGTCCAGGCTGAGAGCGTAGTACAGGGCAGTGCCCTCCGAGTTCCACTCGGGCGAGTTCTTCAGCAACGCCGTGCTGAAATACACCATCCCGACCTGCACGATATACGCCACCGTTGCCGCACTGAAACAGCTCGTGCCGGAGGGGGTGCCGGAAAGCGGGGGAATACGGGTGGCGTCGTAAGAGTAGAACCTGCCCCAAGGCAGGAAAATGCCCCAGAACAGTAGCATGCGAAGCAGGTCGTCGCCGCCTTGCCCAATCAGCAGGTTCCGGTTCTGCAGCGACAGGAGCAACAGCCAGGACGCGAAAGTGGACACCCGCGTTTTATAGCCCAGCAGCATGCATACCGCAAAAACAGCCGCCAGTGCAAACAGCACCAACTGAAACTGCCACAGCCCGCTCATGACATGGAAAGAGAACAGGTAAGGCAGCCACAGGTGCTGGTGCAGCACGTGAAGCGGCAAAACGCCCATGTTCGAATAATGCGCCTCCAGGTCCGTTGCCCGGATGGCGAGGTCGGTTAGGATGATGCCTGCCAGCCAGATCCGCATCACAGCCAGCGCACGCAGGTCTACCGTAAAAACATTGCGGAAGTATGGCTCCAGGTACTTCATCTGTCAGATGGTAAGGGCGTTTCTAAAAGCAGAAAGGCAAAAACCTTTCGGTGCTTGCCTTTCGCTTTTGTGGTATAGTGTCTCAATCTAAGTCCGGTGTCATCCTACATAGTAGTGGAACCAGTGGTAGTCCCGGTTGTAGTGCCAGTAGTCGTACCTGTTGTGGTGCCAGTAGTTGTCCCGGTGGTAGTGCCGGTTGTAGTACCTGTCGTCATGCCGGTAGTCGTTCCGGTCGTGGTACCCGTTGTCGTTCCGGTTGTCATACCAGTCGTGGTGCCGTCAGTGGTCGTGCCAGTCGTGGTACCAGTAGTCGTTCCTGTCGTTGTGCCGTCAGTGGTCGTGCCAGTGGTTGTACCTGTCGTCATGCCGGTAGTGGTACCTGTTGTCGTGCCATCAGTGGTCGTTCCATCTGTCGTTGCTCCGGTGGTGGTGCCGTAATCGTCTGTGGTATCCATTCCTTCGGAGTCAGTGGTTGTGTCAGTGGTTGAGCAACCAAACAGAAGCCCACTCATTACAAGCGTTGATGCGCAAAAATTTACAAAAGTCTTTTTCATAATTTTGATATTAGATCCTTTTTGAAGTTTGTTTCCGAGGCTCTTAAACCGAAATGTCAGTTCAGAATAGAGCTCAAATAAGCCTTTTACGGAGCCGATCTAAAAATGATCAAAAATTATTGTGCAATAAACGGCGTATAGAGGGTGATATTAAATGTCTGATATATAGGCAGTAGTGATTTTGTTGCAGGGGACTGTGCTGATGTTTATCTATATAAATAGTTATATATAGAAACTGTTGATTGAGTTCAGAACGGGCCTTTTTTCATTGCAGGCCCCTGTTTGCCTGTGCCAGGTACTCCTCTTTGGCCGCCTCCAGCTCCGCCATGATCTCCTCCCGCTGCAGCCTCAGGCTCTTCACAAGGGCACGCCTTTTCACGAAGAGGCGCAGTAGCAGCCAGTGCTCCTGTGTGTGCTGCAGGGTGTTCCAGTAGTGCAGTGTGAAAAAGCCGCTTAGCGGCAGGGTCAGGAAGTAAACAGCCGTCCAGCTCCAGGAAAGGTGCAGCAGTTCCTGTGCCAGCCAGGCCTCGAGCAGGTAAAACAGCGGGAACGTGAAAATACCGGCCGTCAGCATGATGGGGGCGTACCATTCGTGTTCCCTGGTGGCGGCCCTGGCCACTTTCGACGGGATGATGTACGGGAGGTAGTTGTGCAACAGGCCATATGCGTACACCGGGAGCCCGAGGGCCAGGTAAAGCACGCGCAGCACACTCCGCCACAACACGGTTTTGCGGCGCAGGCCCATGATCTCGTCCTTCAGGCGCAGGCGCCGGAGCTGCAGCATATAGCTGCTGAGCTTCTCTTTCAGCGCGGCCACCCGCTCCGGCTCCCGCTGGCTGAAGTAGTTGATGCCGCTGACGATGGCCTTTGTCAGCAGGAAGTCCTGGATGTGTGCCGGGATGTCTGAGGGGGCCGCCGCCGCCAGGCGCTCTTTGTAGATCGCCTCCACCTGCCGGGCCATCTCGTCTTCCTCATCCGTGGGGGTGTGGATGATGAGCTGCTCCAGCCGCTTCCTGATCTCCTCGGTCAGGGCGAGCACGGCTTCCTGCCCGTCCTGCCGGTGGGCCGTGGCATAATCGGCCACCAGAATCGGCTCGCCCACGTTCACGAACACATCACTGTGGAAGCGGGTGGGAGCGGAGTAGTTCAGGCCTACCGGCAGAATCTTCAGTCCCTTGACACCCGTCGCCTCGGCGCCCAGGGCGATGCGGGCAGTGCCTGTCTTTACTTTGCGCAGGCGGCGCTGGTTAAAACTGTTCCCCTCCGGAAAAATAAGGAGTGTTTTGTACTGTCGGAGCGCCTCGAAGCTGGCGGAAAAGGCCTCCTCGTTGCTCACGGGTTTGCCGGGATTATCCTCGCGGCGGTGGATCGGGATCAGGTGCATCTGGCGCAACATCCAGTTCTGAAAATCAGACCCGAACACCGTGCTCTTGGCAATGAAGTAAACCGGCTGGCGCAGCAGTGAAGCCGTCACAATCGGGTCCATGAACGTGTTGGGGTGGTTCGATACGACCAGGAGCGGCCCCCCGTCCGGCATCAGGTGCCGGTTATGCACCTCGAAACGGCGGAAGAAAATCCACAGTCCGATTTTATATATAAGCTTCAGGATGGCGTAGAGCATGGCGGCATCAGGTAACGAAAGGTACTGCGGAACAGATGGAACTTGATCCCGAAAGGCAATATAAGCAAATTGTCAGCAAGCCGAAGCCGCCGGCGCGGCTTAGTTCAGCGCTAACATAAACTCGCGCTTTGGCAGTTTGCACCACCGGACGGGTTGGAGAAACTCATATACCGGGTGCAGGCGAAGCAGCCGACGGCTATATATGGGATGCTTCGCAGGGCTGGTGCTACGGCAAGCGCCGTGCGAATGAGCAATTATCCACAGCGCCGCGACACCAGGACGAAGTTTAGGGGGCTTGGAAGAGGTGGCATGCGGGGCCAAGGCGGCAGGGCTTCTGCCGGCGGAATAGCAGCGTCAGGCCTCCACCGAGACCAGCCACTCATATGCCGAAGTGAGGTCTTCGAATACCTGCGCCTCGAATGGAAGGGGGTAACGCTTGCTGTGAAGGAAGTAATGCAGCTGTTTCGCCGCCGCCTCATCGAAGCAGTTGATGATGGCAAAACGCTTCAGCGGGAGCTGGCTGAATTCTTTCAGGAAATCCGTCCCGGTCCATCTCAGGTCCTCAACAGAAAGCGGGTGAAGCAGGCGCCTGTCTGATATGGCAAACGGGATGTTCATTTTCCGGATGTAATTGGACGTCATCGTCACCGCTTCCCGGTACTCCTCGCTGCTACAGCCGCCACACCACTGGCTGACCAGTACATGGTGCTCTGCGTAATATTCAACGTGGATGTACTCTGAGTCGAAGAGGACCATAAGCGGCGGCCTTTTAGGTATTTACATATACTAATATTACTAATTACCAACGTAATAACAAATTCTTTTACTTATTTTAAATGCTTCTTTAAACCCAAAAAGTAGCCGTTTGAGTTGAAGT
Organism: Pontibacter saemangeumensis; assembly: GCF_039541895.1. Taxonomy (NCBI): domain Bacteria; kingdom Pseudomonadati; phylum Bacteroidota; class Cytophagia; order Cytophagales; family Hymenobacteraceae; genus Pontibacter; species Pontibacter saemangeumensis. The sequence goes on from NZ_BAABHC010000003.1 coordinate 35,993, forward strand.
AGCACCATCAGTTTGCCAATTTCAATTATGATTAAGCAAGATTTTTTGAATGTATTGAAATAAAGCGGCGGCGGCAACGGCGCAGGTGTATCCTGCTGCCGCTGCCGCCGCCGCTTTGTTTCAGGAGCAGTGGGGCAGACTACTTCGTGCGCAGGTTGTTGGCGTTGCTGCCGTCCAGTTCCCGGGTACCCTCCTCGCTTTTGGCGGCCACGTTTCCGCCCTCTTCCTTGCCTTCGAAGCCTGATTCCAGTATATCCACCTCCTCTTTCTTCGTGCCGGTCAGCGGCTCCGGGTTCTCGTCAGGCAGGCGCTTACTCTCGTCCGCGTTCGTGATGATATCTTCTTCTTTCGGTGCTTCCATGGTCGTTTTATATAGGTCTTACCCTTTTTACGCAAACCGGGCGGATTGTGTGCCCCTCTTTCAGGTGTCCCGAAATTATGGGCCGAATTCAGCGTTATCAACCTAAAGAAACAAAAGGGGGAAAGAGAATGATGGCATTAAAGAACCTGATCGTTTGGCTTGCACTGCTCCTGCCTGCCGCACCGGCGATGCAAGCGCCCGCAGTTGATCTACAGACAGCCATAGAGGCAAACTTCGAAGAGCTAAACGCGGTAAGGCAGAACCCCGCACAATACGCTGCTATATATAAAGTGCCTGCGCTGCGCATGGTGCCTGCCAAACCTGCCTTGATCTGGGATGAGCAACTGGCAGCGCTGGCACAGCGGAAAGCCGAAGATATGGCCAGGAAAAATTATATGGCGCATATCGATAAAAAAGGCCGCGGCATGAACTACTACCTTTGGCAGGCAGGCTACCCCTTGCCGGCGTTCTACTCCAAAGACAGCCGGGCGAACAACGTGGAGTCCATCGCGGCCAATACCGAAGGCCCCGCTGACTTTGTGAAGCAACTGATCGTAGACAAGGGGGTGCCCAACCTCGGCCACCGGAAGCACCTGCTGGGCTTTCACGACGGCGACACCCCGGCCACGCATGTGGGCATCGGCATTGCCTACAACCCCAACTCCAGGTACAAGTACTACTGCAGCATCCTGATTGCGCCGAAGCTGGAGAATCAGTGAAATAATTTTTGGCGTTAAATAATGTCTGAATGGCATAAAAACGGGCAAAAATCTTTCTGATTTTCAATTCGCGCGAGATTCCTTTTGCCCGGCTAAGCATTTTGCCTTAACTTTGAGCAATTTATACATACCAACTCAAATGCCTAAAGACACCAGTATTAAATCCGTTCTCATTATTGGCTCTGGTCCCATCATTATCGGCCAGGCATGTGAATTCGATTACGCCGGCTCCCAGGCCGCCCGCTCGCTGCGCGAAGAGGGGATCGAGGTAACGCTCATCAACTCGAACCCCGCCACCATCATGACCGACCCGGTGACGGCGGACAACGTGTACCTGAAGCCGCTGGAGAAGAAGTACATCATCGAGATTTTAGAGAAGCACAAGATTGATGCGGTGCTGCCCACCATGGGCGGGCAAACGGCCCTGAACCTGGCCATCGACTGTGAGAAAGCAGGCATCTGGAAAAAATACGGGGTGCGCATCATCGGGGTAGACATCAAAGCGATCGAGACGACAGAAGACCGCGAGCAGTTCCGGTTGAAGATGCTGGAGCTGGGCGTGAACGTTTGCCGGGGCGAGACCGCTACCTCGTTCCTGGAAGGCAAGGAGATTGCGCAGGACATCGGATTCCCGCTCGTGATTCGCCCCTCGTTTACCCTGGGCGGCTACGGCGGCGGCTTTGTGCACACGCCGGAGGAGTTCGACGCCGCCCTTACCCGCGGCCTGCACGCCTCGCCGACGCACGAAGTGCTGGTGGAGCAAAGCATCTTGGGCTGGAAGGAGTATGAACTGGAGCTGTTGCGTGACAACATCGGCAACGTGATCATCATCTGCTCCATCGAGAACTTCGACCCGATGGGCATCCACACCGGCGACTCCATTACCGTGGCCCCGGCCATGACGCTGCCCGACACCGTGTACCAGCAAATGCGCGACCTTGCCATCCGGATGATGAACGGCATCGGGCAGTTTGCCGGCGGCTGTAACGTGCAGTTCTCCGTGAACCCGGAAGACGATATGATTATCGCCATCGAAATTAACCCGCGCGTGTCGCGCTCCTCCGCGCTTGCTTCTAAAGCCACCGGTTACCCTATTGCGAAAGTCGCGGCCAAGCTGGCCATTGGCTATAACCTGGACGAGCTGAAGAACGCCATCACCAAAACCACCTCCGCCTACTTCGAGCCGGCGCTGGACTACGTGATCGTGAAGATCCCGCGCTGGAACTTCGACAAGTTCCCGGGGGCAGACCGCAAGCTGGGCCTGCAGATGAAGTCTGTGGGAGAGGTGATGGGCATCGGCCGCACCTTTCAGGAGGCGCTGCAGAAGGCCTGCCAGAGCCTGGAGATCAAGCGCAACGGCATCGGGGCCGACGGCAAGGAGAAGACTGACTACGCGGAGCTGATTTACAGCCTGAAGAACGCCAGCTGGAACCGCCTTTTCAGCATCAAGGACGCCATGCGCATCGGCATCCCGACCAGCACCATCCAGAACCTGACCAAAATCGACCCATGGTTCCTGGCCCAGATCGAGGAGCTGGACGTGCTGGAGAAGGAGATAGAGAAATACAGCCTGACCACGATACCGACCGAGCTGCTGCGCGAGGCCAAGGTGAAAGGCTACGCCGACCGCCAGATTGCGCACCTGCTGCGCTGCAAGGAGAGCGAAGTGCACAGCGTGCGCACCGAGTTGGGCATCACGCGGGTATATAAAATGGTGGATACCTGCGCCGCTGAGTTTGAGGCCAGCACGCCATATTACTACAGCACCTTCGACGGCGAGAACGAGAGCATTGTAACAGATAAGAAAAAAGTCGTGGTGCTGGGCTCCGGCCCGAACCGCATCGGTCAGGGCATTGAGTTCGACTACAGCTGCGTGCACGGGGTGCTGGCGGCGCGGGAGTGCGGCTACGAAACCATCATGATCAACTGTAACCCGGAGACAGTGTCGACGGACTTCGATATATCGGACAAGCTTTATTTCGAGCCGGTTTTCTGGGAGCATATATATGACATCATCCTGCACGAGAAGCCGGAGGGCGTGATTGTTCAGCTGGGCGGCCAGACGGCCCTGAAGCTGGCCGAGAAGCTGGAACGCTTCGGCATCAAGATCTTCGGCACCAGTTACCAGGCGCTGGACCTGGCCGAGGACCGCGGCTCTTTCTCCTCGCTGCTGCGCGACCTGAACATCCCGTACCCGCCGTTTGCCGTGATCGAGACGGCGGAGGAGGCGCTGGAACTGAGCAAAGAGCTTAAATTCCCGCTGCTGGTGCGCCCGAGCTACGTGCTCGGTGGCCAGAACATGAAGATCGTGATCAACAACAAGGACCTGGAGGCCCACGTCATCGACCTGCTGAAAGACCACCCGGGCAACAAGGTGCTGCTGGACCACTTCCTCGACAACGCCATTGAGGCCGAGGCCGACGCCATCTGCGACGGCGAGGACGTGTACATCTGCGGTATCATGGAGCACATCGAGCCGGCCGGCATCCACTCCGGCGACTCTTACGCGGTGCTGCCGCCGTTTGACCTGAGCGAGCACGTGTTGAACCAGATCGAGGATTATACCAAAAAGATCGCGGTGGCGCTCCGGACAGTGGGTGTGATCAACATCCAGTTCGCCATCAAGAACGAGACGGTGTATATCATCGAGGCCAACCCGCGTGCGTCGCGCACGTTCCCGTTCATCGCCAAGGCATACAGGGAGCCATATATAAACTACGCCACCAAAATCATGCTCGGCGAGAACAAGGTGAAGGACTTTACCTTCAACCCATACAAGCACGGCTATGCCATCAAGGTGCCAGTGTTCTCCTACAACAAGTTCCCGGAAGTGAACAAGGAGCTCGGGCCCGAGATGAAGTCCACCGGCGAGGCCATTTACTTTATCGACGACCTGGAGGACGATTACTTTACCAAGGTATATTCGGAAAGGAATCTGTACCTGAGTAAGTAGGTTCTGCATTTCTTCTATCAAGCCCTTCCCTTATACAGGGGAGGGCTTTTTTTTATATGGGTACAGAACAGAGGCTTGCGTCTGCTGTGCCGGGTCCAACCACCCCTACCCCTCCTTGTCCAAGGAGGGGAGTCTGCTGCTGCATCCTCAGGCTTTAAAGACTATAGTATGAGATATAGCTGCAACACAAACATTTTATATATAACCATACATTACATAGTCAGGATATATCAATAGCAAGGCACGTGCAGTATGGAAGGGAGAAGAACGAGTAGGAAAAACTCCCCTCCTTAGACTCCAAAGGGGGCCCCTTCACCCCCAGGAGGGGCAGGGGTGGTTGGACCCAGTATCAAAGCAGCCAGACGCAGAATACATTGAATGGCGATATGAATCGCACCTCTAAAAGCTGTTCTATATTTCGGCAGTTCCTATATCCCCGGAACTAAGTGATTGGATCCTGCATTTCAAAACTATACTTCTTATCTTTGCCCGGCACCGCCAAAACGGCATATAACAAACTTTTGGCAAAAGAGTTGTAAGTACAGATAGGTACTGTTTTTGCAGTATACACCTTACCTAAGAAAGCTTTGTCATGATCAAATTCATATTTACCACACTCCTCATCCTCTTCTTTATCCGCATGGTGGCACCGGTGCTGTTCCGGTGGCTGATCGGGATGTTTATCAAGAAGAAAATGCGCAACGGCACGTTCTTCTACCCAAACGCTAACCAGCAGCGCCAGCAGCAACAGCCCCACAGCAACGGCAGCCAGCAGAACGGCAGGGCCCAGGGCGGCGTGAAGATCGACTATATTCCGGAGCAGCCGGGGCGGAAGGATTTCAACGGCGGCGAGTACGTGGATTATGAAGAAGTAAAATAAAACTGTTACCTTTCAACCTCTGTTTCGAGGTTTTTGAAAGATATGACAACTACTTCCTTTGATTTTAAGCGGGATGCGCTCCCGCATCTGATCGCCGTGCTGGTTTTTCTGCTCCTGACGGCGGCGTACTTCTCACCGGTACTTTTCGAAGACAAAGGATTGGCCCAGCACGACATCCTGCAGTTTAAGGGTGGGGCCAAAGAGATACAGGATTACCGCGAGGCCACCGGCAAAGAGGCCCTCTGGACGAACTCCATGTTCGGGGGCATGCCGGCCTACCTCATCAACACGCACTTCCCCGGCGACTGGTCCGGTTATATCCACTCCATCCTGACGTTTAACCTGCCAGCCCTGGCCGGTAACATATTCATCACCCTGATTTGCGCATACATCCTGCTGGTGGCCATGGGCATGAGCGCGTGGCTGGCCATGGTGGGCGCGGTGGCGTTTGCCTTCACCTCCTACAACATCATCATCCTGGAGGCGGGTCACAACACCAAGTCCTTGACTATCGCCTATATACCTATGGTGCTGGCCGGCCTGATCTACGCGCTGCGCCGCAACCTTTGGATCGGGGCCGCGCTGTTTGCCGTGGGCCTCACGCTGAACCTGCACTTCAACCACCTGCAGATGACGTATTATATGCTGCTGCTGGTGATCATCTTTGGCGTGGTGGAGGTTATATATGCTGTAAAGCACGGCACCATTGTAGAGTTGCTGAAGCGCGGGCTGGTACTGGGCGTGGCTGCCATCTTGGCTGTGGGCGTGAACTTCGGACGCTTATATACCACCGCCGAGTACAGCGCGCACAGCATCCGGGGCAAGTCGGAGCTGACGCAGCCGAACAGCGGCGAGAACATTGGCAGCGGCCTGGACCGCGAATATGCCTTTAACTGGAGCTACGGCATCGGCGAAACCATGACGCTGCTGATCCCGGATTTCTACGGCGGCAGCTCCAGCGCGACCTTAGACAAAGACTCCGAGACGTACAAGGCCTTCACCAGCATGGGCGTGCCGGCGGCGCAGGCCGACCAGATCGTAAAGCAGGGCTTGCCCATGTACTGGGGGCCGCAGCCCATGACGAGCGGGCCGGTATATGTGGGAGCCATTGTCTGCTTCCTGTTTGTGCTGGGCCTCTTTATTGTTGACAGGCGCTGGGTGAGCTGGCTGGTGGCGGGGACCATTCTGTCTATCATGCTGGCCTGGGGCAAAAACTTAGAAGCCTTTAACTTCTTCATGTTCGATTACTTCCCGGGCTACAACAAGTTCCGAGCTGTGTCGTCGGCGCTGGTGATAGCGCAGATCACGATGCCGTTCCTGGCGCTGCTGGCCCTCTGGAAGCTGCTGCGCGAGCGGGAGGCGATCAAGGATTTGGAAAAGAAGCTGCTGATTTCGGTAGGCATAACAGGCGGGATCTGTTTGCTGGTGTGGCTGTTTGCCGGAAGCGCCAGCTTCGTGTCGGCCGCAGACCAGCAGCTGATACAGGCGCAGTTCCCAATCGATGCCATCCGGGCCGACCGCGAGGGGCTGATGCGCTCTGATGCCTTCCGCTCCCTGGTGTTTATCGTGCTGGCGGCGGGTGTGCTGTATTTCTATCTCAAAAACAAGCTGTCGGCCACCTCCGCTATTGCCGCGGTTGGCGTGCTGCTGCTCGTGGATCTGTGGGCGGTGGACAAGCGCTACCTGAACAACAGCGATTTTCAGCAGAATGTGGTGACGAACTACTTCCAGCCGACACCCGCCGACCAGGTAATTCTGCAGGACAAAGACCTGAGCTACCGCGTCATCAACCTGCCGAACCCGTTTAACGACGCCCGCACCTCTTACTTCCATAAATCCGTCGGCGGCTACCACGGCGCCAAACTGCGCCGCTACCAGGACGTGATCGACCGCCATATCTCCCAGAACAACCTGGAGGTATACCGCATGCTGAACACCCGCTATGCCATTACCGGCGATCCGAAGCAGTCGGTGCAGCGCGTGCCGGGTGCCCTGGGCAATGCCTGGTTTGTGGAGGAAGTAAAGCCGGTGAAGTCGCCGGACGAGGAACTGGAGGCCCTGACCATGTTTGACGCCGGCGCGACAGCGGTGGTAGATGTAACCAAGTTTCCGGAGGTAGGGAGGCGCAACTTCCCTGTCGACAACGCCACCATCAAGCTCACCGAATACCAGCCGAACTACCTGAAGTATGAGTACCAGGCGGAGAAAGAGGGGCTGGTGGTGTTCTCCGAAATCTATTACGCCGACGGCTGGCAGGCCTACCTCGACGGGCAGCCGGTCGACCATTTCCGGGCGGATTATATCCTGCGGGCCATGCAGGTGCCGGCGGGCAAGCACACCATTGAGTTTAAGTTTGCGCCGGAGGCCTATACCCTAGGCAACACCATTTCCCTGGTGTCGTCTGTCCTGCTGCTGCTTGTGGTGGTGGGTGCCATTGCCTATGCGGTAAAGAAAAAGCCGACGGAGGTGCCGATCGTGGAGAAAGTGTAAATAAGTTAAGAGTTCAAAGTTAAGAGTTAAACTCCTGATAAGGTAGAGAATATAAGCCTCGGCAATTTGCTGGGGCTTCTTTTTGATAGATGGAAACACCGTTGCAAGCACTACAGGACCCGCTGCTGCAGGAGCAGGAGATCGCGTTATATATAAAGCGGGAGGACTTGCTGCACCCGGAGATATCGGGCAACAAGTGGCGCAAGCTGAAATACAACCTGCAGGAGGCGAAGCGGCTGCGGCACCACACCCTGCTGACCTTCGGAGGGGCTTATTCCAACCATATAGCCGCCACGGCGGCGGCAGGAAAGGCACATGGCTTCACTACCATCGGCATCATCCGGGGGGAGGAGCACCTGCCTCTGAACCCGACCCTGCGCTTCTCCACCGCCTCCGGCATGCAGCTGCAGTATATCTCCCGCGAACAGTACCGCCTAAAAGAGGATCCGTTTTTTCTGCAGGAACTGTCGGAGCGGTATGCGCAGCCTTATATACTGCCGGAAGGTGGCACAAACAGCCTGGCTGTGAAAGGGTGCACGGAAATAGTAGAAGACATCGCCATCGGCTACGATTATATATGCTGCGCCTCCGGCACGGGCGGCACGGCGGCTGGTATCATCGCCGGGCTGGCCGGGGAGAGGCAGGTGCTGGTCTTTCCGGCCCTGAAGGGCGGTGACTTTCTGCAGGAGGAGATAAAGCAATTGGTATATGAATACAGCGGCCGGGAGTTCAGCAACTGGCGCCTCCTCACCGGCTACCACTTCGGCGGCTATGCCAAGGTAAAGCCGGAGTTGCTGGCGTTTATGCAGGCCTTCCAGAAGCAGCACCACATCCCGCTGGAGCCTATCTACACCGGCAAAATGCTCTACGGCCTCTTCGACCTGATCCGGCAGGGCTACTTCCCCAAAGGCAGCCGGATCGTTGCTGTTCATACGGGTGGCCTGCAGGGCAACGCCGGGTTTAGGGAGCGGCTGGGGGTGGAAGTGTAACTATCCTTCCCCCTGTTTCTTCCACTTATCTATTTGCCAGCTGATTCCTGTGGCTCCAAAGGCAAACACCACAAATACTACGCTCATCAGGAAACGTCCAGTCTCGTTTTCACTGGTGATGGTGGTGATGAATGCCTGCTGCAGCACCAGCAATGCGCCAAATACCCGGACAGGCAGGGATATAGGATACTTTGATAAAGCGATAGCCCCAAAGATGTACATTGGCCAGAGAAGCAGCGCGATCATCGTGTTATGAAACACAGAAAAGAACGGCTTCACATTTCCCCAGAACAGCAGGAAGCGGAGGCCAGACATCCTGAAAAAATAGGAGGAGTTGTCTCGCACAAACAGGTAGAGCTTTGTAAGTGGGGATGCATCAGCGGGAGGCATGATTATCGGTTGAGCTGAATGCACGAGCAGGCCTTTGTACAGGTATATAACTTCGCCTTTTTCGTAAGTTTCCACAACAGTAAAAGATTGTAACAGGTACTGGTCTACGACTAAAATGGTGAGCGTAGGAATGATTGTTATGGACAAGAGCAGCGTTCGTTTGGCTCTTACTGTCGGAGCAGTTAAATAGGCAACAGTAACGATATAAGCCATATAGGCTACTACCGCAATGAAGCCGTTTGGCCGGACCAGCGCCACATACAGCAACACCGGAAGCGCCCATAGGGATTGCCTCACCGAATTCGACTTCACCACGAGGTAAAACCCGTACATCAGCAAGCTTACATAAAGCGACTCCGTCATGAGGAAGGCGTGAAACAACTGCAGGTCGTACCAAATGATCAGCACAAATGTAGAAAGGACGGGAGCGAGCGCATTGCCAGCTAACAGCTTCGTTGTGCGGTAAAAGAAAACGGTGGCGACACCCGAAAGCAGCGTTTGCACTATAATTACACTTTTCAGGCCTACCCCCAGCTTGAACAGCAGCGCGAGAAACAGCGGGTAGCCCAGGTACTTTATGTAATAGTTGTTGGCGAAGTAGAAGTCATCTGCGATGGAATGCGCATAGGCTAAATACTCCCGGGAGTCGTCAGTGGTGCGGACGCCGTACTTCAAGAAAAGCACTGTGTGCAGGAGTGTCCAGAGGAGAGCCAATGTTACTTGTGCTCTGGTCTCGGTGGTGGCGCTTAGCTGGGGGCAAGGCAATATAGCCTGTAACTTATTGGGCATGGTTTGTGTTGAAACAGCATAAATGTAATATAATTACACACGCATCTAAAAACTTATTCTGCCTCATGCCCCTGCTCCGCCTCCTGTTCAAATTCTTGCCCTGGATTCTCATCCTATTGGCCGGATACTTTCTATGGAGCAGCTTCAAAAGCTATTTTGACAAACCCGAGGAGAAGAAAGAACCGGAGGTAGTCGTGAACTTTAATACCGTGCTGACTTCGGTAGAGGACCTGGGCCGGATGGAACTGGTGCGTTACAACTTTAAGGATGTGGTGGAGTACGAGAAAACTGTCTCCCGTTTTATCCCCAATTCCAAGCTGGTGCTGATCGTGTCGGGCGAGGCGGTGGGCTGCGTGGACTTCGCCAAAATCACGCAGGCGGATATCCAGTTCCAGGGCGATACGCTGGTGCAGGTGGCCTTGCCTGCCCCCGAGATCTGCTACTATAAAGTGGACCATAGCAAATCAAAAGTCTTCAGCAAGGAGAACACCTACTTTCAGGATGCGGAGCTGGTGGAGGAGGGCTATAAATACGCCGAGCAGAACGTGAAAAAGGCTGCCCTGAACTCCGGCATCCTGCGACAGACCACGGTAAACGCCGAGAAGATACTGAAACCCATGCTGGAAGAAATCACCGGCCGCCGCGTGGTGCTGGTGCCGCAACGCCGAATCCAGAACCCGAAACTCCCTCCGAGACGTTAATTGTTAGTTGTTGTTTGCTGATTGTTTTCTATTCTAAGGTTGTACAGTAGCCATATATAGCTGTAACCATGGAAAGAAAACAGACTCCCCTCCTTGGAGTAGCCTAAACGAGAGTTTAGAGCTACCGAGCAAAGCTCTGAGGGGCAGGGGTGGTTTGAACCAGCTTCTGGACAAAAGGATATTCAAAGCAACCTCAGTTACACTTTTCCTGCTCCGCAGAATGCAAGTTGCAAACTTGCATCAAGTGCAGCCACAAGTTACGCTGGCGCTAAACTTGCGGCATTTACGGCATCTCTATACTTCTTCAGTTTTCCTCCAACCCTTTCAGCGCATCCTGCACCAGGTCGTTTTCGTAGCCTTTGCTCACCAGGAAATATGTGAGCTTCTGGCGGCGGAGGAATGGGTTCTTCTCCTTTTCGGTGGCGTCCTTTTTCTCCAGCAGGTTCAGCAGGTTCTGCTCATATATCTCCGGGTCAATTTCCTTCATGCCCTGTTTGATGCAGTAGTCGGAGATGCCTTTGCTTTTGAGGCCCTGGCTGATCTTGCGGCGGCCCCATTTCTTGAGGCCGTACTTGCCGCGCACGTAGCTTTGAGCATACCGTTCCTCGTCCAGCAGTTTCTCCTGGCCCAGGCGCACGATCAGTTCTTCCACATCGTCCGGCTCCAGGCCATAGGTATATAACTTCGAGCGCACCTCCTGCTGCGTCCGCTCCTGGTAGGCACAGTAGGCTGCCGCTTTAATCAACGCCTCTTTGGGCGTGTAGTGCTTCTGCTTCTTTTGTCGGTCCAAGTGGGGGATGGGTTGATGCTTCAAATATAAACAATACGGGCTGAAGCAGAGTTTCGGAGTTAGAAAGTTTGGGAGTTAGAAAGTTAAAAAGTTAAACGAGTGGTGCCGTTTATATATAGCTCATCATCAATCAACCATTTAACCATTAAACAATTTAACAATCAGCAACTAACAATCAACAATAAACAACCAGCAATCAACAATCCACAACCAAAAATCCTGACCTTTGCAGCCTTGCATATCGTAAAAGCCCATGCTTTCCAAGGGAGTAAAGTACATGCTGCTGTCCACGCTGTTCTTTTCGCTGATGAACGTCAGCGTGAAGCTGGTGTCGCATATACCGGCGGCGGAGGTGATCATGTTCCGGTCCATCATCTCGCTGTTCATCAGTTATATATACCTGCGACGCGCGAACGTGAGTGTGTGGGGCAACAATCATATATGGCTGGTGGCGCGGGGAGTCGCCGGGGCCACGGCACTGCTCCTGTTCTTTAACACGCTCCAGAACATTCCGCTGGCCACGGCGGCCACGGTGCAGTATATGTCGCCCATCTTCACGGCGATACTGGGCATTTTTATCGTGAAGGAGCGGGTGCGGCCCTGGCAGTGGGTGTTTTTCGGGCTGTCGTTTGCCGGGGTGCTGGTGATCGAGGGCGTGGAGACGGACGTGGATGCGTTTTACCTGTGGCTGGGCGTGCTGAGTTCCGTTTTCTCCGGCATTGCCTATACCATCGTCCGGAAGCTCAACACCAAGGAGCACCCGCTGGTCATTATCTTCTACTTCCCGCTGGTGACGCTGCCGGTGGTGGGTATATACAGCTTGTTCAACTGGGTGCAGCCGGAGGGTTGGGACTGGGCGCTGCTGTTGCTGGTGGGCGTGCTCACGCAGCTGGGGCAGTACTATATGACGATGTCGTACCAGACGGAGGAGATTTCCAAAGTCGCCAACCTCAATTATATAGGCATCATATATGCCCTGATCCTGGGCTACTTCCTGTTCGGGGAGCTGTTCAACCTGTGGTCTTATATAGGCATGGCGCTGGTGCTGCTGGGCGTGGTGCTGAACATGCGCTACAAAAACCGTCTGGCGAAGCGGGAGGCAGTGGCGCAGGAAGGCGTCGCGGTAAAATAGCTCGGGCAGCTATATAGGCAAGAGGGAAAGTAGTTTAGCTTTTGATTACATTGCTTTTGGTATATAGTATATGCGCAAGTCAGGTTGCGGTTATTTGTCAAAAACGTCAATAAGCCGTATGCCTTTTTATATCTAAAGTTAGCAACTTGATAAAGTTAAATTTCATCTTCAAAAGGAAAGAAAATTTATGCAGATACTTTACATTATTGGGAATGGATTTGACCTAAGTTTAGGATTAAAAACAAGTTATAGCGATTTTTATAATTATTATAAAACTGTAGAATCCGATAATGCTAATGTTCAGAGATTGAAAGAAAATATATCAAAATCATATGAAAGTTGGTCAGATTTAGAGTTGGCTCTCGGGTCTTATACACAACACTTAGAAAAAATAGAAGAGTTAGATGATATTTTGCTCGATATAGGGGATGAACTTTCTAAATATCTTCATCTTGAAGAACTAAAACTTGAAAATTATGAATTTGACCAGAAAGCCTTTTTCAATTATCTAAGTTTCCCTGAAAGTGTATTTTTACCAGCGGACAAGGAAGTCTTGTTTAATCTCAAAAAGAGGTGGGAAAATCATCAGTGGAATTTGAATATTTACACTTTTAATTACACGTCGGTAATTGAAAGAATATTCGGTGGTAAACAGAAAAATGTAATACTCGCAAATCACACAAACCAATCTTCAATCATATTGCGAGAGATTAAGCATATACACGGCTTTTTAGACAATGACATGGTTATAGGGGTAAACGATAAGAATCAAATAAAAAATGAATCCTTTCACGGTAATATAGATGTGTTAGAGTCAATTGTTAAGAGTGAATGCAATCGAGCGAATAGAAATAATATTGACGGACAATTTACCAATGCAATCAATTCTGCAAATATGATTTGCATTTTTGGTTCTTCAATTGGAGAAACTGACAATAAATGGTGGGAACTCATTGGCGAAAGGCTTAAATCTGATTGCCATTTAATTATTTTTTCGAAAGGAGCTGAAATACCACCAAGAATACGCCATATGCAAGCACGAGCTGAAAGAACCTTCAGAGATTTTTTCTTAAGCAAAACAAAATTGAGTGAAGAAGAGATGGAAACTGTTGAAAAAAAAATTTTCATAGGACTTAACACAAAGATGTTTCATGGAATCATGAAAAAAAATTGAATACTATAAAAGTTCTTGTTGCCATGGAGCTACAGAAATTGTAATAGTTATAACGTGTAATCTTTGATGGGTACAATATTATTACACCCTATTTCCTTGATAATAACTTGTACGGTAAATCACAACTGTTCTTGTACCAAACGTGGATCAATATAAATTTCTCCACCCCAAACATTTCGGGCCGATCTCTGCGTTATTAAACTATATCTCGTATTTTGAGAGATAGATGGAAACAGTACGACACAGAAAATTATTGATCCGCCTCCCGCCGCTTCACACCCTTTCGCACATGCGCCACTTTTACCTGCTTTTGCTGCTGTTGCTCCTGCCCGTGCTTTCGATGGCAGGCATGCTGCGCGGGCGCATCACCGACGAGAACGGACAAGGCCTACCCTTTGCCAGCATCTATATAAAGGAAACCGCCAGCGGCACCGCCTCCAACGACCAGGGAGATTACCAGCTCCAGCTCCGCTCCGGCACTTACACCTTAGAGTTCAAATATGTCGGCTACCGCGCCCGCTTCGAGACGGTGACGGTAACGGAGGGCACGCAGGAGCTGAACGTGCAGCTGCAGCCCGAGGTGCTGGAGCTAAAGGAGGTAACCGTGCGTGCCGCCGACGAAGACCCCGCCTACGGCATCATGCGCAACGCCATCCGGCTGCGCAAGTACCACCAGAACGAGGTGAACGCCTGGAGCGCCCGCGTCTATATGAAAGGCGTGGGCCGCATGGACAAAGTGCCGTCCAAAATACTGGGCATGAAGATAGTGGACGTGGACACGGGCATTGTGTACCTGTCGGAGTCGGTGTCGGAGCTGCGTTTTAAGAAGCCGAACAAGATAAACGAGCGCATGATCTCGAGCAAGGTGAGCGGCCAGAAGAAAGGCTTCAGCTTTAACCAGGCCTCGGAGATGAGCATCAGCTTTTACGACAACCTGCTGAAGGTGGAGGGCCTGAGCGAGCGCGGGTTTGTGTCGCCGCTGGCCAGCAACGCACTCTTTTATTACCGTTTCGAGTACCTGGGCACTTTCCAGGAGGATGGACGCACCATCAACAAGATCAAAGTAATCCCGCGCCGCAAAAACGACCCGGTTTTCTCGGGCAACATTTATATCGTAGACGGCAGCTGGCGCATCCACAGCACCGACCTGCGGCTGACAAAAAGCGCGGGCATCGAGTTTGTCGACTGGATACGGGTGCGGCAGGTATATGCGCCGGTGGCCGAGCACGTCTGGATGCCGGTGTCGCAGCGTTTCAGTTTTGAGGCGGCAGGACTGGGCTTTAAGGGCGGAGGCTATGCCATGGGCGTGTACTCCAACTACAAGGTGCAGCCAGCCTACGCCAGGCCACCGCAGCTGCAGGAAGTGGAGCCGGAGCCTGAGGAGGAAACAGCCGTAGCGGCCGCTGCGCCTGCCAAAAAAACGAAGGTAAGGGTGATAGAACCCCAGGAGGTAGCGCCGGAAGCGCAGCAGCCAATTTTAGAAGACAAGCTGTTCAGCAAGGAGATCATGGTGGTGGAGGAAGATGCCAACGAGCGCGACTCGGCCTATTGGGCCGCCATCAGGCCGGTGCCGCTGACGGAGGAAGAGGTGGTGGATTATCATAAAAAGGACAGCCTGGAAGTGATCAAAAAGTCGCAGCCCTACCAGGACTCGCTGGACCGGGTGCGCAACAAACCGTCTTTCGGCAGCTTCCTGGTGGGCGGGTACACCTACTCCAACTCCTTTCAGCGCAAATTCTTCAGCATCAACCCCATACTGGGTGTTACCGGGGAGCCAAGTATTTTGCAGTATAACACCGTGGAGGGCGTGGTGGCTGATGTGCGGATGGAGTTCACCAAACGCTTCGAAGACCGCCGCCGCTACGAGATTGCCCCGGCTGTGCGCTACGGCTTCTCGAATGAAAAGCTCAACGCCAAACTCCGCCTGACCTATAACTACGACCCCATCGACAACAGCACGGTCTCCGTGGAAGGCGGCCGCTACGTGGAGCAGATCAGCACTGTGAACCCTATCTCCCCATTTGTGAACACGCTCTATACCCTGGTGGCGGAGCGCAACTATATGAAACTGTACCAGCGCGATTTTGCCCGCGTCAGCTACCGGGGCGAGCCGCTTAATGGCGTTTTCCTGAACGGGTGGCTGGACTACGCGCACCGCATGCCGCTGCAAAACACCGCCGACTTCAGTTTGAGAAAGGACCAGGAGGATGTAGAAAGCCGTTTTACGTCCAATGTGCCGGAAAATGCTGAGTTGGCAGATGCTGCCTTCTCGCCGCACGAGGCGCTCACGCTCAGCCTTAGTCTAAGCTACCGGCCGGGGCAGGAGTATATATCCCGCCCGGACAACAAGATCAACCTCGGCTCAAAGTACCCTACCTTAACGCTGGGCTACCGCACCGGCCTAAAAGCGCTGGGCAGCGATGTGCACTTCAGCACAGCCGCGTTGCACATCAGCGACGATGTGAGCATGGGCTTGTTGGGCAGCAGCAAGTACAGCGTGATGGGCGGCGTTTTCTGGAACAAGAAGGCGATGTACCTCATGGATTACAAGCACTTCAACGGCAACCGCACCTTGTTTGCGGGTATATATGAGGGCTTCCAGTTGCTGGATTACTACCGCTACAGCACCAACAACCGCTACCTGGAGGCGCACTACGAGCACCATTTCAACGGCTTCCTGTTCAACAAAGTACCGCTGTTCCGCAGGCTCAAGTGGCAGGAGGTTGTGAGCCTGAATTACCTGAACACGCAGCAGTCGCGCCACTACCTGGAACTGGGCTTGGGCATTGAGCATATCTTCAAGGTGATCCGGGTTGATTTTGTGACCTCGTTTCAGGAAGGCAACAAAGCCAGGACCGGCTTTACCATCGGGGTCGGGTTTTAATGTTAATTGTTAAATGGCTATATGGTTAAATTGTTGATCGTTAGTTGTTGATTGTTTACATAGTAGCCACAGCACGAAGGCGGTGCAGTCTCAAAATTATTCTCCTCCTTGGACTCTATGTAGGTCTCGCGAACAGGAGGGGCAGGGGTGGTTTGATCCGGCATTCAGCACTCAGAACTCGCGACTCAGAACTCACTTGTATAACCTATTAGCCCATAAGCCGTTAAAAATAGCTTTAGGACTAATTGGAAACAAACATGAAAATCACATCAAAAATATATAAAACAGGGGCAGCCGTGGCGTTTGCGGCTGTCGTGGGCTTTGGCTGTAACGGCGAGCGCCCCGCAACGAACCCGACTGACGATACCAGCACCTCAGAGGCCATTGTAGACATGACCGATGCCGAGCACCTGAACGAGCCGCGCCCGGCAGCCATCGGCGATACCGCCGTGACAGGTGAGCAGGCCGACCAGTTTGGTGATATGCCTTCTAACGTAGATTCAGCTGCCCGCGAAATGCAAGAGCTGGATAAGCAGAAGGAGCAGGAAAACTAAACCTGTAATAAATCACAGCATCTTCTGTCCGGAGGCTGCGTGATTTAGGAAGCAAAATAAGAAGAAGCCCCGCCAGTTAACTGCTGGCGGGGCTTCTTCTTATTTACCGACTGCCGTGGTGCCCACGGTGGGGATTACCAGCCCGTTCCCCCGTTTTTTGCGCCCTTTGATGTTCAGGTTATATATAACCACCGAGATAAAAATCAGAAGGTAAGCCAGCAGCTTCACAGGTGTGGTTTTCTCGCCAAAGTACAGGAACGCCATCGCGAAGTTGATGATCGGGTTGATGTACATCAGGATGCCGATGGTGCCGGATTTCAGCTCTTTCAGCGCGTAGAGGTTCAGGAAAAGCGGCACTATCGTAAAACCCACGCTTAGGATGGCGATGTTCCGGAAAAAGTTTGTGTCCAGCGCCACGGTGCTGTCGCCCTTAAAGTAAGCGTAAAACGGTGCCAGCAGCGCAAACGAAAGCAGCAGTTGCAGCGTGAGCAGCACGATCTTGTCGTAGGCCCGCAGGAGGCGCTGCGTAATGAGGTAAAAAGCATAGCTCAGCGCGATCAGCAGACTGAACAGCAGGCTCGTAATCTCGCCGCTTCCCACCAGCGCACAGCTCAGGGCACTCAGCCCGATGGCCAGCCACTGGTTTGCGCGCAATTCCTCTTTCAGCAGCAGGAAACCCAGCACCGCCGTGAGGATGGGGCAGAGCAGGTAAGAG
This sequence comes from Pontibacter saemangeumensis, assembly GCF_039541895.1. Lineage (NCBI taxonomy): Bacteria > Pseudomonadati > Bacteroidota > Cytophagia > Cytophagales > Hymenobacteraceae > Pontibacter > Pontibacter saemangeumensis. The sequence goes on from NZ_BAABHC010000003.1 coordinate 53,514, forward strand.
AAAGAGCCCGTCTGGATGTTGATGTGGTTGATGACATAGATAAATGCCAGCCAGTTGACGGTAAGCAGCGCGCCTCCGCAGAAGGTATACAGCACAAACGCACGCTTATCACGGGCTGAAGCGTTTTTAACCTGCGCCAGCGTTTCCTGCAACTGCCCGCGCCGGAACAAAAGCGATATCGCCAGCAGCAACACCACCGACAGCATCACCCGGAAGTACAGGATCTGGCCGCTGGGGTAAGCTGCCAGCGCCTTCAGCGGAAATGGTATAAACCCCCATATAACGAAGGCCGCGATGGCCGACGCGTAATAGGGATTTTTGTTTGTTGCTTCCATCGCGTATATATAAAAAGAGCGCAAAGGTAAGGATTTGTTACGTGTTAGTTGATGGTTGTTGAATGGTTAAATTGTTGAATGGCTGAATTGTAATTCTGAATGATCAGCTTGAGGGTGTTTAAATTTCAACTTTCTAACTCTCTAACTTTGTAACTCTTTAACTTTCTAACTCCTCCGGTTATCTTTAGCCAAGTTCTCTTTAAAGTATATATGCTCACATTTCAGCAAATCGCTTCTATCGTCCAAGGCCAGGTGGTGCAGTCGGCACAGCCGCTGCCTGTCATTCACCTGCTCACCGACAGCCGCAAGCTTTCGCAACCGGCGGGCACCCTGTTCTTCGCCATCCGGGGCAGGTACAACGACGGCCACAAATACCTGGAGCAGTTATATGCGCAAGGGGTGAGGCAACTGGTGGTGGAGCAGGGAGAGCCGGGAGAGCTGAAGCATTTATACCCGGAGGCGAATATCCTGCTGGTGGAGAACGGGCTGGAGGCGCTGCAAAAGCTGGCCGCGTGGCACCGGGCGCAGTTTTCCGTCCCAGTGATCGGGATAACGGGCAGCAACGGTAAAACCATCGTGAAGGAGTGGCTGGCGCAGCTGCTGAGCCCGGACGAGATGGTGGTGAAAAGCCCGCGCAGCTACAATTCGCAGCTGGGCGTGCCGCTGAGCGTGTGGCAGCTGGATCAGAACCACACTTACGCCATTTTTGAGGCCGGCATCTCGCAGCCCGGCGAAATGGAAAAGTTGCAGCGCATCATCCAGCCAACCTTGGGCATCTTCACCAACATCGGCAGCGCCCACGACGAAGGGTTTACATCCCATCAGCAGAAGGCGGCCGAGAAGCTGAAGCTTTTTAAAGATGTGGAGCTGCTGTTTTACTGCGCCGACCATGCCTTGGTGCACGAGGCGGTGCAGGCGCAGGGCATCCAGGCCTTCACCTGGTCGCGCACGCAACCCGCTGATGTCACCATTACAGCCAGCACCTCCGTTGGCCACAAAACCATTATCGAGTATCTATATAAGCATGAAAAGCAGCGGCTGGCCATTCCGTTTACCGACGAGGCCTCGGTGGAGAACGCACTCCATTGCCTGTCGGTGCTGCTGTACCGCCACCTGCCGCTCTCCGAGATCCAGGACCGCCTGGACCGCCTGCACCCCGTGGCCATGCGCCTCGAGATGAAGGAGGCCATCAACGGCTGCTACCTCATCGACGACACCTACAACAACGATCTTGCCGGTCTGGCCATTGCCCTCGATCTGCTGGTGAACCAGCCGCAGCGGGGCAGGCACACCATTATCCTTTCCGATCTGCTGGAGTCAGGCTTGCCCGAGGAGAAGCTCTATAAGCAGGTGGCGGAGTTGGTGGAGGCCCGGGGCGTGGAGCGGTTGCTAGCCATCGGCGAAAAGATCAGTCGTTACAGCAGCCTGTTCCGGGTTCCGGCGGAGTTTTATAGATCCACCGCAGATTTTCTGGCCCAGTTTAACCCGGCAAGGTTTCGGGATGAGCTGATCCTGGTGAAGGGTGCGCGCGTGTTCGGCTTTGAGAAGATTGTGCAGGCTTTCCAGCAGAAAGTACATGGTACGGTGCTGGAGGTAAACCTGGATGCGCTGGTGCACAACCTCAACTACTACCGCTCCAAACTCGCCCCGGACACCAAACTGATGGTGATGGTAAAAGCCTTTGCCTACGGCAGCGGCAGCTTCGAGGTGGCTAACCTGTTGCAGTTCCACCGCGTCGATTACCTGGCCGTGGCCTATGTGGACGAGGGCGTGACGCTGCGCGAGCACGGCATTACGCTGCCCATTATGGTGATGAACCCCTCGCCGGACAGTTTCGCGAAGCTGCGGCAGTACAGCCTGGAGCCGGAGCTATATGCCCTGGAGCAATTGCAGGCCTATATGGCATCGTTGTCGGGAACGGCTCTATATAAAATACACCTGAAACTGGACACCGGGATGCACCGGCTTGGTTTTACAGCGGATGACTTTGAAGCCCTTTTTGCCCTGCTGCGGCAGCACCCGCAGGTGCAGGTGGTGAGTGCCTTCAGCCACCTGGCCGGTGCCGATGAGGCGGTGCACAACGACTTTTCGCAGCAGCAGATCAGCAAGTTCCGGGCAATGGCCGCCGAGGTAGAGGAGCAGCTGGGATATAAAGTCATCAAGCATATCCTCAACTCGGCAGGCATTGTGCGCTTCCCGGAGCACCAGTTGGACATGGTGCGCCTGGGCATCGGCATATATGGCGTGGAGGCAACCGGCAGTGAACAGGAGGCGCTGCGGCCGGTGAGCATGCTCAAAACCACGGTGTCGCAGGTAAAGCATATAAGCCGGGGCGAAACGGTGGGTTACAGCCGCAAAGGCGTGGCCGAGGCAGACAAAACCATTGCCACCATCGCCATTGGCTACGCCGACGGCTACGACCGCCGCTTCAGCAACGGCATCGGGCATGTGCTCCTCCACGGGCAGCGCTGCCCGCTTATCGGCAACGTGTGCATGGATATGTGCATGGTGGACGTGACAGGGCTGCAGGTGAAAGCGGGCGACGAGGCGATCGTGTTCGGGCCGCAGCTCACGCTGGTGGAGTTGGCCAAAAGCATCGGCACGATCCCGTACGAGCTGCTCACGAATGTAAGCGCCCGGGTGAAGCGGGTTTTTTACTCGGAGTGATGTATTAAATTGGTGCACTAATGCTCTCCTGTTGCACCCCTTTGAATGCGGTAGGAGGGTGTTTGCAATGCGGACAGGATTTTGCAGGCATATCCAACCACCCCTGCCCCTCCTTGTCTAAGGAGGGGAGTTTTCCTTACTCCTTCTCCTTTCCCGCTTATTGCAAGCGTCTGGCTATATATGGTATGTTTGTTTTCACAACTGTATTGCCTGCTATAGTCTCTGAGTGTGGCGGAAGCAAGAACAGGCTCCCCTCCTTGGAGTAGCCTAAACGAGAATTTAGAGCTACTGAGCAAAGCTCTGAGGGGCAGGGGTGGTTGGACCAGGTATTCCGAACCTGCTGCGGGGCTTCATGTGCAATGAAATTTGGGAATGATATAAATGAAGAGATTAGCTATATGAATAAATTTTTTATAGGCGATTTTTTGGTTTTATCTTATAGCGCTTTACTCTGAAGGCCGCATCATATATCGGAATTGCCCTGTCTATATGAGAGATAACCCTTTCACTCCCACATCTTTTGCATCCTTGCAGCACATTCGCCTAATTCTTTTGCTTTAAAGTCGAACACCTCGTAACTTGCAGTTGTTTATAAACAGTCTAAATAAAAACAGTTAGAGGTGCGAAAAAAAGCAGAAGAGCAGCTGGGGCAAAAAAGTGTGCGCGACCTGAAAATAGGGGAGCAGGGCATAATCTGTTGCCTCAAAGACCCGGAAATGGGGCTGAAGCTGCTTGAGATGGGATGTATACCGGGCACGCAGGTGAAATTGAACAGCCGTGCGCCTTTGGGTGACCCCATCACGATCATCGTGAATGACTATACCCTCTCCCTGCGCTTAGACGAAGCCGAGACTATATTGCTCAAGCAGTAAACCAATTCCATGACTGTCGTAACTACCCAACCTGAGGTGCCGCAGGTCGAGAGGCCTTCTGTACAGCCATTTGTGCCTAAAATTGCCCTCATCGGCAATCCTAACTCAGGGAAAACATCGCTGTTTAACCAGCTGACGGGCCTCAACCAGAAGGTGGGCAATTTCCCGGGTGTTACGGTAGATAAAAAGACAGGCTACAGCCAGCTCACGCCAAAGCTGAAGGCGCAGATCATCGACCTGCCAGGAACGTACAGCCTCTACCCCAAATCCCTGGACGAGCGCGTAATCATCGACCTGCTCTATGACCCGGCCTCCAAACACTACCCCGACCTTGTGATCGTTACCGCCGATGCGTCTAACCTGAAGCGCAACCTGCTGCTGTTTTCGCAGCTCGTGGACCTGCGGATTCCGTCGGTGCTGGCCCTGAACATGGTGGACGTGGCCGAGCAGGAGGGCGTGAAGATAGATATACCCGCCCTGCACAGGGAGCTTGGCGTGCCGGTTATCCCGATGAACGCCCGCAAAGGCGTCGGCATTGCGGCGCTCAAGATTGTGATGACGCAGCAGCTGGAGCCGACGAAGGCGACTTTCTACGAGGTGCCGGCGGAGCTGAAGCCGATGCTGCAGCAGGTAAAGGCACGGTTCGGGCTGAACAACGAGTACCTGGCGCTGCAGTACGCGCACCACTACAAGAGCCTGAAGTTTCTGAAGGAGGAGGATGTGGCGTGGTTCGACGAGCAGCTGCAGCAGTCCGACTTCCACTCCATCACGTTGCAGGCCAACGAAACCGTTGCTCGTTACACCCGCATCAACGAGATGCTGCTCGATGTGGTGCGTGTGGAGAAGGCCGACAAGGACGAGAAGTTCAGCAACCGCCTCGACCAGATCCTGACGCACAAGATCTTTGGCTACCTGATTTTCTTCACCATCCTGTTCCTTATCTTCCAGGCCATCTTTGCCTGGGCCAGCTACCCCATGGACCTCATCGACCAGGGTATTGCCAGCCTGAACAGCCTGATCCAGGAGAACTTCGAGGGGCCGCTGGTGAACCTGCTGACCGAAGGCGTGATCGCCGGTTTGGGCGGCGTGCTCATCTTCGTGCCGCAGATCGCCATTCTCTTTGCCTTTATCGCCATCCTGGAGGAAACGGGGTATATGGCCCGGGTCACGTTTATGATGGACAAGATCATGCGCAAGTTCGGTCTGAACGGCAAAAGCGTGGTGCCGCTTATTTCCGGTGTGGCCTGTGCCGTGCCCGCTGTGATGTCGGCCCGCACGATAGAGAACTGGAAAGACCGCATGATCACGATCTTCGTGACACCGCTGATGAGCTGCTCGGCCCGCATCCCGGTATATACCGTGCTAATCGCGCTGGTGGTGCCGGAGAAGTACTACCTTGGTTTCCTCAACCTGCAGGGCCTGGTGCTGATGAGCTTATATGTGATCGGGTTCCTGGCGGCCATTTTCTCAGCCCTGCTGCTTAAAACTATCCTGAAGGCCCGCGAGCGCAGTTACTTCATCATGGAGTTCCCGGTATATAAGATGCCGCGCTGGAAGAATGTGGGGCTCACGATTGTGGAGAAATCCAAAGCGTTTGTGTTTGAGGCGGGGAAAGTGATTGTAGCCGTTTCCATTATCCTGTGGGTGATGGCCTCCTACGGCCCCGGCGATAACTTCGAGCAGGCGCGTGAGCGGGCGCTTGAGGAGGCGCAGGCCCAAAACCTGACCGAAGTGCAGACAGAGAACCTGATTGCCTCGCATCAACTGGAGTCGTCTTATGCCGGTGTTGTCGGGCGCACGATAGAGCCCGTTATCCGGCCGCTGGGCTACGACTGGAAAATCGGGATTGCGCTGCTGACTTCTTTCGCGGCCCGCGAGGTGTTTGTCGGGACCATCTCTACTATATATAGCATTGGGGAGGAGGAGAACGTGAGCACGATCAAAGACAAGCTGATGGCGGAGAAGGATGCGAACGGAGATCCGTTCTTCACGCCGGCCCGAGGTTTCTCCCTGATGATTTTCTATTTATTCGCAATGCAGTGTGTGAGCACGCTGGCCATCGTGCGCCGCGAAACCAAAAGCTGGACATGGCCACTGGCGCAGCTACTGTATATGAGCGGCCTTGCGTACGTGATGGCCTTTATCACCTACCAAGTCCTTAGCTGACCCGACAATCTTGATCCCAACAAGAAAGCCCCTGCTGCGCATCACAGCAGGGGCTTTCTTGTGTAAGGAAATCATATAAACTGCTGTCTTGCTTTTGTTTATGTTTATTTTTAATGACCGTATATACTATATATGTACCAATGCTTCATTGCAGATATGCGCCGGATAGAATCGGAATTAATCGAAACTCTTTAAATCTAACCTGTCTATTTTGCTTTCCGCTTCACCTCATGGATAGAATAAACCCAGGCAAATCTGGTAAAGAATTAATATATTTCATCTTATTTCTCTAAAGCAAGTACGATTATGAAAACGTGTATTCTTCCTTCCCTTTTCTTATTATGCTGTCTCTTCGGGGCGACAGACAGCGCCGCAGCGCAGGCGGCTTCCTCGGCTACAAAACAACTTCCTACCTATATAGGGGAGTTGCGAGGTTTTGTTGGGGATGGCCTTGGTCAATTTCGTTCTGTTCCGGCAGATGAAGTAGACTTAAATGAGCCAATGGTCATCGGAAACACTTTCCTGAATGAGGATTGGGAGAAGGCAAACCTGTACCTCACGTTCAACCGGAAACTTGAAAACCAGCACATGAAGTATGATATAGAGCAGAATCAGTTCCTGCTGCGCAACGACTCTGCCTCTGCAGAAGGTCCGGAAAACTTTGATGCCATCAGCGGGGTGTCTGTGCTGGCGTTTGAGATTGACGACCCGCTGGCAGGGAAAAAAATCTATTTGAATTCTGTTAACGCTGGCTTCACCGATGGGAGAACCCCGTATCCCGGTTTTTTGGAAGTTCTTGTAGAGGGACCGGTAAACTTATACCGCCAGGTGGAGACCTCTGTGCTTAGGGCCAACTACAATGTGGCGCTAAATGCCGGGGTAAAGAAGGACCGCATCGTCAAGAAAGAAGCTTTTTTTGTGAGGCGCGCTGCTGAGAAAGAACTCTATGAAATCAGCAACAATAAGAAGGATAACTTTCAGTTTTTTGACAAACAGCAGCAAGTTGAAAAATTTGTGAAGGAAAACAACATTAAGTTCAAGCAGCAGGAAGATCTCGTGAAGCTCGTTTCTTACTACAATGCGCTTTAAAGCAAAGAAATTCGCGCCTATATAGGTGGTGATGCTTTCTATACTGGCACATATAATTGAAATTCATATCAACTGCCTGTAAGGCTTTAAACTACTTCATAATCATATATATAGCATACAATAAATACTTGTTAGGTATCACTACCCTTTGCATTGGTAAGCAAAGCAGGACGAGGCTAGATTTTATATATAATAAACGCTGTCTTCATGAAACCTAAACGCAGTGCCATTATAGCAACTATTTGATAAATCAATTATATCACTTAAATATTGATAATTAGTCAATACTTAAGTGATATAATTGTTAATTTAATTAACATATAATTAAAATGATGCGTATTTATAAATCACAGGTGCTTATCGATTCTAAGATTTTATCAAATCAAGGATATAATATAATATAATATAATATATGAAGCGCTCTTAATTCTTGGTGTTGAAATTTATGACTTAATTTTTGGACTATACTGATGTGGTTGTAGCCTTTAGACATAGGCTTTAGTTTTCTATAATTTATTATAGTGCATGACATAAACTATTGCTGGAAAGCCAGCCTATAACTGGTCAAAGTAATAAGAAGCTGGTTTTTCTTCTGCATGAAGTTATGTCACTGTCTATAACTAATGTTATTATCCTCAAAAGCATATGAATATGTGATGAGTTTACCCTTGGTAATTCTACACTATTGTTATTGCTTTGTATAATTGAAACAAAGGCAGAAACATTCGGACTCACAGGGGTTTTATCTATGTGCCTGTGAGAAAAAATATTTTGCCGCCTAAATTTTAAGTACCAAACCTCAGCAGTCATAACAAAAGATTGCTTATAGAATGGTGGCAATAAAAGCGTTGTTTTTTTGCAGAAGTATTTAGGTAAGGAAGATTCTTTTGCATTAATGATTAAGGTTAAAAAATCTGTTGAAATCTATGAAAAAGTAAATATCTGTTTCATAAAATGTTGAGACGCTGAAAGGGAGTAAAACGAATAAAAAAGGTATGCATAAGCACATTAATTATTTGTTAATATCAACTAATTTAAATAAACTTGATGTAAATTTTGGCTAAGGCGTAAGTATATGAGGAGAAAATTACTTTTAAAAACTACATATCAAAGTCAACTTTATCTATTTACAGTTATAAAAAGCTCTTTTTTAAAAGGCGTCCTTTGTGACTGGCTACGGGCACACATTCCTGTTACCGTTATGGCCAAGGACACTCGCAGTGCCTTGGTTCTCCCCCTCCTGTAGCCAATATCCTGCAAGGCCGACTGCTTCCCGGCGCGGTGCAATTTATAACTCCGCCAGTTTAGCATTATGGCATAGTCAGGTACTGAAGTCCAGATATGGGGTGCCATATAGTCACACTGAAAACTACGGATTTTTGTTAATCACTCCCAGGTCGGGCCTGCCAAAGGTCTTTTTCACTTGAATTATTATACATGTTAAATTTTTATCAAACACTCACTTAAACAAACAACACAATGAGAAAAGCTTTAATGTTGTGCTTCTTTCTGATCTCCGTCCTGCTACAGCAGGCGATGGCTCAGAGCAGAACAGTAACGGGTACAGTAACTGACCAGGCGACTGGGCAGGGGCTTCCTGGAGTTGCTGTTATTGTAAAAGGAACTACAGTAGGTGCCACGACTGGTGTTAGCGGTGAATACTCTATTAATGTTCCTGATGCGAGCAGTACTTTGGAATTCCGCTTTATTGGCTACACTACAGTAGAACGCCCTGTAGGCAATGCCAGTAACATAGATGTGACCTTGGCTACAGACGCTGAGCAACTAAGCGAGGTGGTAGTAACTGCCCTCGGTATTGCCAGAGAAGAGAAATCAATTGGTTATTCTTCTCAGACAGTTAGCGGCGAAGAACTAAACCAGGTGCGCGAAACAAACATAGTAAACTCCCTTTCCGGTAGAGTTGCCGGTGTGCAGGTAGGTACCAACTCCGGTGCCATGGGTGGTTCTGCAAGAGTTACTATGAGAGGTGTCAGCTCTATCAGCGGCAACAACAACGCCCTTTTCGTGGTGGATGGTGTGCCGATCGAGAACTCTAACACTAACTCTACTGATCAGCAGCGTGGTGCCGGTGGTTACGATTACGGTAGTGCCATTCAGGACATCAACCCAAACGATATTGCAGAGGTTACGGTGCTGAAAGGTGCGGCCGCTACATCACTTTACGGTAGCCGCGGTGCCAACGGTGTGATTGTAATCACTACGAAAAAGGGTAATACTAAAGGTGGCTTGGGTGTTACTTACACCCTTGGTCTGACCTTAGACAAAGTTTCAGTCCTGCCTAAGTACCAGAACAAGTATGGCGGTGGTTACGAACTCTCGAAAATCTACAAGGATGAGAACCCTGAGGCTTTCCCTGAAGGAAGAGACGGTGCCTACAACGACAACGATGGAAAGGGAAGCTACGACCTGATTCCGGATTATGATGTGGATGAGTCTTGGGGACCTGCCTTTGAAGGACAGCTATACCGCCCTTACTGGAGCTGGGACCAGGAACTGGGCAACCCTAACTTTGGTGAACTTGCCAGATGGGAAGCAAAGCCGGATAACATCCGGGACTTCTTCGAGACAGGAACTACGCTGACAAACTCTGTTGCCGTGGACGGATCTAATGAAAAAGGTTCTTTCCGTTTATCCTACTCCAACCTCGATCAGAGCTCTATCCTTCCTAACTCAGAGCTGACACGCCACAACATCAGCTTTAACGGTGCTTATAACCTGTCAGAGAAACTGAATGTGTCTGCCAGCGCTAACTACATCACACACGAGGCAGTAGGCCGACCAGGTACTGGTTACGATGGCAGCAACGTACTGCAGCAGTTCACTCAGTGGGGCCAGAGACAACTGGATACAGACAGAGCGAAAAACTACATGCTCCCTGACGGTACGCAACTGACCTGGAACCGTACAGCCTGGGACAACCCGGCTCCGAAGTATTCTAACAACCCTTACTGGGTGCGCTACAGAAACTACCAGAGCGATAGCAGGGACCGCATATTCGGAAACGTGAACGCTAACTACAAGCTTACTGATTACCTGAGCGCAGATGTACGCGTGTCAACAGATACGTATTCTGAGACACAGGAGGAACGTATTGCTCCAGGTTCGCAGGAGATATCTGACTATACCCTATATAAGATAGACTTCATGGAGAACAACATCCAGGGTTTATTGAACTTCAATAAAGATCTTTCAGAGAGCTTCTCGTTGAACGCGTTTGTTGGAGGTAACAGAATGACCCGTAAGCGCGACATCTTCTCCGGTTCTACAGTGGATGGTTTGAGCTCAGAGGTATATAACCTTGGTGCTTCTATCGGTCGCCCAGATATAACTGACATAAAAACAGAGAAGCAGATCAACTCGGTGTTTGCCAGTGCTTCCTTAGGTTTCCAAGATCAGGTGTTCTTAGACCTGAGCGCCCGTAACGACTGGTCTTCAACTTTGCCAGAAGGTGAGAACTCCTATTTCTATCCTGCAGCATCACTTTCTTATGTGTTTACAGAGCTGATCGACGCTCCTTGGCTGAACATGGCAAAAGTGCGTGCAGCGGTCGCGCAGGTTGGTAACGACACGGATCCTTATAACACTATCCTCACTTACCAGCTACGTCAGCCATTCGGATCCGACTCAAGAGTATCTGTGCCAAATACATTGCCTAATGCAGAACTGAAGCCAGAGATCTCTACAGAATATGAGTTTGGTACTGAGTGGCGCGTATTCGACGATAGATTAGGCCTGAACGCTACTTATTACAACAGAATCACAGAAAACCAGATTATCCCGCTTAGCCTTTCTGCTGCCACCGGATATACTTTCCGTTACATCAACGCGGGTGAGGTAGAGAACAAAGGTTTTGAAGTGAACCTGTATGGTACACCAGTAAAAACAAGCGATTTTAGCTGGGATATCAATGTGAACTGGGCGAAGAACCAAAACAAAATTATTGAGCTTACAGAAGATCAGAATACCATGGTTATCACAAATGCTCCTTTTGCCGTTCGTCTTGAGGCACGTGAGGGAGAGTCGTTTGGCTCAATCATCGGTTACGACTTCAGATACAATGATGCAGGGGAGAAGATTGTGCTGGAGAATGGTACTTATGCCCGCTCTGCGGAGCAAGGTGTGATAGGCTCTATATTGCCAGACTTTACCGGCGGCGTAACCAACTCTTTTCGTTACAAAGGCCTGACGCTTTCCGCTCTTATTGACTTCCAGAAAGGTGGCGACTTCTTCTCAACTACGCAGATGTGGGGTCGTTATTCCGGTATGCTGGAAGAGACTGCTGAAGGAAACATTCGTGAGGAGGGCATCGTGGCACCGGGCGTTCTGGAAGATGGCACACCTAACACCAATGCCATCGATGCAGAAACTTATTTCTATGCCAACGGAGGCTACAGAGTACATGCTGTTGATATAGTTGACGCCAGCTATGTGTACCTGCGTGAGGCCAGTTTAGGCTACAGCCTGCCAACCAGCCTGACAGGCAAAACGCCTTTCAACAGCGTGAGATTAGCATTTGTAGGCAGAAACCTGTGGTTGATTGACTCTAATTCTAAGCACGTAGACCCATCTAACATCACGAACTCTATCACCAACGTGCAGGGTATTGAAGGTGGTGCCTTACCGTCCGTTCGTTCTTATGGATTTACATTAACGCTGGGACTGTAATTAATTAACCAAAGTTTTAAAATAGAATATATATGAAATTATATAACAAGCTACTTTTCGGGGCGGCACTTCTCACTACGGTGTCATGTACCGAAGACTTCGAGGAGATGAACGTGAGCCCGAACCAGCCTGCAAACGCGACATCGGCGCAACTATTGGCAACCGCGCAATACAACTTTGCCGATAACATCGGGGATGAGTGGAACAACGGCCGGATGGGTATGTACTATGCCCAGTACTGGTCCTCAACCCAGTACACTGATGAAAGCCGCTACCAAATACGGGAGGGCGTAAACCAGACCATGTGGAACACTTTCTATGCAGATGTACTGAGAGAACTTGTTGCCGCCCAAGCGATTGAGGCAGAGAACCAGGTGGTAGGTTACGAGAACCGTATTGCCATCGCGGAGATTTTCAAGGTGCTTACTTACCACTACCTCACGGATATATATGGCGGTCCTATTCCTTACTCAGAGGCCCTGAATGATGAGATCGCGACGCCTAAGTATGACACCGGTGAAGAGGTGTACCTGGGTCTGCTAAGCACGCTTGATGCACAAGTCGCCATTTTGGATGAGGCCAACCCTGGCTTTGGCAACGGCGACCTGGTATATGGCGGTGATGTGGCGATGTGGAAAAAGTTTGCAAACTCTCTTCGCTTGCGCATCGCGTTACGCATGATAGATGCAAACCCAGGTGCAGCAACTGAAGCGATCGCAAAGTCACTTGACCCAAGCAACGGGGGGCTTATCTCTTCTAATGCAGAAAGTGCCTTGTTCCGTTGGATACCGGGAGCACCAAACAACAACCCACTGGCAGAGGCTTTCAAAACAAGAATTGACTTCTCTATGTCTGAGCCGTTTGTGGAGTATCTGCAAAAGTATGACGACCCTCGCCTGATGGTGTACGCCGATCCGTTGTTAGGGACTACAGACAGCTATGTAGGTGAAGTATACGGCCTTGAAGCAGGTGACGGCAACTCTAACGGAGATCCAAAAGTAGTAAGCTTGCCTAGCGATTACGCTATCGGCGAGACTGCTCCTACCGTGATACTTGATTACGCAGAGGTTGAGTTCATGCTGGCTGAAATAGCAGCCCGCGGAATAGCTGGTGTAGATGGTACTGCCGAAGAACACTACAATGCTGGTATCGAGGCTTCTTTTGAGGCAGCCGGACTGAGTGATGCACAGTACCAGGCCTACCTGGCGGAAGTGCCTTATGTGGGTGGTGACCTGGAAACTGCCAAAGACGCTATCGGTTCTCAGAAATGGATCGCGATGTACGGTCAGGGCATTCAGGCTTGGTTAGAGCGCCTTCGACTGGACTTCGAAGACCCTTATACAGGAGAGGAAATCTTTGTAGCTCCAGCCGGCGGTTCAGTTGACCCCGATGTTACCCTAGTTCCGTTCCGTATGAGCTACCCAGTTACCGAGGCATCACTCAACGAAAGTAACTACAACGCCGCCGTGCAAGCGGTAGGTGGTACAAACAGCCTTGGTGCCAAGCCATGGTGGGATGTAGACTAGTTTGTGATATCAACATCATATAATGGCTGGCGGCTAAGAAATTAGTCCCGCTTAAGTAAAATAAATGGCTCCCGGTTACCGGGAGCCATTTATTTTATGGCTGAATATGGAATGGAAGCTGTGATTATTTTTCAGGTTGGATAATACACGACCTATATATAGAGTACTGATACCAGGCTGCAGGAGATATAGGGCCAAAATAAAATTAGCAACAATAGACCTCCTGCGGGTCTACTTATAGATCAGAAATACCGCCGGTTGCTTGTGTATATCCGGGAGCTTGCCTCGCCACTGCTGTATGGTTTTGGTCTGGATGAACTCGTGCTCAGGAGAGGTGATGTTGGCGGCGATGCACAGCCTTGTTTCCGGGTGAAGCGTCTGCACCAGGTCCTCGAGCAGCTTGTTGTTGCGGTAAGGCGTCTCCATGAAGATCTGCGTCTGGCTGTGCTGCTGCATCTCCTTCTCCAGGTGGCGCAGCGTTTGTGTGCGGTCCCGCTTCTCGATGGGGAGGTAGCCGTGGAAAGCGAACCGCTGCCCGTTGAAGCCACTGGCCATCAGGCTCAGCAGGATGGCCGACGGGCCGGCAAAGGGCACGACCCGGATGTTTTTCTGATGCGCAAGCTTCACCACCTCCGCGCCGGGGTCTGCCACACCGGGGCAGCCTGCCTCCGATATAATGCCCGCGTCTTTCCCCTCGTCCAGCAGCGGCTTCAGCGACGCCTGCACCTGCGCCGGGGTGGCATCTTTGTCCACCTGCACAAAGGTTAGCTCCTCTATCACCAGCTCCGGGCAGATGCTTTTCACAAAGCGACGAGCGGTGCGCAGGTTTTCCACGATAAAATACTGTAGGTGCCGCACGGTCTCCAACACTTGCGGGGATATCACCTTGTCTGCGGTGCCATCAGCCAGAACGGTGGGAATGAGATATAAAGTACCGGGTTTGATCATGCTGCAAGTTTATAAAAGATAACTTAGAGAAAAGTAAAAAGCTGCCCCGGGCATCCCTGAGGCAGCTCTTGATAAGCCAGGTACTGTAATAGCAGCAGCCTGTGCTCTATATATAGCGCTGCGGAAAGTAAGCGGCTGAAGCTGAACGCCATCCCAAAGCTATATATAAAAGGTATATATAGAAGCCACGTTGTGGCCGTTCCAGCAGCACCCTATTCTAAACCCCTTAGTGCTCCAGAAAGGTCGTCACCAGGTCATATACCTTGTCCGGGGCTTGGGCGTGTACCCAATGGCCCGCCTCTGGTATGGTCTCTACCTCCACCAACGTGAACAGGCGCTCGATGCTGCCATACACGTCCTCCGGCTTTATGTAGTTCGACTTGCCGCCCTTGATGAAAAGCGTGCTCTTCTTGAAAGGGACATCAGCGGTAATGGCGGCGCTGATGTTGTCGTAGTTGTTGGCGAGGGCGTCAATGTTCATGCGCCAGGCAAACGACTTGTCCTCCTTGCGGTACAGGTTCTTCATCAGGAACAGTCGCACGTACTCTTCCTTTATATGCTCGGAGAGCTGGGCGTCGATGTCGCTCCGGCTCGTCACCCCTTCCAACTTCACAGCTTGCAAGGCATCTATGATCTCGTCGTGGTGCGGCGGGTAAGCCTTCGGCGCGATGTCTACCACGATGAGTTTTGTGATACGGGTAGGGTAGTTAAGCGCGTATTTCATCGCCACTTTCCCGCCCATCGAATGGCCCATGATGGCCGGGGTGGGTATTTGCAGCGCATCCACCAGTTCCAGCACATCGGCGGCCATCAGGTCGTAGTCCTGCTCGTCGGCGTGTGGGGAGCGGCCGTGGTTGCGGAGGTCCACCAGGAAAACGTTGTAGTGCTCCGCGAAGCGGTTTGCCAGCGTTTGCCAGTTGTCCAGGGTGCCAAAAAGGCCATGCAGGATCAGCAGCGGCTGTCCGTGGCCCATTTCTTTATAGTGTAGTTTCATATGGTCTGGTGTCGGTAATCTATATATAAACTGTGCTTACGGAGAGAGGGCGGGAGGCGACGAACTTTATGCACCCAAAACTCCAGCATCCCTTACAGCACTTGTATCAGTTTCTCCGCCGCGTCCCGCTCCTTCAGCACGCCGAAGGGCTGCAGGTGCAGGCCATACTGCTCAAACACAGTCAGCACCTCCTCCCGGCCTGCCGGGTCAACGGCCACCAAAAGGCCGCCGCTGGTCTGTGGGTCGCAGAGCAGGTGTTTCTGCTCCGGCGTGAGGTCGGCTATCTTATGGCCGTAGCTGTCGAAGTTGCGGTGCGTGCCGCCTGGTATGGCTTTTTGCGCCATATACTCCAGCGCCTCTGGCAGCGCAGGCACTTTGTCGAAGTATATATCCGCCGCCAGGCGGCTGCCTTCGCACATCTCGGAGAGGTGGCCCAGCAGGCCGAAGCCGGTCACGTCGGTCATGGCTTTCACCTGTGGCAGCCGCCCGAGGTCGGCGCCGATTTTGTTCAGCTGCATCATCTGCTGCGGCGCAAGCTGGGCATGTTCCGGCTTCAGGATGCCTTTTTTTTGGGCGGTCGTCAGCATGCCCACACCCAGCGGTTTGGTGAGGTAAAGCTCGCAGCCGGCGGTGGCGGTGTCGTTCTGCTTCAGGTTTACGATGTCCACCATGCCCGTTACCGCCAGCCCGAAAATGGGCTCGGGGCTGTCGATGCTGTGGCCGCCCGCCAGCGGGATGCCGGCTTCGTGGCAGATGCTGCGGCTGCCCTCGATCACGCGCTTGGCCACCTCCGGGGCCAGCTTATCGATGGGCCAGCCCAGCACGGCAATCGCCATCATGGGCGTGCCGCCCATGGCATATACATCCGAAATAGCGTTGGCGGAGGCAATGCGGCCGAAGTCGTAGGCGTCGTCCACGATCGGCATGAAAAAGTCGGTGGTGCTGATGGCGGCGCGGCCGTTGCCGATGTCATATACCGCGGCATCGTCGCGGGAGCTGTTGCCGACCAGCAGGTTCTTGTTCTCCGGGTACGTGATGTCGGTGTGCAGGATGGCGTCGAGCACTTTCGGCGCGATTTTGCAGCCGCAGCCGGCGCCGTGGCTGTACTGGGTAAGGCGTATGGGTTGTTCTGCTGTCTCGTTCATATATAAAGTAAGTTATGCTGTTGGGCAAAGGCCAGTACCCGCTGCGCATTTTCCGCCGGGTCGATGCCGTCCAGCGGAAGGGGCAGCACCTGCTGCTTCCTTGCCAACTCATAGGTATAGGCTTTGTCGTAATAGGTGAGGGCGATCTCCACCATTTTCTCCATATCGCCGGAAGCAATGGCCTCCAGCGCCTCTTTGGTGGCCAGGCCGCCCAGCCTTTTCTTGATCTTCAGGATGGAGGCCTCCAGCAGCGCCTTGTCGGTGCGGCAGTATTCCTCGGCCAGTTTCTGCACGCGCAGTTGCTTCGGCAGCTCCAGCACAACCGTCGGCGATTCCTGCATCCGGTCGTAGAGAGGCTTGGGCATCACCACGCGGCCGATCGTGATGCTCTCATCCTCCAGCCATAGTGCCTGCCGCTCGTTCAGCTTCAACAGCTCCATGCCCAGTAAGTTCTCGAAGTGCTCTGTGCTGGGCTGTGGCGGCATCCCGATGCTCCCGAATGCGGAGCCCTTGTGGTTCGCCAGTTCTTCCAAATCAACTATTTGCTGCCCCAGTTGCTGCAGGTGCGGGAGCAGATCTGTTTTACCGCTGCCGGTCAGGCCGCCGATCACCAGTAGGGGCCACGGCTTCTGGAACTGCTCCTGCATCAGGTGGCGGTAAGCTTTGTAGCCGCCCTGCAGCAGGTGCACGTTGTAGCCGGAGAAGTTAAGCAGCCACGCCATGGCGCTGCTGCGCATGCCGCCGCGCCAGCAGTGCACCAGCAGTTCCTTGTCTTTCGCCAGCTTGCCCGCCTGCTTCACAAACCCCGACATCTTCGGCCCGAACAAATCGAGGCCCAGGAGCACTGCCGGGTCGTGGCCCTGCTGCTTGTAGGCGGTGCCGATCACGGCCCGCTGGGCATCATCAAAAATGGGGAACGAGTGCGCCTGCGGGATATGGCCCACCTCGTATTCTTTGGGTGCCCGCACGTCGAGCACCGGCAACGTGGCCGCCTTCTGTACAAATTCCTCGATGGATATCGTGTTCACCATGGGCTATTTTAACTGGCGCAGGTACAGCTGGATGGTGTTCTCCAGCCCAAAATACAGCGCATCGCAGATCAGGGCGTGGCCAATGCTTACCTCTGCCAGCCCCGGCAGGTTGTTTTTCAGGTATTTCAGGTTGTCGAGGTCCAGGTCGTGGCCGGCGTTGATGCCCAGCCCGAGCGCCTGCGCCTTGTGGGCGGCTTTGATATAGGGCGCGATGGCCTGCTCGCGGTTGGCGTGATAGCCTTTGGCGTAGGCCTCGGTATATAACTCAATCCGATCGGTTTCCACCAGTGCGGCGCCCTCCACCATTTCCTCTTTCGGGTCCACGAAGATGGAGACGCGCGTGCCGTGCTCCTTCAGCTCCAGGATGGTCTGCGTCAGGAAATCCTTGTGCCTGATAGTGTCCCAGCCGGCGTTGGAGGTGATGGCGTCGGGTGCATCCGGCACCAGCGTTACCTGCTCTGGCTTCACGTCCTTCACCAGCTTGATAAAGTCGGGGGTGGGATTTCCCTCGATGTTGAACTCCGTGGTCACGATCTCTTTCAGGTCATACACATCGCGGTAGCGGATATGGCGCTCGTCGGGGCGCGGGTGCACGGTGATGCCCTGCGCCCCGAACCGCTCGCAGTCTTTGGCGACTTGCACCACATTTGGCCTGTCGCCGCCGCGGGCGTTCCGTAGCGTGGCTATTTTGTTTATATTTACACTCAGTTTCGTCATGGATATATAAATTGTGCCGCAGGGGCTGTTTTCCTGCCTTGTGTATACGAATGACTAAATTAACGGAATTTTGTTTAAGATGCTTGCCTGTGGCTGCGGGCACAGTCCCGTATACGGGAGCACGTGCGGCGTAAACCGCAGCGAATCATAACCTATCACTCATCATCAATAAAAAACTATGACTTTAAAAGAACGCATCGATGCGGACATTAAGCAAGCCATGCTGGCCAAAGAAAAAGGGCGTTTGCAGGCGCTTCGCAGCATCAAGTCACAAATACTGCTCGCCGAAACAGAGAAAGGCGGCACCGAGGGTATCTCCACCGACACCGAAATGAAGCTGCTGACGAAAGCCGCCAAGCAGCGCCGCGAGTCAGCCATTCTTTACGCGGAGCAGGGCCGCACCGATTTAGAGGAAGTGGAACTGGCCGAACTGGCTGTGATAGAGGAGTACCTGCCGCAGCAGTTGGACGAGGGCGACCTGCGCACACGGTTGCTGGAGATTATACAGCGTGTGGGGGCCACCGGTCCGTCCGATATGGGCAAAGTAATGGGCGTGGCCTCCAAAGAGCTGGCCGGTCAGGCAGACGGAAGGGCCATTTCCAGCGCTGTCGGCAGCCTGCTGAACAACACCGATTTTTAAATTGAGAGCCTTCCGGCACAAGCTGTTTGACAGCACTAGCCGGAAGGCCTTTAAAGTAATCAGGATATAATGGCGGCGAGTGCGGGATTATAGTATCTTGTGCCTTCATCCTGTCGCTTTTCATTTATCATGAGTACGTTCGATTTTTTCCTGGCAATCCCGATTGCCTATGGCGCTTTTCAGGGCTTCCGGAAAGGCCTCCTGCTGGAACTTGTATCGTTGGTGGCGCTGGTGCTGGCCATCCTGGGCGGCCTCAAACTGCTGGACACCGCCCTGCCCATGATGGAAGGCTTCGTGGGCGATGCGCATGGTTTGCTCCCCTATGTCACGTTCCTGATCGTGTTCGTGGGCATTATCCTGCTCATCCACCTTGGGGGGCTGCTGCTCAAGAAGGTCATCGACTTCACCCCGTTCGGGTTCTTCGACAATTTCCTGGGGGCCGTGCTGGGCGCGCTGAAGTGGTGCCTGGCGCTGAGCCTGCTGCTGTACGTGTCTGATATGGCCGGCATCAGCGTGTCGTCCGAGACAGCCACGGCATCGATGGTGTACCCCGTGGTGCTCAAAAGCACCCCCTATGCGCTGGACATCCTGAGCTACGTGCTCCCCTTCGTAAAGGCCCTGATTACCTCGCTGAAGCATCATTTTTAGAGTTAGAAAGTTAGTGGGTTAGGTTAAAGAGGGCTTGTGAAGAAGAAGCCATCAATTAAGGACAATCTCAGCTCTACTGAAACTAACTCTATTTGACAGGTACTATTATATATATAGCTACCGCCCATAAATTATATAACTCTCAATCTTTCTAATCTCTTTAACTTTCTAACCCCCAAACTCTCTAACTCCTAAACTCTCCCCATGTTGCTCCTGCTCGACAATTTCGACTCGTTCACCTACAACCTGGTGGATTACTTCGGGCAACTGGGAGTGACGGCGAACGTGGCGCGGAACGATGTGCCCCTGCAGGACATACAGCGTTTGCCAGTAGAGGCCATCGTGCTTTCGCCGGGACCGGGCACACCGCAGGGAGCAGGGTCGATGCTGGAGGTTATCCATCACTATCATGCGCAGGTGCCGATGCTGGGCATATGCCTGGGCCACCAGGCGCTGGGAGAGTTTTTCGGGGCCACGCTGGAAAAGGGCCTGAAGCCCATGCACGGTAAAATATCCGAAATCATATGTGCGCCTGACCCGATTTTTGAGGGGTTGCCACAAAAGATGCCTGTCGTGCGTTACCATTCCCTGGTGCTGCGGCACACGCCGGAAAGCATTCTGCCGCTGGCGCACACGCAGGAAGGGGAGTTGATGGCGTTCCGGCACAAGGCACTGCCGCTGTATGCGCTGCAGTTTCACCCGGAGGCAGCATTAACGACATATGGTTTGCACATGCTCCGAAATTGGCTTACTATTGCTAATATTGCACCGTAAATTGACCGTATACCGCAAGAATACGTTTCTTTCAATAAGATTTGACGCTACATGGATTTACAAATCAGGCAGGAAGGGGATTTCCAATATATAGACGAAGGAGAAGGTGAAGTATTGCTGTTGCTGCACGGGCTGTTCGGGGCGCTGAGCAACTGGAACGGTGTGGTAGCGCATTTCTCCCGAAACTACCGGGTTGTGATTCCGCTGATGCCTATATATGAAATGGCGCTGCACAAGGCCGGGGTGCCGGGGCTGGTGTCGTTTGTAGAGGATTTTGTGAAACTGAAGAAGCTGAAAGACCTGACTTTGCTGGGCAACTCGCTGGGAGGGCATGTGGCGCTGGTATATGCCCTGCAGAACGCGGCCATGGTGCAGCGGCTGGTGCTGACGGGAAGCTCGGGCCTGTTCGAGGACTCCATGGGCGGCTCCTTTCCGAAGCGCGGCAATTATCAGTATGTGGAGGAGCGCGTCGGGTATACCTTTTACAACCCCAAAACGGCTACGAAAGAGCTGGTGGATGAGGTTTTCTCCATCACCAACAGCAATGCCAAGTGCCTTCGTATCATCGCCATTGCCAAGTCGGCGCAGCGCCACAACATGGCAAAGGACATTACAAACATTAAGGTGCCCACGCTGTTAATATGGGGACTGAACGACACGATCACGCCTCCGCTTGTTGGCCACGAATTTAATAGGCTTATTCAGAATTCTGAGTTATATTTCATTGATAAGTGCGGGCATGCCCCCATGATGGAACATCCGGAGAAGTTTAACAGTATTTTAGAAAAGTATTTAGCCAGAACCCCTATAACCGCGCCAGCCACATGATCGCAGAAGAACTCATCAACCAAATGATTCCGCCGCTGAAGCTCTACGACACCGTCGAGAAGGCTTTGCGTTGGATGGATGAGTTCCGCGTAAACGAGTTGCCCGTGGTCAGCAACCGCAAGTATATGGGCCTGGCCACCGAGCATCGTCTCATCGAGTTGACTGACCGCAGCCAGGCCTTGAAGGAGCTGGAGCTGGAGCACCAGGACGTGCACGTGTTGCAGCGCCAGCACTTTTATGATGTGATGGAGGCGGCCATCAAAAACAAGATCCAGGTGGTGCCCGTGCTGGACGAGGAGCAGGAGTACATCGGCATCATCACCATCAATGACACCATCGCGGCCTTCGGGCAGATGTCGGCGCTGCAGGGGCAGGGCAGCATCCTGGTGCTCTCGATGCCGGAACGGGATTATTCCCTGAGCCAGATCAGCCGCCTGATCGAGGAGGAGAACGTGAAGATCTTGAGCGCCTATGTGTCGCCGGATGAAATGGACCCTTACAATATCAAGCTTACACTGAAACTGAACACCACCGACCCGTCCCGCATCATCGCCACGCTCGAGCGCTTCGAGTACCGCATCACTGCCCAGTTTAACGATAGCAGCGACAACGACGTGGGCCGCGACCGGCTGGACATGCTGCTCAAGTACCTCGATATTTAGATCTGCGCGGTGATGCAACTGCGTAGCCTTCTCTTCTTTTTCTTACTCCTTGCAACCGTCCCCACACAAGCCCAGACCTGTGAGGAACCGCGTGTTGTGATAGCCGAAATCTCCTTTGCAGGAAATGAGATCACAAAGGAGCATGTAGTACGACAGGAGTTGACCTTTGCCCCCGGCGACACAATAAATTCCCATGCGCTGGAGCCGCTGCTGGAGGAGAACCGGGAGCGGCTGTTCAACCTGCGGCTGTTTCACCGGGTAACCTATGCCTATATCTGCGAGGCGGGCCAGGTGAAGGTGCAGTACGAGGTGCAGGAACGGTTTTATATATACCCTGTCCTGATTCTGGACTTTGCGGACCGAAATTTTAACGCCTGGCTGGAGAAGAAGGACTGGAGCCGCATAGACTACGGCCTGAGCCTGGTGCGGCGTAACTTCCGGGGGCGTAATGAGGAAGTGCGGGTGCGGGTGCAGCAGGGGTTTAACAAGCGCCTCGAGTTCTCTTACCGGGTGCCCAATATCAGCCGGAGACATAACATCGGTGCCGAAATAGGGGTGGCCGATTACCGTAGCCGCACTGTGAGTTATACCAACCTCAGCAACAGGCAGTACTTTTATGAGCAGGAGGAAGGGCAGGCGATCCGGCGCACGGCTTTGTCTGCCGGCCTGCTACACCGGCGGAGCGTGCAGCGGCAGGAGGGGCTACGCCTTTCATACCACCACGAGCGCATATCGGACCCGGTGGCACAGCTGAACCCGGCGTATTACCGCAATGCCACTGATGAGCGGCGTTACCTGCGGGCGGAACTTTACAAGGTGATCAATCTGCGGAACTACTTTGCCTACCCGCTTTCAGGGAGTTATTTTGAGATCGGGGCTGCACAGACTTTTTTCCTGCAGCGGGCGGGCATGCCCTTCACCACCCTGCGGGCCAAGTACGTGCACTACAGCAACCTTTCAGAAAAGTACTCCTATATGATAGGAGGGGAGACGCAACTGCGGCTGGCGCAGGAGCATGCGTTTGCCGACAACATTGCGCTTGGCTTCCGTTCCTTTGTTAGAGGCTATGAGTTATATGTGGTAGGCGGCCAGCATTATGGGCTCTTTAAGCAGGGGCTGACGCGCCGGCTGCTGGACATTGAAGGTATAAAACTTAAATTTATCCGGAACCCAAAATTTAATACCATACCTTTGTCGATGTACCTCAATGCATTTACGGATGCTGGGTACGTTTCGGACCAAACGTTCGAGGAAAGCAACCCGCTCACAAATCGCCTGCTGGTGGGGGGAGGGCTGGGCCTGCACGCTGTCACGTTTTACGACATTGTGCTGCGCCTGGAGTACACACTTAATAAAGAAGGAGACAGAGGGTTCTATTTTAGCAGTAGTTTTCCATTTTAACGCAAGCACTATGAGAATAGCCATACTCGGAAAACCTTTCAGCGATACCATTGCCCCTTTCATCCAGGTGCTCTTCGACGAGTTGCAGCGGCGGAAGGCGGAGCTTTTTCTGGTGGAGCAGTTTCAGCTGTTTCTGCAGAACACCCTTAACCTCCCTACGGGCATCCAGACCTTTGGCAGGGGCGACAAGTTGGAGGATGTGGACGTGGTGCTGAGCATTGGCGGAGACGGCACCCTGCTGGATACGGTGACCTACGTGGGGCAGCAGCAGATCCCGATCCTTGGTATCAACACGGGGAGGCTTGGCTTTCTGGCCACCATCCCCTACGAAAGCATCCATGTGGCCATCGATGCTTTATACAAGGGCCACTACACCTTAGATGACCGCGCACTGATACGGGTAGACTCCGATCAGGAGGTATTTGGGGGCATTAACTTCGGATTAAATGAGTTTAGCGTATTAAAACGCGACACCTCAGCCATGATAGTGGTGCACACGTATATAGACGGGGAATATCTGAACTCCTACTGGGCCGATGGGCTGGTGGTGGCGACGCCGACAGGTTCTACCGGTTATTCGCTTAGTTGCGGAGGGCCGTTGGTGCTACCCCAGACGAATAATTTTATCATCTCACCTGTATGCCCGCACAATTTAAATGTCCGGCCCATGATCGTGTCGGACAGGAGCGTGATATCTTTTGAGGTGGAGGGGCGCAGCAGCGGCTACCTTGCCTCCCTCGATTCCCGCTCTACCGCCGTAGACATGAATGTGCAGTTAGCTGTGCGCCGGGAAAATTTTGCGGCCCGGCTTGTTAAGCTCCACCACGTAAATTTTCTGTCCACTTTGCGCAGTAAGCTCAACTGGGGGTTAGATAAGCGGAATGATGTTCCAAAGCAATATTAAATATTTGCAATATCATTTCCGAAATTCAGTTTTATCACTATTTTTGTCTCAACTTAAGTTGGGGAGGTTGTTACCCATTGAAACGCTATATATTAGATACTTTTTCATTATGAAAAGATTTTGTACCCTTGTTCTGTTGCTTATTTTCACGATTACGCTTGCAGCAATTGATGCCGATGCGCAACGCTTTACGCAACGCAAGCGATATGGCTCCCTTGGCCTCACCTTAGGCGCCGCCAATTATTTTGGAGACATTGTGCCTGAGCCCGATTTTACGAGTTTTCGCTTCAAGTCCACCCGCCCCAACGTTGGCCTAAGCTATACATACCGTTACTTTCCGCGCGTGTCAGGGAGAGTTGCCTTTAACTGGGCGCGTATCATGGGAGACGACAGACTGAGCGCCTCCATAGACGAAGGTGAGAACGCCGGGCGTTTCAAGAGAAACCTCTCCTTCCGCAACGATATAAAAGAAGTGAGTGCCGTGGCCATTGTGGACCTGTTCGAGAACCGCAATAACTATCGCCGCCGCCCTGACTTTGTGCCCTATGCATTTGCCGGTATCGCTGTTTTCCATCATAATCCGAAGGCATACTATGAGAATGGCTCACGTGAGGGACTCAATCCTGCCAATGATATTCCGACCGGGTGGTATGAATTGCAACCATTAGGGACGGAGGGGCAGTACGCGGATGGCGGTAATGACTATCCGGAGCCGTACAAGCGTGTGCAGATTTCTATTCCATTCGGTTTGGGTGTTCGTTACAAGCTTGACAGAAACTGGGACCTGAACCTGGAGATTGGCTGGAGAAAAACATTTACAGATTACCTGGACGACGCCAGCTCTGCCTGGGCTGATAAGGCGGATATATTGAACGGTAGCGGCGAAAACCCGACTGCGGCAGTTATCCTGTCAGACAGAAGCAGTGAGACAGAGTTCGCTGCTGTTCCGGACCCAAGTGGCACCGTATATACCCATGTGCCTGGTTATGGCACATTTGCTAACAAGAAGAGAGGCAATAACTCGGATGATGACTGGTATATTACCACAGGTATAACGCTTAACTATATTTTAACACCGCGCGTCAGAAGTCCGAAGTTCAGATAATAGAACGGGCAGCGCTGCGTTGTTCAACTGAACCCCGCTTAAACTTACATGGCATTAAAGAATTTCAAAAAAGCACTCCTTATTTGTTTGACGCTACAAATAGGGAGTGTTTTTTTTAGCAGCACTTTGTTCGCACAGGGCATCGCCCCAGTTACTACTTCAGAAATAGGAATTGGAATAGGAGGAGCGAATTACAAGGGGGAAATTTCTCCGAATTACCGGTTTCTGAACAACCAGCCGGCGCTCACCGTGTTTTACCGCCGGGATATGTCCAATGCCATCACGCTTCGGGGCGGGCTGATGGGCAGCCACCGCATAGCGGAAAACAACACTTTTAGTGATGAGGTATATGCGGATGACCGTCCGTATCATACTTACCGGGAGGGAGAGATCTATCTCAGCCTTTTAGAGGTGTCCGGGGTGATGGAGTACAACTTCCTCGATTATTACGACATGAAGCAAAAGCCGCGAGTGTCGCCTTATGTATTCGTTGGCGTAGCAGGTCTTGTTTATAACATTAAACTGGAACTGCACGAGCCGCTTCTGCCTGGTGCCAACGGAGACCGCATCAAGCCTTTCGAAACGAACGTCGCGGTATCCGTGCCTTTTGGCGTGGGGGTAAAGTATGCCCTGAGCAGGCACTGGAACCTTGGTCTGGAGTTCGGGGCCCGGAAGTTGTTCACTGACAGGTTTGATTACCTGTCCGAGGATGATGAGGTGTACCTTGCGAATCCCCATGACAAAGACTGGTATTACTACAACGGCGTCAGTATTTCCTACACCTTCTACCGCACAAACTGCCCTCCTGTTTACAAGAAAAATCCCGGCCTCTTAGATTAAGTTGCAATGTTTCACAAATTTGTGATGCTTTTTGTAACTTGCGGGGAAATTGTGTTTAAATGAATCTTAGGGAGAACGTAAACTTAGGCAATTTACCCAGGCACATAGCCGTTATCATGGACGGTAACGGGCGTTGGGCGAAGCAAAGGGGTGGGCTGCGGATATTTGGCCATCAGAATGCGATCAAAGCGGTGCGTGACACGGTGGAGGGGGCGGCTGAGCTGGGTGTGGAGTACCTGACCCTATATGCATTTTCCACAGAGAACTGGTCGCGGCCAATGGAGGAAGTGTCGGCTTTGATGACGCTGCTGGTATCCACCATTCGCAAAGAAACCGCTACTCTCAACAAGAACAACATCCGGCTGCAGACAGTGGGCAATACGGACAGCTTGCCAAAAGCCTGCCAGCGCGAGCTGCTGGAGGCCATAGAGCTTACCAAACAGAACACACGCATGACGCTGGTGCTGGCGCTGAGCTACAGTGGACGCTGGGATATAACCCAGGCCATGCGCAAGCTTGCCAGAGAAGTGGAGCAGGGAAAGCTGCAACCCGATGCTATCAATGAGGCTGCCATAGCAGCGCATCTCTCGACGGCGGGCATTCCGGACCCGGAGCTGCTTATCCGCACCAGCGGCGAGCAGCGCATCAGCAATTTCCTGCTATGGCAATTAGCTTATACTGAACTTTACATCACGGAGTTGCTCTGGCCTGATTTTAGAAGAGAGCAGCTCTATGAGGCAATAATTTCTTTCCAGCGCCGCGAACGGCGTTTTGGGAAGACAAGCGAACAAATAATAAAGTGATAAAAACACTAATGACAAGATGTATCTGGGTGCTCGTTCTGCTGCTGCTGACAGCAGGTGCGGCCTCTTCTCAAGTGCTGAACAATCCTGCTCAGAATTCCCCGATTGACTACGCGCAGCCAAAGCAGTACCGCATTGGCGGCATTTCCGTTACCGGAGCGAAATTCCTGGAGCCCATAGCGCTTATATCAGTAATCGGCCTTAAAGAAGGAGACGAGATCACCGTACCGGGGGAGGACATCAGCCGCGCCATCCAGAAGCTTTGGCAACAGGGTATCCTGGGGGATGTGGAAGTGCTTGCCCGCACTGAAGGCGACCTGATTTTCCTCACCTTTGACCTGAAAGAGCGCCCGCGCCTGTCGGATTACCGTTTTTCCGGCATCAATAAAACACAGGCCGATGCCCTTCGGGAGAAAGTGCCGTTGCAGCGGGGCCGTATCGTGACGGACGCCGTGCTGAACAGCACGCGCAACGTGATCCGCAACTACTACCTTGAGAAAAGCTTCCTGAATGCCAAAATAAACATTACGCAGCGGCCGGACTCTACACTTCCCAACAGCGTGATGCTCAACATCAACGTGGATAAAGGCAACAAGGTGAAAATCGCTGAGATTGAGTTTGTCGGTAATGAAGCGTTTAAAGACAAAAAGCTGCGCAAGCAGCTCAAGAAAACAAAGGAGAAAAGATGGTACAAGTTTTTTACGTCCTCTAAATACAACCAGACGGAGTACGAGACGGATAAGCAAAACCTGATTGACTTTTACAACACAGAAGGTTACCGCGACGCCACCATTGTGTCAGACTCTGTTTACCGAATCAGCGAAGACAGGCTGGGAATCCGCATTGTGATCGACGAAGGCAAGCGCTACTACTTCCGGAACATCACCTGGGAGGGCAACTACCTGTACAAGGATGAGTACCTGGCCAGGGTGCTGGGCATTGAGAAGGGGGACGTTTACAACCAAGAGGAACTTGATAAGCGCATCAACTATAACCCGACTGGCGGGGTGGACGTGTCTGCGCTTTACCAGAACGACGGCTACCTGTTCTCCAGGATTGAGCCGGTAGAAGTGCGGGTAGAGGGCGACTCGATTGACCTGGAGATGCGTGTGACGGAAGGGCCGCAGGCCACCATCAACAAAATCACGATAACGGGCAACGACAAAACCAGCGACCATGTGATCCTGCGGGAGATACGCACGCTGCCGGGCCAGAAATATAGCCGCGACGACCTGATCAGAACAAGAAACGAACTGGCTGCCCTGGGTTATTTCGACCCCGAGACAATAGGCCTGAACCCGATTCCGAACGAGGCAGAAGGTACAGTAGATATAAATTACAGTGTGGTAGAGCGCCCGAACGACCAGATCAGCTTATCCGGTGGCTGGGGCGGTATATTGGGCCCGGTAGGTACGGTGGGGCTTACGCTGAACAACTTCTCTACCCGCAAGATGTTCGATCTTTCGGAGTGGCGGCCGGTTCCGACCGGAGACGGGCAGCGCCTGGCCCTGAACATACAGGCAAACGGCAGGCTTTACCAGTCTTACTCGCTGTCGTTTACGGAGCCCTGGCTGGGAGGCCGCAAGGCAAACTCTTTAACCGTGAGCTTATTCAAGACAGTGCGCAGGTTCTCGCTATCCACGGATGCAGATGCTGCCAGCCTGAACGTAGACGGGGCGTCTGTGAGCCTGGGAAGAAGGCTGAACTGGCCGGACAACTTCTTCTATATGAACCACTCCCTGTCCTATAACCGCTACAACCTAAACGAATACCAGATTGCCCCGGGCTACAGCGATGGAGTATCAAACAGTATCTCTTTCACAAACACCTTGGGGCGCTCGAGCATCGATAACCCGACATTCCCGAGAAGAGGTTCATCGTTTACGCTAAGCCTGAACATGACGCCGCCTTACTCACTGCTGTCTGACCGGAAAGACAAGTTTGAGTATATAGAATTCAACAAATGGATGTTTGATGCCTCCTACTTCATAAATCTGGCAGGGAATTTGGTATTGAACACCCGGGCGCACTTTGGTTTCCTGGGAACCTACAGCAACGAAAGTTCTGTTGGCCCATTTGAACGATTTAAACTGGGCGGTACCGGTTTGGGAGGCGGAAACTTCTTTGTCGGGACTGAATACATCGGCCTGCGCGGCTATGAGGAAGGCGATGTTGTGAGTTCAACTGAATCTTACCTGGGCCAGGCGGGCGGTATTGCTTACAACAAGTTTGTGTTGGAAGCCCGGCAGCTGATTTCTCCAAACCCGGCCGCCACTATATATGGCCTTGCGTTTGTGGAGGCAGGAAACAACTTTGGCTCGTACGACCAGTACAACCCATTCAAACTGTACCGCTCTGCGGGTGTTGGTGCGAGGATATTTATGTCTGCGTTTGGCTTGCTCGGGTTTGACTATGCCTGGAGACTAGACACGCTGCCAGGCGGCCTGGATGACAAGCGGGGTATGTTTCACTTCGTGATCGGGCAGCAGATACGTTAACGGGAAGGAATTTGTATGAGGAAGTTTTTGTTCATCTTTGTAGCAGGCTTTTTGCTGGCATCTGTTTCGCATGCTCAGAAGATTGGCTATATTGACTCAAACTTCATCCTGAGCAAAATGCCGGACTTCAATAAAGTGCAGCAGGAGATGGATACCTATGCTACTGCATGGCAAAAGGAAATTGAGCTGTTGCAGCAGGAGTCGGATAAACTGAAACAGGATTTCAGGGCCGAGGAGGTGCTGCTGACAGAGCAGATGAAGAAAAAGCGGCAGGCTGAGATAACCAAAAAAGACGCTGAACTGCGTGATTATCAGCAGAAGGTGTTTGGGTATGAAGGCATGATGTTTAAGCGCCGGCAGGAGCTGATGCGCCCGATACAGGACGAAGTTTTCGAAGCTGTCGAGAAAGTGTCCAAAGCGAGAGGCGTCCAGATCATGTTCGATAAGTCTGGCGACCTGGTGATGATTTACACTAACCCGGTGCATGACTATACAGAATACGTGCTGGAAGCGCTGGGGCTGGCCTCGGAGCGGCAGAACCAGCAGGGGCAGACGCCTGCCGACAGCGCGGTGGACGCTCCGGACAATCTACCGGATGTAGGCGCGGAAGAACAACAGCAGGAAAGCCAGCCTGTGCCGCAGCAGCCTGCAAGATCAACCAGAAAGAAGTCTAACAACTAAACCTAACATAATTATTAATCGACCAACCAATGATGAACAAGATTAAAACATTAGTAGCAGCGTTCTTACTGATCAGCTTTGCGACCTTCGCTCAGAGCAACGACCAGCCGCTTAAGATTGGTTATACAAATGTAGAGTACATTCTGCTGCAAATGCCTGAGAGCAAGCAAATCGAATCTGAGCTTAAGACACACAGCACCCAGCTTGAGGCTCAGCTGAAAACGAAATATGCCGATTACGAGGCGAAGCTGCAGGCATACGAGAAAGGCGCCGCTACCATGGATAAAGTAGTGCGTGACGACAAAGAGAAAGAGCTGATGAACCTGAACAACTCTATCCAGGAGTTTCAGCGTAGCGCGCAGGCGTCATTGCAGCAAAAGGAGAAGTCTCTGGTAGACCCTGTGATCGCTAAAATCGACAAGGCGATCAAAGAGGTGCGCGTAGAGAACGGCTATACGTACATCATCAGCAACCAGGCGCTGCTTGCCGGACCTGAGGATGGCGATATCTCCCCGATTGTTTTAAAGAAACTTGGTGTAGACCCAGCCAAGGCACAGCAGACACCTGAGCCTGCTGCCTCGAAGCCAGCTGCCACTACAACGCCTGCAAAAACAACCACAAAGAAGAAGAACAAATAAGCTTACATTCTTTATGTAGTAAGGGAAAGCCGATGTGTATACTTCGGCTTTCTTTTTTGTACCCTTATATACCCTATATCATTGGCATATTATATTGAACCGGAAGAAAGCGCAGAGGATTCCGATGAGCTGTATGAGCACCACCGGATAGTGGTGGACAATGGGCAGGCACTGCTGCGCCTCGACAAGTTCCTGATGGACCGCCTGCCCAACGTGACGCGCAACAAACTGCAGGGCGCCATCCGGTCAGAGTCGGTGCAGGTGAACCACAAGCCTGCGAAAGTCAGCTATAAAGTGAAGCCGCAGGACATCATCACCATTACGTTGGCTGAGCCTCCGCGCGACACAGATGTAGTGCCGGAGGATATACCGCTGGATATTATATATGAGGATGAGGAGTTGCTGCTGGTGAATAAGTTGGCAGGTATGGTGGTGCACCCTGCCTACAATAATTGGACCGGCACACTTGTGAATGCGCTCACATATTACCTCCGGAACCTGCCGACTAGCCGCAACGGAGAGGGCAGGCCGGGCCTGGTGCACCGCATTGACAAAGATACGTCCGGGTTGTTGGTCATAGCCAAAACCGACTACAGCATGGCGTACCTGGCGAAGCAGTTTTTTGACCATACCATCGAGCGCACGTATTACGCGCTGGTGTGGGGCGTGCCGAAGGAGCCGCAGGGCACCATTACAGGGCACGTAGGGCGCAGCGTGAAAGACAGGAAGGTGATGACCGTCTATCCGGACGGCTCGTATGGCAAGCACGCTGTAACACATTATAAGGTCCTGCGCAGCTTTAAACATGTGTCGTTGGTGCAGTGCAACCTGGAGACGGGCCGCACGCACCAGATACGTGCGCATATGAAATATATCGGTCACCCGCTTTTTTCGGATGCAACGTACGGCGGTGATAAGATTCTGAGCGGTACCTCGAGCGGCTCTTACAAGTCCTTTGTTGAGAATGCCTTTAAACTGATGCCGCGCCAAGCGCTGCACGCGAAGTCGCTGGGATTTAAGCATCCTGCTACCAAGCAGCATCTGCAGTTTGATTCTGAGCTGCCCGAAGACTTCGCCGCTGTTTTAGCAAAGTGGGAGCTATATGAAGAGCAGTAACCTAAAAGGATATACCTTCTGTTTGATGTTGTTATGGATTTTTCTTGAGCGTGGCCTTTCTGAGAAAGGAATGCCCACTATCCTGTCAGGGATAAACCCATATATAATTTCAGGGTGCCTTAACTTCCCCCATATATAGCTTCATCCGTTCGCATTTGAAGTGAGCGGTTCTCTTTACTGTGGCGATGGAAGAAAGTATATAGGAACTGGTATAAGCTGAAGGAGATACTTCCAAAAGGCATATAAGCAAAAAGCCTGCTCCAGATGGAGCAGGCTTTTTGCTTATGTAAAAGCAGCTACTTATTTCTTCTTAGCTGTTTTGTTGATCTCATTCAAAGCGGCTGTTGCCTGTGGGTTTGCTGGATCCAGGGTCTTAACTTCCTGCCAGTACTTCACGGCGTTGTCTCTTTCACCTTTCAGGTAGTAGTAGTAACCAAGGTATGAGTTTGCCTCAATCAGGTCCGGCTTGTACTTGTCCTTCTCTGCACCGGCTATCTTGATAAACTCCTCATAATGTGGTTTTGCCAACCCTTCTGTGGTTTCAGGGTCCTGGCTCGCCTGCGCACGGGCTCTCCAAAGGTGGCCGTAAGCATAAGTCGGGTTCGCCTCCGTTACCTTGGCATAAGTTTCATCCGCCTTCTTGAAATGGGCATTGGCTGCCTGCGCATCGCCTGCTGCTGCTTTCTCTTCACCGGCCATCATATAGATGTTACCCATGTAATAGTAGTCAGCGTTGCTTGGCTCTACGTTGGTACGCTTGCGGTCATATACTTCGATAGCCTTGTCGTACTGGTTATTCTGTGCATACGCATTTGCCAGTTCAGAATAAAGCTCTACGTTTGCCTGGTTCATCTGCAGGGCTTTCTCCAGGTTTTCGATGGCTTTGGCTGGCTGCTTGTTCTTGTTCAGAATGCGGCCGTAGTATTCGTAGTCTTCCGCAATAAGCTTGGTAGAGTCCACCTTCTGCATATACGACTCCATCGCCTGAAGCGCCTTGTCCGGCTGGCCTAGCTCTAAGTAAGAGTACGCTCTCAAACGGTTCATTACCGTATTGTCCGGTTGCTGCTGCAGCACTTGCTCTGCTACCTGCAGGGTCTTGTCGTAGTTCTTTGTCAGGAACAGGAAAGAGGCATACTTGGCCTTGGTCTCAGGAGTATCCTCAGCCATATCTACATACTTCTGGAAGGTAGATAAAGCTTTGTCATACTGGCCGGCAAAGTAGTAGAGCTCACCTAAGTCGCTGTAAGCCGGCGCGAAGTTAGGATCGATTTCGATGGCTTTCAGAAATGCCTGCTCTGCCTCGTTGTAGTTACGCGAGCTGGTATAGAGCTGGCCTCTTTTGTAGTAGGCAAGCGGGTTTTGATCATTGAGCTGTATTGCCCTGTCGTAGCTCGACATGGCCTCTCCACCTTTTTTCAGTTTCAGGTAAGCATCACCTAAAATGACGTTAGCTAAAGCGTTTTTGCTATCCCGCTCCAGCGACTGCTTCAGGTAGTCAATCCCCTTGTTGATTTCCGCATCCGTCGCATTCGGTGCATTCACATAGGCCTCGCCTATCATGGCCAGCACAAACGGATCTTTTTTGCCTCTGCCGTTTAAGGCTTCTTCAAAACTCTTCTCCGCTTTCGCTTTGTCGCCCTGAATCAGCGCAAGTTTGCCGAGGCCGACATGGTTGATGTAAGACCGCTTATTCTGAGCTATTCCCTGATTAAAATAATATGCGGCTGAGTCTGGCTTATCAGTACGCAGATAGATATCACCTAAAGTGAAATAAGCATTGTCCGCATCTTTGCTGCCAAGCTGCTTCTTGTAAATTGATTTCGCTTCCTCGTAACGCTCCAGGTCAACAGCTCTTCTGCCAGCGTCTCCCCCTGATTGCGCGAAAGCTGCTGTAGCAGGGAAGGCCGCCGCCATAAGGGCAATATACTTCCAATTATTTGTCATCAGTATTTAAGTTTAGTTGTTTATAAGTTAGATTCTACGCGTACTGTGTGAGTTACTGGTTGCCTAGTCCGATAATCCGTACTGGCATAGTGGCAGGTACAAGTCCTGACTTCAGGATAATGCGCTGCCCCTGATCACCTCCCAGAAAAGAGGCAAATCCTGTGCCAAGTCCTGCGCGGCCTTCTGTGCTGATCACGTACAGGAAGCGGCGCAAGGGATATACGCCCTGTGCTATATATGCCTGGTAGGGCTGGTAAAAGCTTTCAGTTGTCACCGGGTTGCTCTCTTCGCTGATGCCGAGAACATTTATTTTGTTTAAAAAGTTTATGGCTGTAGAATCATCAAGATCGCTGATCCAGTTAACCCCAATCACACCGATTGCATTCTCGTTCTGGGCTACATAATCTATCAGTGCCTGATGGGATTTGGCGGCAAAGGTGTTCTTGGGCAGTGTTTGGTTTGTCGTCAGAGAATCTCGTACGTAACGGGCGGTGCTTGAGTTGTTATTATCGAACACTATTGTTATATCTCCTAATCCTGAGCTTTCCTCCAGTGCTTTCCAGGAGGTAGTTTTCCCGTTAAACACACTCCTTACCTCCTCCATCGTCAGAAGAGTGTCCGGGTTGTTGGGGTTCGTAATCAGCGCTACCGCGTCTATGGCAATTTTAGTGGTGCGCGGGATCATCTTTTTCTTCTCAAATACCGCTGCCTCTTCAGGGGTCAGTTCCCGTGACAGGACAACGACCCGTGTGCTGTCGTTGAGGAAATCCTTGATAACTTCGCCTTCCGACTTATAGGCTGCTTCTATGTCTGCCCTGTCATATATGCCCTCAAACGTGTCTACGACAGACTCCATAATCGGCTGGAAAGATTCGTCGATGCTGATGTTCGTGCTGCCTGATGTAGGCGTGCTCAGGGGCGTTCCTGAGTCATTGCAGGCGTACAGTCCCCATATACCCGCAAACAGTGCTAGCCAGCTCTTTTTAATCTTCATATCCGTTGTCTTCTATGTTGCGTTTGTTTCTCTGATAGGCTCTTACAAATCTTACGACGCCATATAAGATCAGGATTCCTCCTAAGGCATATCTGATTTCATTGCTGATACTAAGCCTCAGGCTGTCTGCTGCAAACATGATTAATAAACCCAACCCAATGTAGACCAGCGTCATCAGCATCGTGAATATGCGGGCAAACTTTGTGAAAAAGCTAATCTGCGGATTGCTCTTATCTCTTTTTGGTCTCAGCATGTTGTACGTTGCTACAGGCTTATTTATTGTTTTAACCCCTAAAAATAAATCAATTGGCTATAAAAAGAAAGCAGAAGCTAACAAAACTCTGTTTGCTGCTCCTGCTGTCAGTTGCTAAACTTAAACTTATTGTAGGTTAAACCTGATCGGGAGAGTGTACCGTACTGGTACGGCTCTTCCGTTTTGCCTGCCAGGCTGCCAGTGGGGCATGCTGTTGATCACGCGAAGCGCTTCTTCATCAGTCCCATACCCCAGGCCCTTTACTATTTCAGCTTTTGTAATGGCTCCATCTGTTGCCACCACAAACGTGACCACTACAATGCCTTCCACTCGCGCGCGTTGTGCCTCTTTTGGGTAGCGCATCCTTTTGCCCAAGTATTCAAATAACGCCTTTTCGCCCCCTACGAACTCCGGCATTTCTTCCGCATGAATGAATTCGGCAGGAGGTGTGGCCACGTCTCCTGTCCCGTTGCTTCGGCCTGCAGGCATGTCAACCGGCCCTGCTGCCGGGAACTCAGGTAATTCCCCCGCCATAGTATTGCTGCCGATGTTCACTTTGCTGAGTAATTTTTGGTCCGGCACTGTCTCTGTTTTTACCAGCGCATTTTCCTCTACCACGTTGGGTTTTACGAACTTCTCCGTTTTTACCTGTTTCTCTGCCGGAACCATTGCCGGTGCTGCTTCCTTCTTCGGCTGCACGGGCGTTTCGGGCAAAGGCGGCAGCTCAATCACAATCGGTTCATATACCTCATATACCGGCTTTACATATTTCTCCTGTTTCGCGAAAAGCATGTTTTCCACTACTGGACCGACCAGTGCCCCCGAAAAAATTGCTGTTGCCAGAATGGCAGCAAGTGCCATATGCTTACTGTAGATCCTTCGCAAGGCATAGGCGCCATATGCTTGGTTACGTCCTTTAAAAATAATGTTGTTAAAGGTCATGCTTAAGTAATAGCTCTTTTTCATGGGCTTTCGGTTTTAGTGTTACATTATCTGTGAGGCATTTTTTGTTTATAGTTTCGGAATAGTTCTATATGATCTGATATTATACGCTTTTTATATATAAGAGGTATGCATGCTGAGCTTTTATTTCAGCCCAGGACACAAAAAAAGCCCGGCCATATTCTGACCGGGCTTTTTTGCCTTTGCCTGTTGAAGGCGGTTATTTAATCGTGTAACGCACCGGAAGGGTGTAACGCACGGGCACTGCCCGGCCGTTCTGCTTACCAGGAGTCCACTTCGGCATTGTTTTCACAACGCGCACTGCTTCTTCGTCGGTACCTCCTCCAAGGCTCTTCAGCACCTGGATTTCAGATATCTCGCCTGTCTTGCTTACTACGAAAGACAGTACTACGATACCCTCGATGCCGGCACGCTGTGCAGCGGCAGGGTAGCGGATGTTCTTACCCAGGTACTTCATCATCTCTGATTCGCCACCGGGGAAAGTCGGCATCTGCTCTACGTAAGTGTAAGGCTTCTCCTCAACCACTTCTGCTACTACATCACTTGTACCGTCAATGTCGCCGAGATCAGGTGGAGCGTCTTTGCTTCCTTCTACAGTTTCCACACCTGCATCAATCTCTTCGAGCACTTCCACATCCGGAATCTCCTCTTCTTCGACCACTTCGTTGTCACGCTTAACTACCGGTGGCGTGTACTTTACAGTAGCACGCACGGGCGGCGGCGGTGGCGGAAGGTCCGGTGGCGGCGGCGGTGGCGGCGGTGTTGCCTCATCAATTGGTGGCGGCGGGGCCAGATCTACCTCTGTTATAATTCGCTCAGTCACTACGGCCTCTTCTTCGCCTGCTATCATTTTGGAGATCAACGGAATGCTGATAAACAAAAAGAATAGAATAGTGGCGATGATAGCGGCTTTGGTGATATGGCTATTATACAGTCTGCGAAGTAGGTAGGCACCGTATGCTTTGTTTCGTCCTTCAAAGACGATGTCATCAAGCGATGCTTTCGCTGCTAAGTTACTGTCCATATGCTATTGTCCTATTTGTTGTTGTGCAAATAATTCCTTGTCTGCGTCGCTGTACTCAACGAGCGCAAACTTCCGGGTGTCCGTAATCTTCAGCTCATCCAGAATGTCCACCACGTTTTTGTAGCGCGAGGCATCCATGGCCTTGATCATCACAGTCATCTTCTCATTGCCTTTCACCTGCGGTGATACCAGCACTTTCCTGATGCCGTTTGCCGAGTAGTCCGACTCAATTACCTCCGGGTTGTCTGCTGCCAGGCCGAAGTAATAATACAGGTTATCGTTCTCGCCCAGTATAATCGTCATGGCATTACTCGCTTTCAGAGCAATCTGCTCTTCTTCATTTTCCGGATCCACGGGCATGTTAATTTCCATGGTGTTCGGCTTGTTGAAAGTCGTGGTAAGCATGAAGAACGTGATCAGAAGGGCGGCAAGGTCTACCAGCGGTGTCATGTCGACTTTGGTCGACGACTTTTTGGCGCGTTTCTTACCACCGCCTTTACCGGAGTCGCCTTTTTCTTGGATTTCTGCCATAGTCTTTTTCTCCTTTTCTTAATTATTCACTACTACTACCTGGCATTGCTTCCATGTCAGTCACCAGGTTAAACCTGTTTACTTTCCTGTCCTGCAGGATGTCGATCACCCGCTGAACCGTGGAGTAGTTTGCATCATTGTCACCCTTTATAGCGATCACCACTTTAGGGTTTGTGAGGCGTGTCTGCAGTACCCAGTCTCCCAACTCGTTTTGGGTCGAGTCAATTGGAATACCCGGCTGGTTCACATTCTCGCGCTCGCTGGACTGCATGGATAAGAAAGACTTCAGCTGGCTAACCGGTACACCAAAGTTGTTCAAAAGGGAAAAGGTTTTTTTCTCTTCTTCGGTGAAACCAACGCCGTACTTGCCTGCTATCTTCTCAAGTAATGCTTCCTTCGTATGCTGGCCATCCACCCCGAAAAACACCCGGTCATCGCTTCCGACCGTTATGGTTATCACGTTTGTGTCGGGTAGCTTAAGCTCCGACACAGACGAAGGGGTATCCACCACAAGGGCCTCCTCCTGTCTGGCGGTTGCAGTCAGCATAAAGAAAGTCACCAGCAAGAAGAATAAGTCCACCATTGGCGTCATGTCCAACGAGGGGTTAGTCCTTTTTACTTTAACTTTAGGCATGTTATTTTGTTAAATACGGTTTAACTATACTGTTTGTGTCTTCACAGGAGCAGTGTCGTGCTGAGATGCGAACGTTGAGATGATGCTGAAACCTGCCTCATCAATACCGTAAGTAAGCTCATCGATCTTGCTTGTGAAATAGTTGTACGCGATGATCGCGATGGCAGAACCAGTGATACCGAGTGCCGTGTTGATCAAGGCCTCAGAGATACCGTTCGCCAAACCTACCGCATCCGGGGCACCACCCTGTGCAAGGGCCGCGAACGCCTTAATCATACCGAGTACCGTACCGATCAGACCAACCAGTGTTGAGATAGAGGCGATTGTGGAGATGATCACCAGGTTTTTCTCCAGCATTGGGAGCTCCAGTGAAGTGGACTCCTCGATTTCCTTCTGAATGGCGGCAACTTTCTCTGCTTTCAGCAGTTCAGGCTCGTTCTGCATCTCCTTGTACTTCAGCAGACCGGCTTTTACCACGTTGGCAACAGAACCTTTCTGAGCATCGCAGGCAGCAATAGCGCCGTTGATGTCACGCTGGTTCAGCTTAGCGGAGATGATTCTTACGAAAGCGGCAATGCTCTTGCTTCCTTTTGCTTTGCTGATTGTCAGGGCGCGCTCAATAGCGAAGATAAACACCATCAGGTTAAGCGCCATCAGGATAGGAACTACCCAACCGCCTTTGTAAACAATGCCAAGGTAATTGCCTGGAAGCGGATGGCTGTCTGGGTCGCCACCTTCGAAGTTAGCAGGGTTACCTAATACAAACATATAGATAAGCACACATACGATGATAGCAATTGGAATAACAATAGTTGCAAATATGCCACCAATCGGGCTTGGCGCTTTCTCAACGTTAGGGTTCTTGCTCGCTACTGCAGTCTTTTTTTCCATTTTTTTAAAAGTTTAAAGTTTAGCTGTTTGTGTTGTAATAAATTGTTTGGTGAATGTGAAATGTAATGGTTTTGCTTTTAGTTACTAGTTGAATTTGCAATTTCTGCATTTTCTCAAATTTTCAAACTATATGGGCTTAAAATTTTGCAATAAGGATAGACTATTGTCTCTTTAGCACCCTAATTTAAGCTTTTCTCATTTAAAGTTCCTAATATTCCTGTCGCTTCCGATCAAAAAAAGATGTTTAACAGCTAATTGGGTCAAAGTACCAACATCAGTTATGCGAGCAGCACTTTCCTCTCCGTAATCTCTTAAAAGTAAGTAAT
This sequence comes from Pontibacter saemangeumensis, assembly GCF_039541895.1. Taxonomy (NCBI): domain Bacteria; kingdom Pseudomonadati; phylum Bacteroidota; class Cytophagia; order Cytophagales; family Hymenobacteraceae; genus Pontibacter; species Pontibacter saemangeumensis. The sequence goes on from NZ_BAABHC010000003.1 coordinate 92,788, forward strand.
TACTTCCTGAAACCTGCACAAGGACTGGTTTGCTGAGAGTATTAAACTGCTGATAGGCAATGTAATATAATTTGGCAAACACAGCTTACCCGGAAAATGGTTGCATCTTTTCCGCATTTCCTGAAGAAATTTACCGCATGCTGTTCTTCTTCTACAGAAAAAAGTGGGTTAAACATAACCATTTAAGTTCATAAAATAGGCGAACGCCTAACGTTTTTTTGCCTTGTTCCAATAAACGTCCATTTCTGTCAGGGTCATGTCCTGTAATGTTCTGCCGTCATTTGCCGCTTCAGTCTCCAGATACCCAAAACGGTCAATGAACTTCAGGTTGGTGCGCTCTAAAGCCTCTTCCGGGTTTATGCCGGCGAAGCGGGCAAAATTAATCAGGGAGAACAGCAAATCGCCGAATTCGGCGTTCGCCTTTTCGTGGTCTATGGCGGAGGTGTCTGCTGTGTTAAACTCCGCCTCGAATTCGCCCAGTTCCTCCTGCACTTTCTCCCACACCTGCGATTTGTCGTCCCAGTCGAATCCGGCCCCGCGGGCTTTTTCCTGAATGCGCATGGCCTTCACGAGTGCGGGTAATGAGGAGGGTACGCCTCCGAGCACAGATTTGTTCCCCTCTTTGAGCTTCAATTGCTCCCAATTTCGCTTTACCTCCTCCTCTGTGTCCGCTTTTGTGTCGCCATATATATGCGGGTGCCTGAAAATAAGCTTCTCGCATTGCGCATTCAGCACATCGGCCAGGTCAAAGGCTTTTTGCTCGGACGCGATCTTGGCGTAAAATACCAGGTGCAGCATCACGTCACCCAACTCTTTTTTAATCTCCGGCATGTCAGCCTTCAGGATGGCGTCGGAGAGTTCGTAGGTTTCCTCGATGGTGAGGTGGCGCAGGCTCTCGATCGTTTGCTTCCGGTCCCAGGGGCATTTCTCGCGCAGGTCGTCCATCACATCCAGCAGGCGGTTAAAGGCCTGCAACTGCCTGCCGCGTGGGCTATCGTCGAAATTATTCGTGCTCATAACTCCAAATATAAGAAATAATACGCACTGTCTTTCAACGTCGTGCTTTCAGCCGGGGTGTTTCTGGCAGCCGCTGGGAGTTAGGGTATAGAGTGCACCTATAGCTCTTGATCTTTTGCGCATCCATCAGGAAAAGCGGTTTTAAAGCGGCTATGAAATAAAGCAAAGTTCTATATAGCCTAATAAGAGTACGTATAAATTTAAGTTTTGAAGCGCACTTCAGCTATTTAAAAGGTAAAATTTATATATACAGAAACGGCCTGATCGATAAACTTGTAAAAACCCGGCAAAATACTTGCCCGCCCGCCTAAGGTGCAGACGCGGGTTGCCTTCCCGCAAAGCGCCGGCGCTGGCAGCGGGACGTGTGGGCGCCATGGCCCAGCGGTGCATTAGCTACCGGGGGGCTGCATCTGAACGAACTGGAGGTAGACAGGCTGAAGGTGAATGAGCGGGTGTAAGCCGGGGGTAGGGTTTTCCCATACCTATCTGCTTAACCGCTCTGTTTCTGCCGCCGCCCTTACGGCTGCTTGCTGCGCTCCAGGCCTCGTTTGCCTGCCGGGGGAATATGTGCCCGGTGGCAAGGGGCAAATCCCTGGCTCCGCGAGGTGTTGGTGCTGTATTAAGGGGTTAAAAATTCTGAAAGTATAAGTTAGATTGCTACTTTTGCCTGATCAAAAAATTTAACAGGTGGCATTAATAAAATCAATTTCAGGAATACGCGGAACGATAGGCGGGCGGGCGGGCGAAGGGCTCACGCCCGTTGACGTTGTGAAGTTCGCCGCTGCTTTCGGCACGTGGGTACAACAGACTACCGGCATCAACACCATTATAGTAGGCCGCGATGCCCGCCTTTCCGGCGAGATGGTGAACAAGCTGGTTTGCGCCACGCTGCAGGGCCTCGGCATTGATGTGATCGATGTGGGCCTCTCTACCACCCCCACGGTAGAGATGGTGGTGCCCGCCAAAAAAGCGGGCGGCGGCATAATCCTCACGGCCAGCCACAACCCAAAGCAGTGGAATGCCTTAAAATTGCTGAACCAGCACGGCGAGTTTATATCTGATGAGGAGGGAAAGCTGGTGCTGGGCATTGCCGAGCAGGAGAGCTTTGAGTTCGCGGAGGTTGGTGAACTGGGCAAGTACAGGCAAAGCGAATCGGCTCTTAAGAAGCACATAAAGGCCATACTGGATCTGCCGTTGGTGGATGTGGAGGCCATCAAAGCAAGAAACTTCAGCGTGGCCGTGGATGCCGTTAACTCCAGCGGCGGCTTTGCAGTACCGATGCTGCTGGAGGCGCTCGGTGTAACGAAAATAGAAAAACTGTTCTGCGAGCCGGACGGCAACTTTGCCCACAACCCGGAGCCGCTACCCGAGAACCTGCGTGAGATTGCGCGCGTGATCGAGAAAGGCAAGTTTGACCTGGGCATTGTGGTGGACCCGGATGTCGATCGCCTTGCCCTCATAAACGAGGACGGAAGCATGTTCGGGGAGGAATACACCCTGGTGGCCGTTGCAGATTATGTGCTGAAGAACCAGGTAGGCAACACCGTGTCGAACCTGTCCTCTACAAGGGCGCTGCGCGACGTAACCGAGAAAGCGGGCGGCGAGTATCATGCCGCAGCCGTGGGCGAGGTAAACGTGGTAAATATGATGAAGGCGCAGAACGCTATCATCGGCGGAGAGGGCAACGGGGGGGTTATATACCCGGAGCTGCACTACGGCCGCGATGCCCTGGTGGGTATCGCGCTGTTCCTGACGCACCTGGCCAAGTCTGACATGAGCATGACGCAACTGCGCGCCTCGTACCCGAATTATTATATCTCAAAGAACAAAATCGAACTGACACCGGAAGTGAATGTGGACGAGGTGCTGGTGCAGATGCAGGAGCGTTATGCCAAGCAGCCAATCAACACCATCGACGGCGTGAAGATCGAGTTCGGCAAGGAATGGGTGCACCTGCGCAAATCCAACACCGAGGCCATCATCCGGATCTATGCCGAGTCAGACAGCAACGTGACGGCAGAGCACCTGGCCAACAAGATCATTGGCGACATCAAAGAGATCATCTCAGAAAAAGTATAAGGCAAATGTGCTGCTGTCGCTTAAATAGAATGTGTTGTTGTAGCATATATAATCTATAGCAACTGAAGTTGCGCCACCGGGGCTGGAATGATTCCTCCTGCTGGCGCAACTTTTTTTTGTGCTGCGACAGTTGTTTTAAATAGAATCAGTAAATAGAAATACTAGTATGCGTGTTTATTTAGATAATGCCGCCACAACGCCTCTGGACAAAGAGGTTTTTGATGCCATGGCTCCCTATATGCTGGAGCACTATGGCAACCCATCCTCTATCCACTCGCATGGGCGCGAGGTGCGGGCGGCGATCGAAAAGGCGCGGCGAACGGTGGCCACGCTGCTGAACACATCTCCTGCCGAGATTTTCTTCACCTCAGGCGGCACGGAGGCAGACAACACCGCTATCATCAGCACCTGCCGCACCTTGGGCATAAAGCACGCCATCACCTCCGAACTGGAGCACCACGCGGTGCTGCACACCATGGAGCTGCTGGAGAAGGAGGGCGTGCAGGTGAGTTACCTGCGCCACGACGAGCGCGGCAACCTGGACCTGGCGCACCTTGAGGAGCTGTTGGCCGATCAGCCGCAGACGCTGGTGTCGGTGATGCACGCCAACAATGAGATCGGCAACCTGAACGACGTGGAGGAAATCGGGCGCATCTGCAAGGCGCACAACGCTATTTTCCACTCGGATACGGTGCAGACGATATGCCATTACACCCACGACCTGCAGACGCTGGGCGCCAACCTGATTGTGGGCTCCGCGCACAAGTTTCACGGGCCGAAGGGGGTGGGCTTTCTGTATTGTGATGCGGGCGTGAAGATAAAGCCCTATATACAGGGCGGCGCGCAGGAGCGCAACATGCGCGGCGGCACCGAAAACGTATATGGCATCATCGGTCTGGCGAAGGCTATGGAAATCGCGTACCGCGACATGGGAGAGCACGCGCGCCACATCCAAGGGCTGAAAGACAGGATGATCTCAAAACTGAAGGAGCAGCTGGAGGACGTGAGCTTCAACGGCATGTCAGCGTACGGCGACAAGAGTTTATATACCGTGCTGAACGTGAGCCTGCCGGCCTCCGACATCAACGAGATGCTGCTCTTCAGCCTGGATATTAACAAGGTTTCGGTGTCGGGCGGCAGCGCCTGCAGCAGCGGGGCCAACACCGGCTCGCATGTGCTGCGCGCACTGGCCTGCGACCCGGCACGCGGCTCTGTCCGGTTCTCGTTCAGCAAGTACAACACGTCGGAAGAGATTGACTACGCTGCCGGGACACTGGCAAAGCTATATAAAAAGGTGCCGGTTTAATATAGAGCCGCATCATAAGACGAGGCTTCAGCAGCAATGCTGGAGCCTTTCATTTTAAATCTAATCAACGCAACTTATATATGAACAGCATTGGGGTTTTCTGCGGGGCCAACCAGGGCAAAGGCGAACTATATATGCAGGCAGCCGCTGCGCTGGGTGCCCTGATGGCGGAGCAGCATCTAACGCTTGTGTTCGGCGGCGGAAAAGTAGGTCTGATGGGCACGATCGCTGATGCGGTGCTGGCAGGCGGCGGCACCGCCATCGGCGTGATTCCGCAGAGCCTCATAGACCGCGAAGTAGCCCATATGGGCCTTTCGGAGCAGCACGTGGTGCAGACCATGCACGAGCGCAAGGCGCTGATGGCCGCCAGGTCAGACGCGTTTATAGCCATGCCCGGCGGCTTCGGCACCCTCGACGAAATAAACGAGATCATCACCTGGAACCAGCTGGGCATTATCCGGAAGCCGGTGGCGTTCTACAACGTGAACGGCTACTATAACAGGTTCCTGGAGATGATCGACCACAGCGTGTCCGAGGGTTTCATCAAGCCAGCCTACCGCGACAGCCTGATCGTGGCGGAGGACGCCGCGCTGCTGCTGCAGAAGCTCAGGGCCTCCGCCGACGCTGCCTCAGCGCCAGGGGTGGATTTTAAGCGTATATAGCGGACTGTTGGTGCTTGCCTGAAATGATTTTGAGCGACTTTCATATATGGCTCCTCAAAAAATCAGATGTCGCAAGTTTAGCGAAGCGTAACTTGTGACGGTATATAGCTGAAGTTTTCAACTTCTTTGCTTTGCAAAAGCAAGGTCTGCAATTAAGTAGCCTTTGGTAAGCAAAGTTCAGTAAAGGCATTCTTCTGCTATCGCAGAAGGCAAGTTGAAAACTTGCGTCAATATCAGTCACAAGTTACGCTGCGCTAAACTTGCGACATATAAAGTCCATATATATAAACGCCGCTGATGTAGATGCATCAGCGGCGTTTATATATATAAGTTCTATCTGAAACAAACTCAGTACTGCAGCACCATCTCTTTCACGGCCTCCACCCACATAGGCTCAGAGTTCAGGCTTTCTACCAACTGCCATTTCTCGCCGCCGGCCTCTAAGAACATATGCTTGAACTCGTCGCCCACCTCGATTGTCGTCTCCAGGCAGTCGGCTACGAAAGCGGGGCTGTAGGCCAGCACTTTCTTGATGCCTTTGGCGGGCAGCGTTTTCAGCACCTCGTCGGTATAAGGCTGCAGCCACGGGTCTTTCAACAGCCGCGACTGGAACGAAACCGTGTACTGGTCTTCGCTGAGGCCTAATTCCGCGGCCAGCAATCTGGAGGTAGCAAAGCAGGCGGCACGGTAGCAGTACTTGTTGCGCTTGTTGTAGGTGTTGCAGCAGGCGCCCAACTGGCAGTAGCCTTTGTCGCTGCCTTTCAGCACCTGGCGCTCCGGCAGGCCGTGGTAGCTGAACACTACATGGTCGTAGGTATCCTGGGCCATATGCTGCCTGCCCAGCTGGGCAAACGACTTGATGAAGCCCGGGTCGTCGCAGAAGCTGGAGATGAAGTTAATGCTCGGGATCACCCACCAGTCTTTCACAATCTCCATCACTTTGTCCTGCACCGAGCCGGTGGAGGCGGAGGCATACTGCGGAAAGAGTGGCAGCACGATGATGCGGTCTACGCTCTGCTCGCGCAGTTCCTCCAGCGCACGCCCAATGCTCGGGCTCTGGTACCGCATGCCGAACGCCACATGGTAGCCGTCGCCGAGGGCAGCCTGCAGTTTCTTCTGCAGGTCGAGGCCGTGGTACAGCAGCGGGGAACCGCGCTCGGTCCACAGTTGCTTGTACACCTTGGCGGACTTCGGCGCCCTGAACGGGGCAATCACACCGTTGATCAGGGCATAGCGCGGAATGGCGGGGATATCGATCACGCGCTTGTCCAGCAGGAACTCGCGCAGGTACTTTCTGACGTCAGGTGTGTTCGGCGTGTCCGGTGTGCCTAAATTAACCAGCAGCACGCCGATTTTTCCAGTTGCTTTCTTACTCATTGAAAAGTATAAATGCTTATCTGCTGCAAAGATACAAAGTATAAAACTTTCTTTTAGATGAGAAATATCATGGTCTCATCTCCGGGGTAGTGGATATGAAAGCGGCGGGTGCATAAATTGTTCAGGCTATTTTACTCCTTTTGACATTTTTGGCTTTTCGGTGTCCGCAGGTCTCGCGAGCGTTTGGTGCCACAGCGCCGCAGCTTTTCCCGCCGGACGCTCGCAGGAGCTGCGCACGCTGCGAGGTCTTCCGGCAAGTGTCTGCTAAGCAAAGGGGCAACAGCTATATATAAGCCGATGCTCTCACCGCCTCATTCACAATAATTTACACATTACGCCGCCGTCTCGTAAAAAAGAAGTACTTTTGCAACCTCAATTTCAAAGTGTATGTCCGAAGTAGCACATAAAGCCGGTTTTGTTAGTATCGTGGGCAAGCCGAACGTGGGCAAATCCACGCTGATGAACGCGCTGGTGGGCGAGAAGCTCTCCATCATCACCTCCAAGGCGCAGACGACGCGGCACCGCATCATGGGGATCCTGAACGGAGACGATTTCCAGATCGTGTATTCCGACACGCCCGGCATCATCAAGCCGCAGTACGCCCTGCACGAGTCGATGATGGGATTTGTGCGCACCTCGCTCGAGGACGCCGACGTGATCCTGTTCGTGACGGATATATATGAGAAGCACGACGAGGAGGAAGTCATCAGCCGCCTCCGAAATGCGGAGGTGCCCGTGCTGGTGCTGGTCAACAAGATAGACCAGGCCAAGGTGCAGGACGTGAAGGACAAGATCATCTATTGGCAGGAGAAAATGAGCCCGACAGAGGTGCTGCCGATCTCAGCCCTGCACGGCACCAATACCGAGCACCTGTTCGACCGCCTGCTGCATTACCTGCCCGCGCACCCGCCCTACTTCCCGAAAGACGAGCTGACCGACAAGCCGGAGCGCTTCTTCGTGTCGGAGATGATCCGGGAGAAGATCTTCCTCAACTACAAAAAGGAAATCCCTTACAGCTGCGAAGTGGTGGTGGAGGAGTTTAGAGAGGAGGAGGACATTATCCGCATCCGGGCCGAGATCAGCGTGGAGCGCAAAAGCCAGAAAGGCATCGTGATCGGCCACAAAGGCGAGGCGCTGAAGAAAGTGGGCACGCAGGCCCGCCTCGACATGGAGGAGTTCTTCCAGAAAAAGATTTTTCTTGATTTATATGTGCGCGTGAACGAAAACTGGCGGACAGACCAGAAGCTGCTTCGGCGCTTCGGCTACAGCGAGTAAGTAGGCGCATGTATTAAAGCTTCGGGGCAAGGTGCCCCGGGGGCACTTTAACTTTTTATTTTTTTACGATGTCAGCAAACATCATTGCGATTGTGGGCCGCCCCAACGTGGGCAAGTCCACCCTTTTTAACCGCCTGATCGGCCACCGCAAGGCCATCATGGACAACGAGAGCGGCGTTACCCGCGACAGGAGCTACGGCCACGGCCAGTGGACGGGCAAGTATTTCACCGTGATCGACACGGGGGGCTACGTGCACGGCTCCGAGGATATTTTCGAGGAAGAGATTAACAAGCAGGTCGAGATCGCCATCAAGGAGGCGACCGTGATCCTGTTTATGGTGGACGTGGACGCCGGCCTGACAGGCCTGGACGAGGAATTCGCCAACGTGCTGCGCCGCACCGACAAACCGATTTATATCGTGGCCAACAAAGCCGACACCACGGCCCGCGCCAACCAGATGGGCGAGTTTTACTCGCTGGGAGTAGGCGAGGAGATTTTCCCGGTTTCGTCGCAGAACGGCTCCGGCACCGGCGAACTGCTGGACGAGGTGGTGAAGCACTTCGAAGACGAGGGCGTGGAAGACCCGGATGCGGGTATCCCGAAGCTGGCCGTGTTGGGCCGCCCGAACGTGGGCAAATCATCGTTCGTGAACCTGCTGCTGGGCGAAGACCGGAACATAGTGACCGACCGCGCCGGCACCACCCGCGACGCCATCCACTCGCGCTACAACGCGTTCGGCAAGGAGTTCATCATCGTGGACACCGCCGGGCTGCGCCGAAAGAGCAAGGTGAGCGAGGACATTGAGTTTTACTCGGTGATGCGCTCGGTGCGTGCTTTGGAGGATGCCGATGTGTGCATCGTGATGCTGGACGCCACGCGCGGCATCGAGTCGCAGGACGTGAACATCATCACGCTGGCCGAGAAGAACCGCAAAGGCATCGTGATCCTGGTGAACAAGTGGGACCTGATCGAGAAAGACACGCACTCCACCAAAAAGTTTGAGGAGGAGATCCTGGACCGCATCGCGCCGATCAAGTACGTGCCGGTTATCTTCACTTCGGTGACGACCAAGCAGCGTATCCTGAAGGCGGTGGAGAAGGCCATGGAGGTGTATGAGAACAAGACGCGGAAAATCTCCACGTCCAAGCTCAACGACCTGCTGCTGCCCGACATCGAGCGCTATCCGCCACCGGCCATCAAAGGCAAACTGGTGAAGATCAAGTATATCACGCAGCTGCCGACGCACAACCCGACCTTCGCCTTTTTCTGCAACCTGCCGCAGTACATCAAGGAGTCGTATGCGCGTTACCTGGAGAACAGGCTGCGCGACCACTTCGGGTTTGAGGGCGTTCCGATCAACCTGGTATTCCGTAAAAAATAATTCCCGGAAGGATTGGAGATAGAGATATAGCGGTATATTTGCGGCTTCATTTCTAACATAGGAAAAATATCATGAAAAAAGTATTTGGTTTACTTTTCGTTGCTGGTCTGTTCACTTTCGCGTCTTGCAGCAATGCAACCGAAACTGCTTCTGAAGTAGAGACAGTTGAAGAAACTACAGTAGAGGAAACTCCGGTAGTAGAGGAAGAAGTGACTGAGACAGAGGTTGCGCCAGTTGATTCAGCTGCGGCACCCATTGATTCGGCTTCTTCGCTTTAATCAGCAACCGGAAAACCACCTGGCACAGCAGCCGGGGCAACAGAAAGGCACCTCCCAAGGGTGCCTTTCTGCTTTTATATATATTTTCAGAACTATATGCAGGAACTGTCGTATTCGTTGTGGTAATCCTCATACACGCAGTGTGGAGAGGGCGACATTACGATTTAATCAACCACTAAATTTATAAAACCATGAAAAAGGTACTTTATGTATTTGCGCTGGGCAGCCTGTTTGCCTTCGCCTCCTGCGATTCTCCCGCTGAAGAAAGAGCGGATGAAATGGAAGACCAGACCGAGGAATTAGAAGACCAGGCGGAGGAAAGAACAGACGAGATGGAAGACATGGAAGAGGAGATGGACACCACTGCCGTGATCGAGTAGGCGGCAGGCCCAGTTTCTTAGCTATATATAAAACGATATAATCAACTCAAACAGATACTTATGAAGAAGCCAATATACATGCTGCTGGCCGCGGGTTTATTTACCTTCGCCTCATGCGATTCTAACACGGAAAACAGAACGGAAGAAGCCACCGAAGAAGTAGGAGAGGATATGGAGGAAGGTGCCGAGGACATGGAAGAAGGAATAGAGGAAGGCGCCGAGGAGGTAGAAGAAGGGGTGGAGTAACTGCACCCGTGCGAACGAAAACAGAAGCGGCTGCCCTTGGGCAGCCGCTTCTGTTTTCGGGCTATATGCGCGTAATATGAAAAGTTATACGACTTAATACGGCTGTTGTGCGTATAAGCCTCAGGAACCTGCCCCGGGCAAAGGCCGCGGCCGGTTTGATAATCAACAACACACTAACAAAAAAAGACTATGAAAAAGGTAATGTATATGCTGATGGCCACAGGGCTGTTAACGTTTGCCTCGTGCGCATCCACTGAAAACGCCGTAGAAGAGGGCGCAGAAGAAGTAGAGGACGCAGCAGAGGAGGTTGAAGAAGAAGTAGAAGACGCAGTTGACCGCTAACCGGTAGCTCATATTTATCCTATATACAAGAAGGGACCTGCCGCGGCAGGTCCCTTCTTGTATATAGGACACTCAACTTATATAGGCTTCACGGCCCCAGCCGCTTCTGGATCATGCTGTTGACGAGGGCAAATAGGCGCTTCGGCGTAAAAGTGCGCCACGGGATCTCGTCCAGGGTGCCGCCGTAGTTGATGTAATAGTCCAGGCTGTAGTTCTTCATCTCGCTCGTCACAAAGTCCTGAAAGCCCAGGGCGGCGATCCAGCCGTCCTCTATATCCTCGAACCATTCCTCGTAGTAAGAGTCGTCGGAGCCATGGAAGTTAAACACGTTCTCGCCGATGATGATGAAGCGGTGGATGCCCTCGTGCACCAGCGGGTCGATGATGTTGCGCTTCAACTGCATGATGTCGTTGTGAAGCGTATCATTCCACTCCCCGATAAACTCAATGATGGTAAACCCGAGGTCATAATCGGTAAAGAGGATCTTCAGGAAGAGCGTTTCCGATTCCATGTCGTCCCACTGCGGGTGGATGTAGTACCCGTAAATGGTGTTGGTGTACTGCAGGAGGTTGCTCTCAGTGCCGTAAAGCGGCGACCGCGGATCCTCGGCAGCCGAATAGCTGTCCAGCCAGTTGTAAAATGGTTCTATGGTATGCATAACAAATCGAGGGTGATAAAGCTGGTAAAACAGGCGCTATGGTTCCATTTACTACAAAGGGTGTCGCAAAGTTGAGGCTTTTGCAGCTCTTTTGCAGCGCTGGGTCATCTTTTGGCTGCATAAACAGAGCGCCCATTGCCATATATACCCCAAAACGGCACATAGCCCGCCGGGGCAGGAACTGTTTTAAGGCAATGTGCGATTTAGAATAAGAATGTTATACTTGTAAATCCGTTAACACAATTTGTTTGCCATGCTCCCAAACCCAATCAACAGCAAAGCCTGTGCTTTCCCCGCCCTTATCTATAGCCCGCTGCTCTGCCTGCTGCTGGTGCTCGGCCTTGGTGGTTGTACCAGCACCAAAGTGCCGGAGTTTGAAGTAATGCCGGATTATGCGGAGGTATACCACCCCCTGATCAACGTGGCAGAGCTGAACATTGTGCGGGGGGAGTATGCGGACGCACTGTCCGCCTACAAGCAGGCGTTTGCCTCGGTCCCGACTCCGTTTGCCCGCGACTACTACAATGCCGCCGTCAGCGCGGTGCAGCTGCAGGATGAAAAGCAGGCCTTCGGCTACCTGGAGCAGCTGGTGCTGAAAGGGGTGAGCCTGCCTTACCTGGAACGGCAGCAGGTGTTCGACTCGCTGCGCACCACCAAGGCGTGGAAAAAATTTGAGCGCCAATACCCGAAGAACCGCAGCAAGTTTGAGGAAACCCTGAACAAGGAGCTGCGCGCTGACCTGGACGAGCTATATGCCCGCGATGCTTATTTCAGGCTGGCGGAAGGCGGCCTGCGCGTGCACGGCGACACCATCCGCAAAATAGAGACTGCCAATGTGGAGAACCTGCTGGCCTGGATCGAGGAGTACGGCTACCCGGGGGAGCAACTGATCGGGGTGGCCGATACTCTGGAGCAGCTGCCCCGCTTCAGCATCGTGATACAGCGCCAGACAAAGGCCCGCAAAGGATATGATTTCACCGAGATCCTCACCAAAGCAGTGAAGGAGGGGCGCCTGGCCCCGCAGCCGGTCGCCTACCTCCTGGACCAGCAGGCCGGCAAGGGCCTGTACGGCTCCAAGGCCTTTGTTACCGTGAACTGCACCAGGTGCAAAGAACAGGAAAAGCCGCAGCGCTACCTGGTTGAGAAAATGAGCGAGGAAGAGTTGGAGCGCATCAACAAAAGACGCGCCCCGTTGGGGCTGGAGCCGCTGGATGATTATAAAAAGAAAGTGCTTTTCGGCCTCGGCAACAATGTGTTCAAGCTGAATTATGACTGGTCGGTGGTCGAGTACAAAGTGCCCAGCAGGGAGGCTGCCTCGGTGCTGTTGGAAGGCCTGACCGCCGCAGAGCCAGAGTAGGCCGCATGGCCTGCAGTTCATATATAAAAAGGCGGCCGGAAATGAGATTCCGGCCGCCTTTTTATATATGAACTGCAGGCTGCGTGTTATTCCGCTTCGCTGCTGCCCCGGAAAGCCTCTATGGCGGCGCGCACGCTGCCAAACTTCTTGAGCATGGCGCCAGCCTCGTTGTAAGGCAGGTTAAGCTCCTCCATCACCATGCGGGTACCCCTGTCCACCAGCTTATGGTTCGAGAGCTGCATGTCTACCATTTTGTTGCCTTTTACATGGCCGAGCCGCACCATGGTGGCCGTTGTGAGCATGTTCAGCGCCAGCTTTTGGCCTGTGCCGGCTTTCATGCGGGTGCTGCCCGTCACGAACTCCGGGCCGGTCAACACCTCTACCGGGAAGTCGGCCTCGGCGGCTACGGGGCTGTCTGGGTTGCAAACGACGCAGCCAGTGGCAATGCCGTGCCGGCGGCAGGCCTTCAGCCCCCCGATAACGTAGGGCGTTCTGCCCGATGCGGCAATGCCCACCACAATGTCACTGTCTGATATGTTATGCGCCTGCAGGTCTTTCCACGCCTGGTCGGGGTCATCCTCCGCAAACTCCACTGCCTTGCGGATGGCGCCGTCGCCGCCCGCTATCAGGCCCACCACCATGCCGTGCGGCACACCGTAGGTGGGTGGGCACTCGGAGGCATCTACTACGCCCAGGCGGCCGCTCGTGCCCGCCCCGATATAGAACAGCCTTCCGCCTTGCGCCAGCCTTTCCACGGTGGCCTCTACCAGCGCCTCCAGCTGCGGGATGGCTTGGGCTACTGCCTGCGGAACGGTCTGGTCTTCGCGGTTGATGTTCTGCAAAAGCTCCTGCACGCTCATCTGCTCCAGGCTATTATAATTCGATGCTGATTCGGTAGTAGACAAGTTAGTTATGAGTTTAGAATGGAGAGTTAAGAATGAGGGAATCGGGATGAAAAACAAAAGCAAAAGGCTTTAAAGATATATAGCCACAAAACCAATGTCCTTTGTCTTTCATCCGCAGTCCTGTTTCAAGGCGCTTACTTGCCCTGACCCTGCGCCATAAGCTCTAGGTGGTAGGCGATCAGGCCTTCGCTCGGGCTGGTGATGATGGTGCCTATATGCGCGCCGTATTTCTGGGCCACCTGGTGCAGCGTGTCGGAGAAGTGGTACGCGATGGAGCCCACAAAATTGACAGGCACCTCTGTAAAGCCTTTGTATTTGCACACGTGGCGCTCAAAGAACTCATCGAAGTTCTGGTAAATCATGGCATGGATCACCGGGTCTTTGCGCTTTTCGCTCATGAACTTGGCAAATGTGGCCAGGTACGTGCTTGGCATGTCAGAGTAATAAACTGCATCCAAAATGCCGTCTTTCGTCAGGTTGTAGCGGTTCTTGAGGGAGGTGGCCAGTTCCTCCGGCAGCTCGCGGTACAGGTACGCCCTGATCAGCATCTTGCCCAGGTAGGCGCCGCTGCCTTCGTCCCCCATCAGGAAGCCCAGCGAGGGCACGTTGTCCACAATGTTTTTGCCGTCGTAGAGGCATGAGTTAGAGCCGGTGCCCAGGATACAGGCAACCCCTGGCTGGTGCCCGCACAGGGCGCGCGCCGCCGCCAGCAAGTCATGGTCTACGTGCACCTCGCTGGCCGGGAACGCCTTTCTCAGGGCCTGCTCCACACGCAGGTTACGGTCTGGTGAGCTGCAGCCTGCGCCGTAGTAATAAATGATGGTGGGGCTCTTCTCCTGGAGTTTCGGGAGCAGCTCCGCCTCAAATATGCTGTATATCTGAACGGCATCTATATACTGCGGGTTAATGCCTGCCGTGTACACCTGTTCATGAACGCCTGTGGCGTCTATCATGCGCCAGTCTGTTTTGGTTGAGCCGCTGTCAGCTATTAATATCATGATTGTATATTTGTTATTTAATTAATTTATCTCCTAAGGTAGCAAATTTTATGAACTGGCTTTGCCTACGGTTCTTTCCTCCTGTAAACGGAATTTTTCACAAACCCGATCACCTCGAACTTGTCGAAAACATGATGTGTGTGCGGCGCGTCGCTCAGTTCCTCCGTCAGGTCCTGGCCAGCCCAGTGCTCGTAGTGCCTGCCGTTGCGCCACAGCCTCGACTTTAGCACATCATATATCACGCCCTTGTACGCCACCCATATCTCGGCCCGGTCCTGTCCGTTGCGCGAAGCCAGTTGCTGTAAGGTGTATTCGGGCAGAGCCATATATAAGAGAGGTATTTGAAGAGAAAGAACCGTGTCAGGGAAGAAGCCGCTTAGCGTGCAGCCAATGGCACACGCCCAGTCATTCCTGCGCTCTCCGCCTGTCCCTCTTCCTGCGTTTTAATCTTCCCATATCCTCATATTTCCGAATCATCCGATCCGCGCCTGCGTCATAATCCAGCGGTTGGGCACCTCACCCTCTATGGCCTGCAGGTAGTCTTCGTAGCTGCAGGGCACGATGCGGCTTGCTTTTTCGCTGCTGAGCGGCTCCACCTCCAGCCACCATTTCTCGCCGTTCCTGCTCTTGTAAAAGATCATCCGGTCGGGGTTGTCCGTGTTGAACGTCACGGCGTATTTGGTGAACTGCTTGCTGCTGAAGTCCAGCTCGTTTTTCCGGTGATAGAAGCCTTCCACAAAGTACCAGATCATAGTGGCGATGGTCATGGCCGTCAGGCTGCGCTTGTCCAGTGCAGGGTCATATTCATATATGCCCAGCGATGTCAGGTTATCGTTCAGGCCGGCGTACCAGCAAAGCTGGCAGGCCTCCTCGCCGGTAAGCCCGAAGGGGTTGGCCGGCTGGTAGCCGGGCGCGTCCTGGTGGCGGATGGCCGATATGTCGAACGAGAGCAGGTCGGCGACGCGCACCACCGGCTCCATCTCCTGCACCTTGTGGTGCACCTCGCCCACCCGGTAGGCCTCGAAGTGCAGTTTCTCCAGCGTCGCCATCACCTCCGGCTCCACCAGGTACGACTGGTAACCGATCTGGCCCAGGCTGAACAGGTAATTTGGCTCGTGCATCAGGATCCGGCGCAGCTGCTTCTTGTTGGGGGTGGCCTCGGGGTCCTCTGTCATGTCCACGCTGCTGTCGATGGTCACCATGTTCACCACGCGCTCCAGGTGCTCGTAGCCCAGGTACTGTCCGTACTCCAGGTCCTGCGAGCCGCCGATGATGATGGGAATGGTGTTATGCGAGATCATCACTTCCACAATCTCCCGCAGCCGCAGGTACGTGTCCTCCAGCGTGATGCCGGGGCGCAGGTTGCCTAAGTCCACCAGCCGGCAGCGGCCTGCGCCCTTTGTCAGGCTGTACAGGCGCTGGCGCACCGCGCGTGCCGCCGAACTGGCTGCGGCAGGCGCTGGCGCCTCCTCTTTGCAGCCCCTTGTCTCGTTCACGCCGAGCAGTGCGATGTCGGCGCTTCGCCAGTCGGGGAACTTGCTCACGAAGCGGCTGGTGTAAAAGCCCAGCGTGCGCGGCTTGTTCAACGCGGCATATACGTCTTCGTTCAGTGGCTCAAAAAAGATAGACAGGTTCATAGCGTTTATCCGGAAAAACCAAAAATACTTAAAATTTGGTTTCAGGCAGGGCGGCGGCGCCCACATCGGGAAATAAAATTGATGTCCGTAAATATAATTGGCAGGAAATATTTGTGCCGGGAAGCGTGGCAGAATTCAAAAAAATAGTTAAAATGCATATATAACACGCACATTTGAGGTGCCGAGGCGCATTTTCTGCCCATAGCCGGCGCTTTTATATATAACTGATCTGCCAAACCACCACGCCATGAACATTACCCGAACTTTTGACCTTTTACCCTTCCAGCAGCAGCACAACCCAAAGCCCGACTGCCTGGCTGCCAAAGTGAACGGCACCTGGCAAAAGCACAGCACAAAAGACGTGCACGACTATGCCGACCAGGTGAGTCTCGGCCTGCTGAAGCTCGGGATAGGGAAGGACGACAAGGTCGCTATTATCTCCTTCAACCGCCCGGAGTGGGTGTTTGTTGACTTCGGGATTCAGCAGATTGGCGCCATCAGTGTGCCGCTGTACCCCACCATCACGGTGGAGGATTACCGCTACATCCTGAATGACGCTGAGGTGAAAGCTATTTTCGTGGCCGATGCCTCGCTGTATAACCGGGTGGTGGCGGCCACGGAAG
The DNA here is from genome assembly GCF_039541895.1 of Pontibacter saemangeumensis. Lineage (NCBI taxonomy): Bacteria > Pseudomonadati > Bacteroidota > Cytophagia > Cytophagales > Hymenobacteraceae > Pontibacter > Pontibacter saemangeumensis. The sequence continues at coordinate 109,310 of NZ_BAABHC010000003.1, forward strand.
GCATGCCCGGCCTGCTTGAGATCTACACCTTTGATGAGGTGAAGGGCGCCAGGTACTGGAAAGAAATGCTGGAACTGGGCAAGGGCGACGATGTGCAGCGGCTGGAGCCGTTGAAGGCGGCCGTGAAGCCGGAGGATGTGCTCACGATCATCTATACTTCCGGCACCACGGGCAACCCCAAGGGCGTGATGCTGACGCATCACAACCTGGTGAGCAATGTGCTGGGCGTGCTACCGATCGTGCCTGTGAACCACACGCACCGGGCGCTGAGTTTCCTGCCGCTTTGCCACGTGTTCGAGCGCATGCTGCTGTACCTGTACTTCAGGATCGGGGTCTCTATCTACTATGCCGAGAGCATTGAGCGGGTGTCTGACAACCTGAAGGAGGTGAAGCCGCATATATTCACCACGGTGCCGCGCCTGCTGGAGAAGGTGTATGACAAGATCGTGGCCACCGGCATGGAACTGACGGGTGTGAAGCGCAGGCTTTTCTTCTGGGCGCTGGAACTCGGCCTGAAATACGACACGCAGAAAGACCAGGGCTGGTTCTATAACCAGCAACTGGCAATGGCAAACAAGATTATCTTCAGTAAGTGGCGGGAGGCGCTGGGGGGCAACATCAAAGTGATCGTTTCTGGGGGGGCGGCCCTGCAGCCGCGGCTGGCGCGGGTATTCTGGGCGGCCAACATACGCGTGATGGAGGGCTACGGCCTGACAGAAACTTCCCCCGTGATCGCGGTGAACCGGTTTGAGCCGGAGGACAACATGATCGGGACGGTAGGCGCGCCTATTGACGGGGTAGAGGTGAAAATAGCACCCGAGGACGGGGAGATCCTGACCCGCGGGCCGCACGTGATGAAAGGCTACTACAAAAAGCCGGACCTGACGGACGAGGTGATCGACAAGGACGGCTGGTTCCACACCGGCGACATTGGGGAGATGGTAGAGGGTAAATACCTGAAAATAACGGACCGGAAGAAGGAGATGTTCAAAACCTCGGGTGGCAAGTACGTGGCGCCGCAGCCCATCGAGAACAAACTGAAAGAGTCGGTGGTGATAGAGCAGGTGATGGTGGTCGGCTCCGGGCAGAAGTACGCGGCGGCGCTCATCGTGCCTTCGTTCCCGGGCCTACAGGACTGGTGCTCCCACAAAGGCATCCCCTATACCACCAACGAGGAAATGCTCGCCCACCCGGAGGTGCAGGAAAAGTTCAAGCGGGAGGTGGAGAAAACCAACCAAGGGCTGGCGCAGTTCGAAACCATTAAAAAGTTTAAGCTGGTGCCAAACATGTGGACCGTAGAATCCGGCGAACTGACCCCAACCCTGAAGGTAAAGCGCAAGGCAATTACGGAGAACCACAAGGCGCTGATCGAAAGCATGTTTTAATATGTAATTTATCTATAACTCTTGACATTGAAACTGGAGAAGCGGCCCCGGAGCATGCGCTGTTCCTGCGTGCGTTTGAGCAATTCTTCGCCACTTAAGCAAGAAGGCTACGAGATTCCATATAAGCTAAAAATCACCTGCCTGACTGGCAGGTGATTTTTAGCTTATATGGAATACTATTTCATGGCCATTTACCTATATCCTTTCACGAAACCAACGTAGTAAAATTTATGCATGCAGCTAAAGTTTTTCGAAAGTAGTATGCAAGCATAACATATTTTTGTATATTTGGTATACATCACTGACACTCCATGAAGCCAGAAGAAACAGTCGATTACAACTTTAAGGTATGTTGGCATGCCATCTCGCGTATGTATAATATTGAGGCTGCCAAAGCCGACATCACCACTTCCATCGGGTTTGTCTTGCTGAACATCAACCAGGAAACAGGCACGCCCGCCACCAAAATAGCGCCGCTGCTTGGTCTGGAGGCCCGTAGCCTGACCCGCATCCTCAAAAGCATGGAGGAGCATGGGCTTATACACAAAGTGTCGGATGAGCGGGACAAGCGCCTCGTGCGCATCTTTCTGACAGAGAAGGGCCTGGAGAAAAAGGAGATATCGCGGCAAACGGTGAAGCACTTCAACAACAAGGTGCGCCAGGAGGTGCCGCAGGAAGAACTGGACGTTTTCTTTAAAGTGTGCGGCCGCATCATGGGCATGATAGAGAATAAGGAGATCTTTTAAATCCCAGACAAAATTCCATTCTATGAAAAGGATAATCAATAAAGTAGCGGTGCTGGGCTCGGGCGTGATGGGCTCCAGGATTGCCTGCCACTTCGCCAACATCGGCGTGCAGGTGCTGCTGCTCGACATCGTACCGAAGGAGCTGACCCCGGAGGAAGAGAAGAAGGGCCTGACGCTGGAGAGCAAAGCCGTGCGCAACCGCCTTGTGGACGGCCACCTGCAGGCAGCCATCAATGCCAATCCGTCGCCGCTGTACCGCAAGTCCGATGCCCGCCTCATCAAAACAGGCAACTTCGACGACAACATGAAGGACATCGCCACCGCCGACTGGACTATTGAAGTGGTGGTGGAGAACCTGAAGATAAAGAAACTGGTGTACGACCAGGTGGAGCAGCACCGTAAGCCGGGCACGCTTATCTCCTCCAACACCTCGGGCATCCCGATCCACCTGATGCTGGACGGGCGCTCCGACGACTTCAGGAAGCATTTCTGCGGCACGCACTTCTTTAACCCGCCGCGCTACCTCAAACTGCTCGAGATCATCCCGACCCCGGAAACAGACAGGGAAGTGGTTGACTTCCTGATGCACTACGGCGATTTATATCTGGGCAAGACCACCGTGCTTGCCAAAGACACGCCGGCATTCATCGCGAACCGCGTGGGTATATATGGCATCATGCAAACGCTGAAGGCCATGGAGAAAACCGGTTTGACGATAGATGAGGTTGACAGAATAACCGGCCCGATGGTCGGCCGCCCGAAGTCGGCCACCTTCCGGACGCTGGATGTGGTGGGGCTCGACACCACCGTGAACGTAGCCAACGGCCTGTACCAGGCGGGGGAGAAGGACGAGTCGAGAGACCTGTTCCAGATACCAGGGTATGTGCAGCAGATGGTGGAGCAGAAGTGGCTGGGCGATAAGACTGGCCAGGGCTTCTACAAAAAGACAAAAGACGCGAAGGGCAAAACCGAAATCCTGACGCTGGACCTTAACACCATGGCGTACGGGCCGAAGCAGAAGGTGAAGTTCCAGAGCCTGGAGGCGCTGAAGCCCATTGATGATTTGAGAAAGCGCGTCAAAGCCTTCTCCGCCCAGACCGACAAAGCCGCACAGTTCTTTAACGAGACGCTGTTCGGCCTGTTCCAGTATGTAAGCAACCGCATCCCGGAGATCTCTGACGAGCTATATAGGATAGACGATGCCCTGCGTGCCGGCTTTGGCTGGGAGTTGGGGCCGTTCGAGTACTGGGACGCCATCGGTGCCCGTGAGGGCGTGCAGCGCATGATAGAGGCAGGGTATGAGCCGGCGCCATGGGTGACGGACATGCTGGAGCATCAGAAGGAGTCCTTTTATATCGTGGAGAACGGCAAGCGACGCTACTACGACATCCAGACAAAAGATTACAAAACCATACCGGGGGCCGAGAACTTTATCATACTGGATAACCTGCGCGGAAGCAGGACAGTGTGGAAAAACAGCGGCGCCAGCCTGATTGACCTGGGGGACGGCATCCTGAACGTGGAGTTCCACAGCAAGATGAACACGCTGGGCGGCGACGTGATTGCCGGCCTGAACAAAGGGATCGAGCTGGCGGAGAAGGATTTCCGTGGCATGGTGGTCGGCAACGACGGGGCCAACTTCTCGGCAGGCGCCAACCTGGCGCTGATCTATATGTCTGCGCTGGAGCAGGAGTATGACGAGATCAATTTCATGATCAAGCAGTTCCAGGACACCATGATGCGCATGCGTTACTCAGCGATACCGGTAGTGGGCGCGCCGCACGGCCTTGCGCTCGGCGGCGGCTGCGAACTGAATCTGCACTGCGACCACGTGCAGGCCGCCGCCGAAACCTATATGGGACTGGTGGAATTTGGCGTGGGCCTGATCCCGGGCGGCGGCGGCACAAAGGAAATGACGCTGCGGGCTACCGATCTTTATACCGAAGGCGACATTGAGTACAACGACCTGAAAAACGTGTTCCTGACCATTGGGATGGCCAAAGTCTCTACCTCGGCCAAAGAAGCCATTGACCTGGGTTACCTGCACAAGAGCGCGGGCATCACCATCAACAGCAACCGCCTGCTGGCCGATGCCAAGGCACAGGCGATACTGCTGGCTGAGAACGGCTATACCAAGCCAGTGCAGCGCACGGATGTCAAGGTACAGGGGAAAGGTGCGTTAGGCATGTTCCTGACCGGTGCCAATGCCATGTACACGGGCCGCTATATCTCTGAGCACGACAAGAAAATTTCGGAGAAGCTGGCTTACGTCATGTGCGGCGGCGACCTGTCTGCCCCAACAGAGGTGAGCGAGCAGTACCTGCTGGACCTGGAGCGCGAGACCTTCCTGTCGCTGACAGGCGAGCGCAAGACGCTGGAGCGCATCCAGAGCATCCTGACTACAGGCAAGCCGCTGAGAAATTAAGGACTAATGAATAATGGGTCATGATGGTACTCTTGAGAAACAAAAAGAGGAATCAACAAGCAACCATTTAACAGTTTAGCAATTAGAAAATATGAACAATGCATATATCGTAGCCGGGTTTCGCAGCGCAGTAGGCAAGGCGCCCCGTGGCGTTTTCCGGTTCATGAGGCCCGATGACCTGGCGGCAGAAGTCATCAAGCATCTTATCAGCACAGTGCCCGCCCTGGACCCGGAGCGCGTGGACGACCTGATTGTGGGCAACGCCGTGCCGGAGGCCGAGCAGGGCCTGCAGATCGGGCGTATGATCTCGCTGCTGGCACTGCCGATGTCGGTGAGCGGCATGACGGTGAACCGCTACTGCGGCTCCGGACTCGAAACCATCGCCATCGCCGCCAATCGGATACAGGCCGGTATGGCCGAGTGCATTGTGGCGGGGGGCACGGAATCGATGTCAATGGTGCCGACGGCCGGCTGGAAAACCGCGCCGAACTACAAGATCGCCAGGAACAACCCGGACTGGTACCTGAGCATGGGCCTTACCGCAGAGGCGGTGGCCAGCGATTACAATGTTTCACGTGAAGACCAGGACGAGTTTGCGCTGAAGTCGCACCAGAAAGCCCTGAATGCCATCGAAAAAGGCTACTTTAAAGAGCAGATCGTGCCGATCACGGTGGAGGAAACTTATCTGGACGAGAATGGGAAAAAGAAAACCAGAAGCTATGTAGTAGACACTGACGAAGGCCCGCGCGCGGATACCTCGCTGGAGAAACTGGCCAGGCTGAAGCCGGTGTTTGCGGCAGGCGGCACGGTAACAGCGGGTAACTCCTCCCAGACCTCCGACGGCGCTGCCTTTGTGATCGTGATGAGCGAGCGCATGGTGAAAGAGCTAAACCTGGAGCCCATTGCGCGCCTCGTGGCATATGCCACCGGCGGCGTGGACCCGCGCATCATGGGCATGGGGCCGATTGCCGCCGTGCCGAAGGTGCTAAAGCAGGCAGGCATGACCCTGAACGACATCGACCTGATCGAGATGAACGAGGCCTTTGCCGCGCAGTCCATCGCCGTGATGCGCCACCTCGACTTTGATCCGGACAAGCTGAACATCAGCGGAGGCGCTATCGCGTTAGGGCACCCGTTGGGCTGCTCCGGTGCCAAGCTCAGCGTGCAGCAGTTTAGCGAGCTTCGCCGCCTGGGCAAGAAACACGGCATCGTGACGGCCTGCGTCGGCGGCGGCCAGGGTGTGGCGGGGATATATGAATTTTTGAAATAGCGTTTTTGTATCACGACACACGTATCACGCAGCACGACTTTTCTCATGCATAACTTCAAAGAACTGAGAGTGTGGAAAGAGGCGATTGAGTTGGCAAAGCTGGTATATAAAACCTCTGCTCAATTTCCGCCTGACGAAAAGTATGGACTGAAATCCCAGGTTAATCGTGCGGCTGTGTCCGTTCCCTCTAATATTGCAGAAGGTTCTGGCAGAGGGTCGAATAAAGAATTTGCACAGTTTCTGAAAATAGCTCTGGGCTCCGCTTTTGAAATTGAGACACAAATGATTTTAGCAGAAGCCTTCGGATTTGTAAACGAGGACGATAACCTAAAGCTCATGCAACAGATAGCAGACGTGCAGAAAATGTTGAATGGATTAATTAACAAATTATAGAGATCGCACCATACGGTATGTGCTGATTAATACAAGAATAAAAAAGTCGTGCTACCTGATACGTGTGTCGTGATACGATAAAGATAAAAGACAAGAAAATGGCAAATACAACAGAAAATAAAACCGCTGCCATCAAAGGCGGTGAGTTCCTGATAAAGGAAACCAGCCCGCAGGATGTATTTATACCTGCCGAGTTTAATGAGGAGCAGGAGATGATGGCGCAGACCTGCCGTGATTTTGTGCGCGAGGAGGTGTACCCGCTGCTGGATCGGCTGGATAACCATGAGGAAGGCCTGATGGAAAACCTAATGAAAAAAGCAGGGGAGCTAGGGCTGTTCGCGGTGTCCATCCCGGAGCAATACGGCGGCCTGGACATGGATTTCAACACGTCGCTGCTGGTAACAGAGGCAGTGGGGGGCGGCCATTCGTTCCCGGTTGCTTTTGCGGCCCACACGGGCATCGGCACATTGCCGATCCTGTACTTCGGTACAGAGGAGCAGAAGCAGAAGTATGTTCCCAAGCTGGTGAGCGGCGAGTGGATGTCGTCTTACTGCCTGACGGAGCCGGGCTCGGGCTCGGATGCGCTGGCGGCCAAAACCAAAGCGGTGCTGAACGCGGCGGGTACGCATTATGTCCTGAACGGGCAGAAAATGTGGATCACGAACGCAGGCTTTGCGGATGTGTTTATCGTGTTCGCGCAGGTGGACGGCGACAAGTTCACGGGCTTTATTGTGGAGAAAGACTACCCGGGCCTGAGCCTCGGAAACGAGGAGCATAAAATGGGCATCAAAGGGTCCTCTACCCGGCAGGTGTTTTTCTCTGACTGCCAGGTGCCGAAAGAAAATGTGCTGGGTGAGATCGGGAAGGGCCATTTAATCGCTTTTAACATCCTCAATATCGGCCGTATCAAGCTGGCGGCTGCTACCCTCGGGGCTTCTAAAAGCGTAGCCGACCTGTCGGTGAAGTATGCCAATGAGCGCGTTCAGTTCGACCTGCCGATCTCTAAATTCGGTGCGATCCGGCATAAGCTGGCGGAGCAGGCCATCCGCATCTATGCCGTGGAGGCTGCGCTGTACCGGGCCGGTATGGATATATACCGCATGGAGCAGGAGTTGATGGCGCAGGGCAAAGACGAGAATGAGGCGCTGCTGGGCGCCGCCCGCGAGTTTGCCGTGGAGTGCGCCATCCTGAAAGTGGAAGGCTCCGAGGTGCTGGATTATGTGGTGGACGAAGGCGTGCAGATATACGGGGGCTACGGCTTCTCTGCCGACTACCCCATGGACCGCGCTTACCGGGACTCCCGCATCAACCGCATTTTCGAAGGCACCAACGAGATCAACCGCATGCTGGCAGTAGATATGATCCTGAAGAAAGCGATGAAAGGCGAGCTGGACCTGATGGGGCCCGCGCAGGCGGTGCAGCAGGAGCTGATGGCCATCCCTGACTTCGGTGCCGAGGAGGAAGGCTTGTTCGCGGCGGAGCATAAAGCCATTCGGAACCTGAAGAAGGCTATTTTGCTGGTGGCCGGCACGGCGGTGCAGAAGTACATGAACTCGCTGGCCAAAGAGCAGGAAGTGCTGATGAACGTGGCAGACATGGCCATCAAGACCTATGTGGCCGAGTCGACGCTGCTGCGCGTGGAGAAACTGGTGGGGCTGAAAGGCGAAGCGTCTGTGGCCAACGAGATTGATATAACCCGGGTGGTGGTGACCGATGCCGTGGATATCGCCTTCAAAGCCGGAAAGGAGGCGATCGCCGCCATGGCAGAAGGAGACGAGCAGCGCCTCCTGTTCATGGGCCTCAAGCGCTTCACTAAGAAAGACCTCTTCAACACAAAAGAAGCGCGCCGCCGCATTGCCGCTGCTTTGATCGAGGCAAACGAGTACATTTACTAATTTCTGACTACTTTAAACGCATGAAAAGGCTGTTACTTCTGGTAACAGCCTTTTTAGCCTTATGCAGGTTGTGTATCGTTCGTCTGTCAAATTATTTTTAACTATAAATGAGATTTGGAGGTGCGGTTTTCGTAAAGGAGGTAAGCACCCTAAGCCTTTAAACGAAGCTATGAATGTAACATGTCTGATTCCTTTTTATAATGAGAGGGAGCGCATTGCGCATGTGCTGCATGTGATCACGAAAATAAGACCAATCAAACAGGTGCTATGCGTGGACGATGGCTCTACGGACGGCACCGCAACCTATATAAGGCAACACTGGCCGCAGGTGCAGCTGGTGCAGCTGCCGCAGAACCAGGGGAAGACGGCAGCCATCGCCCATGCGCTAAAGTTTGTGAAGAACGAGGTGATCCTGCTGATGGATGCCGACCTGCAGGAGCTCCGGGAAGAGGAGATCGGGGCGGCCATCGAGGCATTCGACACGCAGCCGGCAATAGACATGATCATCCTGCGCCGCATTAACTCGCCCTGGTTTGTGCGGTGGTACCGCAGCGACATCCTGCTGTCCGGGGAAAGGCTTATCAGAAAGACGGACCTGCAGCAGGTAATGAAGCAGCGGGTGAAGCGATATCAGCTGGAGGTAGGGATTAACCGCTACATGCTGCGCCATAAAAAAGTGGTGCGCTGGATGCCCTGGTCTGCCATGAACACCTACAAAGTGGATAAACTGGGGGTGCTGGACGGCTCCAAAAGAGAGTTCAGGATGTATGTTGAGATTGTCTCCTTTGTCGGTTTTTCACATATGATGCTCCAACTGGCTTCTTTTACCAAAAGGCTGAAGCACAAGCCGCATCACACCAACAGTATGCCCGACGTAGCCTATAGGGAAGGGCTGCTGGAGGATATGTCCCTATTTTAGCTGGATGCGGCTAAGCCGCAGGCTGTCTGCTTTCCGGCTGGGCCGCACCACCGCAACAATATCCTTTTCTGACAGCCAGGCGGTGAAGTCTTTCACATACGCCAGGTCCTTATCATCCGCCACGTTAAGGCGCACTGCCTTTGGAGCCGTCGCCTCACCTGTTTTCGTGTTGATCTGGCGCAGGTACAGGTCATTTTTCCCGTTCAGTTCTTCCAGCGTCAGCAGGTGCAGGGTGTTGCCGTCGAGGTAGGAGCTGAATGATATACTGGAGAAAGCCTCGTCAGCCGGGGCCTGCTGGTGCTTCATCAGCACCGAGTTCCAGGCAGCGCCCATATACTCGTCGTAGGTGAACAGGTGCAGTTCGTTGGCAAAGTAAGGCGCGTCTTTACCGCCGGCCGTATATTTCTTCTCGGCGATCACCACCAGCCTTTGCTCCGGCGTCAGCACCAGGTCCGTCAGGTATATATCCTCCAGCCGCGTTGGCTTGTCGCCGCCGCGCTTGTCCAGGGTGTTGACTTCTGCCAGGTAACCGGGCGTGAACTTAAACTCTTCGGCAAACACCATGTCCCCCGCTTCAAAATCGAACTTCACCGCTTTCAGGCTATAGTATTTGCCCGAAGCCTCATCAGCCGTCATCACAGCCCCATATAGCGTTCCGTTTGGCATCAGCTCAAACTTGGAGTCGATGATATATACTTTCCGGCCATCAAACGTACCACCCACCAGCACCGACATCACCTTCGCCTCTTTGCTGCCGGGGGTGTACTGCCGCGCGGTGAGGCGCTTCATGTTGTCTGACAGCAGGCTGATGTACTGCTCACCGCCGTTGCCTACCTGCACATCCGCCGAAAGAATGGCAGGCACATCCTGCAGGTCGTACTGGGTGTCCTGTAGCTTTTGAAGGCTGCCGTCATACAGGCTGCCGCTGATGTGTTCGATCTGGTGGCTGGCATCGGTGTGGTAGCGGTAGGCAAGCAGCCTGTTGCCATCGGCAGAGGCAGCTACTGTCGCACGCCGGTCTTTGGCCGGGGCCTCCAGCAACAGCGCCCCAGCCTCCTTTTTGCCGGTGCCCAGGTTAATGCGGTGGCCATATAGCTGCTGCATGCCTGCACCGTTGTCAGCACGGTGCGTTACCACAATGGCTGCTTCAGGGCCGGCGACGAAGCCTTCTATCGTCTCAGCGCCGGTCAGCTTCACCTCAGCAGTCCATAAGCGCTTCAGGGCCCGGTTGTACTTCTCGACGGTATAGGCATCTGCTGCGCTCCGGCTCAGCAGGACGAACGCATCGCTCCCCACCGGTATTGTTTTGCGGGGCACGCGCTGGCTATAGCGCTGCTTGCTCTGGTCGGGCATATAATCGAATGCCACAGATGCCTTTGTTCTGGACTGGGCAAGCACTGTTGCAGGCTGACAGAGGCACAGTAGTAAAAGCGGGAGGAGGAAAAGTCTTTTCACGGCTTTGATCGGGTGAGTTTGTGTTTAGGGTTCTGAGAAGAAGTGCTGCGACAGAGTTTCAGGGGAGATTTAGTACAATTGTTTCTCGTGGAACAAGCGCGCAGCGGCCGGTTGCACACCGGTATAACGACGGCTTAAGGTACAAAGATATATAGATTGCGCATGTTCATTAACCAAGTAATTATAGGGTAACAAAATCTTAAACTGCTCATTCACTTAATACCCAGGCAACTGTCGTAACTTGTGGCCGCTTAGTTAGTACAGCCTATCATACCCGGATCTACTATGAAGTTTCTACTCAAGATCATTGCTTTCCTTGCGCTGCTCCTCATCAGTAAGTATACCAAGGAAACTAGTGATATAACTTCAACGCGGAAGGAAATAAATCCGACCCCATCTGCTTTAGCCATTTACAAACGGCAGAGTGTAACGCCGGAAGAAACAGCGGAAGCATCCCCAGAATCTACCCAGGCTATATATAAATAAGCTGAAATTCAGCGTGATAGCGACAAGCTAGCTGATGCGGCTCCAGTTAACGGTATTGGCGCTCAGCGATTGTATATGGCGCCGCATGGCCTGGTTCTGCGGTTGGTCCAGCTGCGGGTCCGCCTCCAGCACGCGCTGCGCCGCTGCCCGCGCCTCCTGCAGGATGGGCGCGTCTTTGGCCAGGTCCGAGATCAGCAGGTCGAGCACGCCGCTCTGCTGCGTGCCCATCAGGTCGCCGGGGCCACGCAGCTTCAGGTCGATGTCGGCGATCTCGAAGCCGTTGTTGGTGCGCACCATCGTCTCCAGTCGTGTCTTGCTGTCTTTGCTCAGCTTATAGCCCGTCATCAGGATGCAGTAGCTCTGCTCGGCGCCCCGGCCCACGCGCCCGCGCAGCTGGTGCAGCTGCGACAGCCCGAAGCGCTCGGCGCTCTCAATCACCATCACCGAGGCATTCGGCACGTTCACGCCCACCTCGATCACCGTGGTGGCCACCATGATGTGTGTTTCGTGCTTCACGAAGCGCTGCATCTCGTAGTCCTTGTCCTGCGATTTCATCTTGCCATGCACCATGCTCACTTTGTATTCCTGGAACGCCCGCTTCACACTCTCATAGCCGTCCATCAGGTCCTTGTAGTTCTCCATCTGCTCCGACTCCTCTATGAGCGGGTAGACGATATATACCTGCCTGCCCAGCTTGATTTCGTCGCGGATGAACTGGAACACGCGCAGCCGGTGCGAATCGAAGCGGTGAACGGTCACGATCTCTTTCCGCCCCGCCGGCAGCTCGTCGATCACCGACACATCCAAATCGCCATACAGCGTCATGGCCAGGGTGCGGGGGATGGGCGTGGCCGTCATCACGAGCACGTGCGGGATGATGCGCGGGTTCTTGCGCCACAGCTTCGAGCGCTGCTCCACGCCGAAACGGTGCTGCTCATCCACGATGCAGAGGCCCAGGTTCTGGAACTGCACCACGTCCTCGAGCAGCGCATGCGTGCCCACGATCATCTTCATGTCGCCGGAACGCAGCTGCTCGTGCAGTACCTTGCGCTCACTGGCTTTGGAGGAGCCGGTGAGCTTGCCCAGGTTAATGCCCAGGCTATCGGCGAACTTCTTCAGGCCCACATAATGCTGGTCGGCCAGTATCTCGGTCGGGGCCATCAGCACCGACTGCGCCCCGTTGTCTGCCGCGATCAGCATGGTGATGAAGGCCACAATGGTTTTACCGGAGCCCACATCGCCCTGCAGCAGGCGGTTCATCTGCTTTCCGGCATTCAGGTCTTTGTATATCTCCTTCACCACCCGCTTCTGGGCATTGGTGAGGTCGAAGGTGAGGTGGTTTTTGTAGAACTCGTTGAGCGTGGGCACCTGGTGGAACACCTGCCCCTGCAGGTCGGCTTTGCGCACGAGCTTCTGCCGGAACAGGCGCAGCTGTATATAAAAAAGCTCCTCGAACTTCAGCCGGAACACCGCCGCCTTATATTTCTCCGCCGACTCCGGGAAGTGGATGTTGAGCAGCGCATTGCGCTTGTCCATCAGGCGGTAGTGGTCGATCAGCTCCTCCGAAAGCGACTCCTGCACGTTGGGCAGCGCCACCTTCAGCAGGTGCTCCATCATCTTGCTGATCACCTTGCTGTCGATGCGGTGGGCCTTCAGCTTTTCGGTGGAGTGGTAGACGGGCTGCAGGAACGACGTGGTCTGTTTCTCCTCGGCCAGTTCCTCCAGCTCGGGATGCGCCATGCTGAACCTGCCGTTGAACTCGGTCGGTTTGCCGAACACGATATAGTCGGTGTGGTTCTTCAGCGTTTTCTGCATCCACTTCACCCCCTTAAACCACACCAGCTCCATCTGGTCGCCGCTCTCATCCACCAGCGTGGCCGCCAGGCGCATCTTTCTTCCTTCGCCCAGCACTTCCTTGCCGCGTATGCGGCCGCGCACCTGCACGTAAGGCAGGCTCTCGTCCAGCTCCGCAATCTTGTAGAACTGTGTGCGGTCGAGGTAGCGGAACGGGTAGTGCTGGATGAGGTCGCCGTAGGTGAAGATCTGCAGCTCTTTCTGCAGCAGCTCCGCCCGCATCGGCCCCACGCCCTTCAGGAACTCAATTTTGGTATGGAAGAAATTACTCAATGCCTTTGGCGCGCTTTGGGTATAAGGTCTGGCAAGTAGATAATACAAAAATAAGCAAAAGCCCCGACAGGTGTGCCTGCTGCCGGGGCTTTATGTGTTATATATAAACTAGGGACTTTCCTGCCTTCTTGCCGTTGTTTTCACCAACAACTTTTGTTTTTCAGCAGTCTTGTTGTTGGTGAAAACACCAACAACGGCAGATATATAAATTAATGTATTACTACTTCTCCTGCCACTTCAGCGTGTTGAGCAGGTGTACGATGTCCTTTTTCACGTACTCGATGACAGGCGCCAGGGAGTCGTTTTGGGTAGCTGTCTGGAAGTACAAGGCCCCGCGCAGGAAGTGCTCCGTAGAGTCGGTCACGTAGAACTGGAACTGGCTGGGCACTTCGCCCTCCAACTCAAACACCGAGGCCACATCGCCGGCCGGCGTCTGTATCTCCGACTCCTCGATGGCATAGGCCTTTATCTGGTGCTTGGCCGTCAGCTTCCGCGCGTCCTCCACCAGGTCGTTCAGCATCTTCTCTCCGGTGATGCTCTTGTAGGTGAGCTGCACGTTGGCCCCTAAGCTGGGGTATATAATGTTGATCCAGTGCGGCTGCGCCAAGCCAGAGGAATCGGGGCGCACTTTGGCATACTGCGAAAACTCGAAGGTATAGGGGTGTATGTCCTGCAGCGGCTGGTAAGCTGTTTGCGGCAGGTCGATTCGGTTGTATCCTTTGGGTTTGGGGGTGTACTCTGCTTCGCAGGCTACCAGGGCCGTCGCCAGGAACATGCCTAAAAACACCTGTGACTTAGCTAACCTTCTGGTAGTGCTCTTTTTTGCTTGCGACATTTATCTTTACTCTTTTCACGCGCTTAAAGTCCGCCGACTCCACGGTAAAATGAAAGCGGCCGTAGGATACATCCTCGCCCACGCGCGGAATGCGGGAGAACAGCGTCAGGATCAGCCCGGCCACCGTCTCGCTCTCGCCCTTCACTTCGTTAAAAGCATCGAAAGGCACTTCTGCTATCTTGCAAAAGTCATGCAGCGAGGTCTTGCCGTCAAATATAAAGGTATTTTCGTCGAGTTGGGTATAGATGATATCCTCGTCGTCGTCATATTCATCGTTGATCTCGCCCACGATTTCCTCCACAATATCCTCCAGCGTCAGCAGGCCGCTTGTGGTGCCGTACTCGTTCACGACGATGGCCATGTGCACATGCTTCTCCTTGAAGTCCTGGAACAGGTCAGAGATACGCCTCGTTTCCTGCACAAAGAATGGCGGGCGCACCAGCTGCTGCCAATTAAAATCCGCTCCTTTGTCGAGGTGGGGGAGCAAGTCCTTCACGTAGAGGATGCCCTCTATTTTGTCGTTGCTTTCGGTATAGACCGGTACGCGCGAGTAGCCCCACTGCACGATCAGGGGCAGCAGTTCAGGCAGCGTCATTTTGGTGCTGAATGCCACCACGTCCATGCGCGGCCGCATGATCTGCTTCACCGTAATGGAGCCGAAGTTCACCACGCCGCGCAGGATGCGGCGCTCCTCCGGCGAGGTCTCCTCGTTTGTCAGGGCCATGTCGAGGCTGTGGTGCAGGTCCTCGATGGTGTGGTTGTACCCCTTGATCATATAATGTTTCTCTATATAGCTGCTGATGGCCATCAGCAGCCAGGAGAGTGGGCTGAGCGGTTTCTCGAGGCGGTCCAGTACGGCTGCCGCCCGCCGGGTGATATCAAGCCGCCTTTTCTGGACATATACTTTCGGCAGCACCTCCCCGCAAAAAACAATGAAGAACGTGGCAAACAGCATGCAGGCCACCATTACGCCCGCAGGCAAAGCCATGGTGCCGAACACCTGCCAGGCCACATACGCAAACAGCGTGATGATGCCGACATTGATGCCGTTGTTCAGTATTAAGATGGTGGTGAGCAGCTTGCGCGGGTCTTGCAGGAGGTGGTATACGCGTTGCTCTGAAGGCAAACGGCTATTCTTGCATTTCTCCAGTTCCCGCTCTGAGAGAGTAAAAAATGCTGCCTCTGCCCCCGAAGTGAGGGCAGAGAGCAGCAGTAACAGAAAACCGACCATTATGGCGGCGATGTATTCAAACCTGAGCTGAGTAAGCGAACTTTGTAGTATCTGTAGTAAACTGTAACTCAGGGGGTCTCCGGAATCTAAACTTTCCAAAACTGATTCATTTAGTGAAACATGGGGTTAGAACGGCAGGTCGTCCGGCTCATCGTTGTGAAACGCGGAAGATTTGCCGGTGTTGCCCGCGGGGCCGCTGCTCGTGGCGGCAGAAGACGGAGCTGCAGATTCCTGGTAATTGCCGCCGCCCGCGCCGCCGCTGCTCTCGTTGCGGCCACCCAGCATGGTCATGTTGTCGGCAACGATCTCGGTGCTGTAGCGCTGGATGCCGTCCTTGTCCTGGTAATTATTTGTTCTGAGGCGGCCTTCTATATAAACGGAATTGCCTTTCTTGAGGTACTTCTCCGCCACTTCGGCCAGGCCGCGCCACACCACAATGTTGTGCCATTCGGTTCTTTCCTGCTTCTGGCCGCTTTTGTCCTTGAAAGACTCTGAGGTGGCGATGGGGAAACGGGCTACTGCGATGCCGCCTTCCAGGTGACGTACTTCCGGGTCTTTGCCCAGGTTTCCGATCAGGATTACTTTGTTTACACTTGCCATGTCTTTTTACGATAATATTAAAGTTAATAGGGCTACTCCGGCAACCTAGCCGGAGGCAAAATGGCTTACTGAAACAGATAATGCTTTTTCCTGCATAAAAAGTTTCAGTCTATAAATATACTAAAATCTTCGCATCTTTCAAATAACTATTTATCAGGATTGGCTTGGGCAGTTCCTCAATTTCGTGCACGGTAAAAGGCGCCAGCCTTGTTTCCTGCAGCACTTCATCCTTTAAACGTTTTTTGAGCTTGATGCGATAGAAGCGGGCCGTGATTTTTTGGTGGCTCAGTACGTGCTTATACTCTTTTTGCGGGGCCTGGAGCTGCGACAGGTCCACCTCCAGGCCCGCCTGCTGCAACTCCGGCAGCAGCGCTTCCATGGGCAGATTCTTGTCGGGGCTCTCGTAGAGGTAAAAGTCATATAAGCCCTGCCATATATCCCCCTCCAGCCGCTTGCGCAGGTAAAACCGCCCTTCGTGTTCCAGCACGATATAATGGAAATAGCGGGGCCGTGCCGCCTTTGCCTTCGCCTTTACGGGCAGCTCCTGCACCATGCCGTGGTTGAAGGCAAAGCAGCTTTGCTGCAGCGGGCAGAACAGGCAGTCGGGCATGACGGGCGTGCACTGGATGGCGCCAAACTCCATGATGGCCTGGTTGTATATATCCGGCGCGTCGGGCGGCACCAAGGTGTCCGCCAACTGCTGGAACACTTTGCGGGAGGCCGGGGCGGCAATGTCATCCGAGAGGCCAAACACGCGGGCCAGCACCCGGAACACGTTGCCGTCCAGCACCGCCACCCGCTCCTTGAAGGCAAAGGCCGCGATGGCCGCCGCAGTATAGCTCCCGACGCCCTTCAGGTGGAGCAGTTCCGCGTAGTTGTCCGGGAACCTGCCCCCATACAAGTCCGTCACGATTTTAGCCGTGTGGTGCATGTTGCGGGCCCTGGAGTAGTATCCCAGCCCCTGCCACAGGCGCAGCACCTCGTCTTCGGGGGCGGCGGCCAGTTGCTGCACGGTCGGGTACATTTCCACAAACTTAAGGTAGTAGGGCAGGCCCTGCGCCACGCGCGTCTGCTGCAGGATCACCTCTGACAGCCATATATGATACGGGTTGGTGGTGTCGCGCCACGGCAGGGCGCGCTTGTGCTGCCCATACCAGCGTAGGAGGGTGCCGGCAAAGTGTGCCTGCTCAGGAGTGGCCATGGTAAAGTTATATGCGAGATAGTGTGGAGGTAATGAAACAATCCAAAGAAAGCGAATGTTTAACGGTGGTGCAACACCGATATAAGTAGACACCCGTTAAAATATATTTCTGTCTGCCCGCGTTAAGGGGGCGGGTATCAGGGCCACGGAAGCTATATTGCAGGTAATTACGGGGCTAAAGCGGTGCATATGAGGCGCTAATAATTTATAGGGAATGCTTTTACTTGTCGAAAAGTAAAACTACCTTTGTGCCCCGAAAATCAGTAAATGAGCGACTTTGCTGATAGTAAACAGTTGAGAGTTAACTTATTATTAAATTTATAAAAACTAAGCAAGTGACTAAAGCAGAAGTAATATCAGAGGTTGCTGATAAAACAGGGATCGACAAGGCAGATGTGCAGGCAACAGTAGAGGCGTTCTTCAAAGTGGTGAAGGACTCTATGGCCGATGGTAACAACATCTACGTGAGAGGTTTTGGTAGCTTTGTGAACAAGAAGCGCGCGAAGAAAGTAGCCCGTAACATCTCAAAGAATACGTCTATTATCATCGATGAGCACTTTATTCCAAGCTTCAAGCCATCGAAGACCTTTATCCAGAAGATCAAAAACAGCAAAAAGATACAAGAGCTCACGCATTCTTAATTTTTTGTATCTTTGCTGTTCTGAATCCTTAATTTAGAACACAGCCCTTTGGTAAAAAGAATGTCACGGTCACAGATATTGATAGTTGTTGCAGCCATCGCTTTGGTAGCTGTTATGTTCTTTTTGCCAAAAGTGGTTGTGAACGAAGAGGATAAGGGTGGCTTTGCCAAAGGCGATACCGCGGCAGGCGCCTCTGCAGAGGGCCACTCCCCGGATGACGGCCACGACCACGGGGCGGAGGCGGGCGCAACGGAAGGGGCCCATGCGGCCGCTACGCCGGAGCAACTGATGGAACTGTCAACAACGCGCGCCAGGTACAACAAGGCCTCCGACACGCAGGCCCGCACGCTGCTGGCCTCTGAACTGGCCGAAGCCTATGCCACTGCCAGCCAGTACGACAGCGCCGGGTATTACTTTGAGGAGGCCGCGAAAGCACGCGGTGGCGAGAAGAGCTATAAAAAAGCGGGCGATGCCTATTACGAGGCATTCACCTTCGCCACCACGCAGGAGCGCGCTGCGGAACTCGGCGCCAAAGCCCGTGCCATGTATGAGCAGGTGCTGAAGAACAACCCTTCGGAGCTGGATGCCAAAACCAACGTGGCCATGACGTACATTGCCAGCACCAACCCGATGCAGGGTATTACGCTGCTGCGCGAGGTAATTGCCTCTAACCCGAACCACGAGAAGGCGCTGTTCAACCTGGGGATCCTGTCCATACAGTCCGGGCAGTTCGACAAGGCCGAGGAGCGTTTCCGGAAGCTGGTGGAGGTGAACCCGAAGCACGTGGAAGGAACCTTCTATTTAGCGCTGTCGTTGGCAAACACAGGGAAAGGGGAAGAGGCGAAAGCCCTGTTCAACAAGGTGAAGACCATGAGCAACGACCCGGCACTTGCCGCCTCGGTAGACGAGGAGCTGGCAAAGCTGAACTAACGAACGAATAAAAAAAATTATTTATATAACGAAAAAACAAGACTATGCCTTGCGGAAAGAAAAGAAAAAGACATAAGATCGCTACTCACAAAAGAAAGAAGCGCTTAAGAAAAAACAGACATAAGAAGAAGTAATTTCTTCCGCGTTTAGTAGGGCCCACTTTGCTATGCAAATGTGGGCTTTGGTCTTATACATCCTAAATAACCATTTGAGAGAAATTGAGTAACGAACTGATTATCAATTCTACTCAGGATGGGGAACGCATCGCGCTTTTGCAGGACAAGCGCCTGGTGGAGTATCACTTCGAGTCGAAAGACACGGACTATATAGTTGGTGATATTTTCCTGGGCACTGTAAAGAAAGTGATGCCTGGCCTAAACGCTGCTTTTATCGACATTGGCTACCACAAGGATGCATTTCTGCATTACCACGACCTGGGAGCGAATGTAAAGACGCTTAACAAATACGTTAAAGCAGCGCAGACACAGAAGAACGCTTCACCGAAGCTAAACCAGTTTAAATTTGAGCCTGAAATAGATAAGCTCGGCAAGATGGCTGACGTCCTCAAAAAAGGACAGCAGCTGTTGGTGCAAATCGTTAAAGAGCCCATATCTACCAAAGGCCCGCGCCTCTCCTGCGAAATATCGCTGGCTGGCCGCTACCTGGTGCTCGTGCCGTTTTCAAACACGGTAAGTGTATCCAAGAAGATCGTCAGCAAAGAAGAGCGCACGCGCCTGAAGCGCCTGATCAGTTCCATCAAGCCAGAGAACTTTGGCGTCATTATCAGGACCGTGGCCGAGGGCCGCGATGTGGCGGAACTCGACAAGGACATGCGCAACATGATTGCGAACTGGGATGAGGGCTTTAAAACCCTCCGCGTAGCCAAGCCCAATGACAAGGTCATTGGCGAACTGAACCGTTCTTCCTCCATCTTGAGGGATTTATTAAACGAGAGCTTTGACAGCATAGTAGTGGACGATACGACCCTCTATGACGACATCAAAGCATACATCAGCAGTATTGCCCCAGACCGGTTAAACATTCTGAAGCATTACACTGGTAAGACAAAGACCTTTGAACACTTCAACATCGAGAAACAGCTGAAGGCTGCTTTCGGCAAAACAGTGACCATACCAGGCGGCGGATACCTGGTGATCGAGCACACCGAAGCGCTGCATGTGATTGATGTGAACAGTGGGAACAAATCCAATACCGAAACCGATCAGGAGGCCACCGCGCTGAACGTGAACATGATGGCGGCCAAAGAAGTGGCCCGCCAGCTGCGCCTCCGGGATATAGGTGGTATCATTGTGATTGACTTCATCGACATGAAGTCGCCGGAAAACCGCCAGAAAGTATATGAGGTGGTGAAGGAGGAAATGAAGCGCGACCGCTCCAGATCAACCATTCTGCCCATCTCGAAGTTTGGCCTGCTGCAGGTAACGCGGCAGCGCGTAAGGCCAGAGCAAAACATTATTACCGGGGAGGTTTGCCCTACCTGCAACGGCACCGGTAAGATCACCGCCAGCATACTGGTGACAGACGAAATTGACGCAGCGGTAGACGACCTGCTGACCAGCCACAACCACAAGAGCCTGACGCTTTACCTGCACCCTTTCCTATATACCTACTATACGAAGGGGATCGCCTCGAAGCAGATGAAGTGGTTCTTCAAGTACTTTAAGTGGATAACCTTGGTAAAAGACACCTCCCTCGGCATCATGGACTTTAAAGTGATGGACGACAGGGGAGAGGAGATCGAGTTACGCGCAGCACTATCCGATGTGAGCGTGGTAGCACCAGAAGAAGAGTAACATCTATATATAAAAAAGCCGCCCCGAATCTTTCGGGGCGGCTTTTTTATATATAAACGGTGCAGACGGGAAGCTCTTAAAACTTCACCCCCACATCAATGGAAACGCCGTTGTTTTTCAGGGCTATGTTGTTGTCGCCCAGCTGCTTTTCGTAATAGTCGTCAATGTCGGTGAGGCCGCGGTGGTAGGTGATGC
This sequence comes from Pontibacter saemangeumensis, assembly GCF_039541895.1. Lineage (NCBI taxonomy): Bacteria > Pseudomonadati > Bacteroidota > Cytophagia > Cytophagales > Hymenobacteraceae > Pontibacter > Pontibacter saemangeumensis. The sequence goes on from NZ_BAABHC010000003.1 coordinate 129,858, forward strand.
CCCCGAAAATTTTGGTGCTCTCGCCCATCTGGAACTCAACGCCTCCGCCCAGGATCGCATCAGCCTCAAAAATATTGAACCGTTTCCCTACTCTGTCGCCGTCTATCACTTTCTTGTTGTTTACCTGTGCGGCCACCTTGGTGTTAAGCGAGCCTCCCACCTGGAAATAGGCAATAGTGCCGGGGGCCACTTCGTTGGTAAAGAGTTTCAGGGTAACCGGAAGCTCGATGTACTGCAGGGAGATGTCGTCTTTGCCACTGGTGGAAATCGTTGCCCCGGAGCCATCCTCGCGGGTATAGTTGTAGGAGATCTCGCTGCCTTTGCTACGGTAGATCAAACCGGTGCTGAAGGCATAGTTCTGGGAGAAAAAGTAATCCGCCACCACGCCCACGCCGAGCCGGAGGGAGCTGCTCTCTTTCTCAAAATTGTACCTGTCCTCGGCTATAAAACGATTACCGGTGATGGTAGGCGATAGCATCAGCCCGATCTCAACCTGCGCCATCGCGGAGAAGCCAGCGACTAAAAACAGCATCAGGAGTGTAAGTTTCTTCATAAGTGTAGTTTAATTATGCGTTGTGTTACCCTAATACGACGGAACACCCTATTTTTGTACAAAGATACGCAACAATGTATTACAGATTTCTATTACTAACAACACTTCTGCTCTCTTTCGGCTGCAAAGACAAAGGCTGCGAACTCCCCGAAGAAATTGCCGAAGTGCCTGTAAATGTTGAGATAGAGCGGATGGAGAAACCCTTTTTCGCAGCGGCCTCCGAACAGGACATCGCTCGCTTCCTGAAAGAGAACCCATTCTTCGCCAGCAGCTACCTTCAGTTGAAGCGTGATTCCACGGATGCGCGTATCGTCTCGTCGCTGTACGAGATAGCCTCGAACCCCTCGCTGGACACCCTGGCGCAGCAGGCCGGGCAGCGCTTCGGGGACATGGACGAAGAGGAGCAGCAACTGGAGACGGCGTTCAAGGTGGTGAAGTACAATTACCCGGAGTTCCGGGTACCGGAGGTGAAAACATTCGTGACGGGGCTTGGGAGCCTGGGCAACGATATTTATATATCCGACAGCCTGCTGGTCTTCGGGCTCGATTATTTTATCGGTGAAAACGCCAGCTACCGCCCGCAGGTATATGAGTATATCCAGAACCGCTACGAGCGCGAGAAAATGGTGCCGGCGGCCATGCTCCTGCTCTCGGACCGCTTCAACAAAACCAACCCCGCCGAGAGAACCCTGCTGGCGGAGATGCTGAACATTGGCAAAGCCTACTATTTTGTGAAGGCGGTGCTGCCCTGCACACCCGATTCTGCCATCATCAGCTATTCGGCGCAGCAGGTTGCGGACGTAAACCGGAACGAAGGCCGCATCTGGGCGCATTTTATTGAGAAGAGCCTGCTGTACGAGAAAAGCCCGTTCGTGGTGAACAAGTATATAGGCGAGCGCCCCAACACCCCTGAAATAGATGCCACGGCCCCTGGCCGCATCGGCGCCTGGGTAGGCTGGCAGATCGTGCAGGAGTATATGGAACGTAACCCGGATGTAACACTGCCCGAACTGATGGCCGAAACCGACTACAGCAAAATCTTCAACGAGTCGAAATACAAGCCGGAGCGGCGGAAGTAGGTTATTAATCGTTGATTGTTAATTCTTAATTGTTAATTGATGGTTGTTGATTGATACTTGAGAGAAGATCATGAGAGTCATATGCATCTATGGATAGAGCAGAAGTTCATATATAATTTCCAGCAGGTATATATGCTTACCGGGTTCTCCATATATGCTTTAAATTTATCGATACAGAGATACATGTTTATATATAACCCTGAACCAGTCGGGAGATTCTACGCAACCAATAACTGACAACTAACCGCCACCAACCATCAATCACCGAGCAGCAACCATCAATCAACGCATGCACATCGCCGTTTTAAACCAGCACCACCAGAGCCCGGATTGCCCTGCCACCTGCCGCCATTACTCCTTTCTGGAAGAACTGGCGAAGCGGCATCGGGTGAGCCTGGTGGCAAGCGACGGGTGGCGGCGCACGCGCATCACGGCCAACTATCCCTGGGTGCCGGCGGGGGTGGAGCTTTACGAGTGCCGGGTGCCATACGCGAATAAAATGGGCATTACCCGGCGGCTGCGTTCCTTTGCGGGGTTTGCCGGCAGAGCTTTCAAGGCAGCTATGCGGTTGCAGAAGCCGGACGTGATCTGGGCCGTTTCCACCCCCCTCACCACGCCCTGGATTGCCGCGCGGGTGGCGCGCCTGCGGGGGGTACCGTGGGTGTTTGAGGTGCAGGACCTGTGGCCCAGCTTCCCGATTGCCATGGGGGCCGTGAAGGGCCGGTGGCTGAAGCAGCGGCTATATAAGCTGGAAAAAAGGCTTTACCACAGCGCCAGCCATATCATCACCCTCTCCCCGGATATGACCGCCTACGTGCGCAGCATGGGCATCAGCCCAGACAAGATCACCACCAACTACAACGGCACCGATCTGCAACTCGTGGACGCGGTGCAGGCAGCGGAAGTGGAGGCGCTGCGGCAGAAGCATGGGTTGCAGGGGAAGCAGGTGGTGCTGTACGCCGGCACCTACGGCCGCGCCAACGACATCCCGACGCTGCTGCAGGTGGTGGAGCAGATGGCCGCCAACCCCGCTATTCAGTTCATCTTTACCGGCAGCGGGTACTACGAGCCGCAACTGCACCAGCTGGCGCAGCGGGTGCCCAACCTGCTGCTGCTGCCCCCGCAGCCGCGGGCAGAGATCTTCCAACTTTTCAAACTCGCCTCGCTGTCTGTCGTGTCGTTCAACAACCTGCCCGTGCTGGCGAGCAACTCCCCCGCAAAGCTATATGACAGCCTCGCCTGTGGCACGCCCGTGCTGGTGACAAACCCCGGCTGGACGAAAACCTTTGTAGAGCAGCATGGGTGCGGCTGGTACACGCCGGCAGAGCAGCCGGAAGCTATGGCGCAGGTACTAAAGACGGTGCTGGCGCGACCCGGGGCACTGAAGGAGGCAGGTGTGCAGGGACAAACCATTTCCCGGAAATTGTTTGACCGGCAGCAGTTGGTGTTAGGCGTGGAGGAAGTGCTGCAGCGGGTGGCGCTTAAGCTGCCGTAGCGGGTGAAGTAGCGTTCCTGCTTCTTTATCCTTCATCATATAGAGGGTGAATCATCATTTATGTTTCCTCTGCCCTTTCTTCCTTTTTCTTTACGGACGTTGCCCCGCGCTTCAGAAATGTGGCACATGCTTTGGTTATAGATAGAAAGATAAGGAAGCAAATCTCCGGACCCGGTCTTTTGCGCAAAATCAATCCTTCACCCTTAAAAGACAAAGAAGATGAAAAAGGCATTTGTAGTGCTTGCGTTAGGTATACTGGTTGCTGGCAGCGCTGTGGCACAGCAGGCACCAAAAAAGGAAAGAAGCCACCATACCGAACAGCGGGACGGTAAGGACAGGAAAGGCAACCGGACCCCGGAAGAGCGTGCTACCCTCCGGACAGAGAAAATGAGCCAGGAACTTGGACTGAATAAATCCCAGACCAGGAAACTACAGGCGCTCCATCTTAAGCAGATGCAGGAACGGGAGGCCATGCGCGCGCATCATAATGAAGGAGAAAAGCGCGACAGAAACCAGCGCCGGGAGATGAAAGCTTCCCGGGAGAAGTGGGATGCAGAACTGAAGGACATCCTCACCAAAAAGCAATACGCCAAGTACCAGGAGCAGCGCAAGGAAATGCGGGTGCAGCATCAGGAAAGAAAAGGCCATGATGGCCATAGAAACAGACAAAACCGCCAGCACCAGCAGGAGCGAAGCTAAGTGTAGCAGGAACCATGATATATAAAAGCGCCGCCAAGCTGTAAATCTTACAGCTTGGCGGCGCTTTTATATCCGGCCTGTCCCGGTTTATATATAGCACGGGCCTTTATGCTATAGCTTATATGGCTTCCGGTGTCAGAGCGGGGGCGGCTTTTTTACGGTCGGCCCAATAGCCCCAAAGCACCAGAATCCATTGCAGTTGCCCGGCCCATGCTACAGCCGTGATGTCGGTTGGCGGAGGCCCAAACACGTTGGCCGCATATACCAGCACCAGGAAAACAACCAGCGCCCACAGCGCATACGTTTTCGCTTTCGAAACGGCAGGCCTGGCCCTGAGATACAGCCATATGCCGCCGATAAATAAAAGCCCTTCCACCAGCAGCGTGCCGGGGAGCGAATGCCAGAGGCCGAGGCCCACCACAGGCGAGTTGCCCGGCCACAGCGGCAGGTCCGGCACATGCACCACCAGGTCGAGGAACCAGTGGCTGATTACCAGCAGGCCCAGCACAAGTGCCGTTTTTCTGTCTTTCTGGAGCAGCCAGTACACCAACCCGAACAGCAGCCCCCAGCCCAAAACCAGCAGCAGGCTATGCGAAATGGGGTAGTGGGTGAAATCGAGCGGCGTGATGTTGTCCGGGTTGGGCGCGATGGCAGCATGCTCCAGGTTCAGGAGGAGCAGCGTGGGCCAGAGCAGGTCCAGGAACTGGGCGGCCAGGAACATCGTGCCCAGCGAGGCTTTGGGCGCTACGGCTTTGCCTGCAAAGCCAGCAGCAAAATGACCGATGAACATAGTTTTATATAGGAGTTGAGGTGGCGCATCAGGAAAGCAAATGTAAAAAATGCCCTCATAACCTATATATACTTCAGCGTTCTTTTTTCTGCATCGCTCTGCATGGCTAACTCTATCACCCTGATGACGTTGCGCGCCTGCTCGGGCGTTACCTCCAGCTCTTCATCGCCCGTGAGGGCACCGTACACATTCTGGTAGAACCCGGTATAGTCACCTGCTTCGCTCTCTACTTTACCCATGATGTGCTGCCCGTTCAGCTCCGTGTTGAGCCTGCCCCATATATCCTCCGGCTCTTTGCCCCAATCTGTTGCCCCTTTCGGCGCGTTGCCTTCTTTCAGAGCCGCCTCCTGCACATCCAGGCCATATTTCAGGAACGAGCCTTTGTCGCCATAGATCTTGTAGCGCGGCCCCTGCTCGCGCACCAGCATGCCGGATCTCAGGATCACGCGCAGCGCAGGGTAGTGCAGCAGGAGGTGAAAGCTGTCTGTGATCTGGCTGTGCCGGCGTTGCGTGCGCAGGTCAGCGGATACCGCTTCGGGCGTGCCAAAAAGGCAAAGCGCCTGGTCGATCAGGTGCGAGCCCAGGTCGTAGAGAATGCCGGAGCCGGGGGCGTCTTCTTCCTTCCAGGTGTTGGGCTTCAGGAAATTCCGGAACCGGTCGAAGTGCGCCTCATACTCCACGACGTTGCCCAGCAGGTTGCCCGCTAAGATTTTCTTTATTGTTTTGAAGTCGCTGTCCCAGCGGCGGTTCTGGTAAACCGTCAGAAGTTTGCCCTTGCTTTTGGCCAGCTCCATCAGTTCGTCTGCGTCGGCGGAGGTAACGGTGAACGGCTTCTCCACCACCACGTGCTTGCCGGCCTCGAGCGCTGCTTTTGCCAGGGGCAGGTGCGAGACGTTGGGCGTGGCCAGCACCACGAGGTCAATGGCCGTGTCCTCAAAAATAGCCCTGGCATCCTGCACGATCCCGGCCTCCGGGTAGCGCGCCTGGGCCACAGCGATGTTTTCAGGTCGGGTCTCCCTGATCTTGGAGAGGTGCAGGCCCGGCACATGGGTGATAAAGGGGGCATGGAACACGCTGCCGGACATGCCGAAGCCCAGCAGGCCAACGTTTATGGTTTTGCTCATAAGAAGAAGGTTCTCAGTATATAATGTCTTGCTGTGGGGTAAGTTAAGCAGAATTTCGGGCGATTGCAGCTTATGGGGCCGTAAAGCTGCCTTAGCGCCTCTCCTCACTCAGCGAAACCAGCATGCCCGTCACGCCTTTCACCACTTCGCCCATTCTCTCAAAGTCAAGTGTGTCGATGGTATCGGTTGGCATGTGGTAGTGCGGGTTCCGCAAAAAAGACGTGTCGTTCACCATCACCGCAGGGAAGCCAAGTCTGGCGTAACTCCGGTGGTCCGACAGGTTTGCCAGGCCATCCGTCACCGGGAATGCCACCGGAAACACAGGAATGTTGCAGTGCTTCTGCATGCGCGCGGCCAGCGTGTCGGCTACTTTTTTCTGCGAGCTGCTGCCTGCTACCACGGCGAAGTTGCCCGTGGTCGGGAAAAACTTTTTCAGGGAAGGGTCAGGGAAGTGCTGCGAGTCAGGGGCGTCGCTGAAGTAACCGATCATTTCGTACGCGATCATATATAACACCGGAACTTTCTCCTGCACCATCCGGCGTGCGTGCACGGCGCTGCCCATCTCATCGGACCCGAAAAAAGGCGGCTCCTCCAGGCAGTAGGCGACAAACTCGAGTGTATAATTCAGCTTTTCCCGCTGCTGGTAGGCATATAGAAGCCGGGCGGTTTCCAGCAGGCCAGCCACGGCGCTGGCGTTGTCGTCGGCTCCCGGCTGGTCGCCGCACACGTCGTAATGCGCCCCGATGATGATCCTGTCCTGACGCGTGCCTCTGTATATAGCTGACACATTCCGGTACTTTTCCCCGCCCCGCACCGTGAACTCCTGGTATTCGATCTGGTCGAAATCCAGTTTGTGCAGCTCGTCATATATATGGCGCGAGGCTACCTCCAGGGATTGCCTGTTCCGGTAGTTGCGGGCGGGTTGGATGGACATCAGAAAGGCCACATCCTGATAAAGACGCTGTATGTCAGGTTGTAATGCCATCGCCTTTTCGCTTTGATAAAGTGAAATATGGACCATTCCTTACAGACCTTACGTGCAATTGGGTTGCGCTGTCGCCTCCTGCTAATTTATATCGATAGCATATATAGAAAAGAAGGGAGCCGCTTTACACGTGCAACAGCAGGCAAGGCGCAGTTTCCTCAAAACAAGAGCAGCCTGCCGGAACGCTTGGTCCACAGCAGGCTGCTTTGTGCTCATCATAAATACGCTTACATATATAGATTCTATGTAGCATCAGTCAGAACAGCGTGTGGCATATATAAACTACTCTTTCAGCACCATATCAATGCACAGCACGGCACCCAGCAGCAGCACCCGGATGTTGTTGTCCTGCGGCACCTGTTCTTCCACCTTCAGTATATAATTGTCTGCGGAGGTGAAGAACTCTTTGCCGATGCCGGCCCACTTTTTGGTGACGCGCGCAAACTCCAGCTCGTCTTTCATAAACTTAAAATCCCAGCTGGTCCACTTGCCTTTCAGGGAGAACAGGAAATTCTCGTTCGCGTCTAACACGCTGAACTTGCCGCCAAATGAGAAAAGCTTTTGCTTCAGCTTGCCTACCACGTTGTCGTGCTCATCCAGCACCTCCACTTTCGACAAAAAGAAAGACGCGCCTCGTTTCACCGTCAGCACTTTCTCGCCGCTGGTGTTACTAACCACAATGTTGAAAGGCGTCATCCTTTTGTAATCGGTGAAACGGAGGATGCGCGTAAAGATACCCAGCTTCTCTTCCCGGCATGTCATCAGCATCTGCTGGTTTTCCGGGTCATATATATCGAAGTTGTTGGCGGCCTTGAACATGCCGGTGTGTTCTTTTACGAAGAATAGGTTTCTGTTCAGTACAGGGTGCATCGTGCGAAAGGTTTGTTTCGTTAGCTTCAGTTTTCCGGCATAGCCGGTACTTGTTAAAAGCTAAATATAAAGATTTTCTAATATATATAACACACCACTAAGCCTGAATGAATAAACATGCTGGAAGATATTCTTACATGAGGAAAGAGAGACTACGATTTACCCGCCCAGCTTATTCTCCGGATCGTCGGGGATGTTGGGGAAATTCTTCTGGAAAAAGGCGCAGAAGTGGGAGAGGGGGCATGCTTCGCATTTGGGGCGGCGGGCCAGGCAGATATAGCGGCCATGCAGAATAAGCCAGTGGTGCGCCTTGGACACCAGTTCGGTGGGCAGGTTCGCCACCAGTTGCTTCTCTACGTCCACAGGCGTTTTGGAGGCCTTTGTTACCAATCCCAGGCGCTTGCTTACCCGGAACACGTGCGTGTCTACGGCCATGGCGGGCTGGTTCCAGATAACGGAGACGATGACGTTGGCGGTTTTGCGGCCCACGCCCGGCAGTTTCACCAGTTCCTCCACGGTGCTGGGCACCTCCGCGTTGAAGTTTTCCACCAGCATTTTCCCGAGCCCGGCCAGGTGCTTTGCCTTGTTGTTGGGGTACGAGATGCTTTTGATATAGGGCAGGATTTCCTCGGGGGCGGCCGTTGCCAGGTGCGCCGGGGTAGGGTAGGCCTCAAAAAGGGCGGGCGTCACCATGTTCACGCGCTTATCGGTGCACTGCGCGCTCAGCACCACGGCCAGGATCAACTCATACGGGTTTTGGTACGCCAGCTCCGTTTCCGGCTCCGGGAAATGCTCCGTAAAGTACTCGATCAGGCGCGTGTAGCGTTCCTTCCTTCGCATAAAAAAAGTTTGCAGTCAGTTAGACTGCAAACTTAAGCTTTTTGAGTAATTTAAAATGTTGTCGATGGCCTGCTGGCGCGGCGCTTTGGCGGCATCATCCAGGAGCTGTTGCATCAGGAGCAGTTCGGAACAGCTGGCTGCCAGCTCTTTGTCCTGCACCAAAGCTACTTCCAGCTGCTCGAAGGCGTCATCGGCCAATTCGTTGTATACATACTGGATAAGCTCATTCTGAGTAGAGGTTTTTATCATATGCTATATTGTTGTTTTGCATCTTCTTCCGCAGGTTTATCAGCGCGTAGCGCATACGGCCCAGGGCAGTGTTGATGCTCACACCAGTAGCGTCCGCTATCTCCTGGAAGCTCATTTCCGCGTAATGCCGCATCATAAGCACTTCCCGTTGCGTTTGGGGCAACGTTTGGATAAGCTCGCGCAAGCGGGCATGCGTGTCCTCTTTTATCTGGACAGACTCCGCAGAGTCCTCCGAAAAAGACATGTTGTTGAACACATTGCTGCCGTCCTCCAGCGTGATCATCGGGCTGCGTTTCTCTTTACGGAAATGGTCGATTGCCAGGTTATGGGCAATACGGCAGATCCAGGAGGAGAACTTGCCTTCCTCATTATACCGGCCGCCTTTCATGGTGTGGATCGCTTTGATAAACGTATCCTGCAACAGGTCCTCGGCTGTATAAGAATCCTTAACTATTAAAAAGATCGTTGTGTAGACTTTGTTCTTGTGCCTGTTTACTAGTTGTTCAAACGCACTCTCTTTGCCTGCGATATAAAGCGAAACTAAAGCAGAATCGCTTATAAGGGTGGATGTATTCATGTTAAAGCTACATTAGGTTAACGTAGAGCTTTATATCATATTGTAGCGTTTACTAGTTAGAACAAATTTTTTGTGATGAGTAAATCAAATATATAGAATGCGTTTTGATTGTGCAAGCACCGGTCCTGCTATTGCCGAAAAAAATATTTTGCTTTTATACCGCCACCCACACCCCTGTCGTTAGGCCGGTTTATGCAAGGTTTTTCCCTGTTTTCTGTAACAAGCGCCGTGCCATTGTAAGCAGCGTTTCCCACCAATGTGGGTGGTGCCGGTATCTACGTAGAGACGGCAGCTTAAGATTGCCCGATCAGGCCTAGCTTCATCTGGAAAATATAGGCGATGTTCGTTGCCTTCTGTTTTGCCTCCGTGGCTTTAGGCCCTTCAAAAAGGTCGCCGATGGTTTGGGTGAAAAGCGCGATCCATCGGCTGAAATGCTCCTTTTCTACGGGGAGGCGCATATGCTTCGGGAAGGGCTGGCCCTTGTACGCCATGCTGCCGAAAAGCACCGTGCTCCAGAACTTGTACATCACGGGCAGGTGGTGCTGCCAGTCTACCTGGGCAAAATCGTTGAAAACGGGCGAAAGCAGTTCATCCTGGTTCACGTTGTCGTAAAAAGTGTCAACCAGCAGCTTAATGTCTTCCTCGGTTTCTATGTCTTTTTTCATCTCTGTTCCTCTCCTGTTTTATCCGGACGAATTTAAAACCTGTCGCTTCGCGTAGGTTTCGCCCGCTCCCGCATTACCCGCTCCTAAAAGTTTTTGGGCCGGAGCGGTCATATTAAGGCGCGGTACCAGCATCCTGCAAGATTAGGGAGATCCTGTAACTTGAAAAATGACCTGAGTCACCGTGCGGCGAATTTTAGTGCGGCAGGGGAGGCGACGTTTCTGCAACGGTGGCTGGGTATATATGGGAATATATAAAGAAGCAGGCTACAGAAGGTGAGATAACGTTATATGGAGTTCTTGCCTTCTTCCAGAAACGGATGGGCATAAAAAATCCTTCGAAAGAGATGGGGATCTTACCGAAGGATATATGGTTGAAAAATCAAAAATGCCCGGGGGCTTACTTTCGGCTGTAGCCTTTAATACGGTTCAGAATGAGCAAAAGGCGGCGGTTGATCTCCCGCTCTTCCACCAGCGAGCACTGCGCGGAGATATGTGTTGGCATCTTAAGTTTCTCCTCCACGTTTTTCAGGTGCTCGAGGTAGCAGGTTACTGTGGTGCAGGACACATGCTTCAGCGCGTCCTCCTGTGTCTCCTTCTCCTTTTTATATTTCAGGTTAAGGGCTTTCGCTATTTCCGTATTTATCAGCTTCGTTACATCAGCGTCAGTCGTAATCTCCTGCTGGCACACCTTTCGTTCGATGTTTTCCAGCAAGCTTCGGATATCAAGTACTTCCATGTGCAAAATAATTAAGGGTTGTGAAAAAATATTCAGGGCCGCCTACCAGGGTAAAGCTACGCATTCGCAGTACATGCGTTCGCTTAAGATATGGTAGTTTACAGAATGTTAATGATAACGCAGCTTTTATAACCTTATGATAATGGATAGGCTGCCCTTCACCTGATTATCTATAGCTGGGTGCTATTTAAAACAATGTATAAGGAAAGTTTATCGTAAAATGTTTATACTGAATTAAGGCATAGCTTGTTTCGTTCAGGCCTTATTTTGATGCCTCTGCTTTGAGCACACGGTGGTGCGGAGCGGGCGGGCCTGGTGCTAAACGGCTACGCGGTGACGGCAGAGGTGCAGCCACTCGAGGGCATCGTGCTCGTTGGTGAAGTAGTGCAGGGCCAGGCAATTGCTGCAGGTGTTTCCTGCCGCCTCGGGGCCAGCACCTGCTATAAGTTGCTCATACTGCAGCGGCGACATCAGGTACGCGCTAAAATTCGTGCTTCCCAGCGTTTGCTTCAGGGCAGGTATGAATATGGCCGAGAACCATTGCTGCTCGTCTGCCCCGCTGAGATTGCGGAGACGCAGGTCGTGGAGCCAAAAGCGCGCCCCTTTCTGACCGGCCAGCTGCAGCACGGCCGTGTAGCCTTCCATAAACTGGACCAAGGTGACAGGCGTGCGCCAGCGGCAGAAGAGCACCTGCAGGTCTTTCTGAAAGTCAGCCTGCAGGAAGGGCAGCGTTACTTTCTCGGGGGCAGTCATAGGCGGTAAGTTTAAGCGTCGTTCAAACTCATGCACTACCAGGCTCGCTCTGGAGGTGTCGCCAGAATAAAATCGAACGCCGGAAAGAGCTATATAAAGATAAAGTACTTCGCTTCGTGAGTGCCTTTTGCCAGAGAAGAATGGCTCTGGGACCTTGTTAACGTGCAGACTGCTTGGGTCTTGCAGGCATTTCTTATACGTCAGGCAATGAAAAACGGCCAGCGAAACGGGCATATATAAATGCGTGCGATCCGGGCGTTGCGGCAGCTGTTTTTTAACGGGTTTGCTGTAGCTTTGCAGCGTACCCTTATACAGCTGAGGCAGCATGAAAGAGGCGTTCAGAGCCACACACGACCCATATGCCGTGCTCCGGTTGCCGGAGTTCCGGCTGTACGTCACAGCCCGGCTGTGCATTACGCTGGCGATGCAAATCCAAGCCGTGATCGTGGGGTGGCAGATATATGATATCACGCAGGACCCGCTCTCGCTGGGGCTGATGGGGCTGGCCGAGGCCATACCCTCTATCGTGGTGTCGCTTTACGCCGGTTACCTGGCCGATATGGTTTCGCGCAAGAGGATTATCATGGTGGTGGTGACGGTGCTGTTGCTCTGTTCTGCCGCGCTGCTGTTCTTCACGCTGGACGCAAGCCAGGTGCTGGCGCGGTACGGGGTGCTGCCTATATACGGGGTTATTTTCGTGAGCGGCATCGCCCGGGGTTTCATGGGGCCGGCGCTGTTTGCATTCATGCCGCAGCTGGTCGTGAACAAGCAGCTTTACGCCAACGCCATCACCTGGAGCAGCACCACCTGGCAGGCGGCCTCGCTCACCGGACCCGCGATCGGCGGGTTGCTATACGGCTTCGCCGGCAGCACGGCGGCCTACGCTGCCGATGCCACGCTTGTGCTGCTCTCGCTCACCGCCTTTGCCTTTATCGGCTCCAAGCCGCTGCCGGAAAACACCAACCCGCAAAACATGACCGAAAGCCTGCGCTCCGGCATCCGGTTCGTGTTCGGAAACCAGGTCATCCTGAGCGCCATCTCCCTCGATCTTTTCGCAGTGCTGTTCGGCGGGGCAGTGGCGCTGCTTCCCATCTTCGCCTCCGATATTCTGCAGACGGGGCCCGAGGGGCTTGGCTTTCTTCGGGCTGCGCCAGCCGTTGGCTCTGTGCTGATGGCTGTTATCATGGCTTATCACCCCATTGCGGCAAACGCCGGCAAGAAAATGCTGTGGTGCGTGGCGGGCTTCGGCGTGTGTATCGTGCTGTTCGGGCTCTCCACTAACTTCTGGTTTTCGCTGGTGCTGCTGGCGCTGAGCGGCGCCTTCGATAGCATCAGCGTCATCATCCGCTCCACCCTTATCCACACCCTCACGCCGGAGTATATGAAAGGGCGCGTGTCGTCGGTGAATAATATCTTTGTCGGCTCTTCCAACGAGATCGGGGCCTTTGAGTCGGGTTTCACAGCGAAGCTGATGGGGGTGGTGCCCGCGGTGCTGTTCGGCGGAGTTATGACGCTGGTGGTAGTGGGTGTCACCGCTGTTAAAGCAGACAAACTGCGTGTGCTAAGCCTTGACCAGGGCGCGACACCCGAACTCGCATAGCCTGAAAAGCACAGCGGCCCGCCCTATCTCATGATAGGGCGGGTCGCTGCGATCGTGATTTGCCGCTCGTTACTTGGCAGCCTCTGCTTTTTTAGGGGGAGTAGGGGCAGCAGCCTCGCCTGTTTTTTTGTTGGCTGCGCGTGGGCGCCTGTTTCCGTACGTGCCTTTTGTTATTTTCCCTTTTCTTGATTTTACATCACCTTTTCCCATAAAATAATTCTGTTAGTACGTGTATGTTGCTACCTCCCCATACGAGCATCACACCCGGGCAGGTTCAACTTAATTGCAGGGGCCGCAGGCTTTACTCCAGCACTACCCGTTGGCGCACCACCTTGCCGCCCGATACGGCGGAGAGTATATACAGGCCTTTATAGCCTTGCAGCGCCTGCATGGGCAGTACGGTGGTTCTGTTGCTGGCGTGCCGCACGGTGGTGGTGTACAGCAGCCGCCCCGACAAATCTGTCAGCTCAAGCCGTGTTTCCTGCGCTCCGACGGCATTGCGTATACTGATCTGGCAGTTGCCGTTCGGGCAGGGGTTCGGGGCGAGCACCACCTGCAGCGCATCCGCGCCATCCGCCCCAACCGACACCGCAATTACCTTCGAGTACTCGTGCTGGCCATTGAAATCAACCTGTCTCAGCCGGTAATAGCTCTGGCCGGTCAGCGGGGTATGGTCAGTGAAGCGGTAGCTGATCTTTGTGGTGGAGTTGCCGTGGCCATCCACTTTGCCTACTTGCTCAAACACCTTGCCGTCGGCGCTGCGCTCAATCTCAAAGTGGCTGTTGTCCTGCTCGCTGGCGGTGCTCCAGCTTAGCTCTACGCCTTCTTTCTTCACAGCACCGTCAAAGCTGATAAGCTCCACCGGCAGCGGGGTGATGGGTAAGCACGGGTCGTCTGAGTCGATCCTGGCCTGCAGGTCTACAACGTCAGTGGGTACCGGAATGAGAATGCTGAAAACGGGAATGGAGATGTAGAAGAAGCTGGAAATCAGTACATCGGGCGTGGTAGTGAACAGGGCCCTGTTTACTGTGAGTTCTACAAACGGGTCGGCGGCGAGCTGCGCCCGTGTCCGTAAGATGGGAACTCCACCTACGGGAGTAAAGATCAGCCCGTCTATGTTGTTGCAGGGGCCGCCCTGGGCGAGAATAGCGTTTAGTACAATAACCAGGCTGGTTGAGGTGGGGCTTGCTTCCTGTACGGCTATAAATTCTGCAAAAATACAGTTGTCTTCGTAGGAGCAAACGCCCTCCTCAACAAGCTGCGCCTTGGCATTGGGCAGCGAGATAAAAGAAAGAAGGAAGAGACAGATCAGTGACCTGTAAAGCGTAAATATTTTCATAGGTCATATAGCGTTAAAGTTTAGCTTATATAGCAGCACAGGTGCCGCCGAAAGAAGGGTGAGTGACGTAGCAGAAGCCTGAAACGTACAGGCTGTAATAGCAGGGAGCGGTGTTTTGAGTGAGCTGTAAGGGGAGCAGCTCCAATTGGCAGGAATCGCTGTGGAAGCCTGTAGTCCGAAGGCAGGCCATGTCAGCCTTCTATGCTGTTGTACGTAGATAACAAGCTGTTGATATGCCTGTTCTGCTATTTTTAATTATTAAAGTCCAGCAGTCATGGAGCATGGAAAAAGGCGCGTGTGCCGGTGCCGGCATATAGAAAGGCGCGGGTAACGATTCTGCCACAGCCGGTGTTATATATGGCACGCTCAACTGCAGCAGCCGGTGCAACAAAGGCCTTCAATTTGAGGTTATCTATTCGTATCTTTACAAATTAACGCAAGGAGCAAAAATGGCTTCCGAAGGATGTGTGGAACAGCTTTCGGAGAGCCGCTTTCTATATGGCAAACATTCCCGATTATAACCTCGACGAGCTTGACGCCCGTCAGAACATCATCATTAAAGGGGCGCGGGTGCACAACCTCAAAAACCTGAGCGTCGCGCTGCCCCGCAACAAGTTCATCGTCATCACGGGCCTTTCCGGCTCCGGCAAGTCCTCGCTCGCCTTCGACACCCTATATGCCGAGGGGCAGCGCATGTACGTGGAGAGCCTCAGCTCCTACGCGCGCCAGTTCCTGGGCCGCATGGACAAGCCCGACGTGGATTATATCAAAGGCATCAGCCCGGCCATCGCCATCGAGCAGAAGGTGAGCATCAAGAACAACCGCTCCACGGTGGGCACCAGCACCGAGATATACGATTACCTGAAGCTGCTCTACGCCCGCATCGGCAAAACCTATTCGCCGGTAACCGGCGAGGTGGTGCAGAAGGATTCGGTGGCTGATGTGGTGGATTTTATTTTCTCGCTGGAGGACGAGGCGCGCGTGATGATCCTGGCGCCGCTGCACCAGCACACGGATCGCACGCTGGCCAAGGAACTGGACTTGCTGCTGCAGAAAGGCTATTCCCGCATCTACGCCGACGGTGAGGTGTATTTTATCGAGGAGCTGCTGGAGCAGAAAAAGCCGAAGCTGGGCAAGCACATCTATATACTCGTGGACCGTGCGGTGATATATAAATCGGACGAGGACCTCCAGTTCCGCATCGCCGACTCGGTGCAGACGGCTTTCTTCGAGGGGCACGGCGAGTGCCGGGTAATATATGGCGAAGAGGAGCGCGTGTTCTCTGACCGGTTCGAGCTGGACGGGATGGTGTTCGAGGAGCCGTCGGTGAACTTCTTCAGCTTCAACAACCCCTACGGCGCCTGCCAGACCTGCGAAGGCTTCGGCAGCGTGCTCGGCATCGACCCGGACCTGGTGATCCCCGACAAGAGCCTGACCATATATGAGGGGGCCATCGCACCCTGGCGCTCCGATAAGATGAACGAGTGGCTGCAGCCGCTGGTGAAAAACGGCATCCGCTTCGACTTCCCCATCCACCGCCCCTACAACGAGCTGACGGAGGCGGAGCAGGAGCTGCTCTGGAAAGGCAACAAATACTTCGAGGGCCTCAATGAATTTTTCAGGCATATACAAGGGCAGACGCACAAAATTCAGTACCGCGTGATGCTGTCGCGTTACCGTGGCCGCACCACCTGCCCGGAGTGCCGTGGCTCGCGCCTGCGCAAAGATGCCAGCTACGTGAAAGTGAACGGCAAGAGCATCACAGACCTGGTGCTGATGCCGCTCACGCAGGTGCTGCCCTTTTTCAGAGGGATTGAGCTGACGCAGCACGAGCGGAACGTGGCCGACCGGCTGGTGACGGAGGTGGCCAACCGCCTGAGTTACCTCGAGCGCGTAGGCTTGGGCTATCTTACACTCAACCGCCTTTCCAACACCTTGTCCGGTGGCGAGAGCCAGCGCATTAACCTGGCCACCTCGCTGGGCAGT
This sequence comes from Pontibacter saemangeumensis, assembly GCF_039541895.1. Taxonomy (NCBI): domain Bacteria; kingdom Pseudomonadati; phylum Bacteroidota; class Cytophagia; order Cytophagales; family Hymenobacteraceae; genus Pontibacter; species Pontibacter saemangeumensis. The sequence goes on from NZ_BAABHC010000003.1 coordinate 146,198, forward strand.
GCTTTGGTGGGATCGATGTACATCCTGGATGAGCCGAGTATTGGCCTGCACCCGAAAGACTCGGAGCAGCTGATCGGGGTGCTGCGCACGCTGCAGCAGCTGGGCAACACCGTGATTGTGGTGGAGCACGAGGAGGAGATGATGAAAGCGGCCGACCAGCTCATCGACATCGGCCCGGAGGCCGGATCCGGTGGCGGCAACCTGATGTTCCAGGGCACATTCGAGGAAATGACCAGGAGCGTGGACACCTACACGGCCAAATACCTGAGCGGCCGCATGGAAGTGCCGGTGCCATCGCACCGGCGCAAGTGGCGCAACGCGATTGAGGTGATCGGAGCCCGCGAGAACAACCTGAAAAACCTGAGCGTGAAATTTCCGCTGAGCGTGATGACGGTGGTGACGGGCGTGAGCGGCTCCGGCAAATCGACGCTGGTGAAAAAAATACTGGCCCCGGCCATGCAGAAACTGCACGGCAGCTCTTCGGAGTCCACGGGTAAGTTCGACAAGCTTGCCGGCGACTACGGCAAGATCGACCACGTGGAGTTCGTGGACCAGAACCCGATCGGTAAGTCGTCGCGCTCCAATCCGGTGACCTACGTGAAGGCCTATGACGCCATCCGGGCGCTGTATGCCGATCAGCCGCTGGCGAAATCGCGCGGGTTTAAGCCGTCGCACTTCTCGTTCAACATCGAGGGTGGCCGCTGCGAGGTATGCCAGGGCGAGGGGCAGGTAAAGATCGAGATGCAGTTTATGGCCGACATCTACCTGACCTGCGAGAGCTGCCACGGCCAGCGCTTCAAGCAGGACGTGCTCGACATCCAATACAAAGAGAAAAACATATCCGAAGTGCTGGATATGACCATCGCCGACAGCATCAGCTTTTTTGCGGACCAGCCGAAAATCTCAGAGCGCCTGAAGCCGCTGGATGATGTGGGCCTGGGGTATATACGGCTCGGGCAGTCGAGCAACACCCTGTCGGGGGGCGAGGCGCAGCGCGTGAAGCTGGCTTCCTTCCTCACGAAGGGCGCTACCTCGCACCACGAGAACATCCTCTTTATCTTCGACGAGCCCAGCACCGGCCTGCACTTCCACGACATCAGCAAGCTGCTCACCTCCATGAACGCGCTCATCGAGAACGGCAACACGGTTGTCATCATCGAGCACAACATGGATATCATCAAATCTGCCGACTGGATCATCGACCTCGGCCCGGAAGGCGGCACCAACGGCGGCCACCTGCTCTTCGAAGGCACCCCGGAGGAGATGGTGAAGCTGGAACATAATGACACCGCCCGGTTTCTGCGGGGGAAAGTTTAGAAGAAAACTGGTTTATATATGGAAGCCGCAGTAACGGATGTTGCTGCGGCTTTTTTACCTCCCCCCGCCCCCTCCTAAAAACAGGAGGGGAGGCTGCTTTTCTTCTTTCTTACTAAGGTTTTCATTGCAAGCGGAAAGCGAAAATGTGCTCGTCTGTAGCCAAAAAATATTAGCAACAAAGCAGCTACAACTCCCTCCCCTGTTTTTAGGGGAGGGTTGGGGTGGGGTTAAACCGGAAATTGTTAAATTGCCACATCAGTAGCAAAAAACACGAAACAGAGTATATATAAGATCATCATTAACAAACACATAAAACATGAGAAAGAAGATTGTTGCAGGCAACTGGAAGATGAATAAAACATACGAGGAGGCGCTTTCGCTGGTATCGGAGATCGATAACATGGTGAAAGACGAAGTGAGCGGCGATGTGACCGTCATTGTGTCGCCTCCTTTCCCGTACCTGCAGAGCGTGGGTAAACTGGTGCAGGGTAATGATAAAATGCACCTGGCGGCCCAGAACGTGAGCGAGCACGAAAGCGGGGCCTATACCGGCGAGGTGTCGGCGGCCATGCTCAAGTCGGTAGGCGTGGAGTACGTGATCATCGGGCACAGCGAACGCCGCCTGTACCATCACGAAGACGCGCAGACGCTGTACAAGAAGATGAAGCTTTCCATCGCCCAGGGGCTGAAGCCGATCTTCTGCTGTGGCGAGCCGCTGGAAGAGCGTGATGCCGACAACCACTTCGAGTATGTGGGCCAGCAGCTGAAAGACAGCGTCTCTTTCCTGAGCAACGAGGAGTTTGACCAGATCGTGATTGCCTATGAGCCGATCTGGGCCATTGGTACGGGCAAGACAGCCAGCTCAGAGCAGGCGCAGGAAATGCACGCCTATATACGCGAGCAGCTGTCGCGCATGTTTGATGCGGAGGCGGCCTATAATTGCACTATTCTATATGGCGGTAGCTGTAACCCGGGCAATGCGCAGGAGCTTTTCGCGCAGGAAGACATAGACGGTGGCCTGATAGGAGGTGCCTCGCTTAAGTCCAGGGACTTTACAGCCATCATCAAGTCTTTTTAAAGTATAAAAATAAAGTGTAAAAAAGGGTGCTAATTGCTGAAATTGGCACCCTTTTTTATGTAACTTATATCTACCTTTGAAATTAATATGCTATATATAATGATGCAGATATTGTGGATGGGCTGGATGGCGCTGCTGCCGCATTTCGTGACGCCGGCAACAGCACCTGCACCTGTCAGCGGGGTGAGCGCAGCCAAAGACTATTGCCATGTTTACGGGGCCGTTTACCTGGAGCGCGACCCTCGCTACAAAAACACCGCGTCTGCCATCGTCTTCCTGAATGAGGAGGAGGCCTTTGCCAACCTGGTGGTGTACCGCGAGAACAACAAGCTGTTTGCCGATGGCCCGGGCATCTGGTTTATCACGCCGCACAAGGCGTTTGCGAACCATATACTTTACGTGACGGATCAGCGCTACCAGGCCGATTTCACGGTGTTTTATACGGATGTGCGTTCTTCAGCCACCTGCCGCGATTAATTTTTACCATGGATTTTATAGAAGTAACTTTGAAAGTAGACGCCGCCTTTGCGGACATCCTGACAGCCGAACTCGGAGAGCTCGGCTTTGACGCTTTTGTGGAGACGGAAGACGGCTTCAGCGCCTACATCGAGGAAGAGCAGTACAGCGAGGCGGCCCTGCAGGAAACGCTGCAGCGCTATGCCGGGCAGGTGCAGGTAACATATGCCGTACAGAAGATCGAGCGGCAGAACTGGAACGAGGAGTGGGAGCGCAACTTTGAGGCGCTGTTTATCGGCGGGCAGGTGTCGGTGCGGGCCTCTTTCCACCCGAGGCCGGAGGAGGCGAAGTTCGATATCGTCATCAACCCGAAGATGTCGTTTGGCACGGGCCACCACGAAACCACCACGCTCATGATCGAGAACCAGCTGACGGTGGACCACCGGGGCAAGCGCGTGCTGGATATGGGCTGCGGTACCGGCATCCTGGCGATCATGGCAGGCGAGCTGGGGGCAGCGGAGCTTGTGGCGGTGGATATTGAGGACTGGACGGTGGAAAACGCCCGGGAAAACGCGGAACTGAACAACTATGGCCAGATTGACGTGCGCCTCGGTGGCGTTGAGACCGTCGCCGCTGAAAATCCGTTTGATATTATACTGGCGAACATCAACAGAAACGTTCTATTAGAAGATATGCCCGCATATAAAGCGGTGCTGAAGCCGGAAGGCTGGCTGCTGCTGAGCGGCTTTTATACCGAGGACTTACCGATACTCCAGCAGAAAGCAGAAGGGCTGGGGCTGCAATACCAATCACACCGGGTGAAGAACAACTGGGTGTCCGCCATATTCCACGCACGCTAACAAATCTACCCTTGCCCTTATGAAACAACTTTTACCCTTCCTTTTTTTATTTGCGGTTCTGACAGCGCAGGCGCAGTCGAAACTCTCTGATAAGCCCGCCGAGTTTATCGGCGATGTGAAAGCGATGCTGGCCGCGGGCAAGGTGCCGGGCGCCGAAAAGCTTTCGGCTGACCTGGCCGAGGTCTGGGGCAGCGGGAAGCTGACTGCAAAGCAGCAGCAGCAGGTGATGGACATCAGCCAGCGCATGTACCGCAAGCGAATCGCCAGCACGCGCTTCGGCCTGTTTTACACCATGGTGACGGCAGGCATCAATACCCAGCACATGCGCCCCGACCAGCTCGACAAGATGCTGGAGGTAACCGACAAGGCCGTGCAGCAGGAAGACTCCAAGCGCCTCGATCAGTTCCTGAGCACGGCCAGCCTCTTCCTGGCCAGCAACCGGCTTTACCAGAACTCTTACTACAGCCTCCGGACAACGGGTGGCGGATTCAGCTTTGCCTACGAAGGCGCCAGCAAAGCCGACGACGCGTCCGGCAGCAGCGGCTGGGAGGACACCTCCTGGGACGATGAAACGAGCACCGGGGAACAAGCAGCAGAGGACGACGGATGGGGCACCGTAACCCCCGCGCCTAAAAAAGAAGACAAGCAGAAAACCGCCAAGGCGCGCAAAGAAAGCCAGAAGCGGCTTTTTGTGCCTGAGCAGCCCAACGTGAGCGGACCGGTGCTGAAGCTGGAGAAAACGAGCCTTGTTTTCGTGACGCCCTGGGACTCTGCGGCCATCGCGGAGACGGAAGGGCAGCTGATGCTGGCAACCAACCTGTTTGTGGGCGAAGGCGGTAAGTTTGCCTGGCAGGTAAAGGGCGAGCCCGCCTCTGCCGAGCTGCGCAAGTACAATTTCAATACCTCTTTCGCCGGTTTCAAGGCACCCGATGTCGTGGTCACGTTCCCGGCTGTGCTGGCCACCCCGGTGGATGGTGCACTGGAGTGGATCAGCAGCAAGCGCAAAACCGGCAATTATCCCTATCCGAAGTTCACCTCCTTCACCAGCGATGCACAGCTCCGGAACATGGGCACTAACATTGCCTACAAGGGGGGCTTCTCGCTGGTCGGCAACCTGATCGGCAGCAAGCCGCTGGATGGCAGCCTGTCCGAGATTGTGGTGTCGCAGAACGGGAAGCGCAAATTCAGGGCCCTGGCCCGCAGCTACTCCTTCGAGGATTCGCTGTTGCTGGCAAGCCGTGCGGGCGTGGCTATATACCAGCAGAACGACTCGCTGACGCACCCGGCCATGCAACTCCGCTACTCCAGGGCCACACAGGAGCTGACGCTGACCAAAGACAAGGGGCCCTATGCGGACATGCCGTTCTATGACAATTTCCACCAGATAGAGCTCACGGCGGAGCGCCTGCAGTGGAAGCTGAGCGAACCGAACATTGAGTTTTCTGTCCTGAACACGAAAACGCTCGTACCGGTGCAGGTAGAGTCCACGGAGTACTTTTCCAATAGCCGTTACCAGCGCCTGGTGGGCGTGTCGCCGTTCCACCCGCTCCAGCTCCTGGTAGGCTATGCCACGAAGGCGAAGAAGAAAGACTTTTATGCCGCAGACGTCGCCAGGGCCACCAAGGTCAACGAGAATGCGATCAAGGAGGCGGCCATGGCCATGTCGTACCAGGGCTATATGAACTATGACCCGGCCTCAGGGTATATCGAGTTAAAGCCAAAGGCGCTGCACTATGTGGGCTCCTCCCGCGATGCGAAAGACTATGACCACCTGATCATTAAATCCGTGGTGCCATCCGGCCGCAATGCCACCCTCGACCTGGAAAACAATAAGCTGACAGTGCGGGGCGTGGAGAAGATCGTGTTTAATAACGATACGGCCAGTGTGTATATCCTGCCGCGCGGCCACGAGGTGCGTATCCTGAAAAACCGCGACGTAGAGTTCGATGGCCAGGTGTATGCCAGCCGGCTCGCCATCAAAGGCACTGAGTTCAAGTTCAACTACAACGACTTCCTCCTTGAGCTCGCCAAAATAGACACCGTGGCGCTGGTGACGGGCAAACACCGGGGGCGTAACGGCAAGGTGAGCGACCAGGTGCTGACAAGCAATGCAGGAGGCATGTCCGGCACGTTATATATAAACAAGCCCAACAACAAGTCGGGGGAGAAGTTCTATGCGGAGTACCCCAAGTTCGATGCGGTGTCCGGGGCGCGGGTCGCTTTTGCCCGGCCTGACGTGGCCGGCGGCGCCTACGACAGCACCGTGTATTTCGAAATGCCGCCGTTTAAACTGGACAGCCTGAGTTCTGGCAGCAACTCCATCGGCTTCGACGGCACCTTTAACTCCGGCGGGATTTTCCCGCCCATCAAAACAAAGATGGTCATGATGCCGGACGAGACGCTCGGCTTCTTCTACCAGCCGGGGGCAAAGGGCCTGCCTGCCTACGGAGGCAAGGGAATGGTGTTCGACACTATTATGCTAAGCTCGGCCGGTATCCAGAGCAAAGGCACCCTGCAATACCTGGGCGCTACGCTGGAGGCCCCGGATTATACCTACTACAAAAACGGTGTGACAGCCAAGCGCGGCAAAACGGTCCGGATTGCGGAGGGGCAGCAAAACGGGGTGGAGTTTCCGGTGGCGACCCTTGCCGGTTTCCAGATGAACTGGCAGCCGCTGGCCGACACCATGTACCTGCAGACGGCGGAGGAGCCCCTGAAGGTATATAAAGAGGAATTCACCTTCAAGGGCGTCGCCAAACTCTCCCTGGGAGGGCTATACGCTGCGGGAATACTGGACAACCCGGTGGCGAATGTGACATCGGAAAAGCTGCTGTTTAAGCAGCGAAGCTTCACTGGAAACAATGCGCAGATGATTGTGAAATCGGATGTGGAAGGTCGGCCGGCCGTGAAGGCGCAGGATATGGCCATTGCCTATGATATGACCAAAGGCCTCGTGGATTTTGAAAGCGAGCAGAAGGGAACGACCAGCATGGAGTTTCCGAAAGCGCAGTATAAAACGTCGATGAGCAGTGCCCGCTGGGACATGAGCCAACAGAAAGTGAGCCTGAAGTCTGACGAGAACGGGGGCCGGAACTGGTTCTACTCCATGCACCCCGCTCAGGAGGGGTTGCGCTTCATGGCTGCCAGCGGCGAGTATGACCTGAAGAGCAACAACCTGCTGGCGGGCGGCGTGCCTTATATAGCCGTGGCCGACATGCACGTGGTGCCGGACATCGGCCGGGTGGCAGTGGGCGCCGACGCCACTATCCAGACGCTGCGCAACGCGCGCGTGCTCGCAGACTCTACGCAGCAGTTCCACAAGCTATATAAAGGCAATATTGACGTGCTCTCGCGCCTGGAGATGAAAGGCGACGCTGTGCTGGATTACCAGAATGCCGCCGCAGACTCCTTCCAACTGCAGTTCGCCGACTTTATATATGGCAACGCGGAAGGCAAGAAGAAGGCCGTGTATACAAGGGCCACCGCCCGTATGGAGGAAGACATCCCGTTCTATATCTTCCCGCGCATCCTGTATAGGGGCAACGTGACGATGCGGGCACCAAGGCAGCACCTCGACTTTGAGGGCGAGCTGAAGCTGAACTTCACCGGCAACGCGGCTGATTCGGACTGGTTCCCTTACAAGAAAGACACGCTGAACCCCGCAAACGTCCGCATCCCGATCATCAACCCAAAGGCAGCCGATGGCACGCCGCTGCACACGGGCATTCATATCGCCGCGGGCTCGGGCAAGTTCTACAGCACCTTCGTGTCGAAGAAGCAGGCGGAGGACGACCTGGACCTGTTCAGGGTAGACGGGCTGCTCTCTTACAACAAGGAGCGGAAAGAGTTTAAGCTGGGCCAGGAGGCGCGGGCCTACGGCACCGCCTACGAAGGCAACGTGCTGCACTACAACGAAGCCACCAGGACAGTGCACTTCGAGGGCAAACTAAACCTGCTGAAGCCGCTGAAGAACTTTACCGTGGAGGCGGCCGGCAGCGGAAATGCGAACGCCGACAGCAGTAAATATGACCTGGACGCCTTCCTGGTTTTCGACATGACGGTGCCGGAGCAGGCGCTGGCTGCCATGGCGGCCACCCTGCGGGGCAACGCGGTCGGGGGCATCTCCACAACGGCGGCCAACGACGCAATGCTGTACAAACTGGGCGAGTTTGTAGGCGACAAAGAAGTGCGCCGCTACGTGCAGCAGTCGGCTGCCGCCTATGTGCCGCTGCCCAAGCTGTCGAAGAAACTGGTGCGCAGCCTCGTGCTGAGCGAGGTAAAGCTGCAGTGGGACAAGGAGCAGAACGCCTGGTACAGCGTGGGCGACATTAACCTCTCCAACATCCTGAAAGAAGATATAAACGCACGCATGGACGGCTACCTGGAGATGCGGCAGGATATGAACGGGCTGCCCGCCGTTAACCTGTACCTGCAGGCGGACCCCTACACCTGGTATTACTTCAGCTTTTTTGAGAACGCCATGACCCTGGCTTCTTCCGACGACAAGTTCAACAAAGTAGTGGACTCCAAGTCGAAAGGCAGCCGCGGGGCTACGGGCAACTACGGGGTATATGCCGGCGAGGCCTTTGATAAGAACCAGTTCCTGGAGCACTTCCGCACCGCTTACTTAGCTGGCAAAGACGGCTTCAAGGTTGCTTCGGAGCAAATAGTGCCGGAGTCCACCGGCAATTTCGATTTCCTGGAGGACCAGCCCAAAAAAGAAAAGAAGCGAAAGAAGAAGCGCAACGAAGAAGAAGATGCTGAGGAAGAGGCCGGTATAGAGTAAAATAACCACGAAGCATCAAGTTAGCGTATATAATGGGCGGGAAGGGGTAGCGCTGGACAGGAAATCAACAATTGACTATATTTGGGCTCTTTTGCGCGCCGCCGCAGCAGCGATGGCGAAGCAGCCACTGCCGGGCGCGGGCCCTGGGATAAAACAGATCATGCATGGATATCTTACTGATAGCTGTACTCGGTATAGCAGCATATTTAATTGGCTCAATCTCAACGGCCGTCTGGATCGGGAAAGCCTATTACGGCATCGACATCCGGCAGCACGGCAGCGGTAACTCCGGGGCCACCAACACCTTCCGGGTGCTGGGCAAAAAGCCGGGGGCTGCCGTTATGCTGATTGATATATTCAAGGGATGGACCGCCACCTCGCTGGCTGGTTTTCTCATCATCTTCAACGTCATCGAACCGGAGAACCTGGTCATCTACCAGCTCATTTTCGGGGCGTTGAGTGTGGTTGGCCATATATTCCCGGTATATGAGCGCTTTGTAGGCGGCAAGGGCGTGGCCACGCTCTTGGGCATGATGCTGGCCATTGAGCCGGTGGTGGCGCTGATGTGCATCGCCATTTTCGTGATCGTGCTCTTTACTTCTAAGTACGTGTCGCTGGGCTCGATGATCGCCGCGCTGGCTTTTCCGATCCTGCTGCTGCTGCCCCGGTTTCACCCGGAAAACCCTATCCTGATCATCTTCGGTTTTGTCCTGTTCGCCGTGGTGGCGCTGACGCACCGCAAAAACATCAACCGCCTGCTTTCCGGCGAAGAGAGCAAGGCCAACATACACCTGGGCCGCAAGCGGTAAGCGCCTATATGCCCTTTATGCCATACAAAATCCGAAAGCCATCTTGCCCCGCGCGGATGGCTTTTTTATCTTAACTTTATTGCATCAACAAGCAGCCATATACCTATGAACAACTATATAAACAACAACAAAGACCGCTTTATAAACGAACTGCTCGACATGCTGCGCATCCCGTCGGTGAGTGCCGACCCGATGTTCAAAAATGACGTGCTGCGCACGGCGGAGTTTGTGAAGGAGCGGCTCGAAGAGGCTGGCGCCGACAAAGTGGAGCTGTGCGAAACAGCGGGCTACCCTATTGTGTATGGCGAGAAAATGGTGGACCCGAGCCTGCCAACGGTGCTGGTATATGGCCATTACGACGTGCAGCCGGCAGACCCGTATGAACTCTGGACCTCGCCGCCTTTCGAGCCCGTGATCAAAGACGGCAAGATATATGCCCGCGGCGCCTGCGACGACAAAGGGCAGATGTATATGCACGTGAAGGCGTTTGAGACCATGGTGCAGACCGGCAACCTGACCTGCAACGTCAAGTTTATGATTGAAGGCGAAGAGGAGGTAGGCTCGTCCAACCTGGGCAGATTTGTGAAGGAGAACAGGGATAAATTGAGCGCTGATGTGATCCTGATCTCGGACACAGGCATGCTGGGCAACGACACCCCCTCTATTACCACCGGCCTGCGCGGCCTGAGCTATGTGGAGGTGGAGGTAACCGGCCCGAACCGCGACCTGCACTCCGGCCTGTATGGCGGGGCCGTCGCCAACCCGATCAATATCCTGTGCCAGATGATCGCCTCTTTGCACGACGAGAACAACCATATCACCATCCCGGGCTTTTACGACAACGTGCAGGAACTGAGCCAGGAGGAGCGGGCAGAGATGGCGCGGGCGCCGTTCAGCCTGGAGAAATACAAGAAGGCGCTGGACCTGGAGGACGTGCACGGCGAGGCGGGCTATGTGACCATGGAGCGCAACTCCATCCGCCCGACGCTGGATGTGAACGGCATCTGGGGCGGCTATACCGGCGAGGGCGCTAAGACCGTGATTCCCTCGAAGGCCTACGCCAAGATATCAATGCGGCTCGTCCCGAACCAGTCTTCCGGGGAAATCACAGAGAAGTTCAGGAGGCACTTTGAGAGCATCGCCCCGAAAAGCGTGAAGGTGGTGGTGAAGCCGCACCACGGCGGGGAGCCGGTGGTGACGCCTACCGACTCGGTCGCCTACCAGGCTGCATCCAGGGCCTACGAAGAAACCTTTGGGGTAAAGCCGGTTCCGGTGCGCAGCGGCGGCTCTATCCCAATTGTGGCGATGTTCAAGTCAGAGCTGGGTCTGGACTCCGTGCTCATGGGCTTTGGCCTGGACTCCGATGCCATCCACTCGCCGAACGAGCACTTCGGGGTTTTCAACTATATGAAGGGCATCGAAACAATCCCACTTTTCTACAAGCACTTTGCCGCGATGCAGCAAGCGCACCGATAATTCAAAGGCTATATATACCTATAATACACTGGAGGCCCGCTATAGCAGATAGCCGGGCCTCCTGCGTTAGCGCCGCATCATATCAACCGGGTTGGGCGGTGCGATCAGGTAACCGATGCTCAGCCGGAAGTCGAGGTTTTTCTGGTCCAGGTCTTTGGTGATGGAGCGGAAACCGCCCGTGTTCCGGAAGCTCATGAAAAAGCCGTTGTCCAGCATAATGCCGATGCCGACGGTGTAGCCGTAGTCGAAGCGCTGCAGGCGGTCTGAGTCGTAGAAAGGCGGCGGGGCCACGTCAGGGTCTGGGCCTTGCGTGCTGACTTCAAACCTGTCGTTGGCAGACAGCAGGTAGCCGGCGTAGGGGCCGGCCTCCGCAAAAAGCCCGCCTTTCTGCAGTTTAAACAGCAGGGGCAACTCCAGGTAGTGCAGCCGCAAATCGCCACTCACATCATCATTCCGGGTATATATAAAGTCTTCGTAGGTAAACCCTTTCTGCGCATACAGCAGTTCGGCCTGCACCGCAATCCGTGACACGAACTCATAGCTCACGATGCCACCTATATGGTACACGCCCAGGTAATTGGTGTAGTCAGAGGAGCCATCGTCGCCGTGGGGACTAGCAAAGCCGCCGCCGCCTTTCGCGCCAAATCTGGCGTACTGGGCCTGTGCCAGGAGCAGTGGGGCGAGCAAAAGAGAAAGAACAAGCACGGCTTTTTTCATAGGATTGGGGTCTGAGGTTCAGGTAGGTAAGTACAGGCTTATTTACTGCGGCGGGCTGCAAATGGTTGGTGAAGCGCTATATATAACCGCATAAAAAAACTGGCCCTGCCCAAGGGGCAAAGCCAGTCTGATACATAAATTATAGAGCGGGATATTAGCGGTTAAACGTAAAGCCGATGGTTGCCATAATGGTAGAGTGGCGGGCGTTTGTCAGGTCACCTTCAAAATACTCCTCCGGGTTCTTGTCAACAAAGTCCGTCAGGCTGCCGTTGTAGCGCACGCCGAGGCTAATGCCGCTGTTGGTCGCAAAACCGATGCCTGCTGCGTAGCCGATCTCAAACCTTTTCAGCCCGTCTATGTCACGTTCTTTTGTAGAAGATGAGTAAGGCTCTCCATCTAACTTTTCAGTTGTTTTGTTATTTACACTAAGCAGGTAAGACGCTTGAGGACCAGCCTCGAAGTAGATAGGGCCCGCTTTTATCTTAGCCAGCACTGGTACATCAATGTAATTGTAATTCATCTTACCTTCTCTTTCTAAATTGCCCAAGCCCGGTACATCAATTTCATTGTCCTCGTACTTGAAGCCTTTGGTGGAGTAAAGCAGCTCTGGCTGAACAAAGAAGAAGTTCTCGACAACCGGAATGCCGAAGGTCAGGCCGCCGTGGAAGCCCACCTTGTTCTCGTACCTGGATTCATTCTTCAGGTCGCCGTCCAGGTTAGAAAAGTTTGCCCCACCTCTGATACCAATACCAGATTGAGCCTGTGCGGCTGCAAATGAGCCCAGCACGAAAACAAATGCGAATAATATCTTTTTCATAAGTAGAAAGGTTGTTGTATATGCTACCAACGGGCAGCATAGGGTTAAATTGAAATTTCAGGTTTACGATTTTGTGAATTACCTACTGTGGGTGGCCAAACCCGCTACGACTTTACCCAGGGAAAAAATCCCTTGTTTGCAGCGGGTCGGCCTGTGCATGCATGCAAGAGGGGTATTACAACAAGCAGGCCAAAAAATAGAACGTGTCTATATATAAGCAACAAATGTATGTCAGTTGTATATAACAAGAGGCAAAGAGTCTGAATTGATGGGCAAAAAGAAAGCCCGGCCTAAGCCGGGCTTTCTTTTCATAGTTTTAGATTGTACTAGTTCTGCCTGCTGCTTATCTGCTCGGGAACATATAGCCCACGGTCAGCATAAACAAATCATTGCGTCTATCGGATATGTTATCCGTATCATTCAACTTGGAGATATCGCCGTTATAGCGAACGCCCACACTCAGGCCAAGCGGCGTAGAGGCCAGGCCCACACCGGCGGCGTATCCAAAGCTTGTTGATTTATAAAAATCAAGGTCGTCTACAATGTTATTTCCGTCCTGCTCTATATCACCGCCTATCCGGAACGATACCTGCGGGCCAGCCTCGAAATACAGGGGCCCGGCGTTTATCTTAGCCAGAACAGGAACATCGATGTAGCTCAGTTTTATCTTTCGGTTATCGTCTTTCGACTCTGCGCCTTTCTTCGAGAAAAGCACCTCAGGCTGGATGGCAAAGAAGTTGTCAGAACTAACAGCGAACTGCGAGGTAATACCTGCATGGAAGCCGAACATTCTGTCTGTGTATGCGGTAGGGTCATCGCCGGACAAGCCGGAGTAATTGGCTCCCACACGCACCCCAAAACGTGGCGACTGCGCCTGTGCGGCAACTACGGTTGTTAAAACAAAAACAAATAATAAAAGGGTCTTTTTCATAGCTTGACTGTTCGTGAAAAACACTGTTAACCGGGACGGCAGGAAAAAGAATTGCTGCCCGACGTAAGGCTATTACGCAGAGAGTTTGGAAAAGTATAGAAGTTCACCTTATTTTTTGCGATAAACCAGTGCAAGTAGCGAGGCTAAAACGACCGTTGCCGGAACAACGGCAGCGGCAGCTACCGAAAGCTGCCGCTGCCGTTAAATTATTGTTAAATAATGCCTTAGGTATAGCGGTTCGCCTAACCGGCCCAGCCTTCGCGGTCAAGGCTCCGGTACTGAATGGCCTCAGCTAAATGTTCAATTTTTATGGTCTCGCTGTCGGCCAGGTCAGCTATGGTGCGGCTTACTTTCAGGATGCGGTCGTAGGCGCGGGCCGAGAGGCCAAGCCGTTCCATGGCTGTTTTCAGCAAGGTGCGCCCGGCCTCGTTTATCTGGCAGACCTCCTTCACCATCTGCGAAGGCATCATCGCGTTGGAGTGCACCTGGGGCATCTCCTTAAAGCGCTCCGTCTGCAGCTTGCGGGCCACTTCCACACGCTCCCGCACGGTGGCGCTACCCTCGGCTTTGCGTGTGGCGGTAATTTGGTCAAATGTCACGGGCGTTACCTCCACATGCAGGTCGATGCGGTCCAGAAGCGGGCCGCTCACTTTGTTCAGGTAGCGCTGCACCACGCCGGGGCCGCACACACATTCCTTGTTCGGGTCATTATAATAACCGCAGGGGCAGGGGTTCATGCTAGCCACCAGCATGAAATTGGCCGGGAAATCAAGGGAGGTTTTGGCACGGGAGATCGTAACGCGCCGCTCTTCCAGCGGCTGTCGCATCACCTCCAGCACCGAGCGCTTAAACTCCGGCAGCTCGTCGAGAAACAGCACGCCGTTGTGCGCCAGCGAGATCTCGCCAGGCTGCGGGTTGCCGCCTCCCCCTACCAGCGCCACGTCTGATATGGTGTGGTGCGGCGAGCGGTAGGGGCGGGTGGTCAGCAGCGAGGCGGCCTCGCCCAGCTTGCCGGCCACGGAGTGTATCTTGGTTGTCTCCAGGGCCTCCTGCATCGAGAGCGGCGGCAGGATAGAAGGCAGGCGCTTGGCCAGCATGGTTTTGCCCGCGCCCGGCGGGCCGATCATAATGACGTTATGGCCCCCGGCCGCGGCTATCTCCAGTGCCCGCTTGATGTTCTCCTGCCCCTGCACATCGGCAAAGTCGGCGGCGTAAAGGTCCACCGTGCCCTGGAAAATCTCCCTGGTGTTGATCACCACCGGCGGAATCTCGCGCTTGCCGTCCAGGAACTCGATCGCCTCTAAAATAGTGGTTACCCCAATCACGTCCAGGTTATTGACAATAGCCGCTTCGGTGGCATTCTGGGCAGGCAGAATAATGCCTTTGAAGCTTTGTTTACGGGCCTGTATGGCAATGGGCAGCACCCCTTTCACCGGGCGCAGCGAACCGTCCAGCGACAGCTCCCCCATGATGATATAATCTGAAACCCTGTCGGCGGACATCTGGCCCGAGGCTACCAGAATACCCATGGCAATGGTCAGGTCATAGGCAGAGCCCTCTTTCCGGATGTCGGCGGGCGCCATGTTGATGACGATCTTCTGGCGCGGGATCTTATAGCCATATTGCTTCAGCGCGGACTCGATCCGCTGCTCGCCCTCTTTCACGGCGTTGTCGGGTAGGCCAACGAGGAAGTACTTGGTGCCGGCGCTTACGTTTACTTCAATGGTGATGGTGTAGGCGTTCACGCCCTGCACGGCACTTCCATAGGTTTTGATGAGCATACTTTCTCTTTAGGAAGTATAATAGGTGAATTCTGGAGTCGGAACAAGGGATAAGTGCAATTGATTCATATTCCTGTTCCAAATAATGAAAACCATACTGATCTTGTAGGAAGCGCAGGTTCAGGGTTGCTTCAGTCGGGTCATATCCGGGTGCACCGGCAGGTAAGTGCCGGTCACGTCCGTGCCTTTTGCGTGTACGGTCACGGCAGTGCATATGCTGTCGGGCACGGTTACCTCAAAGGCGATGCCGCGGGCCTGCTCGTCAATTATATATACCTGTTGCTGCTCTTGGTTGGTGTAGTAGGCGAGCGGCTCCACCTGGCTGAATTCTTTCCGGATCTCAGCAAGCGTGTTGCCCGGCCCGAGGCCGCTGCCAGTGCGGAACTGCGGCGAAGTGACCTGCACCTGCTGCACCATCGGGGGGCTGCCGGCTTCATCGAAGCTGTTAACGGTATAGGCGGCCACATACTGCCGTGGCTGCCCACCGCCTTTGCTGATCCAGAACTGCAGCGATTTGCCCATGGCGGCGTCGCCGCTGTCGGCCTTCCCCATGACAGCGTAGAGTTCGGACGCAGGCATCCCCAACCTGATCCGGCCGATGCTTTCGCCGGGCACGATCAGGTAGGCGGAGTCGGGTGTGGCGGGCGCTGGCATCGCTGCCGCTGCAGTGTCTGTGGCCGGTGCGGTACTGCTGTTCGCTTCCTGCTCGCTATCCTCGCGGGACTGGCAGGCGAATACCATCAGGACAAGTATTAGGAACAGGGAGTAGTGCTTCATGAGAAGTGATCGCAGGGGTTATAAATCAGTTGCACCTCTATACGGTACGTGATTTAGGGAAGCTATATATAAAGTTGTCAAGCGTCTCCTCATGCCTTGGTAGCAGCGGCCTTCGCCCCAGACACTCGCGGGAACTGCGCACACCGCGACGTCTTCAATACTATGTCAGTTTCTGCTCCAGCAGCAGGATCAGGATATGGATGACCTTGATATGGATTTCCTGCACCCGGTCGGCGTAGCCGGCGTGCGGCACGCGCACCTCCACGTCGCAGAGCGGGGCCAGTTTGCCGCCGTCTTTGCCCGTCAGGCCCACTACCTTCATGCCTTTGGCTTTGGCAGTCTCCGCCGCTTTCAGCACATTGCCCGAGTTGCCGCTGGTGCTGATGGCCAGCAGCACATCCCCTGCGTTGCCCAGCGCCTCCAGGTAGCGGGAGAACACGGCATCGTAGCCATAGTCGTTGCTCACGCAGCTCATGTGGCTTTGGTCCGAGATGGCGATGGCAGGCAGCGCGCGGCGGTCGTTGCGGTAGCGGCCGGTGAGTTCTTCGGCAAAGTGCATGGCATCGCACATCGAGCCGCCGTTGCCGCAGCTCAGGATCTTGCCGCCATTCCGGATGCTTTCGGCCATGGTATCAGCCGCCCGGCTGACGGCGGCGATATTCTTTTCATCACTCAAAAATGCATTCAGCACTTCCTGCGCCTGCTTCAGTTCTGTTAGTATGGTGGAGGTTGGTGTCATATATACGGTGGTTGGCTGTTCAGCCGCTTTTTCTGCTAAGGTATTTATATAGTGATCTATATATAAAGAGTGTATTTAGGTGGAGGTGCCATATATTATAAGGTGCACACACGCTGCCATCCTTATGCCGTGAGCTGCATCTGGGTGAGCCGGGCGTACAGGCCGCCGCTGTGCTGCTGCAGCTCCTCGTGCGTGCCGCGCTCCACGATGCGGCCCTGCTGCAGCACCAGTATCTCGTCGGCGTGCTGTATGGTGCTGAGGCGGTGCGCAATCACGATGGAGGTTCTGTTCTTCATCAGGTTTGTCAGGGCCTCCTGCACCAGTTTCTCCGATTCCGTGTCGAGGGCCGAGGTCGCCTCGTCCAGAATCAGGATGGGCGGGTTTTTGAGGATGGCCCGGGCAATGCTCAGGCGCTGCCGCTGCCCGCCCGAAAGCTTGCCGCCGCGGTCGCCGATCATGGTCTGGTAGCCGTTCTCGGCGTTGACGATAAACTCGTGGGCGTTGGCGATTTTTGCGGCCGCGATCACTTCCTCTTCGGTGGCGTCGGTTTTGTTAAAGGCGATGTTGTTGAAAATAGTGTCGTTGAAGAGGATCGACTCCTGCGTCACCACACCGATCTTGTCGCGCACCGACTCCATGGTATAATCCCGGATATCGTGCCCGTCTATATAGATGGCGCCCGAAGTGGGGTCGTAGAAGCGCGGCAGCAGGTCGGCGAGCGTGGACTTGCCGCCTCCCGACGGGCCGACGAGCGCCACGGTTTTGCCTTTCTCGATCGTGAAGTTTATATCCTTCAGCACCGGCTTGCCGCCGTAGCCGAAGCCTACATCCCTGAACTCGATCTGCTCCGCGAAGGCCGGCAGCACTTTTGCGTTCGGCTTGTTCACGATCTGCGGCCTGGTATCGATCACCTGCAGCACCCGGTCGCCGGACACCAGTCCCCGCTGGATGTTGCTGAACGAGGACGACATGGCCTTGGCCGGCACCAGCACCTGCGAGAAAAGGATGATATACGTGATAAACTCCGCCGGAGTCAGTTCCGACTGCTGGTTCAGCACCATGTTGCCGCCATAATATAAAAGGCCCGCCACCACCGTCACGCCCATAAACTCCGACAGCGGCGAGGCCAGGTCGCGCTTGTTGGCGATGGAGCGCTGGATGCGCGCGTAGCGGTTGTTCTGCTGGTGGAACTTGTTCAGGATGAACGGCTCCGCGTTAAAAGCCTTGATCACGCGCATGCCGCTGAGTGTCTCGTCGATGATGGTGAGGATAAAGCTGAGCGAGTCCTGGCCCTGCCTGGCGCGGCGCTTCAGGCGCTTGGAGATGCCCGCGATGATGCCGCCCGAGATGGGCAGCAGCAGCAGCGTGAACAGCGTGAGCTCCACCGACATGGTGAACAGGATCACAAAAAAGGCGATGATGGTAATAGGCTCCCGCACCACCGTGGTCAGGGTGCTCACCACGGAGCTCTCCACCTCCTGTATGTCCACCGTCAGGCGCGTCATCAGGTCGCCTTTGCGCTCGTTCGAGAAATAGCCCAGTTGCAGTTCCGTGATGCGCTCGTAGATGGTCTGGCGCATGTTCCGGACCACGTGCGCCCGCAGCGCGCCCACAATCCGGAAGGCGAGGTAACGGAACAGGTTGGCCATAAACACCGACACCACCACCAGCAGGCACACAAACAGCAGCGCCCCCTCGCGCCCCTCCTGCAGTATGATCTGCCCGAAATAGTAGTTGAAGAAATCTTTCAGGTACTCGATGTTCAGGCTGAACTCCGGCCGGGTGGCCGTCATGGCGGCGGCTTCCTCCGGGCTCACCTCCCCGAACAGCACGTTCAGCAAGGGGATGATGAGCGTGAAGTTGAAAAGCCCGAAGAGTATCCCCAGTATGGTATATAAGGAGTACAGCGGCACAAACCGGCTGTACGGTTTGGCAAACTGCAGGATGCGAAGGTACGTCTTCATGCGCTATATAATATTGCCGCCGTGCCTGCTGCACAAAGCCCTGCTTGCCGGCCAGCAACTGCTATGGCAGCACCCACTGGCGCCACCGCTTTGGTTTGATGATGCTATATATGGCCGGCACTGTCAATTCTTTCGTTCCGGCCGCTGCAAAGATACTTATTAAAAGGAAGAATGGCAGAAAAGAGAAGAGGCAGAACGTTTCCCCTCTGCCTCTTCTCCTTCTATATGCTAGGTGGGTTGATTTAAAACTCGTGCACCCGTTGCGGGATGTTCCAGCGGAAGGCGAAGGACGTAAAGTAGGTGTTACTATCCAAGGTGTTAACCTCAGAGTCGGAGCGGCGCACGACCTGCTTCAGGTCCAGGAACACGTTGTGCCGGAGCTGGAAGGTGGCCGTCAGGTCTACAAACACCTGGTTGGTGGTAGCGCCCTGCCCGATTTCGTTGCCGTAGCCAGACACGCGGCTGGTATAGGGGAGCAGCACGTTGCCGCCATAGTTCAGGCTGTCGGTGTCCTGGCCGTAGCGGGTGGCAATGGCTTTGGCCGTCAGGTTCAGGCGCGGGATGGGCTGGTAGCGTATAATGCCGATCAGCTCATACAGGTTCGCCCCCATCGGGTGCGCCAGCGGCTGGTTGTAGTGCTGGTAGTTGGTGAACTGGTCCCGGTGCTGGTAGGTATATGGCCGGATAATGTTCACCTCGCCCTGCAGGTCGAGGTTGCCCAGGCCAAAGGCATCGATGTACTTGGCGCCCAACTGGCCGGCCTGCTTGTTGGCCCACCAGCCGTTGCCCGCCTTCACCTCCTTCAGCAGGAACTCATCCAGCATCAACTGCCCATATAGCTGCACGCGGTTCGCGATGTTCCAGCGGAAGTCTGCGCCCAGCATGGCGTTGTCTTCGCTGCCCAGCGCCTGCTCGATGCTTCTGTAAAAGATAACCGGGTTGAGGTACTGCAGCTCAAACTTGCCTTCGTCACGGGCAAAAACCACCTGCTCAAACAGCCCGACGTTGAAGTTTTCGGTCGCGTTGATGCCCAGGCGGTGCAGGGCCATATACTTCTTGGGCAGAAGCCTGTCGCCGGTGTTGCGCCGGTATTCCGAGATCAGCTCCTGGAACAGGTTCATGTAATGCAGCTTCCAGACGCGCGTATTCAGCTTCAGGAAGAAAGCCGGCGGGGCGTAATCGGAGTAAACGAGGGAGCGGTACCCATCGCCGATCACGTGCCGGTCGTGGCCGAGCTGTATCTCCACATGCTTGCTCAGCGCATAGTTCAGGTAGCCGCGCGCCGTGATGAAGTCGTACCCGTCTCCCTTAAAGCGCTTCCAGTAAACCTCATGCGGCACTACCTGGTCACGCACGATGCGGTCAACAACGTACCCGGGGAACTGCGCCTGGTTCTCGCCGATAAAGGCATAGTAGCCGAAGCGCTCGTCAATGGTGCCCTCCAGCTGCACACCGCGCGTGTTTACGTAGCGTACGCCGTCGGTCTGGTTATCGAGCCCGACCTCCAGGTGCAGCACCGGGTTTACGCGCAGGGTAAAGTGATCGTTCTCGAAATGGTACAGGTCGGTTTTGTTCCGGTAGAAGTACCGGAGGAAAGGGCGCTGGCTACTGTTGTTGCCCTCGGTGGTATAGTTCCAGTTATCGCGCAGCAGGTACTCCGCGTTGAACTGGTCCGCGGCAGAGCGGGCATTGCGCACACTTACTTCGGCCAGGTCGGCTACGTCTGCCCGCCCATAGGGCCGTACGGCTGTCTGCAGTTCGGGCACCTCGTTCCCGTACTTTATCTGGTAGCGGTCTATCATGTGGTACACGTCCGGGTTGTAGGGCACATATACATCCTGCGCCTGTGCCGTAAAACCGGTGGCCAACAGCAGGCATAGAGCACAAAGTACACATCTCATGGGCATAAGCAGTTTAGGGAATTGAAGCTAAGAACGTGCGAATGTACTATTTTGCTGCCTTAATGTTCCGGAAAGCACCGCTATTTTTATACTTTAGCAGGAACATCTACCATTAATGCCGTTCTATGTGGCCTTGCCTGCCCCATCAGCCTATATAGCTCAACTATGGATAAACCTTTGGAACAACTATCCGCCTGCGTCGGGAGAGCATGTGGTATATCGCCCCCGTGGGGCCTTCGGTCGCTAAATTTCAAGCAGGCTTTGGCGGAACCCCGGTGGCTTGCGTATCTTTAATCCGATAACACACTCACGCTCCCGCTCATGGAAAAAAGCAAGCTCCGCATCCTCACCGACACGCCTTCCCTGGCAAACCATTTTATTGCCGAGCTGCGCGACGTAAAAGTGCACGGCGACAGCATGCGTTTCCGGCGCAACCTGGAACGGCTGGGAGAACTGCTGGCCTACGAGATCTCCAAGACACTGCCTTACGCACCGGCCACACTCACCACGCCGCTGGCCGAGATGCAGACGATGCTGCTGGCCGAGCAGCCGGTGCTGGCTACCATCCTGCGGGCCGGTCTGCCGCTGTATAACGGCATGCTGCATTATTTCGACAGGGCCTACAGCACCTTTGTGGGCGCGTACCGGGTGGAGGAGGAGGACACAGAGCTGCAGATAAACATGGACTACCTCGCTTCCACCAACCTGCACGACAAGATCCTGATCCTGGCGGACCCCATGCTGGCGACAGGCCGCTCCCTGGTGAAGGCGTACCAGGGCATGGTGCGCCACGGCATGCCGAAGCAGGTGCATGTGGCCGCGGCCATTGCCGCCCCGGAGGGGATAGCGCATGTGCAGCAGGAAATGCCGGAAGCCCTGATCTGGCTGGGGGCCCTGGACGAGCGCCTGAACGAGCGCTCCTATATCGTTCCCGGCCTCGGGGATGCCGGCGACCTGGCTTTCGGGCCGAAAATATAACTGAACTATTGCATGGAGCGGCCTGTTACTTAGCAAGCTACAGAAATGCATACGGCTAAATGCCTGTGTCTTAATTTATTATCCTATCATATTGTTGGATTAATTACATGGCATATATGTTTTTCCTGCGTATATATTAAGCTGGTGATTATTGTTTACCTTCGAGTGCAATTTTAAACTATGTTTGTGGAGTTACTTAAATATCTGTCAGTGTACCTTGTGAGCATGGTGAAGTTCTTTGGCGGACCGGTTACGGGCATTTCGCTTGGCTTGTCTTACCTCGAGACGGTGCTGCTGACGGTGGCAGGTATGATGACGAGCGTCCTTATCTTCTCTTTGATCGGGAAGGCGGTCTCTAAATGGCTTTCCCGCCGCCGCAAGGCGCAGCAGAAGCCGGTGTTCTGCAAGAAGAGCCGCCGCATTGTGCAGGTCTGGAGCCGGTTTGGTGTATCCGGCGTCGCCTTTCTCACGCCTATCCTGTTCACCCCTATTTTCGGTACCTTGGTTGCGGCCCTGTTGGGCGCCCCCCGCAAGCATATATACGTGCACATGCTTTGGAGCTCCCTTTTCTGGGGCGTCACCCTCACGTTTATGGTGTTTCAGTTTGGGGACCTGGCCGCGAAGTTCTTTTAAAAAGAATTTTTCTGGTATGAATGGGAAGGAAGCGGATAGGCTTCCTTTTTTTGTTGCCGCTAACCAGCGGCTCTATGATTCGCGTCTGTGACCTGGAGCTAAACCAAAGCTGGTTTACAACTCCGCAGGGAGGTGAGGAGAATTATCCCCACCCCAGTTATATATAGGCTGGCCTGAGGCAGACCACCCGTTGAGAACCGGCCATGTTACCTCCGTCCTTACATCGTTCTCTTGCAGGAGCGCAGCCTATATGGCATATATAAAGACAGCCGGCTTACTTCTTCTTGCTTCCCTTCTTCTTCGTCTTTTTCCAGAAAGAGGCTTTCGGGTCGCCTTTGCTTTTCTTTGGCTTGCCTTTCGGGATGCCTTTTTTTACATGGAAAGCACCTTTAAAGTCGGGGTTCTCGCTGCGCTTCAGGTGATCGATTTCCCTGGCTATTTCCTGCTGCTCCTCAAACGGCGTCTCGAACACTTCCACCTCTGCCGGCAGTGGCTCCAGCGGGATCTGCATCCGGATCAGCTTCTCTATTTTTTGGATGTGGTACATCTCTGCCTCGTTGGCGAAGGTGATGGCGGCGCCGGCGTTCTCGGCACGGCCCGTGCGACCGATGCGGTGCACATAGTCCTCGTACACAAACGGCACGTCAAAATTGATCACGTGGCTCACCATCGTCACATCAATGCCGCGGGCAGCCACATCGGTTGCCACTAAAAAGCGCACGTCGCCGCCCTTAAACGCCTCCATGGAGTTGATGCGCGTGTTCTGGCCCTTGTTGCCGTGGATGGCCCGCACCTCGCCGTAGTTCCGGTGCTCGATGAACTTGGATACGCTCTCCGCGTTCTTCTTGCTCCTGGTGAAGATGATCACGCGGTTGAGGCTTTCCGCATCCTGGATAAGGTGCTCCAGCAGGGCGATCTTCGTGCGCAGGTTCGGCACCTGGTACAGCACCTGGCTCACGGTTTCCACTGGTGTGGCCTGCGGCGTCACCTCCACCCGCACCGGGAACTCCAGAAACTCCTCCGAAAGGGTCGTTACCTTATCCGGCATGGTAGCGGAGAACAGCAGGTTCTGGCGCTTGCGCGGGATCACCTCCAGAATCTGGCGTATCTGCGGCATAAAGCCCATGTCCATCATCTTGTCGGCCTCGTCCAGAATCAGCGTTTTCAGTTCCTTCAGCACCAGGTCGCCCTTCAGGTAGAGTTCCATCAGGCGCTTCGGGGTGGCCACCAGTATATCCAGGCCATTGCCGATAATCTCGATCTGGGTTTTGGGGCCGAGGCCGCCATATATGGCAGCGAAGCGAAGGTCTGTGTGCTTGGCCAGCAGCCCGATGTGCTCCTCTATCTGCATCGCCAGCTCGCGGGTAGGGGCAATAATGAGGGCGCGCGGGTTCTGGCCCTGCGCGTATTTAACCTTCATGAGCAGGGGCAGGAGGTAAGCGGCTGTTTTGCCGGTGCCTGTCTGGGCAATGCCCAGTATGTCCTGGCCCGCCAGCGCCAGCGGGATAGCCTGTTGCTGGATAGGAGTCGGCTTTTCGAAGCCAGCTTCTGCAATGGCGCTCAGCAGTTGCTTGTTCAGCTTAAAATCTTCGAATGAGGGGACTGCTTTCTCTGCTTCTTCTGCCATGTCTGTACTCCTTTAACTTTAGTAACCATACAAAAGTACGGTAATTTTATGGTTAGGAGGCAAAGGCCTTTCGATTAGCCTTCAGCCTGCTCCCTTTTCGTCCTTCCCGAGCACATAGCCCAGCGGCTTCAAGGGGTTGATGTTGTCGAACACGACTTTGGCGATGCCCAGGTACGGCACGAAAAGGATCATGCCTGCGATGCCCCATATAGCGCTCCCGAGCAGCAGCACCATGAGCGTCGCCATCGGGTTGAGCTTTATGACGCCGCCCGTAATGTTCGGGGTGAGGATATAGCTCTCTATTTGCTGCACGAGCATGAAGAAAAGGGCGACAACGAGCGGCGTCCAGAGCGAGTCTTTGGTGAGCAGGGCAAACAGGACAGGAATCAGGCTGCCGGTAAGGGAGCCGATGTAGGGGATGATGTTGAGGATGCCTGCCACCAGCCCGAACAGCAGGGCATGGTCGATGCCGATCACTGCCAGGCCGGCCGTGTTCACCACCGAGAGGATGAGGACCACCAGGAAAACACCCGCTATATAGGAACTGGCCACATTGGTGATCTTGCCCACGATGGCCGGGGCGTTGGCGTTATACCGGATAGTCACCCGCAGGATAAAGTTCTTCAGCTTTCTCCTGTAGAGCAGGAACAGCAGCGTATAGGTCATCACGATGATAAAGCTGACCAGGATAGACCCGGCAAAGAGGAACAGGTTCCGGAGGTAGACGCCCACGATCTGAAGGGAGCTTCGGAGGCTTTGCTGCAGGTATTCGTTTTGAGCTTCCTGGGAGATATCGAACGTTTCGTTTATAAACCTGTGCATATCGTTGAGCAGCTGCGCCAGTTTAAGGTCGAGGCGTGGGAGGTCGTTTGCCAGCGCCGTGAGCTGGTCGACGAGCACCACAACCAGCAGGGCAAGCACGACAACCACCGTGAGCACGCACAGGATGGCCGCCAACGTGCGCGGGACCCCCTGTTTCTCGAGTTGCCTGCAAACCGGCACCAGCAGCATCGCAAACAGTCCGCCGATGGCCACCGGAACGATGAATACCTGCCCCAGATAGAGGATGCCGAAAAACAACAGGAGCGCCAGGAGTATCTGATTAAACTGTCGGAGGGAAAAAGGATGCTCCATATATCTTTCAAAGGGTAGCGTCTATAAGGATGTACTCTTGCTTTGCCTTGTCTGTTGCCATACGCCCGCGGGAACGCGCATCGGTGGTAACGGCTCTGTTTGAAAAATCGTGAAATTGCACAATTTTTCTATTCATTCAGCGTCGCGTCGCGTATCTTAGCAACATGAAAAGTATCCTCATAAAGAACGCACAGCTTGTAAACGAAGGAAAAAGCATCACCGCCGACGTGCTGGTACAGGACGGGCGCATTGCGCAGGTGGGACAGGATATAAGCGCAGATGCCGACGAAACCATCGATGCCACCGGCCTGCACCTGCTGCCCGGCGTGATCGATGACCAGGTGCATTTCCGGGAGCCGGGCCTGACGCACAAAGCCACCATCGGCTCGGAGGCAAGGGCGGCGGTGGCCGGCGGCGTGACCTCCTATATGGAGATGCCCAACACCGTGCCCAATGCCGTGACCCAGGAACTGCTGCAGGATAAGTATGACATCGCCGCCGAAACATCGCTGGCCAACTACTCCTTCTATATGGGCGCCACCAACGACAACCTGTCGGAGGTGCTGCTCACCAACCCGAACACGGTCTGCGGCATCAAGATATTTATGGGGTCCTCTACGGGCAACATGCTGGTGGACAACGAAGAGACGCTGGAGCAGATCTTCTCCAAAGCCAAACTGCCCATCACGGTGCACTGCGAGGACGAGCAGACCATCCGCGATAACATGGCCATCTATGAGGAGAAGTACGGCGAGGACATCCCGGTGAAGTGCCACCCCGAGATCCGCAACGAGGTCGCCTGCTTCAAGTCGTCGTTTATGGCCGTAAAACTGGCCGAGAAGCACAACACGCGCCTGCACATCCTGCACATTTCCACAGAAGAAGAGCTGAAACTGTTCCGTAACGACATCCCGCTGGAGCAGAAGCGCATTACGGCAGAGGTCTGCGTGCATCACCTCTGGTTCGATAAAGAGGATTACGACACGCTGGGAACGCAGATCAAGTGCAACCCGGCCGTGAAGGAGGCGCGGCACAAAGCGGCCCTGCTGCAGGGGCTGCTGGCCGATAAGTTGGATGTGATCGCCACTG
Source organism: Pontibacter saemangeumensis (assembly GCF_039541895.1). Lineage (NCBI taxonomy): Bacteria > Pseudomonadati > Bacteroidota > Cytophagia > Cytophagales > Hymenobacteraceae > Pontibacter > Pontibacter saemangeumensis. Next base: position 172,068 of record NZ_BAABHC010000003.1, read on the forward strand.
ACCACGCCCCGCACCTGTGGGAGGAGAAGCAGGCGAAATACAAGAAAGCGCCCTCCGGGGTGCCGCTGGTGCAGCACTCGCTGCAGATGATGCTGGAGTTTGTGAAGCAGGGCAAGCTGACGCTGGAGAAGATGGTGGAGAAAATGTGCCATGCCCCGGCCATCCTGTTCAACGTGCGCGAGCGGGGCTATATACGCCCCGGCTACTGGGCCGACCTCGTGCTGGTAGACTTGAACAAGCCGTATACCGTCAGCAAAGCGAACACCTACTACAAATGCGACTGGTCCCCGTTCGAGGGCCACACCTTCGGCAGCACCATCACCCACACGTTTGTTTCGGGGCACCTGGCCTATGTAAACGGCGCGTTTGATGAGAGCAGGAGAGGAGAGCGGCTGCTGTTTGACCGGTAAAATTTGTGCTATTTTATGGAATTAGAAAAATTTAAAAAGCTTCATCAATACTTTTCGCAAATGCCTTTTCCAAGAGAAGCCAGACTTTCAGAAGAGTATGAGGCTTATATAGATGCATTTGAGAATGAGGAGTGCTATAACTGGGCAACAGCTGAAAAGTTGAAGAGTAAAGGTTTTGATTACGAGAAGTATTGCTGCATGATGATGGCTGACAACGTATGTAGTAGCCTCGATGAAAATGGTAAGATTAAATATGGAGATATAGATGTTGTAATTAATAAATGGGATGATGGGCTATATGGAATTCCCATACATGATGGAGGCTCATCAATGATTGTAATAAATTACTGTCCTTGGTGTGGCAGCAAGCTTAGTAAGTAAACCTCATTCAAAAAAACTAACTCCTTACAAGCTAACAGGTAAAATTTGTGCGAAAAATGCCCCAGGGTATTGCATTGTGTCATTTCCTCCGTATATTTGCACACTCAAACGAGACACGGTGGTTGTAGCTCAGTCGGTTAGAGCACCAGATTGTGATTCTGGGGGTCGTGGGTTCGAGCCCCATCTTCCACCCCAAGCCCTTGAAGCCAACTTCAAGGGCTTTTTTGTTTCGGTTGCTGGTTATATGGCTGCATGGTTAGTCTGTTGTTCTCGGAAATGAACGAAGAGAGGGCAGTAGAACGGGGTAGGCATTCAATAACAAAGGAGTTGTTGGTGAAAATGCGCAACAACGGCGAGAATATTCTGACAACCATATAGCCATCAAACCATTTATCAATCAACACTTAACTATCAACAATAAAAGATATGAGCTTAACAGTAGTAGGGTCGATGGCGTTTGACGCGCTGGAGACACCCTTCGGGAAAACAGACAAAATCGTGGGCGGTGCGGCCACTTATATATCCCTGGCGGCCTCTTATTTCGTGAAGCCCGTGAACGTGGTGTCCGTGGTGGGCGGCGACTTCGACCAGGACCATATCCAGCTGATGCACCAGCGCGACATCAGCACCGAAGGGGTGCAGGTGAAGGAGAACGAGAAGTCCTTTTTCTGGTCTGGCCGCTACTTTAACGACATGAACAGCCGCGAAACGCTGGTAACGGAGCTCAACGTGCTCGGCGACTTCGACCCGATCATACCGCAGAGCTACCAGGGCTGCGATTACCTGATGCTGGGCAACCTCGCCCCGCAGGTGCAGAAAACGGTGATCGAGCGCCTGAACGAGCGCCCGAAGCTGGTGGTGATGGACACCATGAACTTCTGGATGGACATTGCCATGGAGGATCTGAAGGAAACCATCGCGCTGGTGGACGTGCTGTCGATCAACGACGAGGAGGCGCGCCAGCTGAGCGGCGAGTACTCGCTGGTGAAAGCCGCCAAGGTGATCATGGCCATGGGGCCGCGGTACCTGATCATCAAGAAAGGGGAGCACGGGGCGCTGTTGTTCAGTGAGGACAAGGTTTTCTTCGCGCCCGCTTTGCCTTTGGAGGAAGTGTTTGACCCAACCGGCGCCGGCGACACGTTTGCCGGGGGCTTTATCGGCTACCTGGCCAGCACCGGCGACACGAGTTTCGGCAACATGAAGCGCGCGGTTATATATGGCTCCGCCCTGGCCTCTTTCTGCGTGGAGAAGTTCGGGACGGAGCGCCTGAAAAACCTGACGCAGGACGAGATCGAGAACCGCGTGCAGCAGTTCGTGAACCTCGTGCAGTTCGACGCTGTGCTGCAGTAGCACAGCATTTATATATAGAGGAGGAAAGGGAGGCTGCGGCTTCCCTTTCTGCTTTAAGCTGCTTCTAAATCCAGCCACCCCCGCCCCTCCTTGCCTAAGCTACCATTAGGACACATTTTATGTAGTTGGTTGATTATCAATCGTTTATATAGATTTGCCGTATTCTATAAGGTATTAATAATCAGGGCTTTAAATAAGTTGTGTCCTAATTGTAGCCTTAGACAAGGAGGGGCAGGGATGGTTGGAATACAGCTGCACAGCACCTGTTCGCAGCACAAACCCCATAGTGGTATAAGGCTGGATTCAGCCACTCGACTCATCCGCATATATAAAACCAGGTGCAATCAATGTTTAGCGCATCACAAAATGAATTGCACTGTTTTGTAACAAAATAAAGGCGAATGGGGTAAAACTATATATAAGCTAACGAGGAGATTGGATTATGAGCATCAAGAATAAAGAGAACAAGGACATAAACGAGTTGAAAAAGAATAACCCCAACGAGGCTGACCCAAACAAGCTGATGGGGAACATTGAAGACAACCCGGTGCGCAACGCACTGAACAAAGACGCTACAAAAGTACAGAACCCTAACCGTAACCTGGCGAAGGGGGGCAACAACACGCCGTACGACAAGAAGTAGCGTTACTACGCGCAAAATATAAGCTATGAAAATATAAAGGGAGGATGGCCGTTCAGGCTGTCCTCCCTTTTTTGTTGGCGCCGGCGGTGCAGCTGTGTGGGTAAATCCCTATCTTTCGTATTGCAAATACGCTACTGCATGTACCAAACCGAAATCTGTGTGCTGGGTGCAGGCCCGGGCGGCGCAACGGCGGCCCTCCACCTGGCCAACAAAGGCATCCCGTCTCTCCTGGTCGATAAGGCCTGCTTCCCACGTGACAAAGTTTGCGGCGATGCCCTGAGCGGCAAAGTCGTGAACGAGCTGCGGCGCATCGCCCCGGAGCTGCCCGGGCTGTTCAGCCAGCAGCAGGAGGCGCTTCCCTCGTGGGGCATCCATTTTATATCTCCCGGTGGGCACCAACTCAGCGTGCCCTTTAAGTACAACTACAACAAAGCGCAGGATTCCCCGGCCGGGTATATCGCCAAACGCATTCATTTCGATAATTTCCTGGTGGAGCAGGTGCGGCAGCGCCCGCAGGTGCAGCTGTGGGAGGGCGTGGAGCTGACGCAGTACGAACGGCAGTCGGACGGCAGCTTTATCCTTTGCGATAAAAGCGGGAAGCCGCTGGTGCAGGCAAAGCTGCTGATAGTAGCCAACGGGGCGCAGTCGGGGTTTGCGCGGCATGTGGCCCAACTGCCGCAGGAGCCGTGGCATTACTGCGCCGGCCTGCGCGCCTATTACCAGAACGTGGCCGCGCTGGACCAGGACAACTTCATTGAGCTGCACTTTTTCAAGGACTTTCTGCCGGGTTATTTCTGGATCTTCCCGCTGCCCAACGGCCACGCCAACGTGGGGGTGGGGATGCTGAGCAGTGTGGTCAGCAAAAAGAAAGTGAACCTGAAAAAGGAAATGCTCCGGATGATACAGGAGCACCCGGAACTGCAGAAACGCTTCGCTAACGCGCAGCTCATCGGCGACATCAAAGGCTACGGGCTGCCGCTGGGCTCCAAAAAAAGAACTATCTCCGGCGACAACTACATGCTGGTGGGCGATGCCGGCGCGCTCATCGACCCGTTTACCGGTGAGGGCATCAGCAACGCCATGATCAGCGGGCGCTGGGCAGCCGAGCAAGCTGAAAAGTGCCTGCAGGAGCAGGATTTCTCCGCTTTATATATGCAAGGCTACGACAAAGCGGTCTATAACCGCCTCTGGAAAGAACTGAAGCTGAGCCGCCGGATGCAGCAGCTGCTCGACTACCCGTGGCTCTTCAACCAGGTGGCCGCCAAAGCCTCCAGAAACAAAGCCCTCGCCGAGACCATCTCCTGCATGTTCAACGACCTCGACCTGCGCGAGCGGCTCAAGCAACCTTCCTTTTATTTGAAGCTGCTGTTTAATTGAAGACACAGGACGTCAGACACAAGACACAAGATAAGAATCCTTTTTTTCTGTCATCTCGAACGCAGTGAGAGATCTATCTGGAATTCTGTAGAGATCTCTCACTGCGTTCGAGATGACAGAAATAGAAATAACAGAGAGAGTCTTGTGTCTTAAGTCTAACGTCCTGTGTCTCTTTTCAAAACCCCTGCTTCAGCCACAGCTGAAAGTTTCCCTTCTCTGCCGCCGTGGCGTCTGCGCGCTTCTCCACCGTGAATTTGCTGTAATAGCCTGTCCCGCCCGACTGTAGTGGTACCGTCCGCAGCTGCTTCTCCCGGAACAGCGTGAGCACCGCCGTCTCCGGCTGCAGTGAGAGCAGTTGCTGCAGGTTGTTCTCCAGCTTGCGCCCGTTCAGCGCGATCAACTCATCCTCTATGCTGAGGACTTGGCTGGAGGGGGAGCCCGGCGCGATGGCCGTTACTTTTGTACTTCCTTCAGACGAAACCTTAAAGCCATATATGCCTTCGTAGAGCAAAGGGTTCTGATGCTCATGTAGCGTACAGCCTACATAGCGTAGCGCCTCATCCAGGGCGGGCTCCAGTGGGGCAGTGCCATCTATAAAGTTGTCGAAGTAAGATTGGAACGACTGCCCGGCCACTTCCTCCACCAACTGCGCATAATCCTGCTCGGTATAGCCTTTCTCTTTTTTGCCGAAATCCTCCCACATCCGGCGCATCACGGTGTCGAGCGAGGCGGCGTTACCGGTGGCTTTTCGCAGTTGCAGGTCCAAGAGCAGGGCCGTGAGCGCACCCTTTATATAGATCGACACCTTGCGGTCGGGGACGCCCGGCTTGTAACCGTCCAGCCACAGGTCGAAGGAGGAGTCGGCGACGGAGAGGTGGTGGCGGCCGTCGTCGGCGAAATAGCGCTGCAGCGTGGTATTCAGCTCCTCGAAATACTGCGCTGCCGTGAAAACCCTGGCCCGAGCCAGCATATAGTCGCCGTAGTAGGTGGTGACGCCCTCGGCCACATAGCCCGTCCGGAAGTAGTTCTCCTGTGCAAAATTGTAAGGCAGCATTTCTTTCGGCCTGATCTTCTTGACGTTCCAGGTATGGAACAGCTCGTGCGAGCTCACCCCAAGCAGTTCTTTGTAGAGGCTCGGCTGCATCAGCAACTCGCCCGGCCCGAGTGTGATGACGGTGGAGTGGCTGTGCTCCACGCCGTGGTAGTAGCGGTAGGGCAGGATCTCGTTCAGGTAGTGGTATTCCGGCACCGGGAAATCGCCGAACACCTCCAGCTGCTCCCGGGTGAAGGCGGTAAAGTCGCGCTGTATTCTTTCCCAGTCCGGCCGGCAATCGCCCTGCAGCCATATATAAAATGGGATGCCATTCACTTCAAACGTGTGCTTCTTCAGGCTGCCGCTGGCGATAAACGGGCTGTCCACCAGCGCATCAAAACTGCCGGCTTCCAGCACATGCTTCTCTTTTTCGGGCAGGCCGCAGGCGATTTGCCAATGCGCCGGTATAGATAGCTGCAGTTGGCAGGGCTCCTGCTCGCGCCCCTCCACCGCCATCAGGCAGTTGATCGGGTTCAGGTACAGCTGCTCCTCGTCCAGCCAAGAGCCGCCGGCATCCATCTGGCGGGCGAAGAAGCTGTAGCTTATATATACCGTCTCCGCGCCGCCGGCCTCCACCAGCCACCGGTCTTTTGTCGCTTTGCGGATCGTAATAGACTTCCCGTTGGCGCTGGCGGCAATATTGCGGAGCTTCTGGGCGAAGTGCTGCAGCTCGTAGCGGCCGGGGCGCCAGGCGGGCAGCTGCAGGTACACCTCCTGCAGCTGGTTGTCTGTTACGGTGATTTTGATGTCTACGTAGTGCGTGAGCGGGTTTTGGTATGAGAGGTGGTACTGCATCATATATAAAGATATTGATGTGTTGATTTGAAGATTTGAAAATAGAAGGAACAGCTATATGGGATGAGCATATGGCGTACATACGGAAACGGTTTAGCCATTCAACTGTACTACGAGCAGCAATTTAGGAATGTGACCTTTCAAATGTTTAACTACAAAAAGGCCGGTTGATGCGCTCCACAAAAGCAGTTTTAGCCCTGTTCTATAAAAAATACGGGGCAGGCGTTGCGAATGTACAAAAGGTTGCCTAATTTTGCAGGCCATAATAAAAGCATTGGCAGACGATGAAAAGAACATTCCAGCCTTCTCAGAGAAAAAGAAGAAACAAGCACGGTTTCAGATCAAGAATGGAAACCGCTAACGGCAGAAGAGTATTGGCCAGCAGAAGAGCCAAAGGCAGAAAGAGACTGACTGTTTCTGACGAAAAAAGACATAAGGCGGCTTAATCCCTGACCAGGGATAGCAGCTTCGCTTTTTCGTTTCCGCTGATGCAGACGCCAGCTGACGAACACCAAGCAGAGCAGCCGTTTTCTCATACATTTTCGAAAGAAGAACGCTTGTGTAGTAAGCGCCTCATCGCGCTGCTGTTTAGCAAGGGTTCTTCTTTTAATTTGTATCCGCTGCGGTTTGTGTATCACACGCCGCCGGATATGCCGCCTGGCCAAACGCAGGTGCTTATTTCCGTTTCCAAGCGCTATTTCAAACGCGCCACCGACCGTAACCGCCTCAAGCGGCAGATACGCGAGGCTTTCCGCCTCAACAAGCAGGTGCTTTACCAAAACCCAGGGCAGTCGCCGCGGCTGCTGGGCATTCTCTATATTGGTAAAGAAAAAAAATCCTTTGATTCTATCCAGAAAAAACTAATTTCAGGTTTGGAGCGTTGTCTGAGTAAGTAGTCTTACTGCGTCCCATCCTAATTCTGAAATTATGTACAAGAAGTCTATAGCCGGTCTCCTGCTCGGCACATTGGCCTTAGGTCTTTTCTCGTTCAAATCCGAGTCCGAGCGCTACTTCCAGATTGCCAAAAACCTCGATGTTTTCGCTACTCTCTTCAAAGAGGTAAACACCTATTACGTGGACGACGTGCCCCCGGCTCAGATGATGCGCATCGGCATCGACGCCATGCTCAAGTCGCTTGACCCTTACACGAATTATATCCCTGAAGACGATATAGAGGATTTCCGGACCATGACCACGGGGCAGTATGGCGGCATTGGGGCCGTAATCGGTAGCCGCGACGGCAAAGTGGTGGTGCAGATGCCGTACGAAGGCTCGCCCGCCCAGAAAGCAGGCCTGGTGATTGGCGACGAGATTCTGAAAGTGGATGGTGTGGCAGTGTCCGGTAAGTCTACCGCGGATGTGAGCAAGCTGCTGAAGGGGCAGGCAAACACCCCCATCAAACTGGAGATCCGCAGCTACGGCCAGGCTAAGCCCCGGACCGTGGAACTCTCCCGCTCTAACATCATGGTGGAGAACGTGCCGTACTACGGCATGATGGACGATAAAATCGGCTACTTCCAGCTGTCCGGCTTCACCGTGGATGCCTCCAAGGAAGTAAGGATGGCGGTGCAGAAGCTGAAGGAGATGGGCGCCGAGAAAATCATCTTCGACCTGCGCGACAACCCTGGCGGGCTACTGCACGAGGCGGTGAACATCTCGAACGTGTTTGTGGACAAAGGCAAAGACATCGTAAGCACCAAAGGCAAAGTGACGGAATGGAACAAAACCTATAAGTCGCTGGACGAGCCGCTGGACGTGAATATGCCGCTCGTGATCCTGACCAGCTCGCGCAGTGCCTCGGCCTCCGAGATTGTGGCAGGCGTGATGCAGGATTATGACCGCGCGGTGCTGGTGGGTGAGCGCACCTTCGGCAAAGGGCTGGTGCAGGCTACGCGCCCGCTCTCCTATAATTCCCAACTAAAAGTAACCACAGCAAAATATTATATACCGAGCGGCCGCTGCATCCAGGCCATCGACTACACCCACCGAAACGAGGACGGCAGCGTGGGCAAGATCGCCGACTCATTGCGCGTCGCCTTCAAGACAGCCAACGGGCGGGTGGTATATGACGGCGGCGGCGTTAGCCCGGATGTAGAGGTAGAGCAGGTGGAGTATGCCGACATTACGCAGGCCATCGCTTCCAAAGGGCATTTCTTCGAGTTCGCCAACAAGTACAGAGCCGAGCATGCCAAGATTGCCGATGCTTCCAAGTTTGAGCTGACAGATGATGAGTACCAGCAATTTGTCTCGTTCCTGAAGGACAAGGATGTGTCCTACCGTACGGGCGTTGAAAGCGAGCTGGAGGATGTGGCCAAGCAGGCGAAAGAAGGCAAGCATTATGACGACATCAAGGCAGAGCTGGATGCCATCAGGAAGAAGGTGTCGCATAACAAGGCCAATGACCTGACACGCTTCAAGTCGGAGATACGGGAGGTGCTGGAGGCGGAAATCGCGTCGCGCTATTTCTTGCAGGAAGGTTATATAGAGGCTACGTTTGATGACGACCCCAATATCCTGATGGCGAAGCAGATACTGAACGATCAGCAAAAATACAACGCGTACCTGAAAGGGAATTAAAATATCAGGCAGGAGCAGGAGAGGGTGGTGCGGATGTGCCACCCTCTCCTGCGTTTATATATGAGTAGCCTATATGATTACATAGAAGGAAGGGAGGGCTTTTTGGTTCCTTGCCCCAGTTCCACTAATTTTGCAGCGCATCTATATATAAGCCATGTCCCTGATACTTGCCCTCGAGACCTCTACCACCGTTTGTTCCATCGCCCTGTTTCAGGATCGGCAGTTGTTGGGCGCGTCTGAGTTGCAGATAGAGAAATCGCATTCATCCCACATCACCGTGATGATCTCGCAGCTGGTGGAAAACTGCGGGGTGACCTTGCAGGAACTGAGTGCCGTGGCCGTGTCAGGCGGGCCGGGTTCCTATACCGGCCTCCGCATCGGCACCTCCACGGCAAAGGGCTTGTGCTACTCCCTAGATATCCCGCTGCTGGAGGTGTCAACGCTATATGGCCTGGCCGCACAGGTGGTGGCAGCCACGCCAAAGCCGGAGCGCTACCTGTTTTGCCCGATGCTGGATGCCCGCCGCATGGAGGTGTATACCTGCCTTCTCGACAGCCAGTTGCGGGAGGTAAGCCCCATAGAGCCGGTTGTGCTGGACGAGCATACCTTCGAAAATAAGATGGCAGGGCAGCCGGTTCTCTTTTTTGGGAGCGGCGCGCAGAAGTTTAAGGAGTTAGTGGCAGAGAAGGAGAATGCCCTGTTTATTGAGGAGGTGCTCCCGTCAGCCAAAACGATCGGGCAGCTGGCCCTGGCTAAATATGAGCAAAAGGCCTTCGAAGATGTGGCGTATTATGAACCCTTCTATCTAAAGGATGTTTATATAACAGGTGCCGGCAAAGGCACAAAAAGATAATTGAAAACTATGGCAGAGTTGATAAATAAAGTCGCACAAAGTGCGCTTGTAACTGTAAACCTGGAGCTGCTGCTGCACCCGGGCGAACGCGTGGTATACGACATAAAAGACAACCTCTTCCGCGGCCTGATTCTAAAGGAGAAAGATTTCCGGGCTTTCGTGAAGGAAAACGACTGGTCGGTATTTGATGGAAAGAACGTGGCCATCCTGTGCAGCGCCGATGCCATCGTGCCGACCTGGGCCTATATGCTGCTGGCGACAAAGCTGCAGAACCACGCGAACTACTATGTGTTCGGAGATCTGGAAGCGCTGGAGCAGGCCCTGATGCAGGAGGCCATCGCCAAAATTGACCCGGAAGAATACAGGGATGCAAAGGTGGTGATCAAAGGATGCGGCAGTATACCCGTGCCCACGTATGCCTATGTGGAGATCATGCGAAAACTGCTACCCGTTACCAGCAGCCTGATGTACGGAGAGCCTTGCAGCACGGTACCATTATATAAGAAGCCAAAAGTTGTATGATCATAGCGGCTTAAGTAGACAGGAGGCGGGGAGGAAATCTTCCCGCCTCTTTTGTTTTAAAGGCGTCCCTGATCATATATAAAGAGCAGCACGCTATCTCATCAGCATAGCGCTTAATATATAAATACGCTTTACCAGTATAGCTATAGCAGGCGGCTTCTGCAGGAATTTCTATCCCGTCTGGAACTCCGGTGGCGGGGGCTGTTGTTCTCTTCAGGCGCGCCTTGCCAAGAGGGCTTGAAAATTATCCAATAGATTTTCAGGCGGTTGCGCAGGCGGTTCCTGATTCCATGGGATTTCTTCTGTGCCAGGTTTGGAAAGGCGGGCGGTTTAGCTACCTTTGCATCCCGGTTCGGCAGGGACGGGGGAGAGGGAGAGACTGAGAGAAAGGGAGGCAGAAAAAAAATCCCCCTGCCGCTTGCAAAAAGGAAAAGGTTTCTTACCTTTGCAACCCGGTTCGGAAGGAGCCGCTAACACAGGTTGCGCTTGCGGGAAGGGGAGAAAAAAACTTCACATAGGCGTTTGGAAAAGGCAAAAGGCTTCGTACCTTTGCCACCCGCTCCGGCAGCAGGCCGGCGGGGGGGAAGAAAGGCAGAAAAAAATCTTCTTTTTTCATTGCGGATCGAAAAGGTTTCCTTACCTTTGCATCCGCTTCCAGCAGCAAGGGCCGGCAGGGCCCGCAGGGGAGTGAAAGAGAAAGAAAAAAAGATTGCAAAACGTTTGGCGGTTCGGCAGGAACCGGCGACCTTTGCACCCCGCCCCGGAGCGAACGGCTCGGCGGGGTAAAAAAAGACGCCTCG